>NZ_JAWRXH010000317.1:0-252 GCF_046535115.1 Chryseobacterium sp. SIMBA_038
CTTTCGCCAGTGAGCTCGGAAGTGCTTGTTGCGATGGCGAGTAAGCGAAGACAGGCACGAAGCGGCAGAAATGCCAGGGGGCGGATATTTCGTGACCGCCCACTCGATCATTTCTTCCTTCGGAGCCTGCCGGTGCACGGCTCCGATTTTTTGCCACGAACCACGGGCGCAAGAGAACAACAACGATGACACGAAAGCGGTCGATGCCGCCATTTCTCGAAGGGGTGGTCTCCGAGGAGGTCTACGTGCGGT
>NZ_JAWRXH010000318.1:0-252 GCF_046535115.1 Chryseobacterium sp. SIMBA_038
GGGCATATCTTTTTAAAATATCAACCCAGCCCCCGAAAACGCCGTCATATTCTCCATACGTTATACTGTCTCCAAAGAACAGTCCATATACAATTTTCTTCATTCAATTCGTTCTTTTATTTATTATCTAAACCTGTTCAATGACTCAGGCTAAAAGCATTTAAAAATAGTATTCAAAGTAAAATAAAATCTTCTGAATACGCTCCATCTCTGTATGTTTTTTTAACATCTTTTTTAGGAAAAACAGACAAG
>NZ_JAWRXH010000319.1:0-251 GCF_046535115.1 Chryseobacterium sp. SIMBA_038
AAGCTTCCGGGTGCTGCGCCAGGCGCAGGCGAGCCTCGACGAACTCGCCGCCGGCGGCTTCCTCGACGAGGTGGCGCTTAGGGCGCTGCGCGGGCTCGTCGCGGCGCGGCGCTCGTTCCTCGTCGTCGGGGGCACCGGCGCGGGCAAGACGACGCTGGTCAAGGCGATCATGGGACTGCTGCCGTGCGTAAGTGGCAACGTCGTGTTTCAGGGGCAGTCCATCACCGGCCTGCGTACCCATGCGATTGCCC
>NZ_JAWRXH010000320.1:0-251 GCF_046535115.1 Chryseobacterium sp. SIMBA_038
GTCGACAAGATCGCCTTTTCTAGCCACTGGTCTTCCCTCGTATTCCATCGTCGTAGATGCTGTAACCACTACGCCGCCATTGTCGGTGGTGTCACCTAACCGGATGATGTCCATAGCTCACTCCTCAAATTAAGACATTGCGTATGCAGAGCATAAACAAATTTCACTTTGGCAGTGTGGCGCAAAGAAAAATCTTCATTTACCAATACTGTTGTAAAATCAATGCAGCTTCGCAAATTTATACACTCGAT
>NZ_JAWRXH010000321.1:0-251 GCF_046535115.1 Chryseobacterium sp. SIMBA_038
GCCCATTGCCGATCGCCGCGGGATTCGGCACTTCGACGTCGACGTAATCGCTGCCCTGCTTTTCTCGCTTGATGACTACCGAGCGGAACTGAGCGGGAACCGCATTGCTCGACGCGAACGCCGTCGCAATGCGTTGCGCGAGCGCGAATCCCTGCGCGGAGAACATATCGACGCTGATGTCCGTGGCGCCAAGGCCATTCGGTTTTTGTGCGACATCTGCCAGCGTGCGCGCCTGATTGGGTGCGTTCATG
>NZ_JAWRXH010000322.1:0-251 GCF_046535115.1 Chryseobacterium sp. SIMBA_038
GAATAGAGCCGTTAATTGCTCCATTGGGATACGACTGGAAAATGGGAGTGGGGATTCTTACAAGTTTTGTAGCAAGAGAGGTATTTGTAGGAACAATGTCAACGCTTTATAGCCTTGAAGATGATGCTCCTGAAGTAAAAGTGATTGATAAAATGAGACGAGATGTGAAACCAAACGGAGAGAAAGTCTTCAGTTTTGCAACAGGTATCTCAGTTCTTCTATTCTACGCATTTGCAATGCAGTGTATTTCT
>NZ_JAWRXH010000323.1:0-251 GCF_046535115.1 Chryseobacterium sp. SIMBA_038
GCAGGCATCTGCACGCTGGTACCGATCATGCAGCTCGATCTTTACTTGCCGGTCTACATCATTCATGAAGTTCCAGCTCAAGCGCCCTTCACATGGAAGGATGCTTCGATGATGCTCACCAGCACCGAAATATTCGGATGGATACTCGGGTTAAACGGTCTATTGTTTGTTTTGTTTATTCTCCCCGTCACAAAATGGCTCCAACACTGGAAGGAGCGCGATGTATTTATACTGTCGTCGCTATTGTCTGG
>NZ_JAWRXH010000324.1:0-251 GCF_046535115.1 Chryseobacterium sp. SIMBA_038
CTCGGTGACGCAGGCGAGCGGCACATTCGACGGCGCGATCTCCGGTACCGGCGGCTTGAGCGTGACGGGCGGCACACAAACGCTTGGCAACGCCAACAGCTACAGCGGCGCCACGACTATCGCGAGCGGCGCGACGCTGGCGCTCTCGGGACAAGGCAGCATCGCGCAGACGAGCGGCGTGGCGGACAACGGCGTGCGCGATATTTCGGCGACCACTGTGGGCGCGGTTCTGAGCAACCTGTCGGGTACGG
>NZ_JAWRXH010000325.1:0-251 GCF_046535115.1 Chryseobacterium sp. SIMBA_038
GTATAATAAAAGGTAAAAACCTTTATTTAGTGCTCAAAAACCTATCCTTGATACAAGGAATGAATACAGTGTCCAATTATTTTTTTTAATATAAAATAAGCACGTTCTAAAGTGTCGTTTTTCATCCCAAAAATTACAGACTAAAATAACTTATCCCAGGTTATTTATATTTTGCATATCTTTGTACCTAATAAAATTTATACAACTTCTAAATGGACTCGGACATAGTCAGGCTTTTGCTGGCCTTATTT
>NZ_JAWRXH010000326.1:0-251 GCF_046535115.1 Chryseobacterium sp. SIMBA_038
CCTGGGTAGATCCTTTCATTGGAACAGGAGGGCACGGCCATACATTTCCGGGAGCTACCACCCCCTTTGGAATGATTCAGTTAAGTCCGGATCAGAATACCAAAAGCGGAGATTGGGATTGGTGTTCAGGATATCACTACAGCAGTAAAACCATTATGGGATTCAGTCATAATCACCTTAGCGGTACCGGATGGGCAGACCTTGGAGATATTCTGGTGATGCCTACGGTAGGACAGGTAAAAATGGTTCCT
>NZ_JAWRXH010000040.1:0-386 GCF_046535115.1 Chryseobacterium sp. SIMBA_038
GTAGAGGCATGATTTATATACGATTCTCGGTATGCGAATCGCTCACACGCCCTGGACGACTGCATGGGCGGTGGCGGCTCGGCCGCTACCGACGGCTTCCGGCCGAGGCTATGTGAAAACTCGAAACTATCCGGTTTTCGAGTGTCGCTTTACCCCTCCCGAACCGCTTCGAAACCCGTACGTGGCGATCTGGCGAGCCGAGTTTGTCGGCCGGTGCGTTCGGCGCGGGTTGCTGACCGAAACCCGAACGGCTGCAATGGGTCGGCTACGGAAGTTGGCGGCTGATGTTGCAGTGCACGACCGGCCCCCAGCGCCGGACTTCCGGGTTCGGCCATGAAGCGTCATTGGTTTGCGTCAACGGCGAGACGTTGAGGCGTCCCGTTTGG
>NZ_JAWRXH010000327.1:0-250 GCF_046535115.1 Chryseobacterium sp. SIMBA_038
CTTTTTCTAAGCAAACTTATGATTCTCCATGCATACACAGCCAGCAACGAAAGAACTGCAAGAGATAATAAAATTACCCATTGTACATTTCTCCCATGATTTTCTGAATCGTTCTTTGTTTCTGCTATAAAGGACTCCATATCCTTGTTGATGGTTTTCAGGATGGCTGTATTATTTCTATTTTTTGCCTCAGTATAAGCATTTAAATAAAAATAAGCTTTTCCATTGTCTCCTTTATTCTCGTATACCG
>NZ_JAWRXH010000017.1:0-941 GCF_046535115.1 Chryseobacterium sp. SIMBA_038
TTATTTTAAATAAAAATAGAATATTAGTAATTAATAAAATGATCACAGCATTTTAATTATGATTAATGTGAAGCAGTTTCAAAAAATATTCACCATTATATTAAACTCCTTACATCCATCTTTCAACATTCCACAATATCCACAAAGTTTGTCATCCTGGAAGGATCTAAACAAAATATTAGAAAACAGTTTTTGTCATGGTCAATAATGCACATGACTTTATTTGTCTGTAGAAGTAAAACTAATCCCTATACAAAAAATCAAGGAATATTTAGACGAAAAAAACTCTTTTTATAATACTAGTATGAATAATGATTACATAATTCATCAAATCTTCAAAGTTTTTAAAATCTTGAAGATTTTTATTGAGATAGGACTTTTTAGCAGAATATTTTTAATTATACATATACTAAGAAGCAATAGAAAATATTTTTATTAAAGTCTATACTGGTATTAACATTTTAACTTCTCCTAATTCTTGAGTTTAATATTTAAATAAACTATGAATTGATATTCTTACTTTTAAAGGAAAAAATAATACAGTTATCCATGATAAATTAATATATACTGGATAAAAAATTTATAATATTAAACGCCTGCTTCCATCCAAATCATCCGATTCTCTAATTTTCTTTGAACTTTATACTCTCAAAAATAATCAGTCTCCATCTTTTTTCACTAAAAATGGCTGCAGAATCCTTTGATTATACACACTAAGACTTTTCACCCCTTACTCTTCACTACCCTCAAACCCCATGACCCTCCCACACTCTGACTCTCAACCTCAAAAAAACAAACATTAGTTTAAAATTAATCTCCCACGGTATCAATGTTTTACCTTCAAATATGAACTAAAAGTAAATTTTATGTTAAATAGATTTGGAGTGGTAGGGTATAATGGAGTACTTTTGCCCCACTGAAAAACGAGATGTGGATCGGTA
>NZ_JAWRXH010000328.1:0-250 GCF_046535115.1 Chryseobacterium sp. SIMBA_038
AATATCTTTTTTACAACTGTTTCTATATGAAAAAAAAGTACTGATTCTGTTACTGCAAAGCTCAGAATTATATTAATAAACTACTAATATGATCTACTTCAAAAATAGTACAATTGGGACATTGATTATTTTGAAGATTAATGTTTCAAAATGAGAAAATATTTTTGAAACCCATTAGGCATGTCGTAAATTGCAGGTTTAAAAATGAAGTATGAAGAATATCTGTAAAATGGGACTGATTGGTTTGGTT
>NZ_JAWRXH010000329.1:0-250 GCF_046535115.1 Chryseobacterium sp. SIMBA_038
ATACCTATGAAATGGAACTTAAAACAAAGTATTACGTTGGGAAAGCATTAAAAGAAAAAGAAAAGTTAAAACTATAGAAACCAATATTATATATTTAACTGACTTTCTAAACTGCTGGCGGTTAGTTGAAGATATCAATACTTCATTATTACCAGATATTGATAAGGTATTACTCAGTCCGGATGTTGAAATAGAGGCTTATTCTCCTACGGTGGACATTATCATGATCAATAATTCAGTGGACTTTTAT
>NZ_JAWRXH010000330.1:0-250 GCF_046535115.1 Chryseobacterium sp. SIMBA_038
GGTCATAACCAAATCCTTTGAACCCTTTATTTTCAGTCAATAAATTCCCATGAACTCTTCCTTCAAAGTATTGAGCCCCGTTTTCATCATAATAGCATAAAACAGTAACGAAGTAAGCCTTTCGGTTTTCTATTCCCTGCAGCTCTTCCAATACTTTTTCAATATTCTTTGCAAAATCATGATCTCCTGCATAACGGGCAGAGAATATCCCAGGTCTTCCATCCAAAGATTCTACTACCAGACCGCTGTC
>NZ_JAWRXH010000331.1:0-250 GCF_046535115.1 Chryseobacterium sp. SIMBA_038
CTTTGCATATTTCAGTTCGTTGTCCTTGTGGTCATACCCGAAGCTGATCGTAGTCTGATGGGGTAGAAATTCATCTACCAAGGCTACAACAGAAGATGAATCCAATCCCCCGCTTAGAAAACTTCCTACTTCTACATCTGCAATAAGCTGTTTCTTAACTGCATTTTTTAAAAGATACAAAAATTCTTCCTTAGCATCAGAAAGGCTTATTACTCTGTCTTTTGCAGGGAGGCTGTAATAGCGTGATACG
>NZ_JAWRXH010000332.1:0-250 GCF_046535115.1 Chryseobacterium sp. SIMBA_038
AGTTTTTTTGGACCATTTGAATGTTGCAGAGTTGGTTGAGATATCACTCTGTTCAATTGATAGATCCTCTACCTCTGGTTCTGCGTCTGTAGTAGACCCGGACGATTCAGCGGACACGATCAGAGTCTCAGGGAATCTCTTCCAAGCCTCTACATAAAAAGTGTATTCTGTGCCGGAGTCTAAACCATGGAAGATATATTCATGATTTGGAGAATCGAATGAAAACTTCTCCTGTAATACCTTTGTCCCT
>NZ_JAWRXH010000333.1:0-249 GCF_046535115.1 Chryseobacterium sp. SIMBA_038
CTGCATCTTCATGAAGCCGCGGGGTGTCAGAATCTCAGGCAATTCCTTCCCCATCCGACGCCCGACCTCCATGCAGAGGCCGTAGCAATCGTAGGTTCCGTTCTCACCGCGTCCGTTGTATTCAAAGCGTGCGTTCAGAAGATCAGCGTAAGTAACCATTTACTTATCATATCACTGGGAGTTGATCCCAGGGAATGCTCCGAAGTTGGCCTGGTTATTGTGGACGGCACAGCCGTTGGCACCCTGTAG
>NZ_JAWRXH010000334.1:0-249 GCF_046535115.1 Chryseobacterium sp. SIMBA_038
GCCGTACCGGCCGCCACGTTCGTGACCTGACGCTCGCTTCCCTTCGCACCGACCGAGAACGAGTTGTCGCGATCGGCCACCGATCCTTGGCCAACTGCGACAGCGTTCTTGCCGCTTGCGGTTGCAGTGGAACCGAATGATCCGGCATCCGCCCGCGAGATCCAGCTCGTATTGGCATCGGTTGCTTGCGCTTTGATTCGTTGATCGGTCTCCACAATCTTGAGAGCGGTATTGAGCTGGCCAACGTTG
>NZ_JAWRXH010000041.1:0-383 GCF_046535115.1 Chryseobacterium sp. SIMBA_038
CTGCGTTCCACGTCATGATTGGACAGGGCCCAGCAAGGCCAGGTGTCTTCGCCTTGCTCGGCAAAGCGCGTCAGCACGTCGTAAAGCGCGCGGGCATCGCCATCACTGTTGAGCAGGTCAAAGGTGTAGGCCATGTGCAGGCGGCATTGGCCGGCGGTATAGGCAGCCATGGTCGGGAGAGGGTCATTGCCGGCGATCTCGCCGACACTGGTGGTGCCCGGGTACTCATCGAGCAGGTCGCGGATGCGCTCCAGATACGCCAGATTCTCCGGTTGCTCGATATTGTGCTGCATCCGCTGATAGCTCTGCGGGTTGCCCGGGTTGACGCCTTCGCGCGCCATCGCCGGGTTGTCGGTCAAGGCGCGGTCATGGAAGTAGTAATT
>NZ_JAWRXH010000335.1:0-249 GCF_046535115.1 Chryseobacterium sp. SIMBA_038
CTTAAGTCATGGGTTCTTTTAAATGTTTTCAAAATGAAGCCTGAAGAAGCATTTCCGCATCATTATCATAAAAAATAATACATTGATTAAGTTTGTATTACTTGTGAAAATATTGGTGTTTACCTATAAAAAATAAAGAAGGCTGTTTCAATTAAGACAGCCTTCTTTTTACAATAAATTTAGGATATAGAAATGTTTTCATGGTTAAGAACACCTGCTTTCAGCATACATTCTTTCATTTTATGATAG
>NZ_JAWRXH010000336.1:0-249 GCF_046535115.1 Chryseobacterium sp. SIMBA_038
CCTCTTAATACTGCAAATGGAACCTAAAAGTATGAAAGTATTTTTACGAAATAAATTGTCAGTCATGACTGTTTTTATGATGACTTCGTTGGCTCTGGTTGGTTGTAATGATGATAACGACTCAACATCAAGTCAAACAAATCCTGAAAAGCCAGTAGAAGTGGTTGATCCGACGCAGCCCAATCAAAATACAGTATATGGCAAGTTACTTTCATATGATGGTCAAACGCCAATCGCTAATGCACTGGT
>NZ_JAWRXH010000337.1:0-249 GCF_046535115.1 Chryseobacterium sp. SIMBA_038
CTGAGCATTATCTGTTACATATTGCAATACTTTCTTCAGATCATTCAGGTCAATCAATGGCAGTCCTTTATCATCACAATACTTGAAAACAATAGACATGATACTTTGCTGAGTGTCATTAAGTTCAAGGATCTTACTTAATAAAACGGGTCCAAATTCTGTTACTGTTGCTCTTAGCTTCACTCCTTTTCCTCCTGAAATGCTCATCAATTCTACAGGAAACCCCTGTGGAGTGTAAGGAAGCTGGGT
>NZ_JAWRXH010000338.1:0-249 GCF_046535115.1 Chryseobacterium sp. SIMBA_038
GACATAGCCGTACACTATCATTCCTTTATTTTTGATACAATATTTTAGCGCTTCTATAACGATATCTCTATAGGTTTTTCGGGAAAAAACATCAATCCAATCTATAACTGTACAAGTAATAAAATGAGGTTTATCCTGATCTCTTATAATATAACCCTCTTTCATTGTGTTTGTTTTATTCTAAATATATAAATTTTAGAATAACTATTCAAGGTCTTACTATACAAATAAAGTCAACCTCTAAAGATT
>NZ_JAWRXH010000042.1:0-382 GCF_046535115.1 Chryseobacterium sp. SIMBA_038
GATAGCGGAGGCACTGTCGTTGCTCACGCGTTTCCTTCGCTTTCGCCCTTAGCTCCGCCCCGAAAGATCTCGAGGTGGGACGCAGGGGCATTTACTGCACGCAAAACCGCTGAAATCACGGTCAACGGGATCGACTACGAAGTTGGGCCAGACATATCGATTACCGCGGCTCACGGTTGGACAGGTAGCGCACTCGCCGATGACTATGCGCTGACGGGAAACTACGCGGCATTGCTGTTTGGTGCGCTCTACTTTTCCGGCGTTACACAAGTGGATCATCTTGTCCTCGGATTGCCGGTTCACCTCATGGGGGAATTCTCGGGTGCACTCAAAAAGCAATTCCTCGGGAAGTTCGAATTCGGCATCGGCAGCGTTTCAATCG
>NZ_JAWRXH010000339.1:0-249 GCF_046535115.1 Chryseobacterium sp. SIMBA_038
CTCATACACTCCCAATGGCCATGGAGATACTCTGGAAACCATTGGCGGCTGTCTTAGTAGTGAAAAGTTCTCAGTATGGTACTCTTTTACCATTGCTGCAGGAGGAACTCTTACATTTGAAATTGTTCCTAATGACCTTGGTAATGACTATGACTTCGCAGTATTTGGTCCCAATAAAACATGCGCCACCCGAGGAACTCCTCTTCGTGGATCTTATGCGGTAACAAGTGGAATTACTGGTCTTAACAT
>NZ_JAWRXH010000340.1:0-249 GCF_046535115.1 Chryseobacterium sp. SIMBA_038
CTGATTCAAAATACTCACAAACTGCGATACCAATTTCTTTGGAAAGGCTTTTGCTGAATTTATTTGATTCAATATAATTTTCTTTTGCATAACTAAAATCCTGATAATTAAACGCTACATCGCCTAAATTTGCATGTATGATCGCTTTATCTTTGATTCCATGTCCATCTTTGTTAAGCAACTCAATTAATAGCTTTCTAGCTTCTTCGTAAGGTATATCTTTATTTGAGGCTTTTAATAAAATGCCTG
>NZ_JAWRXH010000341.1:0-248 GCF_046535115.1 Chryseobacterium sp. SIMBA_038
GCGGACGCGTGATGCGTGCCTGCGCGAAGCGATTTCGCGAGCCCGGTTCGGCTGATTGGCGGCTCGAAATAGTCGTCGATCGCCCACAGCTCGGCGTAGTCGAGAATGTCGGCGCCGTCGATCGCGGCGACAGCATCGCCGAACGTGAACGTTTCGATTGAGGACAGCGGCGCGCGCGTTGCAACGTCGTGCGCGTCGGTGGTCGGAATGAGGGCGGTGCTCATCAGTAAATCTCCACGGTGCTGCGT
>NZ_JAWRXH010000342.1:0-248 GCF_046535115.1 Chryseobacterium sp. SIMBA_038
TTTTCTTCACCTTCCTTAGCGGGTGCGCCGGCGCGATGTTCCAGCCGGCATGGCAGTCGGCCGTCACCGAGCAGGTGCCGGCGCGCGAGCTGTCGGCGGCCATCGCGCTCGACAGCTTTTCGCTCAATATCGCGCGCACGGCCGGCCCGGCGCTCGGTGGGTTCGTGGTGGCGACGCTATCGCCGCAGGCCGCGTTCGGATTCAGCGTGCTGACCTGCGCCTGGCTGGTGGGCGTGCTCGCACGCGCG
>NZ_JAWRXH010000343.1:0-248 GCF_046535115.1 Chryseobacterium sp. SIMBA_038
CGCACTTTCGCCAGACTCGTTGGCATAGTCGCCGTATTCACCACAGCCAACAACGAATTAGCGCGCTTCTGTATGGCAGGGCTGAAATCAGCGTACCAGCACGAATCCGACAAGGCCGGGGCACACCTCGCCCGCTTAGATGCTTCGGCCAGCACAAACGGCTTCAGGTCTTTCACCGGCCTATCTAGCAAATAGCCGTCAACGCACATCAGGGACACTGCTTCTACAAACGCGTTGTAGTATTCCTT
>NZ_JAWRXH010000018.1:0-914 GCF_046535115.1 Chryseobacterium sp. SIMBA_038
GTTTTCCACGGGGCGCGCCGATGAATCAGTTCCGTCTTGTACAGGCCGTTAATCGTTTCAGCCAGCGCGTTGTCATAGCTATCGCCACGGCTGCCGACCGAAGGCTCGATGCCCGCTTCGGCCAGACGTTCGCTGTAGCGAATGCTGACGTATTGGGACCCCCTGTCGGAATGGTGTATCAATGTCCCGTTCTCGCCTGGTTGCCGCGCATACAGCGCCTGTTCAAGTGCGTCCAGAACGAAGTCCGTGGTCATCGACGAGCTGACGCGCCAGCCAACAATACGGCGGGCAAACACGTCGATCACGAATGCCACGTACAGCCAGCCTTGCCATGTCGAGACATACGTAAAATCCGACACCCAGAGCTGATTCGGTCGGTCAGCCTTGAACTGCCGGTTGACTCGGTCCAGCGGACGCGGTGCGCTTTTGTCGGCAATCGTGGTGCGAATGCGCTTGCCGCGAACCGCACCACGCAGACCTTGCAGCTTCATCAACCGACCGACCGTGCAGCGCGCGACCACAATGCCCTCGCGATTCATCTGCTTCCAGACCTTCGGCACACCATAGACCTGCATGTTGGCCTGCCAGACACGCCTGATCTCGGGTTGCAGAATCTCATCTCGTTTCGCGCGGGCGCAGCGTCTGGACGGATCGCGAAGCTGTGCCGCATGGCGTCGGTAGCCCGACGGGGCAATCCGCAAGACCTTGCAGATCGGCTCGACCCCGAAGGTGTCGCGATGCTGATCAATGAAGGCCTTCAGGACTTGAAACGGCGGTCGAGCTCCGCCTGGGCGAAAAACGCGCTCGCCAGTTTGAGAATCTCATTGGTCCGGCGCAGTTCCTTGACCTCGCGCTCCAAGGCCTTGATGCGTTCACGCTCGGCCGTACTCACGTCATCGCGCTCTCCACGGTCG
>NZ_JAWRXH010000344.1:0-248 GCF_046535115.1 Chryseobacterium sp. SIMBA_038
GGACGTTATTACACAGGAACTACTGCCGCTACTTTTGGAAATTATACCTTTCCGGTACCATCTTATCAGGGGCAGGTGCCTTTTGTTATGAGGCTTACTGCAGATGGAACAGTTAAATGGACGAAAATTCCTGATGGTTTCACAAATTCCGTCGGATATCGTTTTATGAAAGGGAAAATTGTTCTTAACGGAAACGAAATCGCATTTGCCAAGGCAAGTAAGAGTGACATCTGGGGAAGTTACTCCAT
>NZ_JAWRXH010000345.1:0-248 GCF_046535115.1 Chryseobacterium sp. SIMBA_038
CTTCGTAATACATTCCAAGATCTTCATAGATCTCAATCATGTACTGATACATTGTTTTTCCGTTGGCTTTACACCAAGCAGCAATTTCACAAGCCAGAACGATACTCCCACAAGAGTCTTTATCACGAACAAAGTCTCCAGTCATGAAACCGAAACTCTCTTCACCACCACATACAAATTTTTGGGTTCCTTCTGCTTCACGGATCATTTTTCCGATCCATTTGAATCCTGTAAGGCCTACTTTACAT
>NZ_JAWRXH010000346.1:0-248 GCF_046535115.1 Chryseobacterium sp. SIMBA_038
CCCGCAAAAAAGCCGAATGTGAAAATCGCAACTCCTAAAATCATGATCCCTATATCAGCAGATAAAGTAATGCAGACACCAATCATGACAATCACCAATGAGAATGGCAGGATTTTTCTTTTGCCGTATTTGTCTGCTAACATGCCCATCCACGTTGAACTGAACGTTCCGACAAGGTATACGAGAAAAATAAATCCGACTGCCGTTTGGCTTAGTGAATAAGGCGGCTTCATCAATTGAAAACCGAT
>NZ_JAWRXH010000347.1:0-248 GCF_046535115.1 Chryseobacterium sp. SIMBA_038
TCATGGGAACCACCCGCCGACCGAGCCGTATTCGATCAAATCTGGCAGGGGTGGATTTCGACGATCGTTGAAGGGACGGATTTCACATTCACCGTCCGTCAACGGGACAGCGGCAGTTTCATGGGCTTGGCGGGTCTTCACTATGTTCGGCATCCAAGCGCGGAATTAGGTATCTGGATTCGGGAAGATTTTCACGCGCGAGGTTTCGGCCGCGAGGCGGTGGGCGCGGTGGCGAAATGGGCTAGCAC
>NZ_JAWRXH010000348.1:0-247 GCF_046535115.1 Chryseobacterium sp. SIMBA_038
GGAATTAGGCTCTCCTATTATCCGTAATTTTAAAGAAGTGAAAGCTTTGGCTCAATCTTTTGATATGCCAAAACACGATACCGCCAATACGCCATCCATTGCCACAAAAAGCGGTCATCCGCTGGTACAGGCATTTCAGGACAATGTTGCAGACATGATCCGTATGCAGGAAGAAGTTCTCACTTTATTCCAAAACCGTCCGGAAATCACCATCCAACGTCCCGCTCATTCTCATGCAACACAAGCT
>NZ_JAWRXH010000349.1:0-247 GCF_046535115.1 Chryseobacterium sp. SIMBA_038
CCAAACGCACCTTTCTAATATCAGATTGGCATTTGTGAATATAAATTTTATATTTGCAACCAAAATAAAATCTAATGAAATCGGTTAGAAAGGAAATATAAATGAAGAGGACGATTCCATATGACCATTAAAAAAATAAATATCCACATATGAAACAAATAATCAACACAGTTAATGCACCTGCAGCAATCGGGCCTTATTCACAAGCTAATATGGCAAACGGAGTGTTATATATCTCCGGACAGAT
>NZ_JAWRXH010000043.1:0-380 GCF_046535115.1 Chryseobacterium sp. SIMBA_038
CGACGAGATGATGAAGCCGCTGGCGTGCCGCTGTGCCAGGGCACCGCGATCGGCGCCGGGTGGAGGTGAAAATTCCTCGAAGAAACCGAGGAACGGCACGTTCGCGCTGCCTGGCGGGGGCCACAGTTGCCGCACACTCGGTATTGTGTCGGTCCTGGACACCTTGACGGTCACGACGGCGGGGCCGTCGATTCGCGTCGTGTTCTCGAAGTCGGACACGATTCCCGGGTAGGCCGTGAAACCCGGGCTTGCGGACAAAACAGCCTGCGGAGCGCGTGGCGCCGTTGCAGGTGACAGTGATTCCTTCCCCATGCAACTCGCGGACACGGCTGCAATGGCCAGACTGGTAAGCCCGATACGCTTGAACCCGATGCTTGCCA
>NZ_JAWRXH010000350.1:0-247 GCF_046535115.1 Chryseobacterium sp. SIMBA_038
GACAACGGTCCCATGCCGAGCGCAACCGCTACGGCTGATCCACCGCTGCTCCCGCCGGACGTCAGACGCCGATCCCATGGGTTACGGGTAATGCCGGTGAGCAGGCTGTCCGTGACGATCTTGTTGCCAAACTCCGAGGTCGTAGTCTTGCCGAACAGCAGCGCGCCGGCCTGTCGCAGTCGCGCGACCGCGGGTGCGTCATCGGCCTCCGGCGCGCTAGGTGACGTAAGCGATCCGTATCGTGTCG
>NZ_JAWRXH010000351.1:0-247 GCF_046535115.1 Chryseobacterium sp. SIMBA_038
CGTCGTCATCGTCGTCATAACTGTTTTCATAATCATCGAACTCGTCCTCATATTCAGAGAAATCATCATCATAATCTTCATCCTGGGATGCATCATTAAAACCATGGTCATACCCTAACTGATAAACTTCCTCTAAAGTGGATTTTTCATTGTTTGAAGAATTACTTCTTGAACTACGATTGTTTGAATTTCTAGTGTTCATAACTGAATGTTTTAAAAATTAATATATAAGTGATGTATTGCCTTT
>NZ_JAWRXH010000352.1:0-247 GCF_046535115.1 Chryseobacterium sp. SIMBA_038
GATTAAAAGCATTTTATCTGAATTTTACAAACAATACGGAGCATATTCACCCTTTTAATTATTCTATTTTCCTTACCTACGGGTTTGTTTTAGCACTGTTTGGAACGATCATACCTCCAATTTTATTCAATATTGGTTTCCCGAATGCAGGATTAGGTCTGGGAAGTATTGTTTCGTCGCTTGAACTTCCGGTTTCCGTAACGATGGCTTTCGTTTTATTAGGTGAGAAAGTACTCTTAATACAATG
>NZ_JAWRXH010000353.1:0-247 GCF_046535115.1 Chryseobacterium sp. SIMBA_038
GTAAGTCCCAATATACTTTGGCCTTGGCAAGATATTCTCTCATATTGGTCTTTAATCCTGCATATTTATTCACATCTTCAGCATTGTATCCAAAGGCTTCCATTCCATTTTTTTGAGCAAGGAAAATGGCTCTTTCATTGTGGAACCTTTGGGAAATAATCACAATTTTAGTCTGCCCAAAGATATCTTTTGCTCTTACCACAGAGTCCAATGTTCGGAATCCGGCATGATCCAGTATGATCCTATC
>NZ_JAWRXH010000354.1:0-247 GCF_046535115.1 Chryseobacterium sp. SIMBA_038
GAGGAATATCCGCCCGTCTGGATTAAGCATTACCTCGATGATCTTCGGGTTGCTCAACGCGTCGAGGCACGTCGGACCTAGATCCCGACGCAACCCCGTCATCCGACGCTCTCGCGCCTGTTCTGATAGCGCACGAGGCGCGCCGTCGCCCCTCGATGCGGCAAAGTTCGAAGCTGCAGCCTGGTCCATTTATGTTCCCGATCGATTCCCCGGAGGATCGGCATCTTGCCGTTCACAGCCTCTATCG
>NZ_JAWRXH010000355.1:0-247 GCF_046535115.1 Chryseobacterium sp. SIMBA_038
CGTTTTTGTTATTAGCAATTAAAAATTCCAGTAAATTTGATATTCACTACCTTTACACTTCGATTTAGAAAAAGGAAACAATTATTCAAAATCATCAATTATATGGATTCTAAAAAATTAACGTTAAGCAACGGCGCACCTTATTTTGAGCATCAGGATTCCCAGACGGTAGGACCAAGAGGCCCGGTATTGCTGCAGGACTTTATTCTTCAGGAAAATCTTGCACATTTCGTTAGGGAAAGAATTC
>NZ_JAWRXH010000356.1:0-246 GCF_046535115.1 Chryseobacterium sp. SIMBA_038
GATGCGTAAATATAGCTGGGATGGTACTTTCGAGCCTTCTGCTACTAGTGAAAAAGGAGGTAGAAGTATAATAATGCAGCACGAAGATCGCCTTTACTCACAGGTTGGCGCTACTTATAGAATTGTTGAAAATCATAAACTTATCTTCAACTATGTGATTGATTATCTTAAGAATACTACATTCAATAAACTTGAAGAGGAGAAAGATGATGTATTTCCGGCGAAGATGACCAAGCAGATCTTGTC
>NZ_JAWRXH010000044.1:0-378 GCF_046535115.1 Chryseobacterium sp. SIMBA_038
TTCCCATCCCTGATGTCTGGTTCCACTTTTTTCATTGGCTTCAATGATTATGGTAGCATCACTTATAAGGGCCATAGTACGGTTTCTAATTGGAAAATCCTTATTGGTAGTAGGATATCCTACAGGAAATTGTGAAATCAAAAGATGGTCTTTTGCAATGATACCCTGAAGATTTTTATTGGCAGCAGGAAAATATTTATCAAGTGGAGTTCCAATTACTGCAATGGTATGACCACCTAATTCTATAGCTGTTTTGTGCGCTGTTGCATCAACTCCTTCTGCCAGTCCACTTACTACCGTAATGTTGTTTTCAACTAAGAATTTTGAAATTTTCCTTGCTCTTCTCACGCCTAGGTCAGAGACCTTCCTGGAACCTAC
>NZ_JAWRXH010000357.1:0-246 GCF_046535115.1 Chryseobacterium sp. SIMBA_038
CTTGCGATAGATCATTTCAGATATTTTGCATCCGTGATTCGTGCGGATGAAGGTTCACATAACGAATTGGATAAAGATACTGTATCCTTAATTGTACATGAGCCGCTAGGAGTAATCGCACAGATTATCCCGTGGAATTTTCCAATATTGATGGCGGTATGGAAGCTAGCCCCGGCATTAGCTGCTGGAAATTGTGTAGTCTTAAAACCTGCAGAAAGTACACCCGTGTCTATTATGGTTTTAATG
>NZ_JAWRXH010000358.1:0-246 GCF_046535115.1 Chryseobacterium sp. SIMBA_038
GACTCATTCCATTAATAGAAATATTTGATGTTCCAATTCTAACAAGTGTCAAGGTTTTCCCTTTATTAGATGCATTTGCAGGGAAAGCGGTTAAGTCAGCAGTGTTTCCTGTAAGAAAAACATAACCATTAAGGTCTGTAGCTGTAAAATCGTTTCCAGTACTGGAAATTCTAATGTTAGGTGCAGAAATTACTCCGCCTCCGCCTCCTAGTGCTTTCCAAACATTGTTACCAGATGTACCATCAT
>NZ_JAWRXH010000359.1:0-246 GCF_046535115.1 Chryseobacterium sp. SIMBA_038
CTATATTTTAAAATAATTAAAGTCTAAAAAAGAAGATCAGGCATCAACATCATCCATAATATGTATAAATTTTTGAATTTACCCTCAAAAATATAACAATCTATTTTTCAATTAATTAACTTAACAATTCAGAGCTGTAGTATTCGTGTAGTACTGTTTTTTTTCTTCTTTTAGGTAAAAATCATCATATTTGAACAAGAGACCACTATAAAAATATAGTGGTGGAAAAAAAATATTTCGAACGCT
>NZ_JAWRXH010000360.1:0-246 GCF_046535115.1 Chryseobacterium sp. SIMBA_038
GCCTCGCATGCTACCGCGAACATCAATCAAACCGAATCTGACTAAAAATTAAATTCGACCAATACAATTTGCGATTCCAATACATTCACTCAGTCAGACCCATTGAATATTTCCCGGCGAGACAGTGGTTCCCCTTCTCCAATCGGGGTCGTCATTCATCCCTTAAGGCCCAATCGCAACGATCGTTCTAACGACAAGAGATGTGACGGTGCGCCCGACCACAGCGGCGAGCGCATCAACACTCAC
>NZ_JAWRXH010000361.1:0-245 GCF_046535115.1 Chryseobacterium sp. SIMBA_038
CCGTACGCACGGGCCACGTCCTCATCCTTGAGGTTGTTGCTCGCGGTCAGCGTGTCCTGCAACGCCTTGCCGCCAACCGTGCCAAGGTTCGTGAATCCGTTGTACGCCTGCTCCTGCGTGAACTGCATGTACTGGCCCATGTGCGTGCTGAGCATTCGCGGGAGCTGCTCCGCAAGACCCTGCTGCACCATCGCGTCGTACGCCGGGTCGCCCGTGGCCTGCACGCTGCTCATCTTGTCCACGAT
>NZ_JAWRXH010000362.1:0-245 GCF_046535115.1 Chryseobacterium sp. SIMBA_038
CTGCATTGCAAAGTGCACTATCATTTGTGGGAGCAGATAAATACAAATGGCAAAATAAAGAAGAAGAAGATTTTATTAAAAAAGAATCTGGTGATGATAAGGCAAGTTTTGCTCCTAAAGCTGAAATTGTATATTATTCAGAGCCTACAGATGAAAGCTTAAAAGAGCTTAAACTAGCCTATAAGTTTGATATTTATGCAGAACAACCATTAAGCAGACAATATGTTTTTGTAGATGCCAAGAAT
>NZ_JAWRXH010000363.1:0-245 GCF_046535115.1 Chryseobacterium sp. SIMBA_038
TCGTCAAGGCGACGGCCCGACTCGCGGTCGTAATTGCACTGATGCCTGCGATTGCGGTTGCTGTCTACTACCTCATGCCTTCCGTCCGCCAGGCGGTCGATCTCAGCGTCCAGTACTTCAGTTATCAGAGTGATCATGCGGCCGGCGAGAAGGTCGTGACGGTGCTCATGTCGGGCCGCAACCTGAAGTTCTCGAATGTATGGGACGAACTTGAAAGTCGGGCGTTCCTGCCCCTACTTACAGGC
>NZ_JAWRXH010000364.1:0-244 GCF_046535115.1 Chryseobacterium sp. SIMBA_038
TGTCTGGCAGGCCAACATGCAGGTCTACGGCGTGCCGAAGGTCTGGAAGCAGATGAACCGGGAAGGCATTGCAGTGGCACGCTGCACGGTCGGACGGTTGATGAAACTGCAGGGCTTGCGTGGCGCAGTTCGCGGTAAGCGTGTTCGCACGACGATTCCCGAGGTGACCGCGCCGCGCCCGCTGGACCGAGTCAACCGGCAGTTCAAGGCTGACCGACCGAATCAGCTCTGGGTGTCGGATTTT
>NZ_JAWRXH010000365.1:0-244 GCF_046535115.1 Chryseobacterium sp. SIMBA_038
GTATAAATTGATTGTAAACTGATCTTGAATACAATAATAATTGTATTTTAACAATGGAACTCCAGAATGAATTGAGTATAAACAATAAAAACCTAGAGTTTTATTCGAAAATAAAAAGATAATTTACAATTTACTATCAACTCACGAAATCTAAAGCAACAAAGCATATATAACCATCAAAAAAAACACAATTCCGTACATAATTCACAAAAGGGCTTCAAAAATTTATATGATATATTTGTAG
>NZ_JAWRXH010000366.1:0-244 GCF_046535115.1 Chryseobacterium sp. SIMBA_038
GTATAACTGGAGGACTACATTTATTGTTGCCTCTGTGATTCCATTGGCATTTCTTTTTGCGATCATTATGCTGAAAATTCAAGGATTGCCGGCTAATTTGATTTCCATGGGAGCGCTTGATTTTGGATTGCTGCTGGAGGGAACCTTAGTCATCGTAGAACATGTATTTGTTGCCCTCGAATTGAAAGCTAAAAAAATTGGATTAAAGAGATTTAATAAAATTTCTAAACTAGGAATCATCAAG
>NZ_JAWRXH010000367.1:0-244 GCF_046535115.1 Chryseobacterium sp. SIMBA_038
GATGATCTGGAGGAAAGAATTATCATAGAAGCCATTCATACAGATGGTAATCTGGCAAGTGTTTTTACTCCATATTCTTTTTATCTGAAAGGGAAGTTTTCACATTGTGGGGCCAACAGTTTTCAATTGGTAAAACAGAATGAGGAGTGGAAAATTCAGTACATCATTGATACCAGAAGAAAGGACAACTGCAAAGAGATAAAATAATAAAAATAAGAAGTAGTTTAAAATTAAAGAAATGAAG
>NZ_JAWRXH010000368.1:0-244 GCF_046535115.1 Chryseobacterium sp. SIMBA_038
TGTTACTCAGCAATGCCGATACGGTACGATGATTTTTAATCGTAACGATGACACAATTGGGCAAAGCCTGATTAAATATGGAGAATGGTCGGAGGCTGAGACATTTTTGTTTTCCCAAATCGTCCGGCAAGGAGATACTGTTGTTGAGGTGGGTGCAAACATAGGTTCTCACACAGTGATGTTATCTCAAGCAGTTGGTGACTCTGGAGTCGTTTTTGCGTTTGAACCGCAGCGACATGTTTTT
>NZ_JAWRXH010000369.1:0-244 GCF_046535115.1 Chryseobacterium sp. SIMBA_038
GATCGATATCATCGACACCGGCATTGGCGTGCCCGACAAATATAAGCAAAGGATTTTCGAGGAGTTCTTCCAAGTAGGTAATCAAAGCCGGAACGCTGAAATGGGGCTGGGACTAGGGCTGTACATCGTACGAAATTTCATAAGCAATTTACCCGGGCACCGTATTAGCTTCTCCTCGCTGGAAAAACGCGGCTCCCGTTTCTCTATTGATTGCCCGTTGCACACCGAAAGCGTAATCCTTTCG
>NZ_JAWRXH010000370.1:0-244 GCF_046535115.1 Chryseobacterium sp. SIMBA_038
GCACGCCGAACAGCAGCCAGGGCATCAGGTAGAGCCAGTCCATCGGCATCATGACAGGGGCCTCCGATCAGTCGCGCCATGCGCATGGCTGGCGATGGCGGGAGACAGAACCGCTGCCGTCCCCTCCGGTATTGCCAGCGCTTCCGCCTCGTTGGGCGTATTGAGCGCCTTCTCCATGGCCTGCATGCCGTGCAGCCAGGCATGCAGCAGCCGTTGCAGACTGAACAGCACGATGAAGATGCCG
>NZ_JAWRXH010000371.1:0-244 GCF_046535115.1 Chryseobacterium sp. SIMBA_038
GTTCGCCATATCGAACGCATGGCTTTTATGGTGGACCCTCTCTTGGGTGTTCGTCAACCCGAACGACCGGTAGTGTCAGGCGAACGAAGCCGTCGGCATGGAGTCGGATCACGGCCGAACAGTTCGAGGAGACCGAAGATGACCGGTGCACCCCTGGCGGCCATTGCGGCCGCGCTACAGCGGGAACGGAAAAGGACGGGACTCTCGCTGGCCGAGGTCGCCCGCCGGGCCGGCGTGGCGAAGT
>NZ_JAWRXH010000372.1:0-244 GCF_046535115.1 Chryseobacterium sp. SIMBA_038
CCTATTACTTCAGGAGGAAATAGTTTTGGAACAACAAGCCCATCTATATCAATAATACAGGCTGATTTTGTCACCGGATCCACCAAGATATTATTATAAGACAGATCGGAATGAGCAAGGCCCATCTGATGTAGTTTTTTTACTCCTCTACTGATATTAATGGCAATCTGAAAATAACTCAACCAGTCACCTAATTCTGACTGATCAAGTCTTAATGGATACTGTTGATTACGAAACATGGGTG
>NZ_JAWRXH010000045.1:0-375 GCF_046535115.1 Chryseobacterium sp. SIMBA_038
GTATGAATTACTGTTCTGCACCAATCAACAATTTGGGCTGGCACATGACAGTTGAGAAGCTGATCGGCGTTAAAGTTCCAAAGCGTGTAGACTATATGCGTGTTATCTTGATGGAGCTTGCCAGAATTGGAGACCACCTGATTTGTAATGGAGTAACCGGAATGGACTCAGGAGCAATTACAGGTCTTACCTATATGTTCATCGAAAGAGAACGTATTTATGATATGTATGAGCAGATCTGTGGAGCAAGGATGACCACCAATATGGGAAGAATCGGAGGATTTGAAAGAGATTTCACTCCAAAATTCCATGAGTTATTACAAGACTTCTTAAAAACATTCCCTGCAAGATTTAAAGAATTTGGTACGTTACTAG
>NZ_JAWRXH010000373.1:0-244 GCF_046535115.1 Chryseobacterium sp. SIMBA_038
GAGCTTTGACTCTTATTGGTATAAGTATTATTTTATCTTCACTTATTTACCTTCTCCCTTCAAATCTTAGTACTCTTGGCAATGGAACTGCAGTAGTTTATTCTATAATTTGTGGGATGATGGCCCATTATATATATTACCGGAAAGAAGTGTTGAGTGAGGATGATTTCAATCTTTTAAAGGTCTGAGAATAATGTAATCCAAATTGAAAAATGATTTATTTAATGTATTGATTTTTATTGTT
>NZ_JAWRXH010000374.1:0-244 GCF_046535115.1 Chryseobacterium sp. SIMBA_038
TCCGGCAAGTCCACGCTGGTCGATAGTCTGTTCTGGTGCCTCTACGGCCGCACAGCACGCGGCGTGACCACTGACGATGTGATCAATGACACGATTGGCAAGGACTGTCGTGTGAGCCTCACAGTCGAGGATGGAGCCGATGCCTATGTGATTGCCCGGCACCGCAAGCACCACGTCAACAAGAACCGCCTGACGCTCAAGCACAACGGCACCGATATCACCTACGGCACCGACAAGCAGACAC
>NZ_JAWRXH010000375.1:0-244 GCF_046535115.1 Chryseobacterium sp. SIMBA_038
GCTTTCACCAGGTCCTGCTGTAGAATAGATTACTTTCAGATGATAGGTACCCAGGCCATAAGGTCTCATATCCAGAGCATCTGCTGTAGAAATAATGCCGGTATGGGCAGGATCATTCAGTTTGGTCCATTCATACTGTACGGTAGGATTTCCAAAGAAGCCCGCCGAACTTAAAGTATAGGATGCCGGATCTGTATTTTTGAATTGAGTACAGCTCCAGTTCTGACTTGCAAACCCTGAAAAG
>NZ_JAWRXH010000376.1:0-244 GCF_046535115.1 Chryseobacterium sp. SIMBA_038
CTTTCAATTTCAAGATGCCATACCCTGTGCTGCGAAACTGCCTGAATAAATTTATCTGCGGCTTCGGGAACTCCCTCTGTAATAACAGCCGGATCTTCATGTTTTTTCTTACTGACATGGCTATCAATATAGATATCCCTTGTTCCCGGACCAAAATAAAGAGCTTTACAATGATGATAGGCTTCATTAACGAAATCCAGAACTAGCTGTTTATTTTCTGGAAGCAAAAAGTCGTTGGCATTAT
>NZ_JAWRXH010000377.1:0-243 GCF_046535115.1 Chryseobacterium sp. SIMBA_038
ATGGGATATGATCCTCATACCTGTCAGTTCACTGATTTTGAGCTAACCGACAGCAGAGACGCTGAACGGCTGGACCGATTTGCGCAAACGGCAGACGAGATACGCATTGCTGACCGGGGATTCGGTTCGCGTCCCGAATGTATCCGCTCACTTGCTTTTGGAGAAGCTGATTATATCGTCCGGGTTCACTGGCGAGGATTGCGCTGGTTAACTGCAGAAGGAATGCGCTTTGACATGATGGGT
>NZ_JAWRXH010000378.1:0-243 GCF_046535115.1 Chryseobacterium sp. SIMBA_038
GTGTCTTATATTTTTTATACATTAGTAATCAGCAAATTAAAAACATTAATTACTATGAAAAATTTAAAAAAATTAAAGAGAAGCCAATTGGTGTTAATTAGCGGAGGAGATACAGCTTATGCCTTTTGTTTAGATGGTGTTTGCCCTCCAACCCATGGATCCTATTACTGTAGTGGAGATACCTGCTACAGAGTAACTGGCGGAGGTGGTAATCCTGGAGGAGGCACTGGTGGCGGTACTCCT
>NZ_JAWRXH010000379.1:0-243 GCF_046535115.1 Chryseobacterium sp. SIMBA_038
CCCGTTTGATGATGGACAGAATTATCTTCCTGGGAACAGGGATTGATGATCAGGTAGCGAACATCGTTACAGCACAGCTTTTATTCTTGGAAAGTGCTGATCCTTCAAAAGATATTCAGATCTACATCAACTCTCCTGGTGGTAGCGTGTATGCAGGTTTAGGAATTTATGACACTATGCAGATCATTAAGCCAGATGTAGCAACAATCTGTACAGGTATGGCTGCTTCAATGGGAGCTGTAT
>NZ_JAWRXH010000380.1:0-243 GCF_046535115.1 Chryseobacterium sp. SIMBA_038
GTAAGGCTACAGCCCTCCCTTCAACCCCCTTTCTGCCATTTGGATCTTTTTTAACAGTTCATTTTCTGCTTTTAATAAATTGTTTTGAGCCTCTAAACGGGCATACTTTTCCTCTAGAGTCAGTTCCTTTACACGAGGACGTCCAGCGTGTTTAGCCCTACTGTCGCTAAGTCCATCTACTCCATTTTCCCGGTATGCTTTCAGCCATCGATCCGCAGATGATTTCACTCTCTGTGGTCCAAT
>NZ_JAWRXH010000381.1:0-243 GCF_046535115.1 Chryseobacterium sp. SIMBA_038
CCTCAATCTTCTATCAATAGTAATGTCCCAGGGTTTATCAATACCTGGCAAAGTTGGCTGAAAATAGATAGACCAGAAGAGGCAGAAAAGGAAAAAGTTGAGGTCAAAGAGAAAGCAATTGAAGCTTTTATTGAAAATAATCCTAGAATCAGTCAGCTAAGAGAAGAAAGCTCCTACGTTGTGAAAGAAAAGAATGATGATATCTCACATTTGATGACAGAAACGTTAGCGAACCTTTATTTT
>NZ_JAWRXH010000382.1:0-243 GCF_046535115.1 Chryseobacterium sp. SIMBA_038
TGTTTCCAGGAAGAGTAGTCTCATTGTATGAATAGGAATCCATTGTTGAGTTTTGGGCAACACCCTGAAGGTTAAGATTGGTGAATTGGGCTATAACTACCCCTGAATTTGTGGTCCACGATCCTGTAAAGTTGTAGTTTTTGGCTCCAACGAAACCTGCAACAGCAGTTGAATGGAAATGATAGTCTACAGAGTCTGCATTTTCCTTATTGGCGATTCGGTTGGGTAAGTTGTCAAATAGTT
>NZ_JAWRXH010000383.1:0-243 GCF_046535115.1 Chryseobacterium sp. SIMBA_038
CTGGGGCGGCTTGCAGAGCGATTGCCAGTAGCGTTGATCGCCACGTTGCGCGAGCACTGGAACGAGCTGGCGAGGCTGGACGGACAGATTGCCGAGATCGAGCGACGCATGCGTGCGTGGCAGAAGGAGAACCGGGCTGTGAAGGCGATCAGCGAGATTCCCGGTGTCGGCCTTCTGACGGCGACGGCAGCGGTGGCGATGATGGGTGACGCAAAGGCATTCAGATCAGGTCGAGAGTTTGCG
>NZ_JAWRXH010000046.1:0-373 GCF_046535115.1 Chryseobacterium sp. SIMBA_038
CCGTCTTCAAAATAGACGATATAATGGCCATGCCAGACAATTCCCAGCGGGTCTGTTTCATTGAATCGTACTCTTACTTCTTCGGTACAGGTTAATATGTTTTCGTTAGACTGCATTTTGTTTTCTTTCATAAAAAATAGAAATGGCTACTGTTGCAAGGTAAAATAGAAATAAGAAAGCTAATTCCTTAGCAATACCTCCAATTCCGCTGTTTCTTAAAATAATATCGTAATAAGCATTTAATCCCCAGTTCATAGGAGAGAATTTGGCTACGGTCTGCATAAATTCAGGCATTAAGAATACCGGAACCCATATTCCACCAATTGCTGCCAGTACGACGACTGATGTTGCTCCAAAAGGTGCAGATTGTTCT
>NZ_JAWRXH010000384.1:0-243 GCF_046535115.1 Chryseobacterium sp. SIMBA_038
GTTTTGGTTCAGGGAGACAATGAGCTGTTTTTGGACACAACAAATGATGCCTATCTTCTTTTGCTTATTGACGAATTAAAGAATAATCAAAGTATACAACTATCAGAATGGGTACAGCCTGTTGGAGATAAAAAATGCAGTCAGCAAATAGTTCTTCCTTTAGAAAACAAACGGTTTAAATCATCTTATACTTATAAGCCGGAACCAGAAAAACAAACCTTAATACAAAGAAGCTTTGCCCCG
>NZ_JAWRXH010000047.1:0-373 GCF_046535115.1 Chryseobacterium sp. SIMBA_038
GTCCCGTTCGTGCGCCGCGTGGCGGACGATCTGGCGCAGCGGACCGCGCTGATTCCTTGGCTTGCGGAGGCGCCGGTCGGGCCAGTGGGGCTCGAGCATGTGATCAGGGCGGGGGCTGGTGCGTAGCGCGACGCGTCTGGTTGATTTGCCAACCGGCGAATGCGATGTGGACGCTGAGGGCCGGTTGGTGAACGGGTGGCTAAAGCGGGTTTTCCGGTTGGGTGAGCAAGCAATCTGTAGACGCACGTGCCGCCACCGCGTCCTGCCACCCCGCTTTTGCAACGCGACCACCGCGCGCAGGCCTCGGAACCGTTACGGTCGACAGATTTACTGCGCAACACTGGCGTCGTCTGATCCGGTATCGATTGAATAG
>NZ_JAWRXH010000385.1:0-242 GCF_046535115.1 Chryseobacterium sp. SIMBA_038
GTAATCGAAAACCTGCCGCCAGTACGCAAGAGCCGCCTCGCGCCTCTGGTGGGCACATTGGCTGTTTAGATTCCTCGAGAATCCATTTAACTGTGCGATCCGCCCCATCCAGCGGATAGGTGATCAATTGCGTAGAAAGTCGCCGCTACTGAACTCTTGCCAAGTTGCCATCGTCAACTGGTCGCCGGTTCTGTTATATCTCCGGCGGCCCGCCGTCGATATCTTGCCACCGCCAGGAAATC
>NZ_JAWRXH010000386.1:0-242 GCF_046535115.1 Chryseobacterium sp. SIMBA_038
ATGAATTTGATGATAAAATGCATTATTTTATTCTTACGAAAAATAAGATTAGATAGTTTAAATATTATAAAAACAAACCATATCGATACATAGAAAAAGCCCTTCAACTTGAAGGGCTTTCTTATATTTTGAAGCTTGTGATTAAAAACCTAAGCTTGTTCTTACTCTTTTAAGGGTTTCCAAGGCAACTGGTCTGGTCTTTTCTGCCCCTTGTTGTAATTTTGCTTCCAGCTCGTCCAGAT
>NZ_JAWRXH010000387.1:0-242 GCF_046535115.1 Chryseobacterium sp. SIMBA_038
GCCTCCAACATCAGGATTAGGGATTGGTATGGATAGACTGATTATGTTCTTAACGAACAATGCATCTATCCAGGAAGTATTATTCTTCCCTCAGATGAGACCTGAAAAAGCGGTTCCTCAAATTGAGTTAGGAGAGGATGAAAAAGTAATCCTTGAAATCCTTAATTCTCAGGAAGAAGCAATGTCTTTAGCTGAAGTAAAAGAAAGAAGCCAGCTATCCGGTAAAAAATGGGATAAAGCTT
>NZ_JAWRXH010000048.1:0-369 GCF_046535115.1 Chryseobacterium sp. SIMBA_038
GTGATGCCGCAAAGCGCGATGAAGGTGGCGAGAACGGAAAGGGAAGCGGACCGGGACATTCAGGACTCCAATTAGACCAAACGGGTTTCACACGCGTTCGATTCGGGACGTGGGCATCGCCGACGCAGGCCGTCGATGGCCGGGAGCGTGTCAGATTCTTCTTGTCGAGTGTGTCGGCGTGCTACGGAAGGATCGTGCGACATGGGCGCCGGGCCCGTCGACGCCGCTATTCGGCGCGACCGATTCACATCGAATCGATGAGGGGAGAATGATGGAAAACCCTGAGCGTGTCCAAGGCGTATTTCCGATGCGGTCGATAAGGCGGATCGATCGTTGATCGATGCATGCGCAACGAAACGGCGACGCATG
>NZ_JAWRXH010000388.1:0-242 GCF_046535115.1 Chryseobacterium sp. SIMBA_038
GAGTCGGGTATTGTGCTTCCGTAACATTAAATGACGGGACATTCTTTCCTTGTGTTGAATTTAGGCATAAAGGAAAAATGATTGAGCTTACCTATACTGCATTGCATGAAAAACGGTATGGTATTATAGATAAGAGACCTTATGAGACCGAATTTGTTCAAAAAAGAATAATTGAACATGATCTCAGTTCTGAAAATAGGTTGAAATTTGACTCTGATGTTATAAAAATTGAGAAATGTAGG
>NZ_JAWRXH010000389.1:0-242 GCF_046535115.1 Chryseobacterium sp. SIMBA_038
GTGTTTTCTACAAGCAGCCCCGTGAAAACCCTATTCAATCCTTTGACGAGCATGGAGCTCGCTTTGTCTGCCGCGACAGAGCGCCGGCCTTCTAAAGCTTGGACGGTGGCAAGGTAATCACCGGCATGCCTGAAAGAGGTAAGTCCCCAGTTCGGGTAGGAGGGACCGGAGTCGTCAGGCAGCGTAAAAAACAACCTGCGCCGTTGATCCGCAAGTCTGGCAAGAAATGCGTCGTCATCCTC
>NZ_JAWRXH010000390.1:0-242 GCF_046535115.1 Chryseobacterium sp. SIMBA_038
CTTTGTACCGCTACCATCAATGGTGGAACTACCTACATAGAAATCCCACAGGGAGTAGATGCTACATTTTTAACCATAAATTTCGCCGGAGTTCTAGGACTTGGTAACAGTGTCTCTTTTTCGGGTATTAATACACAATTACAGATAAGCGGAGTTTCTGTAACAATTCCTGCTACAAGCTATAATGCTAAATTAGTCTTTACAATAGGTCCAAATTAAAAATATTTAATTGTACAGGTAAG
>NZ_JAWRXH010000391.1:0-242 GCF_046535115.1 Chryseobacterium sp. SIMBA_038
CTGTAGATTCCTATACATTCTGGATGTCTTTTGTAACGGTTTTCTTAATCGGATTTTTCAACTTCCTGGTAAGTTTCAGTTTATCTATGTTCCTTGCTTTTAGATCAAGAAAGATGAATTTCGGACAGGTGAGTGAAATCTACAAAGAAATTTTCAGATATTTTACAAAGCATCCATTGAAATTTTTCTTGCCACTAAGCTCAGGACTCGATAAAAAAGCGGATGACCTGATGAGCAGTACG
>NZ_JAWRXH010000392.1:0-242 GCF_046535115.1 Chryseobacterium sp. SIMBA_038
TGCATATCTGCATGCGACGACACCAATAGACAATGGCTGATTCTGACGCGCACCGGCGGCCGCACTGTGAGCGCGCCCGTCTCGTCTCGGTTGCAGCCGTACCGTTTGCGCGACGATACGCACAATGGATTGCTTCACTCGGCTGCGAATCCTGACAGACGTCATGCGCATGCGCAGTGCCAGAGGTTCACGAATGGCTGAAAGACGTCAACGTAGACGTACAACTGTCGTTTAGTCTCACT
>NZ_JAWRXH010000393.1:0-242 GCF_046535115.1 Chryseobacterium sp. SIMBA_038
TCCTGAAAGCATTTTCAAAATGAGAAACATTCTCATACTGAATATCATCAATTTCCAGCCATTTTACTTTCTGACAAAAGTCGATAAGCACATCCAGATAAACATTGGTACTTGTAGCCTTTTGAAGAAGCCCAAAATAAGACAAACTACCCAAAAGCTCTTGTAGAAGTTTTCTGGAGATATAAACAATATTCCGCTCCTCTATCTTGGTTTTAAAGTCATTAATAACCTGCTCATCTTCG
>NZ_JAWRXH010000049.1:0-368 GCF_046535115.1 Chryseobacterium sp. SIMBA_038
GGATCAGCCTGGATACCCGGGATCTGGGTGCGGACATCGAGATCGATAATGCAACCCAGCAAGTCGTACCAAGACGGGGTGCCGTGGTGCTGGCCCGCTATGTCGGCAAGATCGGGCGACGGGTGCAGTTCGAGCTGTTTGACGCGCAGAACAAGGCCATTCCATTTGGCGCCGCGTTAGAAGACGCCGCCGGTAAACAACTGGCCATTTCCCACCCGAGCGGTAAAGCCCTGGCGCTGGTGGAAGAGGACTCGGCCACCCTCACCATCAAATGGGCTGACAAACACTGCCTGGCGCCCTACGCATTGCCTGAGCGCAACAAAGCCCTGAACTACGAGCGCGTGCGCCTGCAATGCCAGCCCTAAAAA
>NZ_JAWRXH010000394.1:0-241 GCF_046535115.1 Chryseobacterium sp. SIMBA_038
CTCCGAAAATCGGGCTTTATGATAAATATGCCATTGAATGGGGCTATCGTTGGTACCCGGATGAATTTGTTGAGAAAAAAGCATTGAGAAATCTGATTGAAAAACATCAAGATGATCCCATGTACTTCTACGGAGAACAGCAGAGTTATCTGGAAACAATAGATCCGCGTTCGCAGTCTGAAGACCTGGGAGATGATGCAATGAAGGCAAGCGAATACGGAATGAAGAATCTGAAAGTAGT
>NZ_JAWRXH010000395.1:0-241 GCF_046535115.1 Chryseobacterium sp. SIMBA_038
GAAGCTACGCGGCTTTGTGCACTCGAATAGTTACAAGATCGTTACTTCCCTACAACTACATAATAAACACGTATCTGTAAGCGCTCCCGTGCAACCTTCTAGCGATGTTAGGGCTCCAAGTGGTGCCATGGTAGTCCCTGAGGGTGACGGGGCTGTAATCGCATCACAAGAGGTCGCAGTGCAGCCAGTGCCAGTCTTTGAAGATGTTCCGCTAGAGGCATATATCGACAAGGCACCAAAG
>NZ_JAWRXH010000019.1:0-682 GCF_046535115.1 Chryseobacterium sp. SIMBA_038
TTCGCGATTTCGTCCGCGTAAACTTTTTCTTTCGGTTTACCGAAGATCGCTTCGTAAACCGCTTCCAGGGTGTAGGTCGGCAGGTTGATGGTACGACGGATAACGTGGTACAGGTCGAAGTGGATACGACCTTTAACTTCAACCGCGGTCATGTCACCGATACGCTGCATTTTCGGTTCAGAACCGTCACGACCGATGGTCAGTTTGATACCCAGTTTTTCCGCACGTTTCGCCAGGTACGGCAGGTCGAAAGAGTCACCGTTGTAGGTGATGATGATGTCCGGGTCTTTTTCACGGATGATTTTCAGGAAACGTTTGATCATTTCACGTTCAGAAGAAACAACTTCAACGTACGGCAGGTCGATTTTTTTCCAGGTGATAACTTTCGCTTCTTCTTCGTCCGCGTAAGAGATCATGATGATCGGACCTTTACCGAATTCTTCACCTTCCTTGTACAGGGTTTCGATGTCGAACGCCAGCAGTTTCAGTTCTTCGTCACCTTCCATCGGGATCAGACCTTTGTCGATCAGGTAACGTTTCGCGAACGGGATGTCGTATTCGAAGATGTCAACAACCGCAGAGTGTTCACGGATTTTTTCACGGATGGTCGGAACGTCCTGCGGGTGTTCGAAGTACAGACGCCAAACGGTGATCGGACGACCCAGGAATTTTTTTTCAACTT
>NZ_JAWRXH010000396.1:0-241 GCF_046535115.1 Chryseobacterium sp. SIMBA_038
GTATCTGGCCTTTGAAGCAACCAAAAACAAGGACCTGCTGATCCTACAGCACATATTCCTTGGCATGAATGCTCACATCAATCTGGATTTGGGAATTTCAGCGGCTTCCATTATGCCTTACCGAAAAATAAATCCTTTAAAGAAAGACTTCGAAAATATTAATAACGTGATTGCATCAATCAATCAGAAAGTTCAGGATTCTTTAAGTAAAATATGTTATCCAGTGGATCTTATTGACCAG
>NZ_JAWRXH010000397.1:0-241 GCF_046535115.1 Chryseobacterium sp. SIMBA_038
TGATGCTGCTTGCGGGCAATTAGCAAACAAAGCCACAGATTAAAATTTCCTTAAAAAGACCTTAGGCTTTCCTTAGGACATAGCCGAAAAACCTACCTTTGTACAAATTTTTTTGTGATGATGGAGAGTTTAATGAGCGAGAATGGTTTAGAACATGTATATGCATGGTCAGTTCCATTATTTGCTGCTGTTATTTTAGCTGAAATGATTTACAGCCACGTTTCAGAGGCGAAATTATATA
>NZ_JAWRXH010000398.1:0-241 GCF_046535115.1 Chryseobacterium sp. SIMBA_038
GGAGATACAAAGGCGTATAATGCGATTCATGACGATCATTATTACAAGCCAGTTGAGAGAAAGCAGTGGGAAAGTGTGTTTGAAGACTGGTTAGCTAATGACTTACAAAAAAGGGAAGCTAAAAGAGTAACTATCAAGCCACAAAGTACATTATTTTTAAAATATATTTATGTTCGTGTACTACCAGTAGAGCATCAAACATCAGAGCTAGCGTTTGACATCGAGCATCTAGTTCCAGTAG
>NZ_JAWRXH010000399.1:0-241 GCF_046535115.1 Chryseobacterium sp. SIMBA_038
GCGCCGCGAGCGCGCGCCGCGCGGCACCCGGTCGCCCGGAATTGCGGCGGCAGCGCCCATTGGCCGGCGGGCGACGCGCCTCACGCGGGCGAGGCGTGAAGCGCGTCGCCGGCTTCGCTGCCGTCAGTTGCGGCCGCTTACGGTGATCGCTACGCGGCGATCGGGCTGCAGGCATGCGATCACGGCGCTGCTGCGGCCCGGCGGGCAATGCGTGACCGGCTCGCTCGACCCGACGCCTCGC
>NZ_JAWRXH010000400.1:0-241 GCF_046535115.1 Chryseobacterium sp. SIMBA_038
CTTATACTTCTTAGTCCCCGAATAGATACCTTTTCATCTTTTCCCGTCTTAGAAATAGATATTCCAGCAATAGTTCCACTGGGTTCTTTTGTTGCTATTCTATCGCCCGAAACTGTACTTACACTGGATGATCCGTAAACATCTTTATGTTTGGTACCATATCCTGTGATGACAACCTCTTCAATAGCCCTATCTGAAGTTTCTAAATGACGTTGAATAGGTGGTGGCGGTAGAAATATAG
>NZ_JAWRXH010000401.1:0-241 GCF_046535115.1 Chryseobacterium sp. SIMBA_038
GTAGTTACGGCAACCTTCACGGTTCAGGGTGTCCGGAGAAACGTTGTGGGTGATGATGATAGACGGGTACAGCGAACGGAAGTCCAGAGAAACGATGTTTTCCCACAGACCTTTTTCCGGTTCTTTAACGAAACCACCCGCGTAAGATTCACGCAGACGACGTTCGTATTCACGTTCGTCCGGTTTGTTCGGCGCCAGTTCGTTACGTTCGTACGCTTTACGCAGCAGGAACCATTCAACC
>NZ_JAWRXH010000402.1:0-241 GCF_046535115.1 Chryseobacterium sp. SIMBA_038
GTCTTTCTGGAAACCATAATACAGAATAATCTCAAAATTTTATAATAAAGACGATGAAAAATAAGAACTTATTTCTTTTTATATTACTCACTTGGGGTAATATAATGATTTTTGCCCAAGACTGTAGTATTAATGCCGGTGGAAATGCAACAATTTGTGGTACCTCATATTCATTACAGGGTAGTGTTGCAGGGAGCAGAACGAGTACTCCCACCTGGACGTTGGTATCAAAACCATCAGG
>NZ_JAWRXH010000403.1:0-241 GCF_046535115.1 Chryseobacterium sp. SIMBA_038
CGCGGCTGCAAGCAAATCCCTTTGCAAGCTTGGACTGAGTGACGATAACTCATGCAAATTGTTTCAAATCGCCGCATTCTTGAAATCGAGTGACGTTGCTGGCATCAGCGAATGAGACGCCGCCGTGCGCACAAGCAATTGCATGCCTATGCCTAATGGCGAACGTTAAGGAGAGTCGGAAATATTGCGCGTAAATGATGTCCTAATAGGACTGTCCAACGATGATCGCGCGTATATCGCG
>NZ_JAWRXH010000404.1:0-240 GCF_046535115.1 Chryseobacterium sp. SIMBA_038
GTCGAGCGACTTTAGCACCAGGTCAAAGTTCGCATTGGCGATTTGCAGGGAGTTATGGGCCCCGCAGTCGGGACAGAAGCCGAACGCGCCATAGATCGTATACTCCATTGTGCAGGCGCAGCAGGTCACCCGTTCTTCCAGCTCTTCTTCCCGGTAATACACAATCGGTGTCGGGCTACCCTTGACCGAGATGCCAATCGACACGAAGGCGCGCGGATCGGGCCGGCGCTCGAGCTTCTT
>NZ_JAWRXH010000405.1:0-240 GCF_046535115.1 Chryseobacterium sp. SIMBA_038
CTTTGCAAACTTATCTGTTCGTAGATTAAAATTCACGGAATAATTCCCTTGGATTTTAAATACAGAACCTTAAATAGATTATCGTGCAGGAAAAATATATAGACGAGACAAAACAGGGTGAAGCTTTTGCAATTGCTGAAAGACCCGAGAATTCTAAAAAATTGTTTTTAGAAAGCTATGGTTGTCAGATGAATTTCTCTGACTCTGAGATTGTTGCATCCATCCTTAATGAACAGGGGT
>NZ_JAWRXH010000406.1:0-240 GCF_046535115.1 Chryseobacterium sp. SIMBA_038
ACTCAGAGGTCAAGCATATCGGACGTCTTCAAGATTCTGAAAATCATCTTAATGGAATAGGAGGAGAGTCTGAAAATTTACAAACGACATGGATAAATTCATTTTCTTGGATGGGAATAAATTTCAAAAATGCTCAAGTCAATGCATTACCTCTTTCCAATATCATGACTAATGAAAATGATGATTTTGCAGGAATAATAGGATTTGGTGCTTTCAGTAATTATCAATTAACTTTAGATT
>NZ_JAWRXH010000050.1:0-366 GCF_046535115.1 Chryseobacterium sp. SIMBA_038
GGCCGAGTCCCGCCAAATGAGATGGTCTGCGCCGAGTTGAAGGACATATGAAAACGGGTCCATATGCGCCGAAGGAATACGGACGTTAGCAAGTATGCTCCCCAAACTGTCCGATAACTCGCAATTCTCTGGAAAAAGCGCCTGTCCTTTGAACTCGTCGTACCATTTGGAAAAGCTCTTGATTTGTCCATGATAAACGGGGTGCCCTGGCTCGTTCGGCGCCATATCAAAATGAGCACCGAAAACATGAGTTAGTGCCCGCTTACGTTGGCGGAAGTAGCCAACCTCCGTAGAAAAGGCGACTGCCTGCAATTCCTTGTCGGTCTTGTAGAGCTGCCTATCAAAAGTTATCCTCCCTTGCAGCAT
>NZ_JAWRXH010000407.1:0-240 GCF_046535115.1 Chryseobacterium sp. SIMBA_038
CGATGTCAAAAACCTGTTCGCCGATGGCATGCGCAAATACAGCCCGGACCTGGTCGCCGCATTCACCGTTGGCACACCCGGGGTGGACACCGCCGCCGGCTGGGCCTACGTGAACGGCCGCTACTCGGTCAACGCCATCAGCGCCTCGGCCGCCTTCCGCCACGAACTGGCGCACAACATCGGCGGCAGCCACTGCAACGACGGCAACGACAACTACCGCTTCGGCCACAACAACGGTCG
>NZ_JAWRXH010000408.1:0-240 GCF_046535115.1 Chryseobacterium sp. SIMBA_038
CTTCAATGGAGTTCGGCCCGAACTTATGCCCAGCATAATCCGTGGAAGCCAAGTTGATTGCTAAAAAGTCTGTAATAGCATCACCTCCTAGCTTTTCACCTTCTACAGACGCTTCTGCCAACTTCAAAGTCAGTGTATTTCCGAAAGGGGTATAACGGATGTTATCTTTTTTTGTCTGATAATCTTTAGCCAGATCATTGTAAGGGAAAGTAGGTGTCTTTGCACTTCCCAATAACCCTT
>NZ_JAWRXH010000409.1:0-240 GCF_046535115.1 Chryseobacterium sp. SIMBA_038
CGTCCAGCCGCTCGACGCCGGCCTCGGCTTTTTCCACCCGGAGTCGGACGGACTCGGTTCGCGCTTCGTAACGGTCAGCCAGCCGCTCCAGCGACAAGCCATACTCAGCCGCGAACACCTGAGCAAACTTCTCCTTGATGTCCGGATCGGCCGCCTTCTGCGCAATGACCGCATAGTCGGGGCTTGCACCGCGTATCACCTCGAGCAGAGACACCGAATGATCAGGATTACGCAACGCCG
>NZ_JAWRXH010000410.1:0-240 GCF_046535115.1 Chryseobacterium sp. SIMBA_038
GTGTTGATTGCTGGTAACGGCGACAGCATCTACAAGCGACTGATGCAGGCGATAGGGCGAGACGACCTTGCTGAAGAAGCCGCACTGGCGCATAACGATGGCCGTTCGAGAGACGCCGAACGCATTGATACCGCTATTGGCGAATGGACCGCCCAGCACGAACGCGACCACGTACTGGAAGTGCTGGAAGCGGCCAGCGTTCCCTCCGGCTACCCCTATACCGCCCGGGATATTGTCGAG
>NZ_JAWRXH010000411.1:0-240 GCF_046535115.1 Chryseobacterium sp. SIMBA_038
CTCTGAACTCAGAAAGTAAAAAGAAAAATAAATCTAATATTAAAATCTGACATCTAATGTCTAATAACAAAAGAATTTTCGTAGAAAAATGAGGAATTTTCGATGTTGAAAGTCCAAAAATTTTTGATGAAGTAAAAGCGGTTGTTCCGGCAATTCAAAGTGTAAAAGTCTACAATGTGTATGACATCTTCAATTTGAATGATGGAGAATTTGAAAAAGTGGTAAACAACACTTTCGTAG
>NZ_JAWRXH010000412.1:0-240 GCF_046535115.1 Chryseobacterium sp. SIMBA_038
GTTATTTTGTTTTGGTTCCGTGGCTGTTGATGTTTATCATTCCGGCACTTTCAATGAAGACTTTTGCCGAAGAGCAACAAACCGGAACACTGAACTGGCTCTTTTCACAACCGTTAAAGGTTTCAGATCTTGTAACAGGAAAGTTCCTTTCAGTATCGATTGTTGGGATTTTATGCCTGATTCCGTCATTGATTTATCTGTATACCGTCTATGTTTTAGGAGTTCCGGAGGGAAATATTG
>NZ_JAWRXH010000413.1:0-240 GCF_046535115.1 Chryseobacterium sp. SIMBA_038
GCTCAACAAGTTCTTTATATTCCCCATCCAAAGGCCTGGATAATCCTGTTCCAAAAAGTGCATCAATGATGATTGTCTTGTCATCAAAGCTATATTGCTCAACCTGACTAAACTTTCGGACAGAAACACCTGAAATATCTCGAAGTCTTTTAAGGTTTATTGTTGCATCTTCTGAAAATTTTGCTTTGGGATCGTTTACAAATACATCTACATCAAAACCTTTCAGATAGAGTATTCTTG
>NZ_JAWRXH010000414.1:0-240 GCF_046535115.1 Chryseobacterium sp. SIMBA_038
GGTGACAGGGCATTGACACGGATATGACGTGGCCCCAGCTCCACGGCCAATGAGCGTACCGTTCCCTCCAGTGCCGCCTTGACCGGCCCCATGATGTTGTAGTGATCGACTACCTTCTCGCCGCCGTAATAACTCATGGCCAGGATGCTGCCACCTTCGAACATCAATGGTTCGGCCAATCGTGCCATGCGGATCAATGAGTGCACCGAGATATCCATCGCGCGTGAGAAGCCTTGGCGT
>NZ_JAWRXH010000415.1:0-240 GCF_046535115.1 Chryseobacterium sp. SIMBA_038
GGTGGTGCTCGAGCAGATCATTCAGCAGATCATCCAGATCGGTATCATCTGCGCTTGAGCTAGAGCCGCTACTTGAAGACATAAAATCATCTTCGGTTTTGGTATTAAAATCATCAACATTAAATGCATCCAGATCATCTGCAACTTTATCTGCTTTTTTTGCTGCGGTTGCTGCTGCACCGCCCATAACTGCGGTACCCATAACCTGGCCAAATTTGGTATTCAGTTCTTCAAATGATT
>NZ_JAWRXH010000416.1:0-239 GCF_046535115.1 Chryseobacterium sp. SIMBA_038
CTCGGGATCTGCAATGTTCAACGCTGTGTTCTGCCACCCGGGGACCAAGTTGGTCGACATCGAATCGGAGCCACACTGGATTCATGCACATATGTGTTTATTTGGCTCCCTCGGGCTAAATTACGGGATTTTCGAAGGTGAAACCTATGATCGTGATTTCGGGGCTGCGCACAAACCATTCTCGATCGATGTCGAATCGCTGGTTGCCCGAGTACTCGAATTCGATCGAACATCACAAT
>NZ_JAWRXH010000417.1:0-239 GCF_046535115.1 Chryseobacterium sp. SIMBA_038
TATACTGTATGAATGAATCTTGATAATCCTGTGAAAATGTTTGATGCTTGATAATCAATATCATTCAATGAATATTTATAAGGCGCAGTTCCTCCTGAAACGTTGATTGTTGCCGTAGTTCCAGAAACGGTCATACTTGTAATTGTTGGCGCCTGAGCAGTTGCAACAGTTACCGTCTGACGATAAATACAGCCGTTGAATCCAAGGTCTACATAATAATTTCCTGCTCCTACGGTTAT
>NZ_JAWRXH010000051.1:0-364 GCF_046535115.1 Chryseobacterium sp. SIMBA_038
ATTATTGTCTGCAGGAATTTTCTTTGTGATTTTTTTATATCACATAATTCGTGCCTATATAAAATCCAATAGGGAAAAAATAAAATTTAAAGAGACCAGATCATATGGTTATATTGTGGGAGGTGGGTCTATAATAGGATTTGAATTTTTTTGTCTATTATTTCTTGAAATAGAAAATGAGATTATTAGAAATATTGCAACAGGAACATTTTCTATGGTATTATTTTTCTCTCCCATACTTATTTGGCTGATTGGTTCTTATTACAATAAATCAAAAAAACTCTGACATTACCATCAGAGTTCTTGTTTTATAAAGAATAAATGTATTGTTGTACTAATCCAAATGCTTGTTGTCAATTAATCT
>NZ_JAWRXH010000418.1:0-239 GCF_046535115.1 Chryseobacterium sp. SIMBA_038
TTTTCGTTCCTTCGCGCTGCAGTGTCAACTGTAAACATTGGGGGGACGCCAACCAGCAAGCATCGCGTCTGCCAAATTTGAGCTATCTGGGCAGACGAAACGCCGAATTACAACATTGAGGCAGAGTAGGTCCATCAATGGCGCATATCCCGCACATATGAACCCAGAAAATAACGCGGCCTGTCTGACGCTCCACGCTTTGTGCACGACCGGTTAATGCAAAATAGGTATCCTCATTG
>NZ_JAWRXH010000419.1:0-239 GCF_046535115.1 Chryseobacterium sp. SIMBA_038
CTTGACAATCTTCCAGTTTTCCTTGCCCAGTTCCTCGGCACTCGTTCCTGCCAAGATGATGGAGCCATCCTTGTTGAGTCTTACATCTGAAAGTCTTTCCTCACGCTTCTTGGATTCTCCCTTGATGTGCTTTCTCCACTGCTCATTTCCAGCTCCGTCCAGGTATAGTAACCAAAATGTTTCATCTTTCTCTTCCATTCTTCCCTCAGCCTGCGTATAGCCACCCAGCAAAATGCCCT
>NZ_JAWRXH010000052.1:0-364 GCF_046535115.1 Chryseobacterium sp. SIMBA_038
CTGTGACCATTCTCGATGCCAACGATCAACCGATTGGCACGGCCACCGCCGATGGTGCGGGCGACTATCGCGTGACCCTAGATACGCCATTGGCCAACGGCGAAGCCATCACCGCCACGGCCACCGATGCGGCGACCAACGTTTCATTAGAGTCGGTACCAGCGCTGGCGCCTGATACCACGGCACCAACGGCGCCAGTGATTGACAGCTTTGACGGCACGATCGTGGCAGGAACCGCTGAAGCGGGCAGTACCGTGACCGTTCTCGATGCCAACGATCAACCGATTGGCACGGCCACCGCCGATGGTTCGGGCGCCTATCGCGAGACCCTAGATACGCCATTGGCCAACGGCGAAGCCATCAC
>NZ_JAWRXH010000420.1:0-239 GCF_046535115.1 Chryseobacterium sp. SIMBA_038
TTATCTCAACCTATTTATTATAGATTGGAAAAAATTAAATGAAAAAATCCTATCATAGAAAATATCCAGACTGTTTTCAATAATAGCATCAGTATAGCTTGCCATATTGGAAGCAGACGTTTCCTCTACAAAAACAAACCAGATTTCAGAGAGCTCATGTCTTCTTCTGAATTCTTCTGAAGCATTGCTGTCCGGAACGGGAGAGTGGTTTAGGTCACAAAACAGAATTCCTTTTTTCT
>NZ_JAWRXH010000421.1:0-239 GCF_046535115.1 Chryseobacterium sp. SIMBA_038
GCTATCTGATGCTATCGTCGCTATTTGTGAGCAAGTGGCAGATAACATTCGCTCAGGCAATACGTTGATTGTCTTATCTGATAAAGTCCCTTACAAAAAAAGCTAAAGCTTTCAGCTTGCTTGCTATTGTCACTGCCATACAAGTTTCATCACTGACCTCTGCCTACGCCCATGACCTTAGTTCACATACCATCGCTGCCAAAGAATGGCAAATCACAGGCCAGCCTAGTGTCGCTGCT
>NZ_JAWRXH010000422.1:0-239 GCF_046535115.1 Chryseobacterium sp. SIMBA_038
CTTTGACCTGATTGGTTGGGTATTGCCGCTGATTGGCAAGTTTTGGTTTGTAATCTTAGCGTATTTGGGCTATAGGGTATTTGGGAAGGCGAGCAAAAAAGTTACCCAAGGCAAAGTTTCACCCACGCTCACACCAGTGAGTGGCCCTACGAGCTTTCCAATGACGCCTGCGTTTGAGGATGAGGAAGAACGCAAGCCTGTGCGTGCATCGGCTAAATATGAGCCGATTGAGCCTGAAT
>NZ_JAWRXH010000423.1:0-238 GCF_046535115.1 Chryseobacterium sp. SIMBA_038
GTATAGGAGAACTTCAGTTCCGGGATAATTTTCTAATCCTGCTATTCTCCAGGTATCATTGATTCCGTCACCGTTAGGCGTGATTACATTTGGAATATTGAAAATGGAGAATTTTTTCTGCCCAATAGTACAACCTGCTTTTGTTCTTACATACACGATGTATTCTCCCATACTTAGATTAGTAAAGATATTGGAATCCTGCCAGGTGGAATTATCCAAAGAGTATTCAAAGCTGCCC
>NZ_JAWRXH010000424.1:0-238 GCF_046535115.1 Chryseobacterium sp. SIMBA_038
GTCCCATTGCGGCTCCAAACAAAGCCAGAAGAACAAATTTAAAGTTGTATTTATTACCGAAGCTTTCCTTTAAGGGGTTTTTAGAAGTTTTCCCCTCGCTTTTAGCCTTTGCAAAAAGCGGAGATTCTTTCATGTTTTTTCTGATGATGTAAGAAACACCTACCATCAAAATAGAGATCCAGAAAGGAATCCTCCAGCCCCAATTATCAAATTCTTCCGGAGAAAGCGAGGTTTTTGT
>NZ_JAWRXH010000425.1:0-238 GCF_046535115.1 Chryseobacterium sp. SIMBA_038
CCATCTTTAAAGATTGCTAAAGTTGGAACTCCTCGAACTCCATATTGTGCTGCCAGAGCAGGGTATTGGTCTACATCTACCTTTATAATTCTAGCTCCCTCACCAATATTTTCCTTTACAGTATTTAAAACTGACGATTGAACCTTACAAGGTTGGCACCATGTGGCAAAAAAGTCAATAAGTACAGGCCTATCGGAATTGATGATTTCCTGAAATTTTTGTGACATAATCTTGGGTT
>NZ_JAWRXH010000426.1:0-238 GCF_046535115.1 Chryseobacterium sp. SIMBA_038
GTTATTTCCGGAGTTTTGATTATTCCCTTGGCCTTGTTGGTTATTATTCTGACCTCCGGGTTTTTCAATTCTTTTTCTTTTCTTTTTTGCTCCAGAACCTGGTTTTGGTGCAAACTGAGTTAAGTCAATCTTTTCTCCGACAATCTTAGGACCGTCAAGTTTTTGATAAACTGTCTCGATTTTCTGAGGTTCCTGAGATTCTGGTTCAGCTTCTACTTTTGGAGCTTCCACTTTTTTC
>NZ_JAWRXH010000427.1:0-238 GCF_046535115.1 Chryseobacterium sp. SIMBA_038
CCTACCTTGCTGTTTAAAATTTTATTTACTACAGCAGTATCAGATAATTTTACATTGGCAACACCATTTGTTCTTAATTTGTCAAACTGTAAAAGGTTGATGAAGTTCACATTTTTTGCAACTCCCATAGAATCTCCTTTTGCAGCAACCATAGTGGTTAATGTTTGGAAATAAGGTGCAATTTCAGGAACCTGTTGTACTTCCCAGAACTGAAGCTTTGCAGAAGTCTGAAGCATTT
>NZ_JAWRXH010000428.1:0-238 GCF_046535115.1 Chryseobacterium sp. SIMBA_038
GTATAAATACTTTTTAAATCTTCTGATTTTGCTTTTTTAGTTTGTTGTGCTGAGCCAATAAAAAATGCCAGAAATAGAATGATAAAATTCAAAAATACTTTCATGAGTTATTTTTACTTAGTTTTTAGATTTATTATCTACTGTCCTACGTCTGAAGTTAATGGTTTTTTACATATATGAAAATAGTCTTATTACTTTTTTTAATTAATTCAAAGTAATAAGTTGATTGTAAATCGTC
>NZ_JAWRXH010000429.1:0-237 GCF_046535115.1 Chryseobacterium sp. SIMBA_038
CTGGGCGGTGTCGAGTTCACCTGGAAGGCATCTCCAGAGATCGACGTGACCGGCTACGAGATTCGCGAGGGCGGCACCTGGGAGACAGGCACTCCGCTGATCGAGGACTACGCAGGGAACCGCTTCTTCACCACGAAGAAGAAGGGCGGGTTCTACACCTATCACATCAAGGCCATCGACATGCTGCGGGTGCAGTCGGAAGAGCCGACGACCGCTGTGCTGTCACTGCCGGCACCG
>NZ_JAWRXH010000430.1:0-237 GCF_046535115.1 Chryseobacterium sp. SIMBA_038
GTGATGTTCGTATGCTGGGACAGCAATGTGGCCTGATGAACCCGGTCTCGCGGTTCCTGTGGAGGATCCTCGGTATCGGCGGACGTCCGTCGCGGTTCCGCAGCGAACCCGCCTACACGGCAGCGTAGCCCGTGCCGCACGTTGTCACCCAGGCATGTTGCGCCGACGCCTCCTGCGTCTACGCCTGCCCGGTCAATTGCATCCACCCCACGCCGGACGAGCCTGATTTCCTGACCT
>NZ_JAWRXH010000431.1:0-237 GCF_046535115.1 Chryseobacterium sp. SIMBA_038
GTAAGCATTTACAGCTCCAATCAACATGTTGATTGAGCTGTTATCTAAATGTCCTCTGTATTTCAACCATGGTCCAGCCATAGCAAGGTGGTCGGTTGTACATTTTCCGAAAGCTTTAATTAAAACTTTAGCACCTACAACGTTTTTTCCATCCCAAGCAGGGAATCCTTCTAACAACTCAAGTCTGTCCGAAGTTGGACTTACTTCTACAACAACAGAAGATCCGTCCTCAGAAGG
>NZ_JAWRXH010000432.1:0-237 GCF_046535115.1 Chryseobacterium sp. SIMBA_038
TTACAAGGGCTAAAAAACGGTTGGACGGGAGAAAATACTATAAAAAAACAAGATGGATTGGACTATTTGAAAGAATGGGGATTTGGAATAGAAAAATTACAACCCTAAAGGTAATATTATAACCTCCAGAATTGTCTTATATAAAGAAATCAACGATACAAAAATGAAGCAAATTATCTTAACAGTAGTCTTGTCTAACCTTTCTCTTTTTTGCTATGCCCAAAAAACAATCCCATC
>NZ_JAWRXH010000433.1:0-237 GCF_046535115.1 Chryseobacterium sp. SIMBA_038
GGTTTTGCGTTTTTCTTCCAGCTTTTCGTTGGTTTCAGTGATTTTCTCAATGACTTCTTCTTTTTTAAGCTGTTGAGTAATCTTTCTCTTCACTACCTGAAGTCGCTTGGTTTCATCTTTATCAGCTCCAATTTTCCTGAATTTTTCCTGTTCTAAAATTTTCACGAAATCCTTTACCACATCCTTTCGTGATTTTCCTTTTACGTAACTGTCGATAAAAGCTTCAATCTTATTTCC
>NZ_JAWRXH010000434.1:0-237 GCF_046535115.1 Chryseobacterium sp. SIMBA_038
GATGCGCTCGACAACGTGACAACGCTAGCGTTGCCGCACGACCAGAGCTTGCAGATCCTGCGGTATGGTTCAGGCCACGTTCACCAGATCCGTTGTGGCGATCAGGTGGTGAGTGACTTCGAGCGTGACGATTTGCATCGTGAAGTGATGCGCACACAGGGGCGGTTGACTCAGCGTTCCGCATACGATCCGCTTGGTCGGAAAGTCTGGCAGTCGGCAGGATTCCAACCCGAAGCG
>NZ_JAWRXH010000435.1:0-236 GCF_046535115.1 Chryseobacterium sp. SIMBA_038
GAGAACCAGCCCCCATACCGGCCGGTAGCTTCGATTACGCAGAACATGGGGGCACGGACACTCAGGCCGCCGAGGCGTACAAACGGCGGATCGAGAACGCCGACCACTAAGCCCTCGCAGGCCATCTGACCCGCCCACAGTGGCGGGTTTTTTATTGCCTACGACATGGGCGGAAATCCCTCAATCTGAAAAAATACGGGCAAACTCTTGACCGTTAATACGGGCTTACCCATAAT
>NZ_JAWRXH010000436.1:0-236 GCF_046535115.1 Chryseobacterium sp. SIMBA_038
GGCGGCCATACGCACAGTCACACCTGAAAGCGGCTTCTTCGCTGCCCCATCGCGGACGGCATGATTTTTTGCGCCGATTCGCCTCGATAAAAACAGCATACTCCCCAGTGGAATCAACATGCCAGTGCATTCCATGCAAATCATATTATTTATCTGGAGTCCATTGTACAATTCGAGTCTATCGGACTGCATACATTTCATCTGATTGACATGTCTATCGAGCTTCTGTTCCTCGG
>NZ_JAWRXH010000437.1:0-236 GCF_046535115.1 Chryseobacterium sp. SIMBA_038
TAAAAAATAATTATTTGATAGGTGTAATTACTGGTGGAAATGATGAAATGGTAAAACACAGGATCAATTATCTTGGAATTCAGGATTATTACCCGAAATCTCATAACAAGATAGAGGATTTTGAAGATTTTAAAAAGAAGTACAATCTTAAAAATGAGGAGATTCTAACCATGGGTGATGATCTTCCGGATATTCACATCATGGAAAATTCGGCAATTGCAGCCTGCCCCGAAAAC
>NZ_JAWRXH010000438.1:0-236 GCF_046535115.1 Chryseobacterium sp. SIMBA_038
CTTGGTTATTCTTGATAATCGTGAGATTTTAACCCAACTGGGACAGGCTGAAGCGGCTTATCAAAACGCAATGGCTCAAAAGTCTGCTACAAGTTCTTCTGTGAATACAGTATCCAACAATATCAATGTGATGCAGTCTAATATTGCAGGAGCAAAAGCAAGACTTTGGAATGCTGAACAAAACTTAAACCGATATAAAAATCTTTTGACGGCAGAAGCGGTGACAAGACAACAAT
>NZ_JAWRXH010000439.1:0-236 GCF_046535115.1 Chryseobacterium sp. SIMBA_038
CGGACATGGCACGGAGAAGAAGCTCTATGAAATAAGCGTCTTTTTGAGGCAATTGATCTATTTCATCTGACTTGATGAAAAGTTCCAGAGATGATAAGCTTTTGTTGGCATTATAATAAATGATTTCCTGATTGTGCAGGAAGTTGAGAATATTGTTGATCTTTGCTTTGGATAATCTTGTGAAGTTTTGTATTCCAACAGTATTCAGTTGGAATGTTTTTTCGGGTAACTCAAAT
>NZ_JAWRXH010000440.1:0-236 GCF_046535115.1 Chryseobacterium sp. SIMBA_038
ATCCACAAAAACCAATGTGGATTTTATATAATCTTTACCATTGTTTAAATATTCGGTTTGAACATTATCCTTAATGGTCATATACCAGATACTTTCCGGATAATTAGCCCGTAAAAACTTTCCCTCCTTGATATTAAAACATTTAGCCGGGTTATCTGGTTTTTTCTGCTCAGTTTTCTGAGATTGGGCTTGTGTTCCTGCCAACAGCAAAATCCCAACTGAAAATACTTTAAAAA
>NZ_JAWRXH010000441.1:0-236 GCF_046535115.1 Chryseobacterium sp. SIMBA_038
GTCCATCTACTCAAACCTATACCTCTATCAGTGAAACTAGTACGCCCAATACAGGTTTTAGTACAGCAAGTATAAGTAATATTGAACCTAGTCGATGTATTGCTTATAAAATTTCTGCTACCAATCGCACCAATGTGAATATTGACAATTTTATTATGCGAGATACGTTGCAACAAAAGGGCGTCAGCGGCGCTACTGTAACATCTGTACTTGCTAATCCAGCACTTTCTACAATT
>NZ_JAWRXH010000442.1:0-235 GCF_046535115.1 Chryseobacterium sp. SIMBA_038
GGCAATCTCTTAACGGTATCGATGGCAGAAGATAGGGGTGCGTGTAATCCGCGGTTTCATTGCTTACTCACATCGATTAAATTCTCTCTAATTTTTGTTAAGAGATTGTGTGAGTGTTCGAGATGCATTAATAAAAGTCCCTGTCGGGTGATCTGGACGTGATGCCACGCGCCAGCCAAGATAAATAAATCGGTCGAGCTTGATTAAAATCTCGTCATGAATTTGTATTTAGGTT
>NZ_JAWRXH010000443.1:0-235 GCF_046535115.1 Chryseobacterium sp. SIMBA_038
CAACAGGCATATCTGTCATTTGAAGGAGTTTCTTCGTAACAATAATTAAAGCGTCTGTTTCGGAAGGATTTAAGTAAACCTCATCAAAGCCAATATCTGATTGCGGAATTGGATTATCAAGCTTACGTTCATCTTTATGTCTAGAAGCTGTCCCTTTCTTAACAAGGATTGGGAAACCTTGATGACCTTTTGTAGTATGAGTAGTTCCTAATCTCCGTAATGGATTTTCTTGTTG
>NZ_JAWRXH010000444.1:0-235 GCF_046535115.1 Chryseobacterium sp. SIMBA_038
CACGAGATTATCAAATCAATCCACCCGCACCCAACAGTTTCTGAAGCGATTATGGAAGCAGCAGCAGCAGCTTACGGTGAAGTAATTCACATCTAATCTGAAATTATACAGAAATTTATATAACAAAAGCTCAGATTTTTCTGAGCTTTTTTAATTGATTTTCATGAAAAAAATTACCTTTTTATTTTCTTTACTCTGCTTTGTATTTGTGTTTTCTCAGAAGCAATTTCAGTAT
>NZ_JAWRXH010000445.1:0-235 GCF_046535115.1 Chryseobacterium sp. SIMBA_038
GTTTTCGCTGCGCTAGGACTCTATGCTCTGGCAAGGCGCAGTTGCTGCGAACTCCTGAGCGCATTCGAGCTGATCCCACGTGCCTGCCTAGAACTCGCCTTCGAGGCAGCACCCGATTTGCCCGATCCACTGGAGACTCCAGCACCGTTCTATGTACTGCTGGAAATAACCGCCAGCGGCCCAGTCGATCTCGAAGCCATGATTGAGCACCTCTTCGATAGTGGCATGCAAGCCG
>NZ_JAWRXH010000446.1:0-235 GCF_046535115.1 Chryseobacterium sp. SIMBA_038
GGGAACAACAATGCTGTTGCTCTCGGGTCGGGATCGGTGACGTCCGCTGCAGTTGCTACCACGGGTGTTACGCTTAACGGGACGACATATAGTTTCGCGGGCTCAACCCCCAGTTCGACGGTGAGTGTAGGCGCTACTGGCGCAGAAAGAACAATTACGAATGTCGCCGCAGGCCGGATTACCGCGGCGAGCACTGATGCGGTCAATGGATCACAGCTTTACGCTACGAATCAGG
>NZ_JAWRXH010000447.1:0-235 GCF_046535115.1 Chryseobacterium sp. SIMBA_038
TCGCGGAACTCCCGGACAGCCGTTATGTGATGCAAAGTCCGTAGATGAAAACGCATCATATCGTAAAGATCGGAGCATGTCCGCACCGCTCCGAGGCCCCGATCCCAAAGCCAAACTCGTCTCCCTTCGAGACGTGCTGGCTTACAATGTCCGCGCCAATCGGGTCGAGAAGTCGCTGTCTCAGGAGGAGCTTGGCTTTGCTGCTGGGCTAGACCGCACGTTCATAAGTCAAGTC
>NZ_JAWRXH010000448.1:0-235 GCF_046535115.1 Chryseobacterium sp. SIMBA_038
GCAGGCATGAAGCGTGACATGGACCTGATCCGCGAGCTGCTCCTCAAGCTCGAAGCGTTACCCATGCGCATGGGCGGTATCGTCGTCATCCCCCCGGACACCGACGAAATCCAGGTCGATAGCTATACGGTCGAACAGATCGATTACCACCTTTCGTTGATCCGTGAGGCGGGTCTAGTTGAGGCTGGAGGCGCAAGGCCCGCTGTTGGGATCGGCTTTCGCCGCCTAAGCTGGG
>NZ_JAWRXH010000449.1:0-235 GCF_046535115.1 Chryseobacterium sp. SIMBA_038
TGTTTCAGGATCTATCTTAGGTGCAGACAATTCTAAACTTTCATTATCAGCTCCGGGAGCTACTGTAAGAAATACAGGTCCTGGTAAATGGATTGTGAAGCCTTCAACAGGGACTACAGTGAAATTGACATTATCTGGAGTAGATCCACACGGTAAATCTGTATCTCAGGTATTTGAATATAGAATTAAGAATGTTCCACCACCTCAAGGTCAGATGAGAGGTCAGAATGTATTG
>NZ_JAWRXH010000450.1:0-235 GCF_046535115.1 Chryseobacterium sp. SIMBA_038
GGAAAACCGCCATATTACGGATTTCCATTGAATTATACGTACATTTTGGAGAGAGCTAGCGGAAACCAAGATATTCGGTTCTTTGATGAGCCTCACCGATTTTTTGCCGTTTTTCAGTTGCCGTTTATGTATTTTCATATTTTTGGCGGCAACTGGCCAGAAGAGGAGAGGAGCGCACCCTTACTTTTGGACAATGGAGACATTGATTTTCGCAACTCCGTTTCAATTCCGGATG
>NZ_JAWRXH010000451.1:0-235 GCF_046535115.1 Chryseobacterium sp. SIMBA_038
CTTTGATGTTATTGACGGCAAATACAAATTTGATGCAGGTTGGAATTATTTTTCAGCACATACCGAGATCACTCCGGAAGATTATGGAAACAATTATTCAGATTTGGAAATTGAATACAATATGAATGAGGTGATGTATCAATTAAAAAAGGAATATTACCAAAAACACAATAAGCTTTATGATAAAGATTTCAATCGTCCGGGTTTAGAGGTCTACGACATTCGCCGTTTAGAG
>NZ_JAWRXH010000452.1:0-234 GCF_046535115.1 Chryseobacterium sp. SIMBA_038
GCAGCCTTGAATCCGGATGGATCTACCATCTTCACACGTGATGTTGAGATCCTTGTTTTAAATAAAAATGAATTCACTTACAGAATTCGTCCTAATGCAGCTGATCCGTCTATTTATTATGACATCATCCATACGAAGACTTCTCATGCGGAACCAAGTAACGGACAGCTTACATTGGCTTCTACTCCATGGGAAACTACCGGAGCTAAGGATAAAAGTGGAAATAGCGTAGCT
>NZ_JAWRXH010000453.1:0-234 GCF_046535115.1 Chryseobacterium sp. SIMBA_038
CCACCACCGCATCTGAATCCACTGATCAGCCTGGTTCGTCCCGGCGCTGTTATGTGAGGTCGCGTTCAAACAGACACAGGCCGAAGGGAAGGCAACCGGGAAATTGATCACCGGTGGATGGCCTTCTGTCATGCCGCCGCCGAGGTATCCCCACTGGATCATGAATCCGCTGTTGTGTTTCCAAGCGCCGTTCCCGTTGCGGTTGAACATGATCGAACCACCGCCGCCGAACAT
>NZ_JAWRXH010000454.1:0-234 GCF_046535115.1 Chryseobacterium sp. SIMBA_038
TGGTTTCATCCGAGATTTCAATGTTACATCCGAAGTTATCATTTTTATTCAAAAAATCAACAATCTGATCTCCAAAATGATGGATGTTAATCACAAAATCTTGTATACCAAAACTTTTCAGATACTTGATATTTCTTTCCAAAAGCGGAACATCATTCACTTTTGCCAATGCTTTAGGATGATGATCTGTAAACGGTTTAAGTCTGGTGCCTTTTCCTGCGGCGAAAATTAGAG
>NZ_JAWRXH010000455.1:0-234 GCF_046535115.1 Chryseobacterium sp. SIMBA_038
CGGGCATTCCAAAGAAAGCCCCCACGTGTAAATCATAGGTAGCATCTGTCGCTCTTTCAGCCATAGGTTTATCTTCGTGTGGACGGCTAAACAGAAGTTTCCCTGAGTGTTCATCAAAAATCATCATGGAAGACTCTGCATAAGTGAATTCTTTTTCCTTGATCCAGATGCTTAAATTATCGTGTTGATGATCTGCTTCGGTATGATCTTCCAAATCAATTCCAAATGAATAGG
>NZ_JAWRXH010000456.1:0-234 GCF_046535115.1 Chryseobacterium sp. SIMBA_038
ATTGGTAAAATTTTATGGGATGGAATGTCGATTTTCTGTACCAAATCATCCAAAGTAATCTGTGGATTATCTTTAATACTTTGATAAATAAATTTTTGATTTTCAGTTAATTGTATTGAAGTCTCACTATAGGGAAACAACTCTTCAATTTTTTCCTGAGGATTGTTCAGACCGAGCATGTTGATCAGGTCTTTTACGGTTGAAATGGCACTTGCTTTATTATGGAAAATCAAT
>NZ_JAWRXH010000457.1:0-234 GCF_046535115.1 Chryseobacterium sp. SIMBA_038
GGTTCGCTGCGGCACACCGGTAGCCCGATTCCGGCAGCGCCGCTCGCAGCGGCCCGAGCCGCGACGTCGAGCGCGCCAACCCCGCCCGCGATCTCTCGCTGGCACACCGTCTCTCGTCCCGCGCCGTCCAGCTGCCATCAATCCGTAACGATCGACGTGAACAATCGCGGTCGCTTCAGATCGCCGGAAGCACAGCCATCGCTGCACACGTGTGCAGCCCGAGGCCGACCTGCC
>NZ_JAWRXH010000458.1:0-233 GCF_046535115.1 Chryseobacterium sp. SIMBA_038
CTATGGCTACGGCTATCACATGGTGCCGTCCCAGGGCGGTCACGCGATGGTCACTCCGCGTGTCATGCGTCGCGCTGTCATCAAGGCACTGGCTGCTGTGAACGCGCTTGAGGGCGTCCGGTTCTATGTGTCGTTCCTGTGCTCGTTTGCCTTTGTCGAGAAGCTGAACGTGATGGCCGGCAACGCCAAGATCATCCGCTTCATCGCCCGTGATGAGGCGCTGCATCGCAAGG
>NZ_JAWRXH010000459.1:0-233 GCF_046535115.1 Chryseobacterium sp. SIMBA_038
GTACTTCATGATCTCTCCAAAGAAAATTCTGGTAATTGTTGGAAGTGCTACCCACAGCTCCAGCAATCAGAAATTGATGGAACAGGTATTGGAACAGAATCCCAATATTAATTTCCAGATGTATGATGATCTTTCCATTCTTCCTCATTTTGACACATCATTAACTGATGTTGATACACCAGAGGAAGTAGTAAAGATCAGGGAAAGCATTAATCATTCGGCAGGAGTTATCT
>NZ_JAWRXH010000460.1:0-233 GCF_046535115.1 Chryseobacterium sp. SIMBA_038
TCAAAATCTTAAGGAAATTGAAGAACCATTCGAGAAAAACCAGATCGGTTCATCGGCAATGGCCTACAAGCGTAATCCAATGAGAAGTGAAAGAATTGGAGCATTGGCAAAATATGTAATGTCCTTAACGACGAGTTCTGCAATGGTAGCTTCTACCCAGTGGTTTGAAAGAACACTGGATGATTCTGCAAACAAGAGATTAACTATTCCACAGGCGTTCCTGGCAGTAGATG
>NZ_JAWRXH010000053.1:0-359 GCF_046535115.1 Chryseobacterium sp. SIMBA_038
CTATCGGCTCGCCGGGAAGAGTCCAGGTCGCATCAGGACTAGGATCGAAATCACTCATGAAAACCATTCGATGGATGCTCGCGTCGTATTTGCCAATGCCGACTGCACTGGAGACCGCGCTTGACGCTGGATCCGTGCGGATTTCGCGTGATCGGGATGGCGTGCCGGCGTACTTCATTGCGGCGAACTGCGCAGACAAGGCGTCGCTTCGTCGTGCGATCGCTCAACGCGCGCGCTGGGAATTGGCCGCGGTGTGTGGGTTCGGCGCCGTGATTGGTGTGGCCCTGACGGGCGTGGCACGTTTCCTCGGGGTATGAGTCGCGTGCGAGCACCCATTAGATCAGTCATATCCCTGCTCG
>NZ_JAWRXH010000461.1:0-233 GCF_046535115.1 Chryseobacterium sp. SIMBA_038
CGGTGATTGTCAGGAAACGCATCGTGCATCACCTCCACGATCGCACGCTTCAATTGGCGGAACCGCTGGGCTTCCTCGTCGTCATTCGTGAAATCTCGCTGACTCGGATCGACGACAAGATAGCAGTGCATCTCCGGCCGCTTGCTGAAGTATGTGCGCAAGCTGCTGACGGCCGCGTCTATCGCGATGACCTCCGGCGAGTCGTCCATACCGAGCGCGTCTGAGTTTTCCAT
>NZ_JAWRXH010000462.1:0-233 GCF_046535115.1 Chryseobacterium sp. SIMBA_038
CTGTTGAATCAAGCGCTCATGCAGGCGCTGGACGTGGCCGACGATCAGCTCGGGAATCAAGATGACTTCGTGACGCTTGATCGCTTCGAAAGCTGGGTTCAGGATCGTGATGTCATCGTCGGCGAGCCCCGGATGCGATTCGAGGTCCGAGATCATTCGCCACAGGCTCACGTCGCTCATCGGCCCCTCCATTCGCTGCCGCGCACTACGCGCCCCACGGGTTCGCACACGAG
>NZ_JAWRXH010000463.1:0-233 GCF_046535115.1 Chryseobacterium sp. SIMBA_038
GACCTTGCATGACGCAATAAGCGAAGTTCTGATGGCTGCGGGCGTGCCCTTGTCTGCACGAACCATCGCAGACGAGGTGAACCGGCTGGGTCGCTACACACGCCGAGACGGCGCGCCGGTCGATGCCAACCAAATCACAGCCCGCACCCAGAACTATCCCCATCGATTCACCGTTGTCGACGGTCTCGTTGCGCAGAACTCGCCATCCGGCGCGACGCACACAAAGGGGCGGT
>NZ_JAWRXH010000464.1:0-233 GCF_046535115.1 Chryseobacterium sp. SIMBA_038
ATTATATAATCAATAATATAAATCCAAAATCCATTTCAGATTTATCATTGTATATTGTAGGTGTTATTATAATAATATTCAATTATGTAACACTTGATCATAATAATAATGTTTGGAAAAAATATAATTTGGAATTTGACAATCTGCCTAAAAGAAAGAATCTAATAGGCGGCATAATTGTTTGGTCAATAGTTTTATTTATAATTATTAATTTTTTTGCATCTATCCATTAT
>NZ_JAWRXH010000465.1:0-233 GCF_046535115.1 Chryseobacterium sp. SIMBA_038
GGTGTATGAGTATGATGATGAAGGAAATCTAATCGATCATTACGAACTTTAAATCAACATAATGCATTTTTGGGTTATCTTTTAACCCTTATCTCGATTCTGTTTACTTCTTTACAATATAAGAATCATACTTTAAAATCTTTGTGTTAAAAAAATCCTATATGAAATCCTAAATGCAAAAAAACCTCTGAATAATCAGAGGTTTTAAAGTGGTTTCTCCAGGAATCGAACCA
>NZ_JAWRXH010000466.1:0-233 GCF_046535115.1 Chryseobacterium sp. SIMBA_038
CGCGAATCGACTTCCATTTAATACGTTGCTTATCTCGTTCATTCTTCTCACCATCACGCACTCCTCGCCAATAACCTATAGAAGAGATTAATGAAAAAATAGCGCAGAGTATCCCAAGCCTTACTCCTTCTAATAAGAAACCACAGACAAAACACAAGACTGCCATAGTAAGACAAGCAAGAGATTCAGCAATTAATCTATTCATAGCCTACTCAGCCTCCACCTTGTGAGTT
>NZ_JAWRXH010000467.1:0-232 GCF_046535115.1 Chryseobacterium sp. SIMBA_038
GAAAAATGAGCGAACGCATGGCCGAGATCAGCGCCCATATCGACAGCGTTCGCCAATTGGGCTCCGTGGTGAACGCGATCAAGGGGATTGCCGCTGCACGTGCTCGCAACGCCCGCGCCGAGGTGCAGGCAGTGGATCGCTACAGCGCGGTGATAGTCGAAGCAGTGGTGTCAGCATTCGGTCACGATATTGCCACCTGCACTCACGACACTCGTGAGCAGGAGCCTGCCAG
>NZ_JAWRXH010000468.1:0-232 GCF_046535115.1 Chryseobacterium sp. SIMBA_038
GCATTCTTGCCCTTGTATAGATAGGTGAGGAAGAAAACAGGTTAAATTGCGGAAGATCCAGACAAAGATCCAGATTGGCTTCGTAGAATGATTCTATCGTCCCGATATCTGTCCAGTATCCTTCGTACTGATAACTTAAGGTTTTATACTTTCTGATTGAACTTGGGATAATGTCTTTTCCGAAATCATCACCGGCTCCTTCTTCAAACATCTTTTTTAGGATATTCTTGGT
>NZ_JAWRXH010000054.1:0-359 GCF_046535115.1 Chryseobacterium sp. SIMBA_038
GTATTTGCCGTCGTGACGCTCTTCTCCGCGTTGTTCTATCTCGCCACTTACGCCGTACCTTCGTTGGGCCTCTTCGGCTGAGGGCGAGGACTATCCGAAAGTCACCTGGGTCGGGTTGCGACGTGCCAGAGCGCCCATGCCAGACGCGCTCTGACCACTACCACCTTGAAGAAGCCATACCGCGTCAAGGCGGTCATTTGCTCAGTAGTTCCCTAACCATCGGTCTATCGCCGCGTCGACCAGGGAACGCTGAAACTTGTCACGCTGCGAGAGCGCTAGCGGCATCAGCGTCGAAAGCGTCGAGGTGATCATGGCCTGCAACGGACGCCGCTCAACTGCCCCTTTCGCGCTCCTACAGC
>NZ_JAWRXH010000469.1:0-232 GCF_046535115.1 Chryseobacterium sp. SIMBA_038
TAGTTCGGAAAGCTGTTTCTTCGTGTCGGCGAGCGCGCGCGACAGGCTTTTGCTACCGGTGAGCGTTTGGCGAAGCGGGCGCGTCAGCCGATCGACCATATCGAACACGACGCGCAGTTTCAGTTCGTTATTCATTTCGTTCGTATCGCTCTCGCGCCCGCTCGCGCCACTCCATCAGTTCAGAAACAGTCATCCGGTCCATGACGACGGGCGTCCAGCCAAACACACGTCG
>NZ_JAWRXH010000470.1:0-231 GCF_046535115.1 Chryseobacterium sp. SIMBA_038
GGGATCTAGCGCATCGCTTGCTGATCAATCGATTTCTCGGTCCGGACGTTCAGGATTTCGGGTCAACGTTCAGCATTAACTCGACCTTCATGGACGTGATTGAGCCGTCCTTTCTAGAAAAACAATGGTTTGTTACTGGCGTGTTTGTCGTGTTTCTGGCCGCCTTATATGGGCCATATCTGTATAGCTATACTCACACTGGCGACGCTTCCGCTTCTGACTTGTTTATAG
>NZ_JAWRXH010000471.1:0-231 GCF_046535115.1 Chryseobacterium sp. SIMBA_038
GCCCTGTTCCCGGCGGAAGAGTTGCGTACACCTGTGCGACCTCCGCCCCTGCACGCGACCCGGTGTTCGTCACCGTGAAGGTGACGACTACATTGTTCGCTCCGTCAACCCGAACAGTCATGTCCGAGTAAGCGAATGCCGTATACGAAAGTCCGAACCCGAACGGAAACAATGGCTCGATGGCTTTCGCGTCGAACCAACGGTATCCCAGCAACAGTCCCTCGCGGTACT
>NZ_JAWRXH010000472.1:0-231 GCF_046535115.1 Chryseobacterium sp. SIMBA_038
ATCATGGTTGTCTAGTTCGGTTAAGGTGGTTATTTTTTTTCGTTTTCTTTATATAAAGCCAGGCATTTCTCCTCATAATCAAAACACAGGGCATCATCAAATGTTTCCAGATAAGTGACAGGAAAAGTCATTTTTGCTTTAATGGTTGGCATTTTTTGTAGTTTTCCATGGGACGCCTTATAAAAGTTCCCAATATACTCATTGGTGATAAGGTTTACCCTTGATTCTCCT
>NZ_JAWRXH010000473.1:0-231 GCF_046535115.1 Chryseobacterium sp. SIMBA_038
AATGATGGAAGACAAATGGGACTTTATCAAGGGGATGTGGTTTTCTTTAATTCTATGCAGCATCCAAGTGGGAATGTATGGTTAACTGGTGATAACAGAACCGGTGCAGGAGATGGTGATGATGAGCAAATCATTGTAAAGCTGGATCAGCTGGATCAAAGCTATCAGAAGATTGTATTTATCGTAACCATTTATCAGGGAAGAACCAATAACCAGCATTTTGGAATGATT
>NZ_JAWRXH010000055.1:0-357 GCF_046535115.1 Chryseobacterium sp. SIMBA_038
GGATGTGATGATAACGATGATTTTCAGATTATAAATGATGAAATCTATGATTTGGGAACCGGTGATGTAGGCATATTAAACTATGCATATGCTCTTGAACAGCTGGAAGCAGACTTTTATACAAAAGTGGTCAATAATTTTTATACCGGTATTTCCAGTATTGAAAAAGAAGTGTTTACTGATCTTTATCATCATGAAGTCATCCATCGAGACTTTTTCAAGGCAGCCATTAGCGGTGCTACAAATCACGTGCTGCCTAAGCTTGAATTTCAGTATCCTAATGTAAATTTTAATGATCGAAACTCGGTACTCGCTACAGCAAAAGCATTGGAAGATACAGGGGTAGCAGCATACAAT
>NZ_JAWRXH010000474.1:0-231 GCF_046535115.1 Chryseobacterium sp. SIMBA_038
GGCGAACCTTTCGGTTTCATCTGACCAATTAAAAAAGTAGATAGATAAACAAATGAAAATATCAAACAACTGGCTGAAGGACTTTGTGACAACGGAATTGAAAACTGAAAGAATCGGTGAATTCCTTACAGATATAGGTCTTGAGGTTGAAGGGATAGATAAATTTGAAAGTGTAAGAGGTAGTCTGGAAGGTATTGTCGTAGGTAGGGTTTTGACCTGTGAAAAACATCC
>NZ_JAWRXH010000475.1:0-231 GCF_046535115.1 Chryseobacterium sp. SIMBA_038
CTGTCCCGAGCTGTGATAGTGAGTATCGAGATCGCAGGTTCGCGGCCAGAAATCGTGGGAGTGAACTTTCTCGTCGGTCATCGTCGAATTATCCGTGCGTATTGCGGTCGCACCTGCATTCCGGATGCATAGTGGTGTTGGCTCTCGTTGGAGAATCATCAGGCAGATGACGCGTATAACGCTAGGAACAGACCCAGAGCTGGTTGAGTATCGAACGGCAGAGAGGGGTTG
>NZ_JAWRXH010000476.1:0-231 GCF_046535115.1 Chryseobacterium sp. SIMBA_038
GTGCGTTGCCGTCGAACTATCAGTTTTATGTGGCGACGTATTACGCCGGTAACGCCGTTGTTGGAGCCTGTAGTTCTCAACGCGATTGCGTGGTGCAGGCGGCGCTTTTTGACTCTCAGCATTGCGCGCCTCCGGTGACCGCGTTTTCTGGTGCTAGCGGTTGTCAGATCGTTGTTGATGCGGCGCCGTCGTCGGGGATTGTCGCGTCGGATGGTGTGACCTTAAACAGGT
>NZ_JAWRXH010000477.1:0-231 GCF_046535115.1 Chryseobacterium sp. SIMBA_038
TGGTAGACTAAGTGACACCCCATAGTAGTGTTTTTTTCTTAAAAAAAATATGAATGTCGAAAAATAAAGCTCTTATTTACTCTTATTATTTTATTTTTTGTAATTTTTTATATATTTTTTTATTGAAAATATAATAATTGATCTTTCGTATCATTCTCCTACACAGTGTTTAGCTTAAATGTAATAATCACCTCTATGGGATAAGACCTGTATTTTCCTGTATTTATAGAC
>NZ_JAWRXH010000478.1:0-231 GCF_046535115.1 Chryseobacterium sp. SIMBA_038
CCATCTTTCATAACGAGTTTACGGTCTGTAATTTCAGCAAGATTTGGATTATGGGTTACAATCACAAAAGTCTGATTATACTTATCTCTAAGATCAAAAAATAACCTGTGAAGGTCATCCGCATTTTTTGAATCCAGGTTTCCCGTTGGCTCATCAGCAAAGATAATTTTAGGTGAATTGATTAAAGCTCTGGCAACAGCAACCCTTTGTGCTTCTCCACCTGAAAGCTGG
>NZ_JAWRXH010000479.1:0-231 GCF_046535115.1 Chryseobacterium sp. SIMBA_038
GTGTCCTGACAGGCTCTCCTTGAGTCCGTCATATAAGACATATCACGGCTGCCAAACGGCGGTTGGAAAAGTCTGCGTGGCTCCCGAATATTCTCACCGACCGGGTCGTTCCAATCTCGTGTAACAGGCGCGCGATCGCACCGGGCAACCTCACCGCGCCAATTGCACATGATCTGTCAGCTTGGCGAACATCGTGCCGGATATCGCACGCCAGCGCAGCAGTTCCGCCCG
>NZ_JAWRXH010000480.1:0-231 GCF_046535115.1 Chryseobacterium sp. SIMBA_038
GTAGATTCCTTGCTGTGCAAGCTGCTCGCTTCTGCGGACGGAATCCTTATAAAAGGAATTGCCGCCATCAATAATAATATCCCCCTTAGAAAGATAAGGCTGGATTCGCGCGATTACTTTATCGACCATTTCGCCTGACGGTACCATCAACCAAACGATTCTTGGGGAGGTAGTAAGCTGCCCCATCAATTCCTCCAGGGAATGACAGCCACCCCCGCCTATTTCCTCTAG
>NZ_JAWRXH010000481.1:0-231 GCF_046535115.1 Chryseobacterium sp. SIMBA_038
GGTTGATCGCGTATCGATAGCCCTTGTATGCCTTGTCGATCTCCGCGTACGGCAGATTGCCGACGACAAACGGCTGGTATTCCTCCGGAAACTGGTAGTTCGCGTCGCTTTTTCCGTAGTTTCTGTCGTAGATTTCCAGTGGTCGAAACTCGGGCAAATTGACAATGAAGTTCCCCAGATCGCGCGTGCGCTCCGGATATCGGACGTAATAGGCGCCGGCAAAGCAGAACG
>NZ_JAWRXH010000482.1:0-231 GCF_046535115.1 Chryseobacterium sp. SIMBA_038
CGGCAAGATCATCAAGAACCCGCTCTACCAGGCGGTAGACCTGGCCCCGCTGGTTCACATCACCCTCTAACACCCAACAGGCACTTGATGGAGCGCCGTCGTGCGCTCCGTCAACATAGTCATCAGTGACTTACTAAGGACATGAAATGATCACCACACTCAAGGGAACCGCTTTCCTGCTCCTGATGCTGATGGCGACTGCCGACTACACACCTCTCATCAATACCTTCT
>NZ_JAWRXH010000483.1:0-231 GCF_046535115.1 Chryseobacterium sp. SIMBA_038
GATCGCGATGGGCGAGTCGCTGTCGGCAGGCGCGCAAGGGCTGCACTGGCCGACACTCGCCATCGGGCTGGGCTGCCTGGCGTGGCTGATCCTGGCACGCCGCCATCTCAAGCACGGCCTGATGGCCTTGCGGATGAGTGAGAGCGCGGCGGGCATGCTGTGCAAGACCACGCCGATCATCGCGGTCATCGTCTCCAGCCTGCTGGCTTGGGGGCTGAGTGATCCTCTCGT
>NZ_JAWRXH010000484.1:0-231 GCF_046535115.1 Chryseobacterium sp. SIMBA_038
TATTAGCATTTGCATCAGCCATTGCTGTGATCAAGCATCCAAAGGCACATTCTGAGTGTCAGGTTTTTGCATTGGGACAGTCAGGAATTCCTATTTCCCTGAATAAAGTTGAGGATGTTATTGAAAACCTTAATCAGGTAAGTCCGATTCTGGAAGCTTCAGAAGCTTTGGAGAAATTTTTTATTGAAGAGCATACTGAGAAAGATATAGAAGTATTTTTCATTACCCATG
>NZ_JAWRXH010000485.1:0-230 GCF_046535115.1 Chryseobacterium sp. SIMBA_038
CTCTGCCAAGCCTGACAGGCGGTGACTGCGAGCGTCGGGGTAGATCCGCCTCGATGCGAGCATCGTGCAAGCAAAGGAACGCTCCGCCGCAACACCCAGAATCCCGAGTTCGGCCTGCCAGAACCGCCTGTCGAAACCGGCGTTGTGAGCGACGACGGGGTGGCTTCCAACAAACGCCGCCGCTTCTTTCATGACCTTCGACACCGGAGGGGCAGATGCAATCATGTCGT
>NZ_JAWRXH010000486.1:0-230 GCF_046535115.1 Chryseobacterium sp. SIMBA_038
GGAGCGACCGAGTAAACGCCACAGAAAACGCAGCAAGCTGGACTTGCCGGCGCCGGCGTCACCGGTCAGCTCTAGAAACGGCCAGGACTCTTGTTTGCTGCGGATCTGCTGCACGAACAGCGTGGCTGTCCACCACGACAACGCTGCGAGTCCATTCAGGTGATGCACTGCAAAGAAGTCGGAAAACCAGCTTGGATCGAAGCCAGAACCGCGGACGATCGTCAGGCTAT
>NZ_JAWRXH010000487.1:0-230 GCF_046535115.1 Chryseobacterium sp. SIMBA_038
CATCTGCATTCGGAGTAGTTAAATTAGACAACTATGGTTTCATCACAGATTTCGTTGAAAAACCAGAGACCTTCGTTTCAGATCTTGCCATTATTGGTATTTATTATTTCAACAGTGCTGAAAAGCTAATGGATGAAATTAATTATATCATGGAAAATAATATTAAAAATGGTGGAGAATATCAATTAACTACTGCACTGGAAAACTTAAGAGCAAAAGGTGCCAAGTTT
>NZ_JAWRXH010000488.1:0-230 GCF_046535115.1 Chryseobacterium sp. SIMBA_038
TCTTTCAATAAAGGCATCTGCAATTCCTTCCTGAACCAGTAATCTTGACGGACATGTACAAATTTCTCCTTGGTTAAGGGCGAAAAGTACAGCCCCCTCAATGGCTTTATCTAAAAATTCATCGTCTGCATCCATTACAGAATTGAAGAATACATTGGGGGATTTCCCTCCTAGCTCTAATGTTACAGGAATGATGTTTTCGGTTGCATATTGCATCACTAAACGTCCTG
>NZ_JAWRXH010000489.1:0-230 GCF_046535115.1 Chryseobacterium sp. SIMBA_038
CGTGAGGTCTTCCGCCTCGATGCGCAGGGTAGCAAAGCTTTCCGGCGCGATGAGCGCCGCCGTTGCCAGAGGCGCGGGCTCGGCCAGAAGCGCAGGCTCGGCGCCTGCGGCAGGTTCGTCATCACTGGCCAACAGCGCCTGGGCAAGCGGGTCTTCCTGAGCGATGGGCTCGCCGATGACATCATCGCTCTGGAGGGTCAGGGCCTCGCCGGGGTCAGCCGGAGGCGCAT
>NZ_JAWRXH010000490.1:0-230 GCF_046535115.1 Chryseobacterium sp. SIMBA_038
CTTTAACGCATTCTGCAGGAGCAATTTCTTTGCATATTGCTTGGGATATTCCAAGTGATGTAGCAGCGATGAAGGAAAAAGCAGCGTCGCACGGACTTATTTTTGATGCGATGAATTCTAACACGTTGCAAGATCAGCCGGGAGCAAAAGCATCTTACAAATTCGGTTCTTTGAACGCTTTGAATGAAGATTCAAGAGCTTATGCGGTGGAACATAACAAATAAGTAATC
>NZ_JAWRXH010000491.1:0-230 GCF_046535115.1 Chryseobacterium sp. SIMBA_038
TTTAACAAAAGTAAAAATTAGTTCAGAACCAAACGAACAAACCTGATAGAGATTATAAATACAGGGCGTTTTAAAAATTCAATGAAAGTTGATTTAACTTTTTGCCTAAATTATAATCTTCTCAAAGGCCTTTCTCATTCCATCTGCCAAAAGGACCTCACCACAATAAGAATACCCTTTGCTTTCAAGGATTTTTAACATGGCTATATTGTCGTGGTTTGTATCTACCT
>NZ_JAWRXH010000056.1:0-355 GCF_046535115.1 Chryseobacterium sp. SIMBA_038
TTGCCACGGGTGCGCGAACTCTAGCGACTACCCCAACGAACAGTTCGCGTGGGATAGTTTCCGCCTCATGTGCGCAGCAGGATATCAGGGCGCTGTGGTTGCTGTGGTGCGGTCTCAATCAGCGGGTGCCGCGTCTGAGGCTTGATGACCGCGTGCCGCCGCCGTGAGGGCGTTCAACTCGACGCCGACGGCAACGCCGCCAAGCCTAACCTATGGTCGGCGGCTCGACGTCGAGAATCGCCGGCTTCTCAATTGCGGCGCGCAACTCCGTTCACAATTTTCACGACGCGCGCGGCGCTTCATTGCTCATGCGGCGGCGTCGACGATGAACGAAAAAAAGGCCGCGTCTGCGGCC
>NZ_JAWRXH010000002.1:0-1002234 GCF_046535115.1 Chryseobacterium sp. SIMBA_038
AATTAAAATTACTCTTTTTATGAAAACACTCCTTAAATTTCTAATATCAAATGTCCACTTTTTGCTGACGATTTACACAATAAAGCCAATATTTATTTTGATTATAACTTCCCTGTAGAAACCAATGATGCAGTTACAAATATTGAAGCATCAGCGTCATTATCTGCTGTAGATAGCAGTAAAGATAAAATCTCGGTAAATGTTTATCCAAACCCAACAAAAGGAGATGTAAACATCAATGCTGATTCAAAAATCAATTCAATCGAGATCTATGATGCGCAAGGAAGAATTATTCAGAAACAAATGGGTATTAATTCTCAAAATACAAAGGTTTCAATTCACAGTAATTCTTCGGGAATGTATATTCTTAAAATAATTACCGAAAAAGAAACATTCACGAAAAAGATCATTAAAAACTAAAGAAATAATTTTCAATATTCTACCCTTTCATTTTATGAGAGGGTATTTTTTTTATGATTATTTACCAACTTAGCATCAACAAATAAAATATAGGTACTTTAAAAACCATTTTAATCGAAATTTAATATTAAATTTTAATTTTTATTAAATTATTTACAACATATTACATATATTAGCACAACAAAAACCATTATAGCTTTTATGAAAACAAAACTACTACCTATCACGGGCTTGGTGTTATCAAGCATGTTCATTAATCAAATCAAAGCTCAAGAATATCAACCGATCTCGATTCAAAGTGGATTTAATGCCGATGTTATCGCAAACGGAGTTGGTCCTTCTGCTTCATCCACCAACAACGATGTAGACGGAGTAAGTTATGCCTTTATATCAAAAGATTTTCAACTGACTTCTTCAAGTACCGCACTTAGTTACGGGCTACCAATTAACAGAATTATCAATTCGGCAGTTGGTTCTACTTCAGGATTGAGTTATCAGCTTGCACCTTATAGCTCTAACAATTCTTTAAGGCTACAAAACGTAAACGATTCCGGAACATTGACACTTTCAACGCCTACTCCCGTTCTAAGCCTATACATGCTGGCAACCGGCGGAAGTGGAGATTGTACAGTGAATGTTACCGTTAATTTCTCAGATGCTACCACTCAAACCTTCAGCGGAATTGCCATCTCAGACTGGTATTACGGTTCCAATTTTGCCATTCAGGGAATTGGAAGAATTAATATAAATAATGACAATCTAGAAGCCGGAGGCGGAACAGATCCCAGATTATATCAAATTCCGTTAGCTATAGACGCAGGGAATCAATCTAAAAATGTACAAAGTATTACAGTAACCAAAGCATCAGGCGGAGTTCCTAATATTTTTGCTTTTTCAGCGGATCTTTATGCTGCATGTGCGTCTCCTTCAAATATTACTTACACTTCTACAATGACGAACGCTACTTTAAGCTGGACGCCTTCTGCCAGTGCGCCTTCGTCAGGATATCAATATTATGTAAGTACCTCTCCTACAGCCCCAACAGCAACAACGACACCAACAGGAAGTGTAGCAACAGGAAATACTTCTGTAACCTTAAACAATTTAATAACAGGTCAAACTTATTATTTCTGGGTAAGATCAAACTGTGGTTCATCACAAGGTTTCTGGAAAATGAAAGAATTCACAACCGGACTCGTATCTACAACATACACAGCAGGAAACATCAACACCATGTACAGCAGCGGTACGCCAAGCGTAACATCAACAACAAACTGTCCTGGTTTACTTACAGTTGCAGTTCCGGCAGGTTACAAAATAAAATCTACGAGCGTATCTTACACCATGACCACTCAAGGAAACGGATGGATGTCTGAACAAAACAGTTTGCTGGTTTGTACTACCAACAACACCTCAGAACCATCTATTACAACGGGTTCAGGTGGAAATACAGGAACTTTCTCATATGAAAGATCTGGTTTAACTTTAGCGAATAATCTTACAGGAAATGTAAATTTCGAGCTAAGAGCGTGGAGAACATACGGCGGATCTGATTGTAACGCAGACTACAACCAAGTTGATGCTAACACATGGAAAGTAAACGTAACCTTAGAGCCATTGGTTTTAGCGACAAATGAAGTGAAAGCTGAAAAGCAACTAACTGTTTATCCTAATCCTTTCACAGATGTTTTAAATATTGAAAAATCAGACAACGTAAAACGTGCTGTGGTAACGGATCTTTCCGGAATTATAGTAACAACTTTTGATAATCCATCATCTGGATTGCATTTGGAAAGTCTGAAAACAGGCGTTTATATTTTGACATTAACAATGAAAGACGGTACTCTAAAAAATACGAAGATCATTAAAAAATAATATCACAAAAAATTTATTGATAAACAAAAAACCGGACGCAGAGTCCGGTTTTTTTATTGATGAGGTAAAAAAGACATTAAATTTTCTCTCCGTTTACATAAACTTCATATCCAATTTCTACATTCGGTTCTAAGGTTTTAGAAACTGAGCAGTATTTTTCAAAAGATAATTCGGCTGCTTTTTGCGCTTTTTTAGGATCGATATTTCCTTCCAGTAAAAACTTAACTTTAATCGCTTTAAAAGGTTTTGCATCATCAACCTGAACTCTTTCTCCTTCCACTTCTGCTTTAAAATCTGTAATTTCCTGTCTTTGTTTTTTCAAAATAGAAACTACATCTATTCCGCTGCAACCTGCAACTGCCATTAAAACACTTTCCATTGGCGAAACTCCTTTTGCTCCCGGCTGTGTTGTGTTATCCAAAAGAATGGAATTCCCTTGAGAATTGGTGCATTCAAATAAAAAATCGTCGTTTATTCTGTTAAGTGTAATTTTCATGTGATTTATTTATAAGTGATCATTGATAAATGTTAAATGATTCATCTGCAGAATTATCATTCAAAATTTAAAATCTATTATTTAAAATTTCAGTAAAGCAAAATTATAAAATTCCTCTCGCTTTTATCTCTAAATATTTATTAATAACATCGATATTTAAATTTTCAGGAAGCGTGTAAACCGTATAAATCCCATATTTACGAAGTTCCTGAATGATTAATTTCTTTTCAAATTCAAATTTTTCAGCGATAATTTCATCATAAATTTCCTGCATGCTTTCAGGATTTTTATTGATCAATGTGTGAAGTTCTGCATTTTTGAAAAACACGACAACTAACAAATGGTTTTTCGCAATTCCTCGGAGGTATTTTAATTGGCGGTTTAGGCCGTCCAATGTTTCAAAATTCGTAAACAATAAAATTAAACTTCTCTGATTGATCGAATACTTTACATCCTGATACAATCTGTTAAAATCACTTTCAAAAAAGTTCGTACTAACATTATAAAGTGCTTCCGAGATCTTTTTAAGCTGACCGGATTTATTTTCTGCCGCAATTTTATTCTCGGTTTTCTTTGAAAATGTCATCATTCCCGCACGATCTCCCTTCTTTAAAATAATATGAGATAAAGCCATTGTTGCATTGATTGAATAATCCAAAAGACTCAATCCTTTGAAAGGCATTTTCATCGTTCTTCCGGTATCAATCAACATAAAAATACGTTGTGATTTTTCATCCTGAAATTGGTTAACCATCAAACGGTTCGTTTTAGAAGTCGCTTTCCAGTTGATCGTTCTGATATCATCGCCGGGAACATATTCTTTGATCTGCTCAAACTCCATCGTGTGACCCAGCTTTCTTATCTTTTTAATTCCGCCCAATAGAAATTCGCTTTGGAGTGCCATTAATTCATACTTCCTGAGATGTACAAATGACGGATACGAAGCTAAATTGGCGTCTTTCTGAAATCTAAATCTTTTTGAAATAAATCCTATCGGAGATGATGCATAAATATTTAAACTTCCAAAATTATATTCGCCTCTTTCCTTTGGCTCTAAAGTATACTGAAAATAGGTATTTCTTCCCGACTCTATCTGTTTTTTAATCAAAAAATCCCTCTTTTGAAACTGAAACGGTATTTCATCAATAATTTTAGTCTCGATCTTAAAACCGTAATTATTTTTGACATCAATTTTCACAGGATTTTCATCGCCGTTGGATAATTTTTCCGGTAAAATTCTTTGTGCTAAAACTGCCTCTTTTTGGTTAAAAAGCAAGAGATAATCAACCATTGCCGCAAGAAAACAAATCAATAAAACAGCATGAGCTACCATCATTACAACAGGAAAGAAAAACGCCAAGACATAAAGAATCCCCACTCCAATGAGCGCGACGAAAAAGCGAGTATTGATGTATAAGTTTTTCATAGGTGTTAAACTGTAAGCAGTAGGTGATAAGCTTTAAAACTTTGTGGATAACTAAGTCCTAAACCCTTATTCCTATAACCTACCTCGGAATCTCTATTCCTTCTAATATTTGTCGGATTATTTCATCAGCGGTTAAACCTTCCATTTCTCTTTCCGGAGAAACTATTACTCTGTGTCTTAAAACAGCGTAACTTGCTTCTTTTATGTCTTCCGGTGTTACAAAATCTCTTCCTCTCAAAGCTGCGAAAGATTTTGAAGCCGTTAATAAAGCCAAACTCGCTCTCGGCGAAGCTCCCAAATATAAGAACTGATTTTCTCTTGTATTAATAATGATTTTTGCAATATATTCTATCAAATGAGTCTCAACAATAACTTCTTTAACTAATTGTTGATAACTTTTCAATTGTTCTGCGCTAACCACTCGGTTTACGGCTTCCGTTTTATCCTCTCTTTTGCTTTCGTGCTGATTTTTGATGATGGTGATTTCCTGTTCAAGATTAGGATATCCAACATTAATTTTAAATAGGAAACGGTCTAATTGAGCTTCCGGAAGTCTGTACGTTCCTTCGTGTTCAATTGGATTTTGTGTGGCAACTACCAAAAACGGTTCTTCCATTACGTAACGGATTCCGTCCATTGTAATTTGTCTTTCTTCCATAACTTCAAACATTGCAGCCTGAGTTTTTGCAGGTGATCTGTTGATCTCATCGATCAGAATAAAGTTGGAAAAAATTGGGCCTTTTTTAAATTCAAATTCAGAGTTTTTGACATTGAAAATTGATGTTCCTAGAATATCGGAAGGCATCAAATCCGGAGTAAACTGAATTCTGCTGAAACCAACATCAATCGTTTTCGCCAACAATTTTGCCGTAATCGTTTTTGCAACTCCCGGAACTCCTTCGATCAAAACGTGACCGTTGGATAAAAGTGCTGCCAAAAGATGTTCGATCATACTTTCTTGGCCAACAATTACTTTTGCAATTTCAGATTTTACTTTTTCTAAGCTTGCACGAAGTTCAATCATATCAATTCGAGACTGAAAATCGTTTTCTTTTTTATCGAGATTTATAGAATTTTGATTTTCTATGTTTTGGTTTTCAAGGTTTTCCATATTGTTTTAATTTAACAATGTAACAGTTCTATTTTAATTTGATTGGACTTCATCCAACCCTGTTTTATGTCGTCCCTTCGGGACTCCCTGTTTTTATTTTAAAATTTCGTCCAGCAATTTATTCATTCTTGCCAGATCTTCTTTCATCACATGAGCGTAAGGATCTTGCGCTTTTTTGATCAGATTAATTGCTTCATTAATCATTTCGATTGTTTTCCCTGTTTTTAATTGAAGCTTTTTCGCAAATTCTTCATCTAAATTTTGGGTATCAATGAGAAAATCAAGTCTTACTTTATTTAGAAAATATTGGGCTTTTTTTGCCATCATATCATGAAAATCGCCTTCCTGAAGATAGAGATTCCCGATACTTTTCACAAAATCTACCGAGGTATTTTTCAATGGTTCAATGACAGGAACGATACGCTGTTTCCTTTTTGCATTAAAGAAAACAAATAATACCAATCCTCCCAAAAGCACCCACCAAGCATATTTCAAGGCCGGATTCGACAAAATAAATCTCATAAAGAAACGAGAAACTTTCGCATTACTTTCTACAAACCAAATCGTTTCCTTATCGTCAAGATACGAAAAAACATCTTGAGCATATTTTATGTTTCCGGATTTCAGCAGGTAATAATTCGTCATGAAAAGTGGTTCACAATGAACGTAAATATTTCCTTTTCCGAATTTAATTTTAATGAAATTAGCCTGATTAGAATTGTTTTTTTCAACCGTCTTTCCAAGAACTTCAACTTGTGGTTTAATATAAGAAAATCCTCTGCCCGACGGAAATTTATCTAATTTAATAAAATCGTTTTGGTATTTTTTATCAGTCAGTTTCAACACATTTTCATCTGCAAAAGATATTTCTGAATCATAATATCCGATACTGTCTGAAACCTCTTTTGGAATTTGACTTACAATCAACATCGCGTCTGAACCTTTGGAAACCTGATCTAAAATCTTGTTCCAGGATTCTGTATCGACATCGGTTTCTACAACCAGAATATTATGTGATTCTTTTTTATGAGTATTGTAATAATCGTAAGGCGTTTGATCTATTTTTTTCAGTTTATTTTTAAAAAGATCTTTGGCTTCATGATCGAAAATAAACAATCCGAAAGGCGATTTTTCATTCGTATCGAAATTCTTACGCCAATCTGTAACCTCTTTTTTGTTCACTTCAAGCAACGCCAAAATCACCATCACGACGATGAAAATTACAGCATATATTTTGAAAGTTTTATTCATTGTAAAAAGAGTTTAATTAAGGTTTAAAGGCTTGATATTGGGCTTTGAATTTCTGATAGCTCTGCTCATCAATACTGAATTCTCCATACCAAACGTATTCGAAAATGTAGGATAAATTAGAAAAATCATTTTTCAGATGAGGAGCTTTCAGTTCTGTAACATAATCTTTATTGGTCTTTTCAGGATTCCAATTGATGGATTTTTTATCACTTAATTTTTTCAAGACAAATAAAAACTGATAACGAACCGCCGAACGGTAATCTCCTTCCCTTTCAAACTTAGCAATACTTTCCGGGAAATTGATCTCATGAATATTTTCATGAAGCTCTTCATCTTTAATAATTACTTTCTTATTCTTTTTTCCGAAGATAAAATTTCCGTCTTTTCCAATTAAATATTTAATAATAAAATACAAAAGAAAGCCGACCAGAATAATGGCAAATATTCGAATTAAAATTCCTGCAATATTGCCAGATTTCGTGAAAACGGTATCGCCAAAAATACTTTGCAATATTTTATCGATCTTTCTTAAAAGCTTTTGCCAGAAAGATTCTTTAGGTTTAATAGTTGTATAATCAAACTCATTTCCTTTATATCTCGACTGAATATTTTCTTTGAACTTTTTGGGATAAACCGTGTTTTCAGAAACTGGATTTTTAAGCAAAACAGAATCTGCACGGTACATATTTTTGTAATGTCCCGTGTTCAATGAATCTATATATGCTTCCGCAACAGGCGGCGGACCTGTCTGATCCTGAGCAAATGAGGATTCAAAGGAGAAAAATATCAGTAAGAAAAAAAGAATTTTATTCATTATTACCGATGGTGTCTATTTCTGCTAATTCTACTTTTTGATGAAGGTCTGTTCTGCTGTCATAATACATCAATCCTGAATTTACGTACAGCATATTTGAAAGGAAAAACGACACAAGCATCGAGATTCCGTACAATATAAAGAAAAATATTCCGGCTGTTCCTGCAAACGGATTCTGTTCAAAATTACCATCAGGAGCGGACGTTAAAAGTGATCCGTAGAAAAACATCATCGGAACAAACGTAAAAATTGATGTTACAACATATAAAATGATTGAAACGATGATCGTTGAGCCCCAATATTTCCAATAAGGTGATTTTTCTCGTCCATTTGGATAAGAAAACTGAGATCGGATGGAATAACTTAAACTTTCGAAAAAACCTCGGTTAGAATTAAAATAATCATACATTAAAAATGTAACAACATTGAATAACGTAGGAAAAACCAGCAAGATTAAAAAGATTCCTATTACAATCAAAACCAACACATAAGAAAATCCTATTATGATGATTGACAATGGTGTAACGATAAACATCATGCCTAAACAAAGCTTAAAGATCTTGCCTGCGTTATTTTTAAAATCACTCAGAATATCATCTGTTTTGATCTTTTCCTGTCCTTGCCCCAGCCTTTTTAAGTAAAAAACAGGAAACAAATAATTTATGATCATTAAAAGCAAGAAAAGAAGAAAGGTAAGAATCCCGATAACGATCAGCATTCCTAAATTATCCTCAAAATATTGTTGAAAATAATAGCTTTCGCCACTGAGATTAGAGCCTAAAATTTGCGAGAACAATTCTCTGTATCCTAAAACAAATACAGTTACCATTAAGATCATCAGCAAACCATTCAACAAAATGTAACTTTTGAAATAATTTTTACCGTATAATTTGAAAAAATTAAAACTGTCGCTTATAAAAGTTCCGAAATCTCTTTTTTTATAAAACTGCATCATTGATTTGGTTGTTAGTTTTTTTGTTGACAATTGACGGATAAATAATATAATAAAACCCTATGATCGCCAATGTTCCGAAAATAATAATTAAATTCAGAATCAAAGGCATTTTTAAAGCATGTCTTGTGATATATCCCTCAATAATTCCTGCACATACCGTAAATGGAATCGTGCTTAAAAATATTTTAAATGAATCTTTAAACCCATTTTTAAAAGAATTAAATCTCGAAAAAGTCTTTGGAAATAAAATGGAAGCTCCTAAAATCAATCCGCACATCGCCTCAACGACCATCGAGAAAATCTCAAAAACTCCGTGAAGCCAGATTCCTCTTGCGCTGTCTTTCAATGCTCCATAATCGTAGAAAAAATATTGGAAAGAGCCTAACATCACACTGTTTGAGAGCAAAGCATATAAAGTTCCTACTCCGCCTGCGATTCCGTAAATGTATAATTTTGCTCCAACTCCAATATTGTTGAAAATAATTCCGATCGTACTTCCCCAAGTTGAACCGCTTTGATATATTCCAACGGCATTTCCTTTTTTAATATTTTCTATGGTTTGATTGACATAATCTTCACCCAGAATAATATTTGTAAAATCTTTATCATAAATAGCAGAAAGAACTCCAATCAATGTAAATAAAGTGAAAAACAAAAACGCATAAGTCAAATATCTTCTGTATTGATAGACCAGCAAAGGAACTTCGGTTTTGAAGAAATATAAAATCCTATTTTCCTCTACTCTTTTAGTTTTATAAATTTTTTGAAATATCTGAGAAGATAAGTGATTTAAATAAACCGTTGTATTACTTTTGGGGTAATAAGTCTGCGCAAAAGAAAGGTCATTGATAAGGTTGATGTACAACGAAGACAGGTCATCAGGATTTTTTTTAATTTTCCCTTGAATAACCTGTTCAATTCCCAACCATTTTTCTTTATTTTGTTTAATGAAATAAACCTCTCTCATAATTGTAAGGCTAAAATAATAAAAAATATGTCTCAAATTGCGATTAATACTTCACAAAATGTAAATATTAATTTCAACATCGCCAGTGTTGGAGAAAGGATGCTTGCGTTTATCATCGATCTTCTGATTAAGGTTGCGTATGCAGTGATTGCTTTTTACGTATTTTTTAATTTTTTTGATCTTGGATATTTATTAAACGGCCTCGATCAATGGTCACAAATGGCAATTTATATTGCGATTACATTTCCTATTTACATTTATCCTGTTGTGTTGGAAAGCTTGATGGAAGGTCAGACTCCCGGAAAAAAACTAATGAAGATCCGTGTGGTGAAAATTGATGGTTATCAGGCAAGTTTTGGAGATTATTTGATTCGCTGGATGTTCAGATTGATTGACACTTCTTTTGCAGGTGTTGTTGGTTTAATTTCTATGATCGTTTCTAAAAACAATCAGCGTTTGGGAGATATTGCTTCGGGAACGGCTGTGATTTCATTAAAAAACAGCATTAATATTTCTCATACGATTTTAGAAAATATTAAAGAAGATTATATTCCATCTTTTCCACAGGTTATTGCTCTAACCGACAATGACATGAGAATTATTAAAGACAATTACACCAAAGCTTTGAGGGTTGATGACAGACAGATTATCAGCAAACTTTCCGATAAAATAAAAGGGATTTTAAAGCTTGAAGTTGATGCTACAAAAATGACGGAAAGACAGTTTATTAATGTTGTTATTAAAGATTATAATTATTATACGGGAAAAGATAGTTAAAATCCGTCTTTAAGTTTTGGCTAAAGCCAATTTGAATCCATAAAACATTAAACGGGCTAAAGCCCGTTCCTATTGAAATACAACATTGTGTTATTTGTGAAAAAAATTAGTGTATTTTGTGTTTAACAAAAGCTCGGTTCAGTTTTTGTATTTAATCAACAAAGCCTTAATTATGAAATTTGAAAACAATAAATCCGGAAACGGTGGAGTTCTTACGCTAAATAACGAGATCAAAGAAATAGGAAGATTGACCTACACCATTTTTCCCGAAGACAATAAATTGATTATTTCTTTCGTCTTGGTTCATCCAGAATTTGAAGGTAGAGGAATGGGGAAATATTTGGTTGAGGAAGCCATCAAATTCTCAAGAGAAAATAAATGGAATGTTTATCCACACTGTTCTTATGCGAGAGCTGTGATGACAAGAATGAGTGATGTTGATGATATATTTTTAAAGAATTAATACTTCATTCACCAATATTTGCTCAATATCATCCGGGTAGTCTACTTTCAAATGATGATCGGAAGCTACCCAATCTTTTATTTCATTTAAATCTAAAACTTTAGAGTTCGGGATTCCCATTTTATCCAGAGCACAAGCATTGCATTCCTGCTCGTATTGATTATGAATCGGGATCACAAATAATTTTTTATCCATAAAAAGGGCTTCGGCAGGGGTTTCGAAACCGGCGTTGCATAAAATTCCTTCACAGTTTTCAAAGGATTTTAAATATTGAATTTCATCAATTGGGAAAACTTCAACATTTTTTATTTTAGCCTGAATTTTACTGTGCTTAGAAAACACTTTCCATTCCACAGGGATTTGCTCTAAAACTTTAATGATATTTTCATCAGAAAAACTCGGTAAATAAACAAGATAATAGCCTTTTTTATCGGGATTGAGATTTCTGATCTTATGTCTGATAACAGGTTTTTTAATCTGAGGATGGTAATTTTCAAAATGGAAACCTATCTTCCTTTTACTCGGAACATAATACTCCAAAATTAATTCTCCAAGAAAATCTTTCTTTTTGGGTTTAGGAGTTTTAGGAAAACTCATTGACGCCTGATGACTTAATTCGATCATTGGAAGCTTATTTAATTTAGAAGCCCAACCTGTCAAAGGTTCATAATCATTAATAATTAAATCATATTGTTTTAATTCTAATTCTCTTATCGTTTTTACCGCTTCAAGAAATTTATTCTCAAAAAACGTTTTTCGATAGGATAATCCTCCTGTTTTATTATAAAGCAGCGAAATACCTTTATGTTGATAGTTAATGTCGAAATCGGCCTTTAATTGCGATTGATGACCGCTGATCAAAGTATCAACCGAAGCATATTTTTTTAGAATAGGAATAATTTCCTGCGCTCTTGCGACATGCCCGTTTCCGGTGCCCTGAAATGCGTATAAAATCTTCATTTAAGAAAAATTGGTTACTATTTTTAAAAGCTCAGTGTTATCCATCTCCTGAATTTCTTCAACCTCATCATCTTGCAACAAATGTTTGTGCTCATCGTAATAAAAAATCTTCCATTCGTTATCGTTGTATTCCAATGAAGAAAGGTTTTCAATCCAATCTCCAGAATTAAGATAAGTGCAAGACCCTTTTTTTGTTACAACTTCACGGATTTGAGGTTGGTGAATGTGACCGCAAATAACGTAATCATAATGATTGTCGATAGCAAGTTCAGAAGCTGTTAATTCAAAATCTCCGATATATTTCACTGCTTTTTTTACGTTGTTTTTTATCTTTTTTGAAAATGAATATTTCTCTTTCCCCATTTTCTCTAAGAACCAATTTACAACATTATTGATTACAATTAATAAATCGTAGCCTTTTCCTCCCAATTTTGCAATCCATTTTGAATGCTGGACGGATGCATCGAAAACATCTCCATGAAAGATCCAGGTTTTCTTTTGATTGATATCTAAACAGATTTTATTGCAGACTTTAAGCTTACCCAATTGAAAATCGGTAAACTTACGGAACATCTCGTCGTGGTTCCCTGTGATATAGTACACATCCGTATTTTTGGTGGCCAAAGAAAGAATTTTCTTAATCACCTTTAAATGAGGTTTAGGGAAGTAAGACTTTTTGAATTGCCAGATATCGATAATATCACCATTCAAAACTAAAGTTTTAGGCTGAATAGAGTTCAGATATCTTAATAATTCTTTAGCCTTACATCCATAAGTTCCCAAATGAACATCCGAAATAACAACTAACTCAATATCTCTTTTCATAGTTTTATGCAAAGAAACTAATTGAAAGTTAACTGTATATGAATGTTATATTATTTTTATAGAGAGTTCATCAACTCTTCTGTAATTTCCATGTTGTGATAAACGTTTTGCACATCATCATCTTCCTCGAAACGGTCAAGCATTTTCATGTTTGCCTTGAACTGCTCTTCTGTAACTTCTTTTGTATTGTTGGCAATTCTTTGAAGTTCTGCACTTTTAACCTCGATTTTAAGCTCATCTAATTTATGAGATAAAGAACCGAAATCTTCAAAAGCAGTCGTGATCATTACTTCTTCGTCATCTTTTTCTACATCTTCTGCTCCACCGTCGATCATTTCCATTTCGAAATCATCCCAATCCATTTTGATTTGAGTGATATCGATACTGAAAATACCTTTTCTGTCGAAGATAAATGCTAATTCGCCATTCTTACCAAGGTTACCATCAAACTTATTGAAAATAGCTCTTACGTTAGCTACGGTTCTAGTAGTATTGTTCGTAGTACACTCTACGAAAAATGCAACACCACCTTGTCCGTATCCTTCATAAGTGATCTCTTCATAATTTTCTGCATCTGCACCACTTGCCTTTTTGATCGCTCTTTCAACGTTATCTTTTGGCATGTTTGCTCCTTTCGCATTCTGGATACATCTTTTCAATGCAGGATTTGCTTCAACATCAGGGCCACCGGCCTTAACTGCTAATGCAATGTCTTTACCTATTTTAGAGAAAGTCTTGGCCATTTTATCCCAACGGGCCATTTTAGAAGCTTTTCTATATTCAAACGCTCTTCCCATTTTTATTTTTAAATTTTCAACAAAATTAATTAAAAGTAAACAAAAAAAAAATACCCCCAGAGAACTGGAGGTATTTATATTTAGAAAAATTAATTATTTTTTCTTTTTAGCTGTAGCTTTCTTAGCCGGAGCTTTTTTCTTAGCAGTAGCTTTTTTCTTAACTTTTACTGGAGTTGGATCTGCGTAATCTCTTTTTTGAATAGAATTCCACTGAGCAGCATCTTCAACAGCAGTTACAACTACTTTTCTGTCAACTTGTCTTTCAGCATCAGAAGCTGTAGCAGGAACTGTAGCTTTAGCTTTACCAACACCGATAGATTTAAGAGCGTTAGCGTCTACACCTCTTGCATCTAAAGCAGCAACTACAGCAGCAGCTCTTTCTCTAGATAGTTTCAAGTTATAAGCTTCAGCACCTTTAGCATCAGTTCTACCTTCTAATAGATAGTTACCTCCGTCTTTCTTAATTAAGTCAGAAGCAGCATCTAAAGCTCCTTTAGATTCAGCTTTGATTGTAGCTTTGTTGAAATCAAAGAATACACTTCCAAAGTTTTTCTCTAATTCTTCAGCTGTTACTTTCTTAGGCTTAGGACATCCGTTGTATTCTGGAAGACCTGGAACTGTAGGACAAGCATCATCTTTGTCTAAGATACCATCACCGTCAGTATCTGGCCAAGGACAACCATTGTTTTCAGCAGGACCTGCAACTGTAGGACAAGCATCATCTTTGTCGATTACACCATCACCGTCAGTATCTGGCCAAGGACAACCGTTGTTTTCAACTGGACCAGCAACATCTGGACACTGATCGTCTTTATCTGGAACTCCATCACCGTCAGTATCAGGACATCCTTGGAATTCTGGTAAACCTGGTGTATCTGGACATAAATCGTCTTTATCTAAGATACCATCCTTATCTCTGTCTCTGTTTCCGAATCTGAAGTTAAGAGAAGCAGAAGCTTGCCAGAAGTTAGCAACAGTAGACTTGTCACCTGGAGTTGAAACGTAATCTCCTTGTACACCTAAACCGAAGTTTTTAGTCAACCAGAAGTTTACACCAGCACCAGTAGAAACTGTAAAGAAGTTAGCTTTACCGTTTTCGTTACCGTCATCTCCATTAGGTACCCACTCACCATTAACGTCAGTTCTTGGGAAAGTAAGAGCAGTATAATCATGTCTTAAGTAGTTAGCACCAACTCTTAAGTATGGATCAAACCAAGATTCTTCGTTCCATAAAAGACCTGCAGCCTTTACTTGTAAACCAAGACCTGTCATCAACATAAACTCTTTACCCATGTTGAATCTTTTGTTCTCAACATTACCAACAGTAGTCTGCCAGTCTACTACAAAACCTTTAGCTACGTTTCTAGCAACTGTAAGTTTAGATAGTGGAGGTGTAATAGAGAAATTGTTCGTATTGAACATTGTCTTCGATAAATTCTTTGCAGCAAAAGTATTACTGAAACTGTTTCTAACTGCTGTATGGTTCTCTGCATGAGCACCAACTCCGATCATCCACGGATTGTTGGTAGTCTGAGCGAACACAGTAGAAGCAACAGTAAGTGCCAATGCTGAAATTCCTAATTTTAGATTTTTCATAGAATTAAATGATTAAATAATTGATAATGCAAAATAAATATAATTTTTCTTTATATACAAAGTTTTTCAAATGATTTTTAACTTTTCTTTAATATTCTGTCCAGATTTCGTTTGTTTTCTCTATCTTTTATGCTCTCCCTTTTATCGTAAAGCTTTTTCCCTCTTCCCAACGCGATCCAAACCTTTGCTTTTCCTCGATCATTGATATATAGTTTTAGAGGAATTATAGTATTTCCTGCATCTTTTAACTTCTTTTCGAGCTTTTGCAATTCTTTTTTGTGCAACAGCAATTTCCGTTCCCTTTTTGTTTTGTGATTATAAAAAGTCCCCAATTTATATTCATCAATCATCATATTAATGATGTACAATTCCCCATCAATAAACTGACAGAACGATTCTGTTATAGAGGCTTTAGAAGAGCGTAAAGATTTGATCTCAGTACCGGTTAAAACCATACCTGCTTCCATTTCTTCGATAAATTCATATTCGAATCTAGCTCTTCTGTTTAATATATTGACTGTTTTTTCAATCTTCATTTTAGTATTCCTATAGTTACATTAAAATTGAGTTTTACCCAATCCTATATAGAGTTATCCCCTTTGAGACTCCCCTTTTTTAAATTTCATTAATGAAATATATAAAAAATACCCCATATTAAAAACTTGAATATTACATTATTACGAAATACCCAATTTCTTTTCGTATTTTTGCGCCAAATTTACAAAACTATATGTTAACAGTATCTAACTTATCTTTACAATTCGGGAAAAGAGTTCTTTTTGATGATGTAAACATCATGTTTACAAAAGGAAACTGCTACGGAATCATCGGAGCAAATGGTGCAGGAAAGTCTACATTCCTTAAAATATTAACAGGAAAGCAGGATCCAACGACAGGACATGTATCTCTGGAACCAGGGAAAAGAATGTCAGTTTTGGAGCAGGATCACTTTGCTTATGACGAATTTACTGTTCTTGAAACTGTTTTAAGAGGAAATAAAAAATTATTTGAAATAAAAGAAGAGATGGACGCTTTGTACGCCAAAGAAGATTTCTCTGATGAAGATGGTATCAAAGCAGGTGAACTTGGTGTAGTCTATGATGAAATGGGTGGATGGAACTCTGAATCTGATGCACAAACGATGCTTTCTAACGTAGGTATCAAAGACGGTATGCACTGGCAGATGATGAGCGAACTTGAGAATCAGGACAAAGTAAAAGTTCTTTTGGCTCAGGCTCTTTTTGGAAATCCTGATGTATTGATCTTGGATGAACCTACGAATGACCTTGATATTGAAACAATTGCATGGTTAGAAAACTTCCTTGCAGACTACGAAAATACAGTAATTGTTGTATCTCACGACCGTCACTTCTTAGATACGGTTTGTACAAATATCGGGGATTTAGATTATGCTAAATTAAACCTTTATACAGGTAACTACTCTTTCTGGTATCAGGCTTCTCAGTTAGCAACAAGACAAAGAGCTCAGGCTAACAAAAAAGCGGAAGAGAAGAAAAAAGAACTTCAGGATTTCATCGCAAGATTTAGTTCAAACGTTGCAAAAGCTAAGCAGGCTACTGCGAGAAAGAAAATGATCGATAAATTAAACATCGATGATATTAAACCTTCTTCAAGAAGATATCCTGCAATTATTTTCGAAATGGAAAGAGAAGCAGGTGATCAAATTTTAGATGTAAAAGGTCTTGAAAAAACGAAAGACGGAGAATTATTGTTCTCAAATATCGATTTGAACCTTAAAAAAGGTGATAAAGTTGCTGTACTTTCTAAAAGCTCTTTAGCTATCACAGAATTTTTCGAAATTCTTGCTGGAAATACTGAAGCAGATAAAGGAACTGTTGCTTGGGGAGTTACAACAAACCAGTCTCACATGCCTTTAGATAATACTAAATTCTTCCAGGAAGATATCAGCCTGGTAGATTGGTTGAGACAATTCACTAAAAATGATGAAGAGCGTCACGAAGAATTCATGAGAGGATTCTTAGGTAGAATGTTGTTCTCTGGTGATGAAGCATTGAAATCTTGTAAAGTACTTTCAGGAGGTGAAAAAATGAGATGTATGTTCAGTAGAATGATGCTTCAGAAAGCAAACGTTCTTTTACTTGATGAACCTACCAATCACTTAGACCTAGAAAGTATCACAACGTTGAACAACTCATTGTCTAACTTCAAAGGAAATCTTTTATTGTCATCTCATGACCACGAAATGCTTTCAACTGTCTGTAACAGAATCATCGAATTAACTCCTCAAGGAATTATCGATAGAGAAATGACTTACGACGAATATCTTGGTGATAAAAAGATCAAGGAATTAAGAGAAAAAATGTATTCTTAATCATTAAGAATTTCATCAATAAAAAGAAATAGCTACTCGTTTGAGTAGCTATTTTTATTACTAATTTAGTAGTTAAGTTATTATTTTTTAATAAACTTATGAGTTGAAGAAGTTCCGTCTGTGTTTTTCATAGTAAGGATATAAGCTCCTTTAGTTAAATGAGAAACATCAATTCGTTGTTCTCCTTTATCTGAAGATAAAACAATTTTACCTGAAACATCAAAAATCTTGATTCCTGCAACTTTCTTATCTCCTTTTATATTTAAGTAATCACTTGTTGGGTTTGGATAAACCTGTACCCCTTTTGCTAACAAGTTCTCTGAAGTAGACAAGCTTCCTGTAGTCAATGATATATTATCAAGCATCATAGCTCCTACATCACTACTCGCTGCTGTATATGAATCAAATCCAAAATAATAAACACCAGACGAAGTTGGAGTAATTGTAAAACTTGCGGGCGTAGATGTTCCTACACTTACATTAGGATAATCATGAATAAGATTTGTCATTGCCGTATTCATTGGTGAGGTTCCATATGCAATTTTAAAATTTTGAGGAGCCAAATAATTTGAATAATCAAAAGTAAGTGTGTAAGTATTTCCTGCTACTAAGTTTACTCCCGGTGTATAGAACCAAGAATTCACATCATCAAAATATGATACTACAAATAGCACATTAGAAGTGAAACCATTCTCTCCCGAAGCATCTACAACTTCCCAATCTCCACCATATGTTACTGTATTTACTTTCTGTACTGATGTACATGCAGGAATTTCGCTTTGTGGTGTTGAATCAAAATTCTGGCTGTATGGAGCATTCACCGCCGCACATGGTGTAGTAAAATTGGCCATTAATGAACTCCAGTCACTTACGCTTCCTCCTCCACAGTTAGATCTTACCCATACATTATATGTTGTAGCGGGAGACAATCCTGTAATATTTTTTGTTGCAGCTGTTATTCCTGTATCTGTTGGCGTAGTAGAACTCGAAGGAGCTATAGTTGAAGTACTTCTATAAAGCTCATAAGATGAAACTCCCGAAACAGATGTCCAAGAAACTGTTGCAGAATTTGGAGTTAAATTCGATGGTGTTACAGAATCTGGAGCTATACAAGAATTTGCAACTTGATAAGAAAATCCGAAAACACAAAGAAAGCCTGTAGCAGATGATGTTTTTGTTACCGAAACATTAGAAATATTCTTTGACTGATTAGCTGCACTTATATTTAAGGAAATTTCATATAATCTAGGGTCATTAACATTATTTTCGATAGCATCCGTAACCCTACTTGCGCGACCAATACCTTTTATAGCAAATGAAGAACCTCCATACCAATCACTTACTGACTGATTAGTAAATGTTTGACTGGTACCATCTGTAAAATTAACAACTACGCTGGCAACAGATGTCCCACTTCCCGTTGTTGCCAACATAAATAATTTTGAAGCTTTTGGTGTTGATCCAAAATTTAAAACTCCTGAATCATTTGTACTTGCCAACCTCAAAGCGTTATTTGAAGTATAGGGAGCCATTTGAAATGATAAACCTGTGGTGCTTGCGGAATTAATTAATCCCGAACTTGGCAATCCTGAAGTTGGCATTGCTCCTGTGCCATTCATAAAATCTGTAGACATAAACACATAACCATTGGTTGGCGAGTCTACACTTTGAGTTGTGCTGGATGATGCTGTACCCGATCCATTTGCAACAAGATCTGCATTGTAGCCACTGGTTACATTTAATGTTTGATAAGTCTGAGCGTTAATTTTGCAAAACAACGAAGCCGTCATTAGACAAAAGAAACCTACTGTAATTTTTTTATTCATAATGTTTTTATTGTTTAGCAAATATATATTTTTATTACACAAAAACTATATTTTAACTTATTTTAACAAATTAAAACCAATATTAAAATATAAAAATTATATTATAAATAATCATCATTACGAAATTATTATAAATCAACATTATCTTTTAAAGAATAAAATTTTCTCAATTACAGATTCAAATTATTTTCATTTTTTTGTAAATATTTTTATTAATGAGCTCATCCATTTCCTTTTAAAGTGAAATAAAATAGCATTAAAAATTATTAAAAATGAACTATTTGTGTTTTTAAAATCATCAAACAAGTTTATTTAATGAAAGGGATTAATAAAGAAAATATATTTTAACAAAAACATTCAACAAAAAAGCCCCAAAGTAACTTTGAGGCTGTATGATAAAACTTGGTCTTAATTATTTCGTAAGTTTCGCTGTTGGCAAAGTAACCGTTCCCGGATCTTTCCACAAACCATCTTTTTCTGCTTTTTTCTTAATTACCTGAGCTCTTTTTTCGCTGTCAGGGTGAGAATTAAACATTTTCTGAAAACCAGACTGAGTACTTCCTTCCGAAAGCAATGCTAGCTTTTTGAAAGCAGTGTAAGCCCCAACAACATTATATTTATTAGCTTTCATGAAATCATAAGAATAAGTATCAGCTTCAGATTCTTGTTTTTTGCTGTGTGAAGCGTCCAAAAATTCATTAGCCATTTTACCAACCTGACTGTCATTTAACGTAGCCACAGATGATGAAGCCGAAGAAGCCGCATCCAACGCAGCAGCCTTTAAATAAGCAGATTTAATAGCATCTTTCGTATCCTGATTTTTAACGTGACCAATTTCATGACCAATTACTGCAAGCAATTCATCATCTGTCATAATATCCATCAAAGACGAGAAAACACGCACGCTTCCGTCTGCACAAGCAAAAGCATTAATATCTTTTACTTTGTAGACTTTATAGTTAAGATTAAGGCCGTCCTGAGTTTTATGTTTCCCGAAAAGCTTGTTCAATCTTACTGTATAAGGATCTTTTGGTCCGGCAATAGCATTATTCTTATCCATATAATCTACCGATTCTTTAGATAATTTTATAGCATCTTCGTTTGTAAAAGTAAGCGCTTTTGAACCTTTAGATACTACATCCACCGCTTTTCCAAGACTAATTTTTTGTGCATTGACGCCACAAATCGTGCCCAATAAAAACACACCGACGATAATTTTTTTCATGATAATAATTTTTAAGTTTAGTCTGGCGAATATATCATTTTTAAATGAAAAATCCTTTCCCAGAAAATTCTGAAAAAGGATTTTACACCTAATATTAAGAAATCACTTATACAATAAACAAAGATGCAATTGCCGTTGCGTCACTACCACTTAAAACTTCGTCATAAGCAGCAGAACCAGCAGCAGCACCAAAAGCGTTTGCTGTATTGAATCCAGCTTGATTTGTATTACCTTCACCCGCATACACAGCATTGGTTGCAGCAGGCATGTTTCCACCATCTGCCAATTCTATCCAGCCTTTATTTGCTCTCATTCTTCTCACCTGAGAAGCGTGTCTTGCCTCAACGGAGTGGATCTGCAAAGCCGCCTGTAAAACTGCTTTGTTCGACATCACATTTCCAGCCTGTCCTTTATATGCTCTAACTCCGGTATCTTCAAAAGCCTGAGCCAGAATAAGGAATTGATTATAATCTGTAAAAGGAGAAAAATTACCACCAACAGTAAAATCGAAAGTTGGTTTAGCTATAGGCGTTACGTTTAAAGAAGTCAATGTACTTTTCAAAAAGGCAACGTGAGCCGTTTCGTGTTTTGAGATCTGCATAAATACAACTTTATCCGCACTCGGAATAAGTCCTGCAGTACCCAAACCTTTTGCGTAATATTCGTCTTCAAGATATTCCAACGTTAAAGCCAGCTGTAAAGCATCTGTTAACGGAGTTTTAAAATAAGTTCCTGAAGTTGTTGTGGCTTCAGCTTTCGCCGAAGTTGCCATTAAAGTTCCCAATCCTAATGGTACAGCAGCAACAGCCGCTTTTTTACCGATTGAAGATATATTCGTAAGAGTTTCTAATCTTGATGATTCTGTAGTGAAAAATTTATCGTTAGAAAGCTTATCTAGTAATTTAAGAATGTTCATAATTGTTGATTTTGAAGATGAATAATTTAGCTAATACCTCTTTCTTTCCAAGTGAATGGCGTTTTGATGAATCCTCCAGCCACACTTACAATTTCAGTTGGCTCTTTAGCAACATCCAACCCGGTTGCGTTGATTACATCATCTCCTGAAAAATCAGCAGAACCAGGATTAATCAGATTTCTGATTGCAGAGGCATGTCTTGCCTCAACAGAAACGATTTTTCCTGCAATGACTAAATAATCCGGATTTGTAATATATTTTCCTGCTCCATTATAAGCAGCTACACCAGTGTCTTCCAAAGCTTTTGCCGTAGCTAAAACTGAAGCTCTGTTACTGAAATTCACGTTTGGATATTGAAATTCCAAAGTTGGCAACACATTGGTTGTTACTCCGCTGAGTGCAGCTTTAAAGAAATCTCTGTGAATGACTTCATGATGATAAAGATCTGTAAAAAGTGTTTTTTCTGCATCAGAAATCCCTGAGTAAAAGCTGTTTACTACTTTGGTATAAAAATCTGCTTCAAGTTGTTCAAGTGCATACGCATAGTTTAAAACGCCAACATCTCCTGTACCGAGATCAAATCTATTGGCTGGATCCATGTACTGATAATCAAACTCATTATCTGAACATCCTACAAGAGCAAGGCCTGCCATAGCAATACCAAGTCCTCCAAGTTTAAGAAAGTTTCGTCTTCCGGTATCCAAAGTGGCACCTTTGTTTGAAACACTGATCGTTTTTTTCATAATATTAATTTTTTAAGTGTTATAACCTTACTTACGAGAGCAAATCTGTTTCGGTTTTCATTATTTCAAATTTTATTGAATTTTATTTGAAAAACTTTCAACAAAACAACCAAAACACTGATAAACAATAGATTATTAAATTTTACACTAATTTTTTTATGATAACAATTCCTCGTTTTTAAAATATATTTTCCTTATTTTTGTGAAATGAGTCAAAAATGGATTTACAAGCCTGAACCCGATGAGGATATAGTGGATGGATTAAGTTCGTCACTTGGTTTTGGAACTTTTGAATCTAGGCTCCTCGTTCTTAGAGGGATTGACGATTATCAAAAGGCCCGAGAATTTTTCAAACCAAATCTTACCGATATACACAGTCCGTTTTTAATGGCAGATATGCAAAAAGCTGTTGAGCGTATTGCAAACGCTATTGAAAATGGAGAAAAAATAATGGTTTACGGAGATTACGACGTAGATGGAACTACTGCCGTAGCTTTAATGTACCTATACCTCAGCAAAATTGTTGAGAAAAAATACCTTGATTTTTATATTCCGGACAGAAATTCTGAAGGATACGGAATTTCCACAGAAGGAATTGATTTCGCCAAGCAAAACGGTTTTTCGTTAATTATTGCTTTAGACTGCGGAATCAAAGCACTTGATATGATCAATTATGCTCAAAGTTTAGACATTGATTTTATCATTTGCGACCACCATTTACCCGGAGACGAAATTCCTAATGCGGTAGCTGTTTTGGATCCGAAAAGACGCGACTGCAGATACCCGTTCAAAGAACTTTCAGGGTGTGGAGTTGGTTTTAAATTATGTCAGGGTTTAAATACCATTTATAAACTTCCCGATGCCGAATTATTTGAATTAACAGATCTTCTGGCAATTTCTATTGCTGCTGATATTGTTTCTATGACCGGCGAGAACAGAGTTTTGGCCAAAATGGGACTTAAAATTCTTAGAAAAACGAGAAATTTAGGTTTAAGATTATTAATTCCGGAAGATAAATTATCTCATTTCGAGATTTCGAATATTGTTTTTGAAATTGCTCCGAAAATCAATGCTGCAGGAAGAATTTCTCATGGAAAAGCTGCTGTTCAGTTGATGGTTTCGGATAATTTGAAACACGCCAACCAAATTGTTGGTGATATTATGAACCTCAACGATGAAAGACGTGAACTCGATATGAATTCTACGCTTTCGGCATTGAACCAAATCATTGAATCTCAACAACAAAGCAAACTAACCACCATTGTTTATCATCCTGAATGGAACAAAGGTGTTATCGGAATTGTCGCTTCAAGACTTATTGAAACCTATTACAAACCTACTCTAGTTTTCACCGATGGCAACAATGGTGAAATGGTAGCTTCAGCGAGGTCTGTTTCGGATTTTGACGTTCATGAAGCGTTGGATATCTGTTCAGAATATTTCCTTAAATTTGGAGGCCATCATGCTGCTGCAGGACTTTCCATGGAGAAAGACAAGTTTGATGCTTTCAAAATAAAATTTGAAAAAGTTGTTGCTGAAAAGATTAAGGAACATCAGAAAGAGCCTTCTATTTTGATAGATTCTGAGATTCAGATCGATGATGTGAACAGAGAGTTTATTAATTTCCACAGAAAGTTAGCTCCATTTGGTCCACATAACATGAAACCAATTTTGGCGATCAAAAATCAAAAACTTTCAGGTTATGTAAAAACGATGGGGAAAGATAATAATCACGTTAAGTTTTACATAAAACAGGAATCTACAGGCCGAAATATAGAATGCGTAGGCTTCAAATTAGGACAATTTGTAGAAGATTTTAAAAATAAAAACTTCGATATTGTATTCACTTTAGAAGAGAATCACTGGAAAGGAAATGTGACGCATTATCTTAATATTAAAGACGTTAAGTTTAGGGATTAGGATTTAGGAAACAGGAATTAGGTTTTAGCAATGGGAAATTATAAGGAATTAATTGTTTGGCAGAAATCTGTAGCACTTGTAACAGATATTTACTCCAGCACAAAGAATTTTCCTAAAGAAGAAATTTACTGTCTTACGAATCAAATTCGTCGTTCATCGATTTCAATTCCGTCAAATATTGCTGAAGGACATTCGAGAAGATCTCAATTAGATTATATTCAGTTTTTGAAAATTGCCCGTGGAAGTTCTGCTGAATTGGAGACACAATTACTTATTTCCAAAAATTTAAATTATTTAAATTTGGAAGAGTTTCAGATTCTCGATGAAAAGCTAACGGAAATATCAAAGATGTTGAATGCAATAATTTCAAAACTACAAACCAACCCTAAACCCTAAAAGCTTATTCCTAAGCCCTAATGAAATATGAAAAAAATAGGCTTATTTTTCGGTTCGTTTAATCCAATTCATATTGGACATCTGATTTTGGCTAATTATATTTTAGAAAATTCAGATATGGAAGAATTATGGTTTGTGGTAAGTCCGCAAAACCCTTTCAAGGACAAAAAATCTTTATTGAAAGACCATAACAGATTGGATATGGTACAACTTTCCATTAAAAATTACCCGAATATGAGGGCTTCCAATGTAGAATTTTCTCTTCCAAAGCCGAGTTATACGATTGACACGCTGACTTATCTTCATGAAAAACATCCTGAATATTCTTTTAGTTTAATTATGGGTGAAGATAATCTGAGCAGTTTACACAAATGGAAAAACTACGAAACGTTGATCAAAAATCATCACATCATTGTTTATCCAAGGGTTTTTGATGGAGAGAAAAAAGATTCTGATTATCTTCAAAATGAAAATATTTCTTTAATTAAAGCCCCGGTTATCGAACTTTCTGCAACGGAGATCCGAACGATGATTAAAGATGGTAAAAACGTAAGACCAATGCTGCCTCCGGAAGTTTTTGATTATTTGGACGGTAGTAATTTTTATAAGTAAGAAGAAATGAAATTCTATCTATTTTTATTCTTTGCTTTTATCCAACTTTCTTTATTCGGGCAAGATACTTCAGCTTCAAAAGAAGACTCCATAAGAATACAGCGTGAAATAAAAGCAAAACAATGGTTTCTGGAAAAGCAAAAATATAATCACGAAAGATGTAGCAAAGATTCCATAAGAGCTGTAAATGATTCAAAAACTCAAAATAAATATTTTATAAATACACCAGCTCCAAGTGGAGATGAATTTCCAGCAGAAGAAGAGCTTAAAATCGCTTTGAATAAATATAATATCATTTGGGGTGGAACATGGATGGGCAGCGACATTGGAGGGTATTCACCTAATTCATGCTATAATCGTTATATGACAGAGTTTACTGAAGATAAATTTGGTCAAGTCTTTATTGATGATTTGGTCAAACAGTCGATTTTGAGTTATGCAGTTAAGAATCCTACTATACTTTTTGAACATAATGACCATCTAGATTGGATGTATGAGGGAAATTATTCTATAGCTGATAAATTGCTTAATGAATGTTTTTTTAAAAAATTCAAGTATCCAACCAATTATAAAACTTCCTCAAAAGAAAACGAATCATTTACTGAGGTCGGGCTAGAGTTAGACGAAAACACAAATGTTTTAAAAATAAATGGGTTTAAACATCATATTGTAAATAATTATAATCAACAGTTTATTCCATATTTCGAAAAAAGAATTAGAAATTTCATAGAATCGAGTAACTTTACTCTTTCATCAAGAGCTGCTTTATATAATGGCACAAGAACTTCTTTCAAAATCTATTATAAATAACTAAAATGGACTTCATCGATAAAATATTCTCAAAATATTCTCAGGAAAAAATCATTAAATGGTTTAAACAAATCTGCGTGGCAGAAGCAATTTCCTGTGTTTTATTATATGGAGTTGCCATGATTTGGATTCGTTACGATGAAAATTTATATTCCATTATTTTCATTAGTGTTATTGGAAGTCTGCATGGACTTTTCTTTACCCTTTATCTTTTACTTTGTCTTCCGGCAAGAAAAATTTATAATTGGGATGATGAAGATTTTGTCTTCGCATTATTATCTGCATTCTTTCCTTTCGCTACTATCTGGGTTGATAAAAAATTAGCCCGTTTCGATAGAGAATAAAATTTATTTTCAATTATTTTTGATTTCGCTGTAACAAAATCTTTGTTACAGTTGTCTTATTATGTAGAAAATCAAAGTACATCAAAATTTTTATTTAAATTTTAGCTACTGTAAATCAGATTGTTAAAATAAATATTAAAATATTTTTACTACTTTGTATTGCAAGATACTAAATTTATTACATATCTTTGCAATGTAAAATAATAATAGATACAAGCTATTAAACTCTCTAAAACGATTATCATGAAAACTCAAATTCTTATCGCAGCCATATTTTTCAGCGGATTAACCTTCGCACAAGAAAAAAAATCAGATACTTTAAAAACTAAAAGTATAGAAGGAGTTACTTTAACGAAACAGGTTTTCAAAAAACAAAGTGATCGTTTTGTGTATGATGTTGCCGCTTCTCCTGTAACGAAAGGAAATACGACTTTCGATATTTTAAAACAAACTCCACTACTCTCTTCTACTGACGACAAAACGTTGAAAATTGCAGGAAAGAACAATGCTTTAATCTATATCAACGGTAGAAAGAGCAATATGGATGCAGATTCTTTGGTTCAATTCTTAAAAAATACGCCTGCAGAAAACATCCAGAAAATTGAGGTAATTACTGTTCCGGGAAGTGAATATCAGGTAGAATCTTCAGACGGAATCATCAATATCGTTTTAAAGAAAAAAATGAGCGACGGTTTGAGCGGAAATATGAGAATGTCTAACTCTCAAAATAAATTCAACGGAAGCAACGCGAGTTTCTCTGCAAACTACAGAAAAGATAAGCTGGGAATCAGCGCTAATTTGAGTGGTGGTGAAAATATTCAAGGACAATCTTATGTGTTAAGAAACGGAAACGATTTATCCTCAAACGAATCTGTAGGTGACATTAATGATCCTAACAAAAATCTTGGTGGTTATTTAAATGTTGATTATCAATTAAATGACAATAGCAATTTGGCTTTATCATGGAATACTTGGGCGAATAAAAGCTATAATTCTACAGTGGATTTATTTAACACAATCCGTTATTATGATGAAATAAAGAAAGAATATGTTACCAATTATACTAATTCCAGAAACAAAGAAGATGCAAGATCATACAATAATTCAGTTAACTTAAACTATGAATTAAAAACAGATTCTTTAGGAAGTAAGTTGAATGTAAATGCGGCATATCTGAATTATAAAAGATTCCAATTTACTGACAATAAAACTTATCTGGCAAATTCTTCTGGCAACAATACCGACCTTAGCCAGACAATTTATCAGGATCTTCCTCAAATCATTAATAACTTTTCAGGTACAGTAGATTACATCCAGAAATTTAAAAATGATTTTACCGTTTCTGTAGGTGGAAATTATAATAAAACAAAAACCGATAATGACACCAAAAATGACACTTATAGAAAAAATGCAGTACTTCCTTTAGAACCCGAAGAACATCAACCCAATCATTTTGTTTATGATGAAAATATTTACGGATTTTATATGACTTTTGAAAAGAAATTTTCAGACAAATTCTCAGGAAAAGTGGGTGCAAGATATGAGATCACCAGCAGCTTAGGAACAGCAGATGCACCTTTAAATGATGAACCAACAATGCGTCATCAGGAAATAAAAAGAAATTACAATAACTTCTTACCTTATGCAAGCTTTAATTATGCTATCAATGAGAACAATAATATTTCTTATTCATTCTCAAGCAGAATGAGAAGACCAAGTTTCTGGGAAATTAATCCTGTAAGAAACATCCTGACAGAAAATAACTATACTCAAAATAACCCATTTGTAAAAGCATCTTCTACGTATAATCAGGAATTAACGTATATGTACAAAAGCTCGTACTTCTTGATCTTAAATCACTCTTATTTCAAAGATCAGATCACTCAAGTTCCGTTGCAGGGTTATCCTGTATCGCCAAATGGAACTGTAGGCGAACAAAATGTGCTACGTTACATCAGAACTAATTTTGGGGACAAACAAGAAATGTCTGCCATGCTTGGAATACAGAGATCGTTCTTTAAACAATATTTAACCATGAATTTCAATGCCGGAATTCAGCACAATATCAACAACGGAACTCTTGCTCAGGACCCAACAACTGGGGATACTTTTGTAGATAAAGAAGGAAATCCTTTAGTTTATTCAAACAGTGTAAAATCTACAAGTATCATTATTCAAACCAACAATACATTACGTTTAGACAAGAAAAAAACTTGGTTCTTAGGAGTTAATTATTTCTATGTAGACAAACAACAAATAGAATTAGGAATGTTGAAAAGCCTAATGAGTCTAGATCTAAGTTTAAAGAAAAACTGGAACGATTGGACGTTTGCAGTAAACGTAACTGACGTATTGAGAACAAACGTTGTGGAAATCGAGGATTTCCAAGATAACGGAAATTATAATTACGTAAAAAATGACCAATTCAGAAGAGGTATGACCGTAAGCATCACTTACAACTTCGGAAACCAGAAAGTGAAAAAAGTAAGAGACATCGAAGGTGCTTCTGACGCCATCAAAAGCAGAACAAGATAGAAAACAATCATTATCATTCTTCATATAAATTATTTTGTACAGAAACTCGTTGAGAAATCAGCGAGTTTTTTATCTTTAATATCTATGAAAAATTTAATCCTAATTTTCGGGTGTTTCTTTATGTTGCTGTTCACTACAAGCTGCAGGAAAAAAACTATAAATCTCGGTAAGGAAATTTCTTTTGAAAGTGAGGAAAACGTTTCTTACGGAAAAGATTCAGAACAAAAAATGGATTTCTATCTTCCTAAAAATAAAGTATCAATAAAAGGAATTTTCGTTATTGTTCATGGAGGAGGCTGGAGATCAGGCGATAAATCTCAACTCACATTTTTCACTCTTTCCTTAATGCAGAAATTTCCTGATTATGCTTTTGCGAATATCAATTACCGATTGGCGGGTCAAAAGTCATTTGTTCTTCCCAATCAAACCGATGATATTGATGAAGCATTGAGTTTTTTGGTTAAAAAATCATCTGAAATCAAACTCAATCCTAAATTTATCTTACTCGGAAATAGTGCAGGAGCTCATCTATCCATGTTATATGGTTACAATTCTTTTTTTGACTTCAAACAAAGGAAAAGAGTAAAAGCCATCATAAATATTGTGGGGCCTGTAGATTTGTCTGACAAAGATTTTGCAACTTATTTCGATTATGATTTTGTGGAAAAACATATGATAGACCAAAAATCTCCAACTCCAACCGATCTTACAAATAAAGATATCCCAAATCCTGTATTTTGGATCAAAGAAAATGCCCCTCCTACTCTGTCTTATTATGGAAATCAGGACACTGTAATTCCTGCTTCACAAAAGAAAATCCTTGATTCTGCATTACAAAAAAATAATATTATTAATGAATCTTATGAATTTGACGGTGGTCATAATGATTGGGATAAAGAAAATAATGCTCCTTTTTTAATGAATAAAATTGATGCATTTCTAAAAAAAATCGACAAAAAATAAACGCTCTGAAAAATTTCAAAGCGTTCTATTTTTATATTTAAATTTTTAATATCCGAGTACTTTTTTCACTTCAAGACCTGTTACATTTAAGGTATTCAGGCATTTTGCAAAATTGGCAGTACTGCTCAAATCCCAATACGGTAATAATACAATCACGGAAACATCATTGGTTGGATCGTAAGTCATTAAGGATAGATAACCTTCTGTTGCTCCGTTATGCCCATATCCAATGCCCGCAAAATTAGAACATCCCAGCGCATAACCGGAAGTTGTAGCTGCTCCTTTGCTCGTTCTCATCAGTTCAGCACTCGAAGCATACAAGACATTCTGACCTTTCATTAAACTTCTGATATAATCCGTAAGCATCACCATCGTTCCTACTCCATTTCCTTCTCCGATGTGGGCGCTTGCGTTCTTTTGATCGGTAATTTCGTTATGATTGGCATATTTAATAAAACCTTTTACATAAGGCGAAGGCAGTTGTTTATCCGATGCTAACTCAGGAAACTTGATACCAAGAGGTTTTTTTGTTCCCGGGCCAACAATTTGGTCGTACATGTAATCTCCGTACGTTTTTGAAGAACTTGTTTTTTGAGAATAAATTCTTGCGATAATCTCACTTAAAATAGCAAATCCTGTGTTTGAATAATGATAAACAGAATTTGGAACTCCATACTTAAGGTTATGATCTTTCAAAATTTTGACATATTCACTTGCTGTAAACTGATGATCCGGGAAGTTTTCCAGCATATAATCTGTATACGTTTCACCATTCACATCATATTGAGAAGGATCATTCGTTACATCGTAAATTCCTGCATTATGTTGTAAAATCTGACGAATGGTTATAAGATTCTTATTAGGAAAATCCCAATCCGCAACATCCGGTGTATAAGGAACGGTAGTCCCCGGGATATTTGCTGTGATTTTATCATCAAGTTTAAGCCAACCGTCCTGCATCATTTTTAGAATAGCTGTAGAAGTAAAGTTTTTGGTATTGCTCGCAAAACGGAAATATGTGTTTGGAGTAACAACAGAACCATTTGTTCCTTTAATTGTACTAAAATAAGTCCCTTTTGGAGAAACGACATAAACGCTTAACGAAGGAACATCAGTATTAAGATCCTTTTGAAGGTTGGCATGAATATTCTTTACAGCTGCATCCACTTCAATTTGATAATCTTTTTCAGTCTCATTATCACTACAACCTAAAATAAAAGGCAGAAATAATGAAAGTGACAGAAGTTTAAGTTTTCTCATGGTTTAGTTTTAATTATTTTATGCTGTAAATTTCGGTATTTTTTTAGAAATATTTCATCCAATAGAGATTATGTGTTAAAATATTTATCAATTTATTGAATATGATTGCCATACTAAAAACAAAACCTCTCAGAATCAAATCCTGAGAGGTTTAAATAAATATTTTTAATTTATTATTCTGATTTTACAACTTCCGTTCTTTCCGAAATACCGTTTGCATTAAAAGCTTCAATCTGGAAATAATAAGAATCTACCCTGTCTGCTCCGGTGAAGAAATATTCATTCTTTCCGTACACCATGATGCTTCCGTACATTTTATCAGGAGATTTCCCCCAATAGATCACGTATCCGTCTGCGTCCTGATTTTGTTGCCACTTCATCCAGATACTTCTTCTTTCACCATATTTTTTAGGGTCAGCTCTTAATGGAACAAAGTTTTCAACCTTTGCGGGCGCTGTTCCTGCTCCTTTTCCGAATACTCTGAAACCGCTTAATGCAAATTTTCCTGTTGGCATTTTTAAGTTTTCCATTTTCAGAAATCTTGCTTTTGCAGGTTTCTCCAATTCTACATAATCGTGCGGAACGTCTTTGGTATTTTTGCTTTTATCAACAATGACATTCCATTTTTTACCGTCGTCTGAACCGTAAATTTTATACTGATGCATTTTGCCTAAAGTTTTACCCATAAACTCAACATCCTGATCCGCATAATTAATCTGAATCGCATTGATCGTAGAAACTTCTCCTAAATCCGTTTGAAACCACTCTCCTGAGTTTCCAGTTTTTGCGCTCCAATATGTTTTAATATCTTCATCCACCGCATTGTTTGAATGGTAACCACCCAAAGTAGATGAAACCTGAACAGGTTTATCGTAATTCAACAACATCCAACCTGCAAAAAGACCTTTAGAAAAATCTTTCCCTTGAGCATATTGCGGAAGGAATGTAGGATAATCTCCATAAGCTGTGTTCGTATACATCACATCATCCTTATCAAATCCCGCAGGCCAAATCCCTAATCTTCTTTCAAAATTATTTTTTGTTGAAATAAAAATTGTTGAAACATGCCACCAATTTTTGAAATTATCCTCAAAAGTTGCTCCATGCCCCGCACCTCTCGCAAAACCACCCGGTTTATAAGAAAACGGATTGTGTTGCTGATATTCGAAACCTTCCAAAGGATTTTTACTTACATAAACTCCATCAGAATATCCGCTGAATTCTGTTGCCGGAGCTCCATATTGCATATAATATTTCCCGTTGTGTTTTGTAACCCAAGCTCCTTCTACAAAAGGCTGCAAGAAAACATTATCATTATACTCTCCGAAACGTTCCCAACCGTGATCTTCTGGTTTTAATCTTAAAATAGGTTTTACAAAACCTTCAGACTGTAAATTTTTCACTTTTACTTCTGTACCTAACAAAGGCCATTCGTTGCTTGAACCCCAATATAAATAAAGTTTGTTTTTGTCTTCATCATAATGAAAAGCAGGATCCCAAGCTCCAACTTTCAAGGTATCGACAGCAATATGCCAGTCGTCTTTTGTTGGATTTGTACTTTTCCATATCGGGAAATCCTGTTCCCAAGTTGAGCCGTAGACATACAAAGTATCTTTCATCGCCCAAACTGCGGGTGCATTAAGATCGTGAGTATATTTGTTGTCTCGAAGGAATTTTCTTTTTACAAATTTCCAATCCAGCATATCGTCGCTGTACCAATATCCCTCCTGATTGGTTGAAAAAAGGAATAATTTGTTTTTAAAATTAACAATCACCGGATCAGCCGTCGCACGGTGTTTCCCCTGATTCGAAAAATTCTTGAACGGTGTATATCCGTAATCAATATTGATCGGGTTACAAAATGTTTTTTGCTGAGCATTGATAAAAAAGAATGGCAGCAGAGCCATCAATAGCATAATTTTCGTTTTCATAAGCACTTTTCAGTTCATCCCGGTTAATAAATATTATTTTAAATTGAATTTTTACAAAGTTAAATGATTTTTTTAGGTTTTCTCCAAATGAACCCGTCTAAAAGATAGTGCGTTAACTGAGGAACAACCAGCAACGGTACCACAAACTGAAAACAATTTAATGAAATTTGAAATTCAAATGAAAAATGTTCGCGCCAAATTAAAATTTCCCATAAAAATTCCTCGAAAAAGACATCTCTAAATAAAATGGCTTAATTTTAAAATTATCCTAAATATTCGCTTGATTTATACTATCGTTTTTTAACAATAAGTAAGCCCTCTCTGAAATAGCTAAAGTATTTTCATTTGTGATAAAAAGCCCCCCTTGTTTGGCACCCCATTAATTTTTGCCCAAAAGAAAATTGGAAGTTGTTTATCTAGATAAATTTTTGTAAAAATTTCAGATTTAAAGATATAATTCTCTGCTGCTCTAAATCTTGATGTAATTTTTTTATATAAATAACAAAACCTCCACCATTGTGGAGGTTTTGTTTCTTTCTAAAACTAATATGACATTAATTTATTTTTTCTTTGCCCATTCTGGAAGGATTTTCCAGCCTTCTGGCGGAACTTCTCTTATACTGTCCGGCACAGGTATACTTGGATAAATAGTTGAAAAAGAATGGTCTTCCAATGAAAATTGCACCAAATATCTTGCAGGTATTATAACCTTCGGATCTAACGCATAGATATTTGTAGCTTCAAAATTTTTATTTTCTACATTGTAATTATATTCTATCCTTTTATAAGATATTATCGGCCAATACAGTTTTGTAGCATATGCAATTGTATAATTTCCTTTTTTTATAGGAGATTGTTTATAATATATATACAAAAATAGTGGAGATATCAGTATCAAAAAAAACACTCTGTTCCACTTTGAACTCCAAACAAAAATATAATAGTGTAGTTTTTTTAATAATTTTTTCATTATGGTACCTTATTTTGAATGGTTGCTCTTGTATAATCAGGGGCATTCATTAATGTGTTTGCAACTGCTGTTCCTGCTGTTTGTCCTAAGCTTGATGTAGTACGCATATAAGTTCCTACAACTGCACTTTTAAAAAGGGAAGAACTATTTATTTTGTTTACTGCCAATCCTCCAAAGGCACTCATTCCTGCCTGAGTTACATATGTTCTGGTAGATACACCGCCAGTAAATATTGATTTACTGTCAGCGATATTTATATTAACTGCAGTTGAAAGAACAGCATTTCCAACACAATTCATCCCTAGACCAGCTAATGACGATTGGGTTACGTTAATATTCCCTAAAGCTTTACTCAAATTTCCTCCATTCGTTGAATAGTTGGCAGCTGCTTGTACAGAGGCATCAGTTAAAAATCTGGTACCAAAGGCTCCAGCTGTCATTTCCCCAGACAATGCAAAGCCCCCCGCACCTCCTGTAGCTAAAGCCACTGGAAGAGCAATAAACAAACCTTTTTCAAATTCTCCAACAGATCTTGCTGCAGGGTCATTTTGAACAGCATTATCCAAGTAAGATAAATTATTTTGGTAATTATTTATACTTTGAATACCCATCCAAGAAAGGCCTCCATCATTTGAACCACTTGACATCGATGAATTATTAGAAGAAGAGGATGAATTCCCCATCTGCATTGTTATCCCTTGAATACCTTGTGATGCAGCAACATCATTATAACCTGCATTAGAGTCTACTTGAGGAGCACCATCATACCCACCGGGTATATTACCCATACTTGCAGGGTTGATTGATTTTGCTTCTAAACCTTCAATTTCTCTTGCATCAACAACTCTGTTTTCTGAGAAATTATAATGAGACTGATAAGCATATGTTTCACTTAAAGGATCGACATTGAAAAATCTACCTACATCCGGCATATAGTTCCTCCATTTAAAACTATAAAAGCCTGTTTCCTGCAATTCCTGCTCCTGATACTTGTAGTTTTTATAACTTGCCTGTCCAAAGAACGCATTTCCAGTCTTCAAGTGATTCATGCCAAACGGATAATAATCATTGTTATCTGTTATTTCAAGAACACCTGCGCTGTTTCTTGCGAAACTTATTCTTGCATTTCCTATCTGATCTTTATACTGGTAAATATATTGATTTTTCTGATAGTCATAAAAACCTTCTGCAGTTGGAAAAAACTGTAAATCTGGTGTTTTAACATCAACAATAATTCCACCGCCTCCAAAAGGAGGATCAATTGTAGGATCAGTATCGATAAGTCCTGTAAGACTGAAAGCTTGTGGTTCCATTGCTCTTCTGGATAATGCTGAAGCAGCAAGCATTTCAAAGCCACCGCCGCCTGGAGGAGTTAAACTAACCGAATGTAAATACTGAAAACCATCCAGATAATCTGTGGTATTGATTGTTGTTACGCTTCCATTAAAACCAATTATATCAGTCGTATTTTCTTTCCTAAGCTTTGTTCCGTCAGCTCTGTACTTAGTATTAATGATAATATTTTCATTCCCATTTTTACTGATCATCATGTTATTAGGAAGATCTAGAAAATTGTATCTGATGCTGGAAATCCCTTTATCAGGCATTGATGTCATGCTTCCGTTCAGATCATATTCAATGGTACCTCCTCCACCTTCATAACCTGTTGGGTTTTGAGAGATGTCGTTAATATTCGTTAATTTATTGTCTCCCGCTGTGTAGATATACTGTAAATTATCAATTACATTAGCTATACTACTTGGAGACTCAAATACAGAAGTTCTATATAATTTAGAGATATTCCCGTTTAAATCATAATCTAGAGATTCCGTATTTTCTATACCGTAAGGGTTGGTTGGATTCTGATAATACCCCGCCGTTAATCGGTTCAGACTATCATAAGCATAACCATATCTTTTGGGAGTAGTTAAAGGATTTGTGCCTAATGTTTCTACGGCTCTCCAATCTACTTCAGCAATGTTTCCATTGTATTTTGGTTTTACATTTTTCCCTGAAAATGGAGTCGTACCAGGATTTTCGATGCCCTCTTTTTTAGTATACTTTATTTTATAAGAAAATAACTTTCCTCCTAAATCCGGTAATTCCATCTGATCCTTATTGATTTCTGTCATCCATCCTCGGATATTGTAGGCATAATCAACACTTTGAAGATTGTTTCCTAGTTTCTTATTTTTTAATTGAGAAAGTTCGTTATATGTATTCTCTGTTAACAGCTCTTCGGGTTTATTATCAACCTGATGATAATGCTGAATTAATCTGTATTGAGGATCATATACAAAACGTTCTTTTACAATCACGCCAATTTCATCCGCCTTTCTTACATGATAGGTATTTGTTTTTTTTGGAACTCCTGTAAAATCAAGTTCGGCTTCTGTTTTTGTATAGCCTCCTAAGTGATTGAGAGAATGGGTTCCAATTGCTCTGCCTTGTGTATCATACCAAATGTAATCTTTAGTCCAGTTATCATCTTCAATATTTTTCACATAAGAAGCTACAGGTAAGCTTTTAGTACTAATAGAAGAATTCAGGGCATCTTGGGTCAATACTTCCTGACCCAACACTTGCGTAGGAATAGTGGGTGTGCCTGTAGGGTAGGTATCATAATAGTTTACAGTAAGAATTTTGTCCAAATAAGTTGGATAAGAAATATTGCCATACTCTATAGTGACCCCATTCATGCTAAGGCTCTCTCCTCTTGTTTCATAATCAATTGCTTGATTATCCACGGCTTGTTGGATAGTCTGTCTTGGAGTGCCATCTCTACAAATTCCTGAATAAATAGGTCTTCCAAACTTATCATATTTAGTAAAAACCCATGCTTCATCTGCTACAAAATTATCTATTCCTTTTTTAAGATTAATATCACGTGAATAAACGATTTGATTTCTTTTGTTGTAAATCATTTGTTCCCAGCCTTTTCCCGGAAGTTTTTTTTCGACTAAGCGGTTTTTACCATCATAGCGGTACTGATAACATAAATTATTCAGCACATCATCCGTCATAGGTTTATATACTGCTATTGGAGGTATAACAAACGCCAGTTGATTGTACTCATTATAAACATAGTACGTATCGGCATGTTCTGTATCATTCAGCATTTTTCTTACCAAAACAATCTGTCCTTGTCCATTTTTAAACACTATCGTTTTGTTTTCATCCTCATCCAGAACTATATTTTTATATAACTGATTAGGGGCATATGCTGACAGACTTAATGTAGATTTGGTAGCTCCATTTTCCCATGTGGTAGAGGTTACAAACTTAAACACCTCGTTGGTGGTATTGGCATCATAATAAAACCTTACAGGTTTGGTACTCCAATCTGTTCCCGCCTGAATTTGCTGCTGAATTCTGTTTAGCGGAGAACTTTCTAAAATCTTTTCTGAATAAATTTTTTCAGTTCCATAAATATCAGTTTGAGTAGAGTTACTTAAAGGATCAGTATAAATAGCTCCGTTTTGCGTTCCCAACTGTGGTACTGGAAGATAATTCAAAGTTTGTCTTCCGAATCCATCATATTCAATATGAGAAACAACATCTCTACCCAGTGGTGATGCTTTTATATTTACTATTTGTTTTGCCTTTCCCAATCCATCAAAGTATTGAATACTCTCTGCTGTTTTTGGATTTGGAAGAGCGGGATCTGATAAATATGTTTTGGAATAAATATAGTTTTCTGTATTCGTTGGTGATGTTTGTGCATAAAATATATTTGCTACAAACAAGATGCTAAATAATATAGTATTTTTCATTGTGTTATTTCTAAAATTCAACTTTCAATTTTATTGCTTATAGTTATAATTATTCTCCTTCACCGTTTTATATACAAAATTACCACTGCTATCTTTTTGCATTTGTTTCACTTCTTTTAATTTATTAGCCGTATCATAAATATATACTTCTCGAATACCTGATGGCGGAGTAACGCTCGTAACCCCACTCAAAGGATTATATGTATAGGTAGTAATCTGATAATTAGCTAAAGCTGGATTTTTTCTAAAAGCATCGAGTGCGTTTATTAATGCCTGCTCCTTTGTCAAATCTGTATCAGCATTTGATTTTGCAATAATATCTGCAGTATATTGAGTGATGCTACCGTAAGCAGAACCTTCTATTTTAGCGATTGGTAAGGTTTGATTGTATCCCCAAATCATTGTTGTAGGGATATTAGATTCTGTACTATACTCAAGAATATTTCCTTTATTATCGTATTGGGTAATATTCATTTGATTAGCAATTTCTTCTGAACCGTTGATTGTATTTGTTTTGATACTTTCAATTTTTGAAGGAAGCATATGTTCATGACCTATCCAATCTCTACCGTAAACAACTTTAGTTTTAGATGTTTGTTTGTTATTTTTAAAATTCTCTATAACCAATGGAATACCTGTTAATCCGAAAGATGTATAATCATTATTACCTGGTGATATATCGTTAATATATTTAAAACGTCTTTCTAAAGTATCTCCTTCAGGAAGTGTGCTTTTCTGAGAAATAAGGTCATACTGGTAAGGGTTGTAGTTCAAATTGGTAACTTCCTGAAGAGAGTTTCCCGATGGAAAATATTGGGTTCTTTTTGTTGATTTTAATTTCAATGGTCGCTCGTAATAATTATTTTTAGTAATATAATAAAACATTGATCTATGAAAACGATCATAATAATAGATGGGTGAAACGTCTTCTAAAAATTTTTTTTGTGGATCAGTTGAATCATAAACATGAGTCGCTAAAGTTCCAAGCTGTATGTTAAAACTTTTGAGATCACTTATATTTCGATTGGGGTCATAATACAAATCGTAATCAAATTCTTCTGATAAGACTTTGTTGTTATTGGCATCAAAAGATTCTACTAAATAGGTTTTCCCGTTTTTCAACTCATTATTCAGTCCAAAATAATCTCTATCAGGAAAAGGAAAAATATTTTTCCCTTTTTTTTCGGCAAATCCGTAAGACATTTTTACAGGAGTATCAGAAACATTGTAGAGTTTCCAGGGAAGCCTTTCAATACTCACGGCTGTAGAAGCCGGAGGAATGAATGTGCTTTCATCAGTCGGTCCCGATACTACATTCACTTCAGGGGAATTGTCTTCATAATAATTAAAATATCTTTTAGAAAAACTTTCGGATTGATTTGTTGTATTTATGGTTTTTTCCAGAACATTTGTATAGATTATTTCTCTTCCAAACAAATCAAATTGGGGACCGATGTTTTTATTTGAAAGAATTATCATTTTTTTTATAATTGCGGCATCTGAGAGACCTTCATTTTTTAATTTATTTCCTGTTGTAGAAAATCCACTACCTCCACGATATAGGTTCATAAAATCAACCTGATTTTTTCCAAAGGCTGTATCCTGATTAAATGTATTATTATCAGCAAAATTTCCGATATAGGCATAAGAAGGTTTGAATAATAAAGTGCCGCCGGAATTATAAGAATATTCTTTGATGAGTTTTTGTTGCTGATTATCTTTATACTCTAGCTTTTTTACTCTTACACCTGGACCATACGGGTTTTGATTTACTCCTTTTGGAAAATAATAAGTGTTAGGCTCATATGTTATATCTAAAGTTCCTTTGGTTGGGAAAGCAATTTTATTCAAAACACCTAAAGAAACGTCGTTTCCTTTAGGTCTTCTGTCAACACCATTGGTCTGTACAGCAGTTGATGCTGAATAAGGTTCATAAGAAACTCTTTCACCATGATTTTCATACGGATATAAATAAACCATAGGGAACGCTAAGTTTGTTGAAGCACCCGGATTTCCACGATTTCCTAAATAATACCCAAACAGATCCGAATATGCCAAAAAACTTTTACAGGGTAAATTATCTGGATTATTATAAGAAAAAGAATATTTATTATTAAAGGTGTTATCTGTATTCCATTCTTGTACCTCAGAAAGGAACATCCTGTAATCATCAGAAGCGTCCACCTGCTCGGCATTTGAAAATTGTTTTACTAATTTAAAGATTTTTGTAATTTGATTTAAATTATTCTTTACAGTCACCTTATTAAGGCTGAATCCACCCTGATAATAATCCGGTCTGTAGGAATCATAATCAAAATCAATTTTAAAATTGTCTGAATTAATGGAACTCAAATAATTTTTGTAAGTATAATTTTTAGTTACATCATGAAATCGTGCATTAAACTTTGGTTTCGTATTGTTTTCATAATTAAGGAATTCTCCATCATGAATTCGTTGTTGAACATTATTCTCAATAAACATTGACGTTGAATATGTAAAATTAATTTCTTTTCCACGAGGTAAAATAATTTTTGAGATGTTCCATTTATTAACACTGAGTTCCTTCATCATATGTTGAACAACCTGATTACGATATTTCTGGAGGGTACTGTTACTAACACCATCCCCAAAGTTATCTCCAAAGATAACTGCGGGAGAAGCTTCTGAGCCTATCCAAGGTGTAAAAGGATACCTGTAATAATCGAAAATATATTCATTTTCTGTTTTTTCATAGTTTGAAAACTGATATTCAATTCCTTGCTTATCTTTTATAATAATAGACTGTATAATATTAGTTCTACTCCCTTGTGGAAGAATTGCAGGGTTACCTATATATGCTATAATCCGGTACCCTTTTTCATCTAGAGAAGTTCCTTCAACACGTGTTAATCCTGTCTCGTTGCTATAGACCGTTGCTGTAGCAAGCTTAAAGCTGAAATGAAATAATGATTTACCCAGATTTACGGTAAATATATCCTGTTCATAATCATCTTTTCCAAAAAAATTTGTTTCATACATTACTTGGGCTATGGAACTTTCTCTTTCGTTGGGAGGAACAAAGCCTGATTTTGGAAATTGTTCTCTATTTCGATTAAGAATACTTCTAGCAACATTTTCAGTATAAATATATCCGTTATGAGCAGGGGAAGCCGTATAAGTTCCTAAAGTTAAAGGGCTTACACCACCAAAAATTTCTTCTAAATGGTTCTCTGGTGTTTGACCACCTGCGTAAATATATCTTTGTGAGCCTCCTAATACCGCGGGATTAGAAATGTCTTTTCTTTCATCGGGGTGGCCTTTGACGGTTCTGGTAATAGCCGCTCCCGCCATCAGTTCCCAATTAATACCTACTTCAGAAGAATTCTGTTGTACTTTTACTCCGGAAGTCTTATAGCTTATGCCTATTGGGATGTTTAAATTTTCCTCATTAATTTCAAAAAACGGAATGGATATTCCAAATGTCCCGGTTGATACTTCAACATTTCCTTCTTTAGTATAATCCTTAAATGACCATATAACAGGAGCAGTGGTGCTTTTGTTTATAAAATCTAATTTGTTTTCGAGAACATCTGATGTCCCAGTCGATTGTTGTGCAAAAGCATCTATAGACAATAATAATGATATTGATAAATATATTTTTTTCATTTGTGTTTATTTTTTTATGAGCTTAGCGTTAGCCGTTTTATTTGTATCAGTTTTTATAACAATCAAATAAGCCCCCTGAATCAAATTTTGGGTATTGATTTTCGTTACCTTATTTTTCGTTTTCAAACTTTGGAGTTGTCGTCCAGACATGTCATACAAAATAATTTCTGCATCCTTAAATTCAAAACCTATTTCAACATAAGTATAATCAGAAACAGGGTTAGGATAAATTTTGATATCCTGCTTTTCGATCAATTGGTCGATTTGCTTATCTCCAAGTTTAATGATCTTCCAGTTCTCTTTTCCAAGTTCCTCAGCACTGGTTCCTGCTAAAATGATTGATCCGTCTCTGTTAAGTTTTATATCAGATAATCTCTCTTCTTTCTTACTGGATTCTCCTTTTACATGCTTTTTCCACTGTTCATTGCCGTTTTTGTCTAGATACAGCATCCAGAATTTCTCATCATCGCTTTCAACTCTTCCCTCTGCCTGAGTATATCCACCAAGCAAAATTCCTTTTGATGTTTTATCATCCGCATTGTGTAGTACACTCATTCCCATCAAGACATCTCTGTTTTTGAAGTTGTAAGATTTCTGCCAAAGTTCGTCACCTTTTTCATTCAAAGAAATCAACCAGACATCGGTTCCTTCTTCAATTCCAACAGTTTTATTTCCTGAGCGTTCAGATCTGGATTCACCTCCGATTAAAAATCCTTCTGATGTTAATGCCAATGTTCTCAAATGATCGTCACCTTTTCCTCCAAAATTCTTTTCCCATTCAACTTTTCCTTCTTTATTAAGTTTGATGATCCAATAATCTCCTTCTCCAAAGTTTTCAGTTTTCTTTGAGCCTCCTGCATTACTTCTTGAATAGATGCCTAACAAAGCACCCCCATCTCTAGTTGGAATCATCTTTTCAACCTCGTCTGATCCTTTTCCACCATAAATAGATTGTGACAGTTCTTTACCATTTTTGTCTAATCTTATTATCAAAACGTCTTTAGATCCGTAACCTTTTGCTGAGTTCTGAACGTTTCCAGCAACAAAGAATCCTAAATCAGTGGTCTGAATTACCGATCTTGCTTCTTCATCAGTTACGGTTCCAATTGTTTTTTGCCAAAGTTCGTTTCCAAATTCATTTAATCTAATCACCCAAATATCAGATCCCCCTTTAGAATCCTCTTTTTTGTCTAAACCTTTTCCTGAATAAGAAGTGCCTGCTGCTAAAAAACCTCCATCTTGAGTAGCTACAGCTGCCGATAAAAAGTCGTGATTATTTCCAACAAAATATTTTTCAAAGACCTGCTCGCCATTCTGATCGAGTTTGACTAAATGAAAATCGTAACCGTTGTTTTGTGTTCCCTGAGCCTTTCGAAGGGTGCCTCCAGATTGAATTGAACTTCCTGTAATAAGGTACTGCTGATCAATTGTTGTTGTGACTTGTGATAGAAAATCCTGTGTACTGGATTTTATGTTTTTCTCCCAGACGATCTCTTGGGCAGAAAAATTGAATAATGCACACACCAAAAGTGTGCCCGAATAGTTTTTTCTCATATCTGCTTTTTTACTGTTCAAATTCAAATATTTTTTTCAGTTTATATTATAGGGAAAACCCTATATTTTATTGGTCTTCTAATATAATAATTCCCTTATCAAGAAGTACCAATAGCAGCGTTAACTTTAAGTTATTTCTTACTATTTATAATTTGATGTATAAATTTATCTTATGAAGGTAAAATAGAGAATCTCCTTTCGTTACATAGATGTTTTCCATCATTTTTGGCTAGCTGTTTTCACCATAAAAATCCCTATTTCGGGGACATCATCAAACACTTCAAAACTTAATAACTATAAATTATCATTAATTAAAAACTAATTATCAAAAATTTAGGTAAGCTATAATGACACAGCGGCAAATCCTGACGTATTTTAATTCCGTAGTGATAAAAAAAGAAAGGCATGGAACTAAAATCAATCTGTTACTGTGGCACCGCTAAGAACCAGTAAACCAGAAGACTCCGCCCATGCCCATATGGATACACGGACGTAAGTCTATCAAAATTTGTCCTTTAAGAAGATTCGCAGTTTTCTTTGACTTATTTGATAGCTTACGCTTGTTTCGTTAAAAATTATGGCACGAATATAATATATAGATAAAATTATAATATTGCTATATAACCATACAATTTGATAAATAAGGTTATACTTTTTGCTGAGTATTACCCGGAGTGCTTCGAGAGCTATTCACCATCGCAATAAGATTATCTAACGTATATTCTGAAGCTTTCTGCTCCCCCTGAAAGATAATTTTACCCAATCTTGCAACTTCACCTATATAAATATAGAGTTCCTTATATAAGCCTTTATTGGCAGAAGTAAATGCTTTTCTCTGCTGTTGAAAGTCTGTCTGCTCATTGCTTTTTGCAGTAATAGCATCAAAAGCATTTTGCAACGTGGTTTCAGTATCTGCTTTCATCCCGTTGGTGGTAAGCAATGCAGATTGGGAAGTGACGATCTCTTTTAAGGATTTCAGAGATTGCAGGACTCCTTCAAAATTTCTTTTCTTTACTTTTTTAAGAACATCACTTGCCAATGAGGTTTTTACACCTGCCTTATCAAAAACCAAATTCAAAAGCTTCATTGGCTTGTTGAGTTCGTTTCCCAACCGGTACAGCTCTTGGGTCGCTAATTTCTGTTGTGCGAGAACTGCATCACCTGTTTCTTTTGCTCTCAATTCATTGGTTTTATTTTGCATAGATGCTAAATATCCTGCATTAAACAAGTGATTTTCCGCTTTAAATAAATTCAAATCCCTACTAAAGCCATTTAACAGTGCATCTGCTATCGGAACATATTCTTCTTTAAGTATTCCCATAATTTTAAGATTTAAAAATTGAATATAAATATATCATTTTTCTTCATATTTTTTATGAGTCACTTCATTTTTAATCTACTATGTGAAAGATTATAGGTTCTGCAGTTTGTTTTTATTCTTGTAAACAAGGAATAATGCTTATGACTTTTAAGATTTCCTGCACTTCGCAGGACCCTTGTTCTAGTGTACTGGATATTCATTCTACTCCTGAGAGCATTTGCTCTAGTACACTAGATTTAAGTTGTAAATATAGACTCTGTCATTTCTACAAACGAAAAATCTATTTCAAATAATAGATTCTTCACTACGCTTTCACTTCGTTCAGAAGGACAAATGAGAAGATTATTTTTTTGGCAAGAAAACTTCGGCAAGCATGCAACGTGCACTTCCACCGCCGTTTACTTCAATTGTATTTAAATCCGAATAAATGATCTCACAGTGCTTTTCAATAACTGAAACTTGATTTTCATTTAAAGATTTAAACGCAGTTTGACTCATTACTAAAAATTTTTCTCTGTCTTCATTCTGAACCTGAAGCATATTTCCTGCAAATTGCTGCATTTGCTCTTCAGAAATTTCAATGATTTCTTTTCCTGAATTTTTGATGGTTTCGATGACTTTGCTTCTTTCCAATTCATTATCTATGCAGTCAAGGCAAATTACCACGAATTTATCTGCTACACACATCATAACGTTGGTATGATAAATCGGAAGTCTTTCTGAGCCTACTGTCTGAAAAGAATGAAAAACAACGGGTGTAAAATCATATTTCTCGCAGAATTCTCTGAACAATCTTTCATCCAATCTTAAAGAAACCGAACCGTAAGCCAATTTATTATCGTGGTCGAAAATCATACTTCCTGTTCCCTCCAAAAAGTGCCCCTGAATTTCCGGCAATGACCAGTCATCAATTTCAGAAACTTCAAAACCTTTTTCTTTAATCGTTTCAATAATATCTTCTCTTCTTTCCACTCTTCTGTTGGAAGCGAACATTGGATATAAAACTACTTTACCGTCTTTGTGAAAACTTACCCAGTTATTTGGGAAAATAGAATCCGGTGTGTGAGGATCTATTGTGTCTTTTATCGTAATGACATTAATTCCCTTGCTTCTTAATTTCTCAGCGAAAATATTAAATTCTGCCAAAGCTTTAGATTGAATATCAGAACCTTTCTGTTCAACTTGAAAATAATTATTTTCCGCTGTCTCTGCGTTATAACCGAATGCAATCGGCTCTATCATTAATACTGTATCTGTTGTCTGCATCTGTTTTGAGTTTGAGGGGGGTTGGGTTTGAGAGTCTGAGTGTTTTAGTGTTTTAGTGTTTTAGTGTTTTAGTGCAAAATTATTTTTCTTCCTTATTTACTGATGAAAATGAACACCAACTTTGTGACTGACTCATCATATTGACCAACATCCCAATTATTTGATTATACTGATTGTTTAAATTATTAAATTGTTCTTCATTAATGTAGTTACATTTTAGAGCAAATAAAAGCCATGTTTGAGTTTCCCTCGCTTCACCTTCAGAATCTGTAAGTTTGGCAACAAAAGATTTTTCATACTTTCTTTTTCCCCAAGCTTCACTGATATTTGCAGAAACATATCTTGAAGATCTCCTGATTTGATCGGTAAGAGAATAAAGTTCTTCCTTAGGAAAAGATTTTGAAAGCTCATAAATAATCATTGCGACATCAAACGATTTTTGAAAAACCTTCAAATCCTGATGAAATTTAATTATTGACATATTTGTATTTTCAACTAAAATAGAAAAAAAACAAATACTTTTTATAAAACCTCAAACACTAACATTCTCCCACTCTCCAACCCTAAAACTCTCTAACACTCCCACTCTAAAACTCTACTACACTCCAACACTCCTACTCTCTAACAAGCGGCATCGTTGAACAACGTAGAAGACCTCCCATTTTAGAAATCTCTCTGTACGGAATTTCTTCAACAGTCATTCCCCATTCGTTTCTTAGGTGATTGTTCATTCTTGTGAACGCCTTATCTGAAACTACAATTTCTGGAGAAATAGAGAAAATATTCGGGCACATTTCAAACATTTCTTCGTCTGTAACGTGGAAACAGTTCTCTTCACCGAAAATATCGATGATCAAACGGTAATCGCTTTCATCCACAAAACCGTTTTTGTAAATGATACATTTATCTTTCCCAACCGGGTTGAATGTACAATCTAAATGTAGAATTCCTTCGTATGGAATTCTGTCGTTTTTCTTTAATTCTAAATCGATAATTCTCTTTTTTGGAAAATATTCCTTTAAAATTTCAATCGCGTATTCGTTTGTTCTGGCTGTTTTATAATTTCTGTAATCTTCACTGAAACATGTTCCGATGAAAAGAAAATCGTTCCAAACGATCACATCACCGCCTTCAATGTGGGCAGTTTCCGGAAGATTGATTATTGTTCTCCATGCTACTTTTTCGTAAACATTTTTGTAAGCTTCCTGCTCATCGGCCCTGTCTGCAATTACGTTTGAAATAATCATTTTATCATCGATCACAAAAGCTACATCTCTTGCGAAAACCTGATTGTAATCTTTAATGATACTTGGACGCAGCACTTCCACATCATATTTTTTCAAAACTGCTTCAAAAGCATTCATTTCATTGATGATATCCTCTTCTTTTGGATACATGTTGTTTTCGATTGAGTAATATGACTTGGCATCATAACTTTCCTCAAGTGTGGGAACGGGCCCCATTGAATTGGGTTGACCTAAAACTACTGATCTCAGCCTCCCCGTTTCGTTTTTAATGTTTAGTTTCATAAAGATTTATGCAATACTACAAATATAAGTAAAGGTCTGTATTTAGGAAACTTTTGAGCTGTTTTATAAACAAGCTTTAATTTTATACTGCAAAATCTCAGTTCTACAGTTTTTAGTTAAGTTTTTTTAAATTAATGGCAGATTTAATTGCTTTCATCAAAGCGATTGAAAGATAATTTTAGATCTAACATATTGCTAATTATTAATTTACATATAAAATTTTATTCACATATAAAATAAATTCATATATTAGTGATATAATTTTCGCGAAAAATTAAACTTAACTATTAACATCAAATCACAAAATCATGAACAAGAAAAACCCAGTGCTGAAACACGCACAAAAATTAGGAAGAGATCAACAAAAATCAATTGTAGGAGGCATCGCAATCGGTGGAGCAAGACGCTGCTGCGAGTGGGATGACTCAGGAAAATGCTATATCTGGACTTGTAACAACTGCCAATGTCCTTAATTAAAAATAAAAAACCTGCTTATACCAAGCAGGTTTTACTTTTATCAGATATCATTTTTTTAACTTTTTTCTCCTGAAATATTTTCTAATCGATTGAGAATAACCGTTCTCAGACGTTCATCATTTTCATCTCCCCACTGTCCTAAAACAGAGATCACAGGTATCAAAGTTTTACCAAAATCGGTAAGACTATATTCAACTTTTGGGGGAACGACGGCATAAATTTTCTTCGTAATTAATTGGTGTTCTTCCAGTTCATTCAACTGAATATTCAAAACTCTGCGGGAAGCATCCGGAATTTTCCTCTGCAACTCACTTGGTCGCAGAAAACCTTCATTGATAAACCACAACAAACGGATTTTCCATTTGCCGTAAAGCACTTCACCGATTAAGTCTAATCCACAATTTAAATTTGGCGGAATTTTTCTTTCATACATATTACAAAATTAGTCATTGTTATAAAAACAGCAATAGGGGAAAAATTTATCCCTATATGAATCGTATTTCCGTACTTGTATAAACTCATCATACTCCTGAAATTTGTACCAAACTTTAAACATATGAACGAACAATTTAATTTTAATAATGAACTAAGCAATAAAATAGCCTTAGTAACAGGTGGAACAAAAGGCGCAGGAAAAGCCATTGCAGAGAGACTATTAATTGCAGGTGCAACAGTAATCATGACGGCAAGAAACCAACCAGAAATCATGAATGAAAACATTCATTTTATCGCTGCAGATCTGAGTAAAGCTGAAGGTACACAAAAAGTTGTAGAAGAAGTTTTGTCAAAATTCGGGAAGCTTGATATTTTAATTAATACTCTTGGCGGTTCGGAAACAAAAGGTGGTGGCTTTTCTGTTTTAACGGATGAAGATTGGGAAACATCCATTCAAACAAATTTGTTAACTCCGGTTCGTTTGGATAGAGGATTTTTACCACAAATGATCGAACAAAAACATGGAGTAATTATCCACATTGCTTCTATTCAAGGGAGATTACCGTTGTATGATTCTACTTTGCCTTATGCAGCTGCAAAAGCGGGTTTAATTAATTACAGTAAAGGTTTATCGAAGGAAGTTTCATCAAAAGGAGTTCGTATTTTGACGGTTTCACCCGGCTGGATCATGACAGATTCTTCGACGAGAATGATGGAAAGAATCGCTGAAAGTTCAAATTCAACGATAGAAGAAGCAACCCAAAGCGTGATGGATGCACTGGGCGGAATTCCCATCGGAAGACCTGCTCAACCGGAAGATATTGCAGAGTTTGTGGGATTTTTAGTTTCATCAAGAGCAAGTTATTTAACCGGAACTGAATATGTAATCGACGGAGGAACGATTCCGACAATTTAAATTAACCAAAAAAATATATAAAAATGGATTTACCTATTATTTTAAAAAATTTATTAAAAGCTCAGGAAAACTTTGACAGTATTTCATATTCAGAGTGTTTTTCGGACAATGCACAGGTCTTTGATGAAGGAAAAACCCACAAAGGAAAAGAAGAAATAAAAGACTGGAACGAAAAAACGAATGAAGAATACAAAACAAAACTAGAAGTTATTGATGTTTTTAATGAAGATAAAATGACCGTTTTAACAACTATGGGTTCGGGGAATTTTGATGGCAGTCCGATTATTTTAAAGTACAACTTTGAGATTGAAAATGATAAAATTTCAAGTCTGAAAATTACTAGTTAATTTTTCATTATTTAAAACAAAAAAATCCCAAAGCATAACACTTTGGGATTTATATTTATCTGAAACAAATATTATCTGTTTACTAAATCGATATAGTCTCTTTTTTGAGCTCCTTGGTAAACCTGTCGTGGTCTTCCGATTGGGTCTCCTTTTAATCTCATTTCTTTCCATTGAGCAATCCATCCTGGAAGTCTTCCTAATGCAAACATTACTGTAAACATTTCTGTAGGAATTCCTAAAGCTCTGTAGATAATTCCTGAATAGAAATCTACGTTTGGATATAATTTTCTTTCGATGAAGTACTCATCTTCCAATGCTACTTTTTCTAACTGCATAGCAATATCAAGAGCTTTGTCTTCAATTCCTAATGCAATTAATAAATCGTCAGCAGCTTTTTTGATAATTTTTGCTCTTGGATCGAAGTTCTTGTAAACTCTGTGTCCGAATCCCATCAAACGGAAGCTATCGTTTTTGTCTTTAGCTTTTTCAACCCATTTATTAACATCTCCACCGTCTTTTTCGATCAATTCAAGCATTTCGATAACTGCTTGGTTTGCACCACCGTGAAGTGGTCCCCAAAGTGCGGAAATACCAGCAGAAACTGAAGCAAAAAGACCTGTGTGAGCAGAACCTACCATTCTTACAGTAGATGTAGAACAGTTTTGCTCGTGGTCAGCGTGAAGGATTAATAATTTATCTAAAGCAGCAGTTACCACAGGGTTGATTTCAAACTCTTCATTTGGTAATCTGAAAGCCATTTTGTAGAAATTCTCTACATAGTTTAGGTTATTATCTCCGTGGTTTAATGGAAGACCTAGAGTTTTTCTGTACGTCCAAGCAGCAAGGTGAGCAAATTTAGCAATAAGCAATTCTGCAGCAAGATCCATTTCTTCTTTAGAGTTTACGTTAACCGCTTTCGGGTTGAAGGCAGTTAAAGCAGAAGTTAAAGAAGATAGAACTCCCATTGGGTGAGCAGAACGAGGGAAAGCATCGATGATTTTTTTCATCTCCTCTGCTACGAAGTTATATTTTTTGATATTACCGTTGAAGGTATTGAATTGGTCTGAAGTTGGTAATTCACCGTGTAACAAAAGGTACATTACTTCTGTGAAGTTAGACTTTTCAGCAATCTGCTCAATAGGATATCCTCTGTAGAATAATTCCCCTTTATCACCGTCTAAGTAAGTAATGTCGCTAAGTGTAGCTCCTGTATTTTTGTAACCTAAATCTAGAGTGATTAAACCTGTTTGGTCTCTTAGCTTTGAAATATCGATCCCTCTGTCTCCGATAGTACTATCCACGATTGGATATTCATATGAATTACCGTCGTAATTCAATATTACTTTGTTGTCTGACATTTATTTATTTTTTTTCTAAATTTACTAAATTCCATAAAATACGGCAAACAAAAATTATCGCTTGCCGTTATTTATAATTTCGATTATCTTTTGATCTTAAATGCACCTAATCCTGGGAAAATTGCTGTTTCTCCTAGAGCTTCTTCGATTCTCAATAATTGATTGTATTTCGCCATTCTGTCTGATCTTGAAGCAGAACCTGTTTTGATCTGTCCGCAATTCATTGCTACAGCTAAATCAGCGATTGTAGAATCTTCAGTTTCACCTGATCTGTGAGACATTACTGAAGTGAATTTGTTATGTTGAGCCATTTGTACAGCTGCCATTGTTTCAGAAAGAGAACCAATTTGGTTTACTTTTACAAGGATTGAGTTAGCAATTCCTTCTTCAACACCTCTTGCTAATCTTTCAACATTCGTTACGAATAAATCGTCACCTACCAATTGTACTCTGTCACCGATCTTGTCAGTTAACATTTTCCAACCTTCCCAGTCATTTTCCTGCATACCGTCTTCGATAGAAATGATTGGATATTTGTTTGCAAGATCAGCTAAATAAGAAACCTGCTCACTGCTTGTAAATTGTGCAGCATCCGGAGTCTGGAATTTTCTGTAATCATAAATTCCGTCTTTATAGAATTCTGAAGCAGCACAGTCTAATGCGATCATTACATCGTCACCAGGCTTGTAACCTGCTTTTTCAATTGCCTGAAGCAAAGTATCCAAAGCATCTTCAGTTCCTTTAAAAGTTGGTGCAAAACCACCTTCGTCACCTACCGCAGTAGAAAGACCTCTTGAATGAAGAATTGCTTTTAAGCTGTGGAAAATCTCAGTTCCTTTTCTCAATGCGTGAGAGAAAGAATCTGCTTTTACCGGCATTACCATAAATTCCTGGAACGCGATAGGCGCATCAGAGTGAGAACCACCGTTGATAACGTTCATCATCGGAACAGGAAGTGTATTAGCATTAACACCACCTACATATTTATATAAAGGCATTTTCAATTCTGCTGCTGCTGCTTTTGCCGCTGCCAATGAAACTCCAAGGATTGCGTTTGCTCCAAGACTTCCTTTATTAGGTGTTCCATCAAGCTCGATCATGATCTGATCTAAAAGATTCTGATCAAAAACCGGAAGACCAACTAACTCAGGCGCTATTACTTCTCTTACGTTTTCAACAGCTTTAAGAACTCCTTTCCCCAAATATTCTGAACCACCATCACGTAATTCAACCGCTTCATGTTCTCCTGTAGATGCTCCCGAAGGTACTGCAGCACGACCCATTGCGCCACTTTCTGTAAATACATCTACTTCTACTGTAGGATTTCCTCTTGAATCCAAAATTTGTCTCGCTTCTATGTAAGAAATGTAACTCATTTTTCCGTTTTTTTTATAGTTTATACAAATTTAATCAATTTTTAACTTTTTTGATCATAAATGGACTGCCTTTTCGACCAATTCCAAGTTAAATTTTAGTTAATATTGAAAAGCAAAAAAGACTGCATTTCATCTTTTAAACAAAATTAGTTCCTGATATTTTTATTTTTAAATTTTTAGCAATAATTAATAAACCAATTGATCAAGAATCGGAGTTTTTATACTGCTAATTTCAGAAATATTATTTTCATTGATTTGTTCAAAAATCTGAATCGTATTCTTTCCTTTATTTAGCCAAACTCCAGGAACATACAAAGTAAGTTGCGGGCCGACTCTGCTCCAATATCTTCCAATGTTTTTACCATTAATAAAAACAATTCCTTTTCCGAATTTTCGCATATCGAGAAATGCATCTCCTGTTTCTTCAAGTGTGAATTCACCTTCTTTTAAGGCCGGTGTGTTTATGGCAATATCTCTTACTTTATAATTGATCTTTGGAAACTTGTCAAAAGGTAGTGGATACATTTTCCAATTGCCATTAATTTCATTTCCATTGATAATTATTGGACTGATTATTCCTTTTAAATTATGAACAATCTCAGCTCCGTAATTTATTCTTCCCATATTTTCAACAATAATATCTAAGGTTTCGCCTTTTTTAATATCTATTTCAAGATCGTATTTTTTGTAATATCTGTTGACTTCGCCTTTCCATAATTGATTGATATAAATATGGGCGTAATCTCTCAATCCTTTTATCTCGAGCTTTCCTTTGTAATCGACATCAAATTTTCTTCTGTATAAAATATAGCCGTGACCAATATTAAGATCTTCAAAGGTTAAAGGCTTATCTGCTAAAATTGATTTTTGCTGATCAATGATATCAAATAATGAAGTTGTTTTTAATTTTATATCTGAAAAAGAAATTACTTTCATCGGTTTTGGAACTTCGGGAAGCTTTTCTTTAATTAAATTTTGAAAAACATTTCTCAAAGCATCATATTTTGGAGTAGCCCAACCCGCTTCACTGATCGGAGCGTCATAATCATAACTTGTGATGTCTGGTTGAATATCGTGGTCTTTATCATAATTCGCACCATTTGTAAAACCAAAGTTTGTACCTCCGTGAATCATGTAGTAATTAAACGAAATTCCATTTTTTAAATATAATTCTGTCTGCTTTACAACATCTTCTGTGGAAACTTTTACAAAAGGTTCTGCCCAATGATCGAGCCAGCCCGGATAATATTCTGCAACCATGTATGGACCTTTTCCTCCATGATATTCGTTGATGCTTTTTTTGAGAGTCTCGATATTACTTTCTCCATTTGCAGTTGGCAACGCTCCTTCAATAGAACCTCCTTTGAAAAGAGAACTTGCATCAGAAGTAAAAAATGGAACTGAAATTCCAGATTTCACCAATAGATCTTTTATTTTATGGCTGTACTTTCTGTGTTGTTCCAATGAAATATCTTTTCTTTGGGCAACATAAGATCCAAATTCATTTTCAGCCTGAACCATAATTATTGAACCGTCATTATTTATTTGCAGCGGAATTATTTGTTTTGAAAGTTGATTGATATACTTTTCGCATTCTTTAAGAAAAGCTTTATTATCAGTTCTAATTTCTAAATTTTTATCTTTTTGCAACCACCAAGGATATCCGCCAAATTCCCATTCAGCACAAACATAAGGGCCGGGACGAATGATTACATACAGTCCTACTTCCTGTGCGGTTTTTATAAATTTCTTTAAATTTTTTTCACCTGAGAAGTTCCATTTGCCCGGACTTTCTTCGTGGTAGTTCCAGAAAACATAGGTTGTCACTGTATTCAGTCCCATTGCTTTCATCATTTGTAACCGATGTTTCCAATATTGGGAAGGAACTCTTGGATAATGAAGTTCACCCGAGTAAATGTTGAATTGTTTTCCATTCAACCAAAAATGTCCGTCTTTAATTTCAAAACTTTTATTACTTTTTTGGGAGAAAGCTGAAACACTGATGAGGATCAATAGAAATATATACAAATATTTAAACTTGATTTTCATAACAAATGTTATTTTTACAAATCTAAATAAAAAACAAATAATTGATTAAAATCTTATGATTTAACCATTTTTGAAAATTTAATTACACATTTACTTAAGATTTTATATTTAAGCGATAATTATTGGTTTGTTTTTTGTTTTATTAAATTTATTCTAATTTCTTTACGATAGAAAATTAACTTTCAAATACATTAAAAAGAATAAATAACATGAAAAAAGGACTTTTAATCACAGCTTCGCTTGTAGCTTTGTCATTAGTAAGCTGCAACAAAACTGAAAGCGGAAACAAAAACATCATCAAATCTGACAGTTCGGAAACAACGATTGTTGATAATAATGGGAAAATAGATTCTTCGACGGTAAATTCATCTACGATAGTAGTTAATGGACAGAAAACAGAAAAGACAGATTTTGTTTACAAAGCAACAGACGGCGCCTTAGTGAAAGTGGTTTTCAAGAATGATCCGAAAGAAAGTACGGTTGCCATTACTAGCAATAAAAAAACTTTCACACTGGAAAAGAAAGAAACAAAGGATGGCGAAACGGTTTATAAAAAAGATGATATGACAGCGAGAGTAAAAGGAGATAGTATTCATCTTGAGCAAGGCAATAACGTGATTGAACTGAAAAGAACAAAAATCTAAAACATAAAAAAAACCGTTCAAAAATCTGAACGGTTTTTAATTTATTTCTTAATTACCTTTTCTAAGTATGTTTTATCTTCAGTAATAACTTTTACAAAATAGTTTCCTTTTTCAAGATCAGAAATATCGATTGAATTTGATTTTGGGTTCCCTATATTTTTAAAAATTCTTCCAGAAATATCAAATACTGTAATATTTTTAATTTCATCTTTAATATCAAAATATAAAGTTGAAGAAGTGGGATTTGGATAAATCCTTATTTTATTATTCGTTTCTAATTTAGGATCGTTAGTAGAAAGATTTCCAGTCACAAAATCCAATACATAAAAACCTGTATATCCTACTGCAACCATATAGTTTTTAGAAAAAGCAACCTTGTTTATATAACCACCGGGTGTAAGCAATAACTGTGTATCTATAATTTTCAGCCATGAAGCGCCATAGTTTGTTGTTTTATAAACATCTCTTTCGTCGTCCATCGCATATCCGGTACCATCTGAAAAAACGTCATAATCTTTAAATGACACCATTGGTGAAGGCACAGAATTCCATGTACTTCCTAAATTCGTTGTATAATATTTTCCGAAATAAACCCTTGAAGAGTTTCCAAAAACAATATTTCTTACATCTGCAATTGCTCCGGGAAAGTTTGTAACAGCACTCCATGTTAATCCTCCGTCCAATGTTTTCATGATCTTGGTTTGGTTCACAAGAAATCCTACATTGTCATCAATAAACTTCATGGAAGTAACTTCAGATTCTACATTTACCTGAGGAGTCCAGCCCGTTGCAGCAGAATATGTAGAAACAAATCCTGTAAACGCAAATGAATTAGTACCCATATTGGCAATTGCATAATTTCCGTTTGGTTTCATGGCCGGAACTCTTAATTGCAAATTGGGTGATATTTGCTGAGTCCAGGTCAGTCCATTATCATCTGTGATCCAAAATTGAGACAGTCCTAAAGAAATTCCTTTACCATTGGGTAATATATTCATTGGCCCGACCGGATAAGGATTGTATAATGCCGCTGTCCAGGTATATCCTCTATCCTGAGAAAAATATCCCATTGCAGGTACAGCTGCATAATTTTCAAATGCGTAAACCTTATTATAAGGTTGTGAATAGATCCATTTAATGTTTAATGGATCCCATGTTAATGCATTATTTGTACTTTTAAAAATTGTATGGCGTAAAGTATAAGGATCATCATTATTTGTCCCTGCAAGAATAAAATCCGGGTGGATTGCCAGACATGTAAAACCATGAAAAGAAGAAGGGTACATATCTCCTGTATTTGTCCAGGACTCTCCGGTAGCAGTTTTATATAATTTATTCGGATTTACTATGGCAATATATTCATTGTTATAAACTTTAATGTCATTTACAGTTCCAATTCCTGCCGCTTCATTCCACGTATTTCCACCATCTAAAGTATATAAAGGATTTCCGCCATATTTTACAGCAATTCCATTCATTGAATCTTTAAAAGTAACTTTCGTAAACTCAACAGAGCTTGTATTCATTTTAGTCCAGGTCTGTCCTCCATCGATGGTCTTAAAAATAAAACTGTTCCCACTCGTTGCATCTGTAACGCAAAATCCGGTATTGGCATCAGTAAAATACACACTCGTAATTCTGTCCTGGTATACTGTCGGAACGATGGCACTCGTCCATGTCGCTCCACCATTAACGGACTTATACATTCTGCTGTTTCCACCACTTACGAATATTGTATTATCATTCAATACAAAAATAGATTCAGCATTACCGGGAAAAGTGTAGGAAACTCCAGGAGTTGAAAACTTAGGATCAGTGATTCTAAAATCTGTCCCTATTACAGCGTACCCTTTATTATTATGAATTGTAAAATCGTAAACTGTTTTTGCATTATCATTAATCTGTCTCCAGGTCTTCCCATTATTTTCAGTAATAACCAAATCATCAGTACCGTTATTCTTCTGGACAAGATAACTTCCGTCCGGTAAGATTTCCATTTTCATGATCTCTTCCAGGCGTAAAAAAGGTGTTACAAGCTGCCAGTCTAAATTTGTCTGAGCAAAACTTATAATACAAAATTGTAATAAAATAAAGAGTAAATTTTTTTTCATGGTCATAATTTTTATAAAAATAAAGGAGCCTGTAAATAAATACACGCTCCTTTTATATTTTGAAGAAAATATTATATTATTCCTCAGTTTTCTCTTCAGTAGAATCAGTTGCTTCTGCCTTAGGCTCTTCAACTTTTTCTTCTACTTTAGGAGCATCAGCAACTACAGCTTCTTTTTTAGCAGTTGTAGCTCTTCTACTTCTTCTAGTAGTCTTTTTCTCTTCAGCATTAGGATTGTAAAGTTCGTTGAAATCAACTAGCTCGATAAGAGCCATATCAGCAGCATCACCTTGTCTGAAACCAGTCTTGATGATTCTTGTATATCCGCCGTTTCTTTCTGCGATTTTAGGAGCTACTGATCTGAAAAGTTCAGTAACCGCTTCTTTACTTTGAAGATATGAAAAAACAATTCTTCTATTGTGTGTAGTATCTTCTTTTGCCTTTGTTAATAGAGGTTCAACATATACTCTTAAAGCTTTCGCTTTAGCTACAGTAGTGTTGATTCTTTTATGCTCAATTAGAGAACAAGCCATATTAGAAAGTAAAGCACTTCTATGAGAAGCTGTTCTTCCTAAGTGATTGAATTTTTTACCGTGTCTCATTATTAATTATTTATCAGCGTCTAACTTATATTTTGCAACGTCGAAACCGAAGTTAAGACCTTTTGAATGCACTAATTCTTCTAGTTCTGTCAAAGATTTTTTACCAAAATTTCTGAATTTCATCAAATCAGACTTACTGTAAGAAACCAGTTCTCCAAGAGTTTCTACTTCAGCTGCTTTTAGACAGTTAAGGGCTCTTACTGAAAGATCCATATCTGCTAATTTAGACTTAAGAAGTTGTCTTGTGTGAAGAGTCTCTTCATCGTACTGGATAGATGCTTTTACAGCTTCAGTCTCCAACGTGATTCTCTCATCAGAGAACAACATGAAGTGATAAATTAATATCTTAGAAGCTTCTGTTAAAGCATTCTGAGGGCTGATAGAGCCATCAGTTTCTATATCTAATACAAGTTTTTCGTAGTCTGTCTTTTGCTCTACACGATAATTCTCAATACTGTATTGTACTTTCTTAATAGGGGTAAAAATAGAGTCAATAGCAATAGTTCCTACAGGAGCATTGTTTGTCTTATTTTGTTCCGAAGGAACATAACCTCTACCTTTCTCTACATTGAAGGTGATTTCGAAAGTTACATCACTGTTTAGGTTACAGATTAATAAATCCGGATTTAAAATCTCGAATCCATTGATTGATTTACCTAAATCTCCAGCAGTAATAATCGTTTGTCCCGAAACTTTAGCAACAACCTGCTCATTTGTCTGGTTTTCTGCCGTAGCTTTTAGTCTTACCTGCTTAAGGTTAAGAATAATTTCGGTTACGTCTTCGATTACTCCTGGAATAGTTGAAAATTCGTGCTCTACACCTTCTATTTTGATAGATGAAATAGCATATCCTTCCAGAGAAGAAAGCAACACTCTTCTCAAAGCATTACCGATTGTAAGCCCGAAACCTGGTTCTAGAGGTCTGAATTCGAATTGACCTTTAAATTCATCAGAGTTAAGTAAAATTACTTTATCGGGTTTTATGAATTGTAAAATTGCCATATTATTGGGTTGAGCAAAAATTTGATTAAAAAATTATTTAGAGTAAAGTTCGACGATAAGCTGTTCCTTGATGTCTTCCGGGATTTGGATTCTCTCAGGAGCAGAGATGAAAGTACCTTCTTTCTTCTCATCGTTGAATTGTAACCACTCATAATTTGCTTTAGCAGCTAATGAGTCAGTAACAACTTCAAGAGATTTAGATTTCTCTCTTACAGCGATTACGTCACCAGCTTTTACTAAATAAGAAGGGATGTTAAGGATCTCACCATTCACAGTAATGTGTCTGTGAGAAGTTAACTGTCTAGCACCAGCTCTGGTTTTAGCAAAACCTAATCTGTATACTACGTTATCCAATCTTGATTCACAAAGCTGTAATAGAACTTCACCTGTTACACCTTTACTTCTGTGTGCTTTATCGAATAAGTTTGCAAACTGTCTTTCTAAAATACCGTAAGTATATTTAGCTTTTTGTTTTTCAGCTAACTGAACTGCATATTCTGATTTTTTAGCACCTCTTCTTTTGTTAGGACCATGTTGTCCTGGCGGTTGGTTTTTTCTCTTTTCGAAGTTTTTATCATCTCCGTAGATTGCAGCACCAAACTTTCTAGCAATCTTAGTTTTAGGTCCAATATATCTTGCCATAATGGGTAAATTCTAAAAATTAAACTCTTCTTCTTTTTGGTGGTCTACATCCATTGTGTGGCATAGGAGTAACGTCAATAATTTCGCTAACTTCAATACCTGAATTGTGAATTGTTCTGATCGCAGATTCTCTACCTGCACCAGGACCTTTCACATACACCTTTACTCTTCTTAGTCCAGCTTCGTGGGCTACGTTAGAGCAATTTTCAGCTGCCATTTGAGCAGCAAAAGGAGTGTTCTTTTTAGAACCTCTGAATCCCATTTTACCGGCAGAAGCCCAAGAGATAACTTCTCCGCTTTTATTTGTTAAAGAAATGATGATGTTATTGAAAGAAGCTTGAATATGCGCTTCACCAATAGCTTCAACTTTTACTTTTCTTTTTTTAACTACTTTACTTTGTTTTGCCATAATTCCTAACGATTATTTACTTGCTTTTTTCTTGTTAGCAACTGTTTTTCTCTTTCCTTTACGGGTTCTCGAGTTGTTTTTCGTTCTCTGGCCTCTTAAAGGTAGTCCTAGTCTGTGACGTATTCCTCGTTGGCATCCTATGTCCATCAATCTCTTGATGTTCAATTGCACTTCAGATCTTAATTCACCTTCAACTTTTACGTTTTCAGTAATAAAATTTCTGATTGCAGCCAATTCATCGTCATTCCATTCGTTGACTTTCTTATCTTCGCTAATACCGGCAGCTTTAAGGATTTCAGAAGAAGTACTTCTTCCAACTCCATAAATATAAGTCAAACCGATAACGCCTCTTTTGTTTTTTGGTAAATCAATACCTGCAATTCTCGCCATAATTTAATATTAGCCTTGTCTTTGTTTAAATTTTGGGTTCTTCTTGTTGATTACAAATAGTACACCCTTTCTGCGTACGATCTTGCAATCAGCACTTCTTTTTTTGATTGATGCTCTAACTTTCATTTGATAGTATTTATTTTTTAACAATAGCCAAATGGAAACCCGAAGACTCCATTTGGCGGTTGTTTAATATCTAAAAGTAATTCTCCCTTTTGTCAAATCATAGGGAGACATTTCTAGTTTTACCTTATCACCAGGTAAAAGTTTAATATAATGCATTCTCATTTTACCAGAAATATGAGCGATAAGCATATGCCCATTTTCTAGCTCTACACGGAACTGGGCGTTCGAAAGTGCTTCCGTAATAACGCCGTCTTGTTCAATATGTTTTTGTTTTGCCATAAATTAATATCCAGTCGTTCTTGACAGTTTAGACTGCATTAAGCCATCATAGTGATGGTTCAGCAGATATGTATTAATCTGTTGAACTGTATCCAAAATAACTCCCACCATAATCAATAGTGATGTTCCCCCGAAAAATAGGGCGAACGCATCTGTCTGAACAAAGCTTCCATGCACAATTGCTGGAAGGACTGCAAAGATAGATAAAAATATTGCACCTGGCAAGGTAATTTTTGATAAAATATCATCTAAATAATCAGCTGTCTCTTTACCGGGTCTTACTTTCGGTACTAAACCTCCATTTCTCTTCAAATCATCAGCCATTTGGTTTACCGGAATAGTAATTGCAGTATAGAAAAATGAGAAGATAATAATTAATAGCGCGAACAATACGTTGTACTGCCAGCTAAAAACATTCTTGAAACCTGCAAGAAAAGTATTAGATTCATCGAATTTGGTTAATAAACCAGGTACGAACATCAATGCCTGAGCAAAGATAATTGGCATAACACCGGCAGCATTAACTTTCAACGGAATCCATTGTCTTGCTCCTTGCATAAGATTTCTATTTACACCTCCTCTTGCTTGAGCTCTGCTTACATATTGAATTGGAATTTTTCTAACAGCGACCGATAGGACGACTGCTAAAAGAACCACCAACATCCAGAATATCACTTCAATAAGGATCATGATAGATCCCATTCCTCCTTTTCCGTTCTGCACGGCCATTTCCTGTACAAATGCTTCTGGAAGTCTAGATAAGATACCAACCATAATAAGGATAGAAATACCATTTCCGATTCCTTTGTCAGTAATTTTCTCACCTAACCACATTGCAAATACTGAACCGGCAACAAGTATAACAATACTTGGTAACCAGAACATGATAGAGTTTGGCTCTACATAGTATGCAGACTGGAACTGAGCATATGGTAAGAATAATTGAGTAATAGAAGTTAAATAAGAAGGTGCCTGTACAAGACAAACCCCAATCGTTAACCATCTAGTAATTTGATTCAATGTATTTCTACCGGACTCTCCATCTTTCTGAAGTTTCTGAAGATAAGGAATAGCCATCCCCATCAACTGAACAATAATAGAAGCTGAAATATAAGGCATGATACCTAACGCCATTACAGAAGCGTGACTGAAAGCCCCACCCGTAAACGACGAAAGCAAGCCAAGGAGACCTGCTCCTTGCTTGTTACCGCCTTGATTTTTATAATGCTCTAAGAGATCCCCTACTTCTGCAAGGTTAATTGCAGGCAACGAGATATAAGATGCGAATCTATACACAAGGATAATACCTAACGTAAAGAGAATTTTATCTCTTAATTCCTTTAGGCTCCAAATATTCTTAAGGGTTTGTATAAATTCTTTCATTAGTTACTATTATAATGTAATTGCTTGTCCACCTGCTTTAGAAATAAGCTCTAATGCAGATTTAGTGAATTTATCAGCAGAGATTGAAACCGCCGATTTCAATTCTCCTCTACCCATAATTTTCACTGATTCGTTTTTAGTAGCTAAACCGTTTTGTACCAAAACTTCTTTTGTAATATCTCCTGTTACAGATTTAGTATCAATTAAAGTTTGAATATCGTCTAGGTTAATAGCTCTAAATTCTTTTCTGTTTACATTTTTGAAACCGAATTTCGGTAATCTTCTTTGTAAAGGCATTTGACCTCCTTCAAAACCGATCTTCTGAGAATAACCAGCTCTTGCTTTCTGTCCTTTGTGACCTTTCGTAGAAGTACCTCCTTTTCCACTACCTTGACCTCTACCAATTCTTTTTGAACTAAAAGTAGAACCTGCAGCAGGTTTTATGTTGTTTAAATTCATTTTAATTTCTTTTTAAAATTATTTTTGAACTTCAAGTAAATGACTAACTGCAGCTATCATACCTAAAATAGAAGGCGTAGCTTCGTGTTCTACAACTTGGTGAAGTTTCTTAAATCCTAATGCTTCAAGCGTTCTCTTTTGGGTTTTTGTTCTACCAATAGCGCTTCTTACTTGTTTTACTTTAATTGTTGCCATTGTTTATTTATTAACCGTTAAACACTTTACTTAGAGAAACTCCTCTCATTCTTGCAATTTCTTCAGGTCTTCTGATGTCTAGCAACGCTTTGAAAGTAGCTTTCACTACGTTGTGAGGGTTAGAAGATCCTTTAGATTTTGAAAGGATATCGTGAATACCAGCAGACTCCAATACCGCTCTTACTGCACCACCTGCAATAAGTCCTGTACCGTGAGAAGCAGGTCTCAAGAAGATATCTGCACCACCATATCTAGCAGTAGTTTGGTGAGGGATTGTATGGTTCATTACAGGTACCTTAACAAGGTTTTTCTTAGCGTCTTCAACTGCTTTCGCAATTGCAGAAGCAACCTCTTTAGATTTACCTAAACCGTAACCAATAACTCCTTCTTCATTTCCAACAACAACGATAGCAGAAAACCCGAAAGCTCTACCACCTTTTGTTACTTTAGTTACTCTGTTAACTGATACGAGACGATCTTTTAATTCTAATCCTCCCGGTTTTACTCTTTCTATATTATCTAGTCCTAACATATTTTCCGAAATTTAATGATTAGAATTTAAGTCCTCCTTCTCTCGCACCGTCAGCTAGAGCCTTCACTCTACCGTGGTATACGAAACCGTTTCTATCAAATACAATAGCTCCAATTCCTGCAGCAACTGCTTTAGCAGCAATAGCTTTACCAACAGCGGCAGAAACTTCACTTTTTGTACCTTTAGCGTCAACTCCTTTATCTCTAGAAGAAGCAGATACTAAAGTTTTACCGTCTTTGTCATCGATTAACTGAGCGTAAATTTCCTTATTACTTTTATATACAGATAATCTTGGCAATTCAGAAGATCCAGAGATTTTCCCTCTTACTCTTCTTTTTATTCTTATTCTTTTTTCTACTTTACTTAATGCCATAATACTTATAATTTATTAAGCAGATTTACCAGCTTTACGTCTAACAATTTCTCCTACGAATCTTACACCTTTTCCTTTGTATGGCTCAGGCTTTCTGAATGAACGGATCTTTGCAGAAACCATTCCTAGAAGTTGCTTGTCATGAGACGTTAAAGTAATAATTGGGTTTTTACCTTTTTCAGTCAATGTGTCGATTATTACTTCTTTTGGAAGTTCTAAAACGATACCGTGAGAGAATCCTAAAGCTAATTCAAGTTTTTGACCTGAATGAGAAGCTCTGTATCCTACCCCTACTAGTTCTAACTTTTTTGTGAAACCTTCAGCAGTTCCCAAAATCATGTTATTGATTAACGCGCGGTATAAACCGTGTAGCGCTCTGTGTTGTTTAGAATCAGACGGTCTGCTGAATGTAAGCACACCATCGTTTTGTTCTAAAGTAATTCCTTCTGTAAGCTCCTGAGTAAGTTCTCCTTTTGGACCTTTAACAGTTACTACACCTTCTTTTTCAGTGACAGTAACACCAGCGGGAATAGTTATAATTGCTTTACCAATTCTTGACATTTTCCTTTGATTAAAAATTAATAAACATAGCAGATTACTTCACCGCCTACTTTCTCTTCTCTAGCTTTTTTATCAGTCATTACCCCTCTAGAAGTAGAGATAATAGCGATACCCAAACCGTTCAATACTCTTGGAAGTTCAGTAGAACCTTTGTATTGTCTTAGACCTGGTCTTGAAGCTCTTTGGATAGACTTGATTGCAGGCTTGCTAGTTTGCTTGTCATACTTTAAAGCTATTTTGATCGTTCCTTGAACAGCGCTCTCTTCAAACTTGTAGTTTAAGATATACCCTTGATCAAATAAGATTTTTGTAAGCTCCTTTTTGATTTTCGATGCAGGAATTTCCACCACCTTGTGGCCTGCGCTTTGTGCGTTCCTTACTCTTGTTAGGAAATCTGAAATTGGATCTGTTACCATTTTTCTTTTTTAAATTATTGGTTAAAGACAATCAGTATTGAAGGGACTTGAAGATTAAAATATCAGACTTCAGAAAAACTTCGGTCTGATATTTATTTCTTTAGTATCCAGACAACTTAATTGTCCCGATTTTTAATTAGTATTGACTACCAACTAGCTTTTTTCACTCCCGGAATAAGACCGTTGTTGGCCATTTCACGGAAAGTTACTCTTGAAAGACCGAAAGTTCTCATGTAACCTCTTGGTCTACCTGTTAGTTTACATCTGTTGTGTAATCTTACAGGAGAAGCATTTTTTGGTAATTTTTGAAGTCCTTCATAATCACCAGCTTCTTTTAAAGCTTTTCTTTTCTCAGCGTATTTAGCTACAGTAGCTTCTCTTTTGCGCTCACGCGCTTTCATTGATTCTTTAGCCATTTCTTAGTTCTTTTTGAAAGGTAAACCGAAGTGAGTTAACAATGCTTTAGCTTCTTTATCTGTTTTCGCAGTTGTAACGAAAGTGATGTCCATCCCTTGGATTTTTTTCACTTTGTCGATTGCGATCTCAGGGAAGATAATTTGCTCAGTAATACCTAAGTTATAATTACCTCTACCATCGAAACCATCAGCTTTAATACCAGAGAAATCTCTAATACGTGGCAAAGCAGAAGCAGTAAGTCTGTCTAAGAATTCGTACATTTTGCTAGCTCTAAGAGTTACCTTAGCACCTACAGGCATACCTTTTCTTAATTTGAAAGCTGCTTCATCTTTCTTAGAAATAGTACCTACAGCCTTTTGACCAGTAATATTTGTAAGTTCTTCTACAGCATAATCAATAATTTTCTTGTCTGCAGTAGCATCACCCAAACCTTGAGATAGGATGATTTTTTCTAATCTAGGTACCTGCATTACAGATTTGTACCCAAATTCTTCCATCATTGCAGGAACAATTGTTTCTTTATATGCTTTCTTGGGTCTTGCGATATATTCCATGTGTTATTTAAAATTATAAAGTTTCACCCGTTTTTTTGTCGATTCTTACTTTCTTATCTCCATCGATTTTGTAACCGATTTTGATAGCTTTTCCGTCTTTACCAACTAAAGCTATGTTTGAGATATGAATAGAAGCTTCTTTTTCTGTGATTCCTCCTTGAGGATTTGAAGCTGAAGGCTTAACGTGTTTTTTAACGATGTTAAGTCCTGCAACGATAACTCTAGGGTCTTTTCCTTCTTTTTTGATCACTTCAATAACTTCACCAGTTTTACCTTTGATATCTTTCTTACCAGTAGTAATGATTACGTTATCTCCTCTTTTTATTTTTAACTTTGACATTTTCGTTTAAAAATTTTTAAAATTAAAGTACTTCAGGAGCCAATGAAATGATCTTCATATATTCTTTGTCTCTCAACTCACGAGCAACAGGTCCGAAAACACGTGTTCCTCTCATTTCTCCACCAGCGTTTAGTAAAACACAAGCATTGTCTTCGAATTTGATGTATGAACCATCTTTTCTTCTAACTGCTTTTTTTGTTCTTACTACTACCGCTTTAGATACTTGACCTTTCTTTGCGTTTCCTGATGGTGTAGAAGCCTTGATAGTAACTACAATCTTATCACCAACTGAAGCATATCTTCTTCTGGTACCACCCAGAACTCTGATTACTAGTACCTCTTTAGCACCAGTGTTATCAGCAACTTTTAATCTTGATTCTGTTTGTAACATTATTACTTAGCTTTTTCAATGATTCTTACTAATCTCCATCTCTTACTCTTGCTCATAGGTCTAGTTTCTTGGATAAGAACTGTATCTCCTTCTGTGCATTCGTTGTTTTCGTCGTGTGCAGTATATTTTTTCGTTTTTAATACGAATTTACCGTACATCGGGTGTTTCACTCTAGTCGTCTCACTTACAACAATGGTCTTTTCCATTTTATTGCTGGAAACTATTCCGATTCTTTCTTTTCTTAAGTTTCTTTCCATAATGTATGAAAATCTTATTGTTGTTTGTTAGTTAACTCAGTATTTAGTCTTGCGATCGTTCTTCTCAAATCTCTGATTTGAATTGGATTTTCAAGTGGGCTGATTTTGTGAGCTAATTTCATTTTAGTGAATTCAGCTTTAGCTTCAGCCAATTTTGCTTGAATATCTTCAGCGCTTAGATTTTTAATTTCAGCTTGTTTCATTGTATTCAAAGATTATAGAGGTTTAACAAAATCGTTAGCAACTACAAATTTAGTAACTATCGGTAATTTTTGTGCAGCAAGTCTTAATGCTTCTTTAGCGATTTCGTAAGATACTCCTCCGACTTCGAACATAATTTTACCTGGCTTCACTACAGCTACCCAATATTCCACAGCACCTTTACCTTTACCCATACGTACTTCGGCTGGTTTCTTAGTAATTGGCTTATCTGGAAATATTTTGATCCATAGTTGACCTTCTCTCTTCATATATCTTGTAGCAGCGATACGAGCAGCTTCAATTTGTCTTGCAGTGATCCAAGCTCCTTCTGTAGCTTTGATTCCGAAAGTTCCGTAAGCAAGTTGATTACCTCTTTGAGCAATCCCCTTCATCTTCATCTTATGAACTCTACGGAATTTGGTTCTTTTTGGTTGTAACATAATTTCTTAAATTTTAGATTTTAGAATTTAGATTTTAAAAAAGTAACGGTCGTTTAAAAACTATCCTCTAAAATTTTATTAATTATTTTTTTTATCTCTTGAAGGTCTTCTGTTGTCTCTATCTCCTCTGTTTCCGCCTCCTGAAGGACCACCTTTCTTCTGTTGTCCTACTAATGGCATAAGATCTCTCTTACCGTAAACTTCTCCTTTCATGATCCAAACTTTAACTCCTAACTTACCGTATTGAGTAAGTGCTTCACCGATATGATAATCGATATCTGCTCTGAAAGTTGATAATGGAATTCTTCCGTCTTTGAAGTTTTCAGAACGAGCCATTTCAGCACCGTTCAATCTACCAGAGATTTGAACTTTGATACCTTCAGCACCCATTCTCATTGTAGAAGCGATAGCCATTTTAACAGCTCTTCTGTAAGAAATTCTGTTTTCAATTTGCTTAGCAATACTATCAGCAACTAAAACTGCATCAAGTTCAGGTCTTTTGATTTCGAAAATATTGATTTGAATATCCTTTTTAGTAAGTTTCTTCAATTCTTCTTTTAGCTTGTCAACTTCCTGACCTCCTTTACCGATGATAAGTCCCGGTCTAGCAGTAGTGATTGTTACTGTTACTAATTTTAATGTTCTTTCAATATAAATTTTTGAAATCCCACCTTTAGATAATCTAGCTTCAAGGTATCTTCTGATTTTGTAGTCTTCAGCGATTCTGTCTCCATAATCTTTACCACCAAACCAGTTTGAATCCCATCCTCTGATGATACCTAATCTGTTACCAATTGGATTTGTCTTCTGTCCCATACCTTGATTAATTTTCTTTATTACCTAAGATTAGTGTAATGTGGTTAGATCTCTTTCTGATTCTGTGTCCTCTACCTTGTGGTGCAGGTCTTAGTCTCTTCAATTGTCTAGCACTGTCTACAAAAATTTCTTTAATGATAAGATTCGCTTCTTCGATATCAGCACCTTCGTTCTTTGACTGCCAGTTGGCCATCGCAGAAAGTAATACTTTCTCTAATTTGTTAGAAGCGTCTTTTTTAGAATATTTTAGAATGTATAAAGCTTTGTCAACTTCTACTCCTCTGATGATATCAGCAACTAATCTCATCTTTCTTGGAGAAGAAGGGCAATCATTATGTAATGCTTTTACTACATCTTGATTCGTTAATTTACGTGCTAATGCACTTTCTCTTTTTCTTGATCCCATGATTATCTACTTCCTTTGTTTTTGTTACCACCATGACCTCTGAAAGATCTTGTTGGAGAAAATTCGCCTAGCTTGTGACCAACCATGTTTTCTGTAACATAAACAGGGATAAAAGATTTCCCGTTGTGTACTGCAATAGTTTGTCCTACGAAGTCCGGAGAGATCATTGATGCTCTAGACCAAGTTTTAATAACTGTTTTCTTTCCAGCCTCTATATTTGCCTGAACCTTCTTATCTAAAGTATATGCGATGAATGGTCCTTTTTTAAGTGATCTTGCCATAATTATTTACGTTTAGATATGATATGACGGTTAGACGCTTTGTTTTTCTTTCTGGTTTTGTAACCTTTAGCAGGCATACCGTTTCTAGATCTTGGGTGACCTCCAGATGAACGTCCTTCACCACCTCCCATTGGGTGATCTACAGGGTTCATTACTACCGGTCTAGTTCTAGGTCTTCTACCTAACCATCTGCTTCTACCAGCCTTACCTGAAACAGTTAACTGATGATCAGAGTTAGAAACAGATCCAATCATTGCATAACACTCAGTAAGGATCATTCTAGATTCTCCTGAAGGCAATTTGATGATTGCATATTTTCCGTCTCTTGAAGTAAGTTGAGCTGAAGAACCAGCACTTCTTGCTAAAATAGCACCTTGTCCAGGCTTCATTTCAACACAAGAAATAACAGTACCCAATGGAATGTTTTTCAATTTCATTGCGTTACCGATGTTCGGTTCTACGCTTTCTCCTGAAACTACCTTTTGATCTACTTTGATACCGTTTGGAGCGATGATATATCTCTTCTCTCCGTCAGCATATTCTAATAAAGCGATAAATGCAGTTCTGTTTGGATCATATTCTACAGTTTTTACCGTTGCTTCAACATCATGCTTGTTTCTTTTGAAGTCGATAATTCTGTATTTCTTTTTGTGTCCACCTCCGGTGTAACGCATGGTCATTTTACCAGTTTGGTTACGTCCACCTGACTTACTAATACCAACAGTTAGAGATTTCTCTGGTTTGTTAGTAGTAATTTCCTCAAAATTGTTTACAATTCTGAATCTCTGTCCTGGGGTGATAGGTTTTAATTTTCTAACAGACATTACTATTATTTATAATTAATAATTAATTTACAGCAAAAATATCGATTACTTCCCCTTCAGCAAGAGTGATAATCGCTTTTTTCAATTTGTTTGTCTTTCCTACTTGAAGACCTTTTTTCGTGTATTTCGAAGAAACTTTAGGCGCATAAATCATGGTTCTAACGTCTGCTACTTTTACACCATAAGCTTGCTCTACAGCATTTTTAATTTGGATTTTATTCGCCTTAGGTTGTACTAAGAAAGAATAAGCACCTCTTAAATCTGTAAGATAGTTCGCCTTTTCTGAAATAACTGGTTTAATAATTAGTGACATGATTTATTTCTTTAAATTTTCCTGGAATTTTTCAACTGCACCTTCTAAGAAAACGATCTCACCCGCATTGATTAAGTCATAAGAAGAAATTTCGTTGAATTTCATAACTTTAGTCTTAGGTAAGTTTCTTGAAGATAAATATACATTCTTGTTTGTATCAGGAAGAATGAATAAAGATTTAGTATCGTTTAATGCTAATGCATTCAAGATAGTGATGAAATCTTTAGTTTTAGGAGCAGCAATGCTCAATCCTTCTACAATTCTGATGCTGTTGTCTCTCATTTTCTGAGAAAGAACAGATTTTTTAGCTAATCTCTTAAGAGCTTTGTTCAATTTGAATCTATAGTCTCTTGGCTTAGGTCCGAATACTCTACCTCCACCTCTGAAAGTTGGAGATTTAATATCACCGTATCTAGCAGATCCAGATCCTTTTTGCTTCTTAAGTTTCTTAGTAGAAGCAGTAATTTCGCTTCTTTCTTTTGATTTATGAGTCCCTTGTCTTTGTGCAGCAAGGTACTGTTTAACTTCTAAGTAAACCGCGTGCTTATTTGGCTCAATTCCGAATACAGATTCGTCTAGAGTTACTTTTTTTCCGGTTTCTTTTCCTGATGTATTTAATACTACTAGTTCCATTTTCTGATAATTACATAAGAATTTTTAGCTCCCGGAACAGCACCTTTTACTACTAAAAGATTTTGTTCTTGATCCACTTTTAATACTTGAAGGTTTTGTACAGTTACCTGCTTACCTCCCATTCTACCTGCCATTCTCATTCCTTTGAATACTCTCGAAGGATCCGATCCAGCACCGATAGAACCTGGAGCTCTAAGTCTGTTGTGCTGACCATGAGTAGCTTGCATTACACCTCCAAATCCGTGTCTTTTAACAACACCTTGGAAACCTTTACCTTTAGAAGTTCCTGTTACGTCAACAAATTCACCTTCAGCGAATAGTTTCACAGTTACATCTTCTCCTACTGTTACTTGGTCTACGAATTCTCTGTAGAATTCTACCAACTTAGCTTTAGGAGCTGAACCAGCCTTTTTAAAATGACCAGCTAACGCTTTACCAACGTTCTTCTCACTCTTGTCATCGAAACCTAATTGAACTGCTTTATAGCCGTCCTTTTCAATGGTTCTGACCTGTAAAACCGAGCATGGACCAGCTTGGATAACTGTACAAGGAATGTTTTTTCCTTCTTCGTTAAACAAAGATGTCATACCGATTTTTTTACCAATAATACCTGACATTATTTATATAATATGTTATAAAATTTCCTTGGATACACTTTCATTTCGGGAAGGTTTGAGTAATTTCTACTTTTGATATAGGCATACTCTACTCCTAAAATGAGTGTGCAAATTTATGAATAATTTTCAAATTGACAAATTTTATTGCAAAATATTTTGATTTTTAGCAGTTTACAAAAAATCGGCAAACTCAGGGTGATTTATACAATAATTATTTATCAATTATTAAATTTATTTCGTAATAACAGAAACCCCTCTTTCTTCAAGTCCTCTTCTGTCTTCTTCTAAGATTTCGTCATCGGTTACCAGATAATCTATTTTATCCAGAGGAGCGATCTTTCCAAACCCTTTTTTATTAAGCTTTGAAGAATCTGCCAATATCACGACTTTCTCAGAACATTCAATCATAAGCTGATTAAGGTGTGCTTCTGCAGCGTTGGAAGTGCTTATTCCGAACTCCATATCAATACCATCAACACCGAGGAATAATTTATTGCACGAAAACTGTTTAAGAATAGTTTCCGAAATAGAGCCTACTATAGAAGTCGAACTTTTTCTAACCTCCCCTCCTAACTGTATAATATTAATGTTTGGATTATTGCAAAGCTCAAGCGCAACTCTTAAAGAAGAAGTAAGCACGGTAAGCTGACCAAAATTCACCAACATTCTGGCAAGATAATGCATCGTTGTTCCGGAAGCCAATATAATACAGTCGTTTTCCTGTATCAATTGCAAGGCCGCTTTAGCAATATTTTGTTTTGCTTCTACATTAATACTTTCCTTTTCACCAACATTCTTTTCATAAGCGTATCTCACATGTTTACTTGCTCCTCCATGATTACGAAACAACAAGCCTAAGCTTTCTAAATACGTCAAATCCTTTCGAATCGTAACTGAGGAAACATTAAACTTTTCACACAATTCCTGAACAAGAACATAGTCTTTTTCGTCTATTTCCTTTAATATATCATTATGCCTGGGCTGTAACTTTTCCATTCATCAAATTTATTAATTTTTATTGAGACCTTAAAAATTTCATTTATTTTCCTTTTAGTTTCATTTTTAATTACTAAATTTGAAAACGAAACATAAACGAAGTATTATGAAACGAAATGAAGAACTCATTAAATTAGCCAATACCCAGGAGTGGGATTTTATTGTTATTGGTGGTGGAGCTAGTGGTTTAGGTTCTGCATTGGACGCAACAAGCAGAGGATTTAAAACTTTACTGATAGAATCTCACGATTTTGCAAAGGCAACCTCCAGCAGAAGTACGAAACTTGTGCACGGAGGAGTAAGATATCTTGCTCAGGGCGATATCGGATTAGTAAAAGAAGCTTTAAAAGAAAGAGGTTTACTTGCACAAAACGCAGCGCATGTTGTAAAAAATCAATCTTTCATCATCCCCAACTATACTTGGTGGGGAGGTATTTATTATAAAATAGGATTATCCATCTATGATTTTCTTGCCGGAAAGTTAAGTCTTGGAAGAACACAATATATAAGTAAGTCTAAAACTGTCAGTAAACTTCCGACTATTGAGCAGAAAAATCTGATGAGTGGTGTTGTTTATCAGGATGGACAATTTGACGATGCCCGTTTGGCGATTAATCTAGCTCAAACCATTATTGAAAAAGGAGGAAGCGCCATTAATTATTTAAAAGTAATCAACCTTATTAAAAGTGATGCTAATAAAATAATCGGAGTTGTTGCAGAAGATCAGTTCACTCAAAAACGATATAAAATTCATGCAAAGGTTGTCATCAACGCAACAGGAATTTTCACGAATGACATTCTTAATATGAATAATCCCAAACACGGAAAATTTGTTGTTCCAAGTCAGGGTATTCATTTGGTTTTAGATAAATCTTTCTTAAAAAGCGATGATGCCATCATGATTCCAAAAACTTCAGACGGAAGAGTTCTGTTTGTCGTTCCGTGGCACGACAGAGCTTTAGTTGGAACAACCGATACTTTATTGGAAAACGAAAGTTTTGAACCTCGAGCTTTGGAAGAAGAAATTAATTTCGTTTTAAATACAGCAAGACAATATTTATCTAAAAAACCAACCCGAGAAGATGTTAAATCTGTTTTCGCAGGATTAAGACCGCTTGCCGCTCCAAAAGACGGAAGCAAAAGCACTAAAGAAGTATCCAGAAGTCACAAAGTTATTACATCTGACACAGGATTAGTTTCAATCATTGGTGGAAAATGGACGACCTACCGTAAAATGGCAGAAGACACCATTAACAAAGCCATGGAAATTCACAATCTGGGAATGACAACTTCTAAAACAGAGAAGTTATCCATTCACGGTAATGTAAAAGCTGAGCAGGTAGACAGAAGCAGTCATTTGTATGTTTACGGTTCAGATATTCCTTCAATAAAAATGCTGCAAAACAGCAATCCTATATATTCAGAAAAGATTCATCCAGATCAACCTTTCACAGTCGCAGAAATTGTATGGGCAGTAAGAAATGAAATGGCGGAAACAATAGAAGATGTTTTGGCAAGAAGAGTCCGTATGTTATTTTTAGATGCAAGAGCAGCGATCGACAGCGCACATAAAGTATCGTTGATCATTGCAGAAGAAAGAGGACTTTCAGCAGAATGGGCAAGCCAACAGGAAAAAGAATTCATTGAATTAGCAAAAGGTTATTTACTAATACCCTACTCTCCTAAAAACAAACAACCATAAATATACACAGTATGAGTGAAAAATTGATCCTCGCTCTAGACCAGGGAACAACATCTTCTAGGGCTATTTTATTCAATCACAGCGGAGAAATTAAACAAATCTCCCAGAGAAATTTTGAACAGATATTTCCGACTCCGGGTTGGGTAGAGCATGACGCAAATGAAATCTGGTCTTCTCAAATTTCCGTTGCAGCTGAAACCATTGCCAAAGCAGGCATTTCAGGATTAGAAATTGCCGCTATCGGAATTACCAATCAAAGGGAAACTACCATTGTTTGGGACAGAGAAACCGGAGAACCCATTTATAATGCTATTGTTTGGCAGGATAGAAGAACCTCTAAGTATTGCGATTCTCTGAAAGAAGAAGGTCACACCGAGATGATCAAAAAGAAAACAGGACTTGTATTAGATGCTTATTTTTCGGCAACAAAATTAAAATGGATATTAGATAATGTAGAAGGAGCAAGAGAAAAAGCAGAAGAAGGAAAATTATGTTTCGGAACTGTTGACACTTGGCTTGTATGGAAACTTACCCGCGGAAAAATGTTCATCACCGATGTTTCCAATGCCAGCAGAACGATGCTTTTGAACATTCATACTTTAGAATGGGATAATGATTTGTTAAAATTATTCAATATTCCTAAAGCCATATTACCACAAGTGAAACAAAGCAGTGAAGTGTATGGTGAAACTTCAACAACATTATTTTCAACTAAAATTCCTATTGCAGGAATTGCAGGAGATCAGCAAGCTGCCTTGTTCGGACAAATGTGTACGACTCCGGGAATGGTAAAAAATACCTACGGAACCGGATGCTTCCTATTAATGAACACAGGAACAGAAGCCGTAGAATCTAAAAACAATCTACTGACAACTGTTGCATGGAAGATAAATGGAGAAGTGAATTACGCATTAGAAGGAAGCGTATTTGTAGGCGGCGCAGCAATACAATGGTTAAGAGACGGACTTAAATTGATTAATTCAGCTGAAGAAATCAACACACTTGCTCAAACTGTTGAAGATAATGGTGGGGTTTATTTTGTACCGGCTCTTACCGGTTTAGGAGCGCCTTATTGGGATCAATATGCGAGAGGAACTCTTGTCGGAGTTACCAGAGGAACAACCAACGGACATATTGCCAGAGCTACTTTGGAAGGAATTGCATTTCAGGTATATGATATCGTAAAAGCCATGGAAGCAGATTCAGGAACACCTAGTCTCGAGCTTAGAGTTGATGGTGGAGCTTCTGCGAGCGATTTATTAATGCAGATTCAATCCGATCTTTTTGGATTTAAAATTACACGACCAAAAACATTAGAAACAACAGCCTTAGGAGCAGCTTATCTTGCAGGTTTAGCTGTTGGATATTGGAAAAGTGTAGACGAAATTCAATCTCAATGGATCGTTGACAAAGATTTTCATCCAAAATTGGACAAAGAAAAAGCCGATAACATGATTCATTTCTGGAATAAAGCTGTAAAACGCTCTCAAAACTGGATCGAAGATTAAATTTCCTCTCACCTAAAAAGATACACATATGACACCATTTATAGCAGAAATAATTGGCACGATGCTTCTTATATTATTGGGTAACGGCGTTGTAGCAAACGTTGTTTTGAAAGATACTAAAGGAAACAATTCCGGATGGATTGTTATTTCTACAGCTTGGGCACTGGCCGTTTTTGTAGGCGTTCAGGTTGCCGGCCCGATTAGTGGCGCGCATTTGAATCCAGCCGTTACAATTGGCTTGGCCGTGGCAGGAAAATTTCAATGGGATCAAGTTCCCACTTACATTGCAGCCCAAATGATTGGAGCTGGACTGGGAGCATTTCTTGTCTGGCTGGTTTATAAAGATCATTTCGCAGTTACGGAAGATGAAGGTGGAAAACTGGCATGTTTCAGTACAGGCCCAGCAATCAGGAAGCCTTTATCAAACTTTATCAGTGAGACTATTGGAACTTTCGTATTGGTTTTCGTGATATTCTATTTTGCAGATCCGAGTCTATCCTTACAGAATGATACAACTGCCAAAATAGGGTTAGGATCAATCGGTGCATTGCCTGTAGCATTTTTAGTTTGGGCGATCGGACTTTCTTTGGGAGGAACGACAGGATACGCAATTAATCCCGCAAGAGATTTGGGGCCAAGAATCATGCACTCTATTCTTCCAATTAAAGGAAGCAGTGATTGGGGATATGCGTGGATTCCTGTTGCCGGACCTATTTTTGGAGCCATTTTAGCAGCTCTCCTCTACGGAGCATTAAATTAACCTAAAAAGTTTAAACAATGAAAAAACTTTTAACAAGTTTATGCCTGATAATATTGGGCATAGGGAAGCTTTTTGCCCAAGATGCAACAGAAAAGCAGGAGGATAACAGACTGGATTTTACAGCAAATATTCAAAACAACCATCTCTGGAGAGGATTGATTATTACTGATAAACCTGTTGTGATGGGAAATCTTTCCTACGCTTTGGATGCAGAAAAAAAATGGAAAGTCGGAATCTGGGGAGCTTCTGCTTTAGCTGATGATAAAGACGGAACTCATTATAAAGAGATCAATTATTATGTTCAATATTCAAACGGACGATTTTATATTGGATTATGGGATTTATTTAATTCAAGAAACATCAACATGGCAGTCGCTTCGGATGATATTTTCCATTATTCTAACAGAAGAACGGCTCATATTATTGATTTGAGAACCAATTATACTTTCGGGCCTTCATTTCCGATTAATGTTGAAGCAGACGTCATGCTTTATGGAGGAGCCAATGCAGGAGAAGTTGTATTAGAACCCGACGGAAGCTATAAAAAGAATAAATATTCTACCTATGTACAGGTAAGTTATCCTGTGATATCTGGTAAGAAAATAAATCTTGATGCTTTTGTCGGTGCAGGATTTGCCCTTAATGATCAAACCTTTCTTTACGGGAATGGCAAGAATAGTTTCGACATTGTTAATGCAGGAATTAAAGCCAGTAAAACCGTTAAAATAACAGATCATTACAGCCTTCCTGTTTCTATGATGGCCATGTGGAATCCTTCGAACAAATATGCAAGAATTCAGCTAGCTGCGACTGTATTTTAAAATAAAAATTGTTAGTAATTTAATTTACAAGCCATTCCACTTTTGGGATGGTTTGTTGTTTTGAACATGTTTTGATTTTAACCACAAAAGGGACAAAAGCCTTTATTGACCGTTTTAAAGTTTAACTATTTTGAAAATAAAAGCTTGCAAAAGAATAAAAATCAAAGATTTTTTTTAACTTATGTGTACTTTTTAACAGAATAAATTTTAGTTTAAAAAACTAAAGCATTCAACCTTTTGTCTCTTTTGTGGTTAAAATTTTAGCTCCAATAAATTTTCACATATGATTGTGCTTGTTTCAGGCAATAACCGTGTTTTTACGGTTTAATTTTTGCTGGAATATGTTTAATTTTGAGAAAAAAATATGAAAAAGGTTTTCAGCTTATTTATTTTATGCATCAGCATTTTGTCATTTGCTCAGGCTACAGCTCCATTTACAGGAAAAAGGGATTTCAATATACTTGAAGGCTACAGCGGAACAGGAACTCCTGCTTATTATGTGGATGTAAAAAAAAATGGTGATGTTTATTTTGGTTTTGTACAGGTTAATCAGGCTAGCGGAGAGGAAACCAAGGAAGAAATAAATGCCGGAAAATACAACCCAAAAGTGATGAAAGTTCATTTCAAAACTTATAATGAAACCTTTTTTGTAAAATTTGATAAAGAAAAAATCTACATGACCGACGAAAAAGGAAACATTTCAAAATCTGAAGACTGTTGCTCCGTTTCAGAAACAGAAAGTGGAAGTTGTATTTGTGACAGCGCATTTTATCAATAATGAAAATATTAAAAATCTTATTCTTCCTTTTTCTTGTTGTTTCCTGCAATAAGAAAAATGACCATTCATATACTTTCTATTACTGGAAAACGAAACTTTCATTAGATCAGAAGGAAAAAAAAGCTTTAGACAAAGCTTCCGTTCCTTATTTATACACCCGATTTTTTGATGTTGATAAAGTGGAAGGAAAATTTCAGCCGATTGCAGTTATTACGAAAGACAAAAGTTTCCAGACCGACAAACAAATTGTTCCGACTGTTTTTGTTACCAACAGAACTTTGCTGAATATTTCTCAGGATGAAATTAAATTTTTAGCTCAAAAAATCAATCAATTAGTTCAGAAGAAAACTACAGAATATCATTTAAATATCACCAATGAAATTCAGATCGACTGTGACTGGACCGCCGGAACACGCGATGATTATTTTACATTTTTAAAAGAATTAAAAAAGATCTCAGGAAAGCAAATTACCTGCACACTTCGTCTTCATCAGGTGAAAGATAAAGCCCAGACCGGAATTCCACCAGTTGAAAAAGTGTATCTGATGTGCTACTCCACTTCTTCGCCTTTGGAAAATGCCGACATCAATTCAATTTTAGATGTGAATACTTTGAAAAGCTACCTTTCGAATATTGAAAATTATCCGATAAAGAAAATCGCCGTTGCGCTCCCGATTTACTCGTGGGGAATTGTCACCAATCATTTGGGAAAACATAAACTCATTAATGCTTTATCCAAAGAAGATTTAAACAATCCTAATTTTCAGAAAATATCAGAAAATAAAATTGAGATTGAAAAAGACGGATTCTACTTCGGAAATTATCTTAATAAAGGTTTTAAAATAAAAATTGAGGAGATTTCTGACGAACAACTTCAAACCGTTGTTAATTTCTTAGAGAAAAAAATACCGCAGTTTGATATCGTTTATTATCAATTAGATAGTAAATTTGTTGTTAATCAGAATTTTAATTTTTAATTAAATATCTCTGTGAAGATTTGTGGAACTTTTTTTCTCCCACGGATTACACAGATTCGCACAGATGATTGCGTTGATTTTTTTTTTTAAACTGAAACTATAAAAAACACCTTACATAAAAATGAAAAAGTATATTCTTTCACTTGCTGTTTTATCACTTTTCTACACGAAATATGATGCCTGTGCCTGGTCTGATCCGGATTATGAATATTTTAATCTCTTCACGCAAAGTATCATTAAGGATAAATCGTATTTGCCTTTTCTTCACAGCTATTCAACACGGTTTTACACTGATTTTAAACAATCTCAAATTCCTGATGAAAATATTGAGTCTTGGAGAAAATTCTTTAATAATCAGTTAAGTTATGCTGAAACAGATTTCATGGTCAATAAAATGAGCATGAACGATCTTAATGAATTGAAAAAAGGAACGCCCAATAATGCTTTACTCACAAAGTTGGGCACCGGATTCTATCAAAAATACAATGAAGGAATTGATTATCTGATCGAGGCTAAATATCTGGAGCCTTACATGAAAATCAATTATGTGGAAAGCGCAGATTCGTTCTATTACAGAGAGAACAGCACGGATAAAAATGCCACCAATCTTGATTATCCTAAAACAATTTCAGCATTAACTTCTTTATATAATGCTGCAAAAAATCCTGAAATCAAGCAACGTTATGGTTATCAGCTTGTGCGTTTTAATCATTATACCAGAAATTATGATGCGGCTCTTCAGGCATTCAAAACTTATGTTGAACCTGTAAAATTAAAGGGAGCGCCTTATTTTATGTCGCTCGATCAATTGGCAGGCGCGCAAAGAGGTTTGCAAATGAACAGCGATGCGAACTGGAACTTTTTTCAGGTTTTCATGAACAGCAAAAGTCGTAAAGAATCTGCATTTGTTTCGATGAAACTTTCAGATACTGCTTCTTTCAATAATATCTTGAAAAGAGCCGGAACGAATGAGGAAAAAAATATGGGATATTTCCTTTTGGGGTATGAAGATTTTACGAATCCGATTCCTATTATGGAGAAAATGTTCGACATCAATCCTGATTCCGAAATCCTAAAAGTAATGGCTGTAAGAAGTATTAATGAATTGGAGAGAAGTTATCTTCCAACATATTATTATGCTTCTGATAATGGTAATAATTCAACTGTTCAAAAAAGTACTTCAAGTACAACTACAGATCCGGCTAAAGCTGAAACTCCTGAAGTAAAAGAAAAAGGATTGTCTTTCTGGCAAAAGATCGTACGATTCTTTAAAAAGCTTTTCGGAATAAAATCAGATCCAACAACCGAAAACAGCAAAGCCGATCAAAGCGATGATGAATTGCTGGATAATCCTAATCGAATTCCTTTTTACACTAAAAATCAAAGTTATTACTATGATGAAAAGCAAAAAGATTTCTTAGATGATCTTGAAAAATTCACAGAAAAAACAAAGGCTAAATCTAAAGATGAATATTGGCAGATCGCAGACGCTTACTTGAAGTTTTTGAAAAAAGACTACAAAGCAAGCACTGAAATTTTAGAAGATATCAAAACCAATAATCCTGAATATCTTGAAGAAATAAAGAGAATGAAAGTTCTGAATGATATCGTTTCTCAGCCAAAAATCACTGCGGAATATGAAAATCATTTAATGAAAGATTATGCGGAATATTTTGTTGAAAAAGAAGTAAAAAAAGACAGTACTCAATCAGATTACGATTCTTATTACAGTCCGGTACCTTCAACCGCTTCTTTCCTTAAAGATGTTTTGGCCAACCGTTATTTCTTACAAGGAGAAGATGGAAAATCGTTCCTGATGAGCAATAAACTTTCTGATCTTCAATACAACCCGAATTCAAATTTGGTGAAAAGTGTGGAAGATTTTTACAGAAAGCCGAACAAGTCACAATTTGAGCAACAAATTATTGCTAAAAATATTAATGATGTAGGAAATATAGATGCATTTTTCAGTGTAATTTACGGTGACAGAGCAATGAGAATGGCTGATTTTGAAAAGGCTAAATCTTATTATCAAAAAGCCCAAAGCTTCACCGGAATTCCAAGGCTTAATTATGAATGGACTGAAAATAATCAAAAAGTAACGCCACGTCAATATGCCGGTGCTGAATATAATGGTTTTAAAAATGTTTCCAATCTTATTTTCGGGCACAATGTCTGGGAAAGTTTTGAAAGCGCAGACAATATCAGTATGGAAGCTGAAGATTATTCGGCATTTCCTTTCATTAAAAATTCGATGAATAAGCTTGAACTTTCGGATGCTTTAATTCAATTGAAGAAAATTGGAAGCGGGAAAGATGAAAAAGCAGCACAGGCCAATCAATTGATCGGTAATTTACTTTACAACACTTCAATTTTAGGATATTACAGAGAAGTATTTGTGATGGATATTGACAACAGCAATGGCGGAAAATATGATTTCTGGAATACTGACAAAAAAACGCCATATCAATATTACTATAAAAACTTCCTAGACAGTTCTTACATTGAACCTAATAATTTTGATCTGGCAATTAATTATTATAAAAAAGCTCTAGACCTTTCAGCCAATAAAGATCAAAAAGCAAGAGTTCTTTTCCAGATGGCAAGTGCCGAGCAAGGAAAGTATTACCAATATGAAGCAAAAAATCCTTCAAAAATTGATTACTCCGATCCTAAATATTCTGAGAAAAGTGATGCTTATCAAATTCAGCTTAACGATATTAAAAACCAAAAATACAGAACCTATTTTGCTATCCTAAAATCTCAATATGCAGATGCAGAGGTTACGAAAAATCTTATGGGTAGTTGTTCTTATTTTAGTTATTTTATGAAGTAGCCTAGTTTTAATTATATAAAAAAAATCTCTGAATTGCTTCAGAGATTTTTTTATGACCTTTAATTTATTTAAAATTATTTTTTAACAAACTTAGTTTTAAGATCTGTACCATTCTCATTTATATTGATGAAGTAAATACCCTTTACTAAATCTCTCACAACAATTTTACCATCTCCGATTGTTCCTTTAGAGATCAATTGCCCTGGAGCATTATAAATTTCATATGTTGATTTAGAAGAAATATTTTTAACATTTAAAATATCATCAACAGGATTTGGATAGATCTGAACAGTTTTCACATTTCCAACTTCAGAAGTTCCTAAAGTTGCAACGTTATTTTGCTTTACAGCATAAAACACGTTACCAATTGCAGAAACTCTTACGTGTCCGCTTTTACCCGCTAAAGACGCAGGAATTAAAACACTTGCAGTACCTGAGTTAGGAACAGAAGCCGCTAAAACCGTCCAAGTTGCACCACCATCAAAAGTATAATCTATTTTCACGTTGGCAACGTTGTACGGAGAAGCAGTTGTACCAGAAACCACCCACGTAATTGTAGAGTTTGTATTTGGAGTTAATGTTGAAGCATTTACAGTAAATGCACTTGCAGAACCTACAACAATTGTCTGTGTAGCGTAAGCTGTTTGTGCCTGACCTGCAGGTTTGTTATCTCTTACTGTAACTCTAAAGTTAGTTGTTCTTGCTACCGTAGAAGCAGCTTCGAAATCAGTTGTATTTTTAACTACACCACTTAAAACTGTAGCTAATTTAGGGAAATATCTTGTTGGGCTTGTTGTAGCGATCCAAGATCTGAAACTTGCACCTGAAGTAGTATTTCCAATATTTGATTTAGTTACACCGTTATCAAGAATACTAGGATCCGTTTGTTCCCAATTGTATGTTAATGCATCTCCATCCGGATCTGTTGCAGAAGCTGTCAATACAAAAGCAGTTGATCTTGGAATTGTATAAGTAGTTGGCATTGCTGTAACAACTGGTGTGTTATTAGTAATAGGTGTTTCTACATCAACACTTACCGCTGCAAGATTTGTCTGAACCTGATCGATACTTACACTATGGAAATATGGATCAGAATTAGACTGTACATCTGTTGTAGAACCTGTAATACCGGCATAACCCATAATTGTAGATCCCGATCCCGGTTCAACTTCCTGATCTAGGAAATCTTCATAAAAGCTATACGTATGAGAATCACCCAGTTGATGTCCTAATTCATGAGCTACATAATCTATGTCAAAAGTATCTCCCATCGGTACATTATCTGCGGGAGAAGTTATACCACTCCCTTTATAATTATCCGGAGCAATATAAGCATAACCACAACCTCCATTAGCTGCTGTATAACTTGTTGTAGTAACATCGTTACTTCCGATACAACCGATACAACCTGCGTTACCGCCACCTCCGGAAGCACCAAACAAATGTCCTATATCAAAACTAGCATCTGTAACACCATAAGTTCCACCGTGCAAAGTATTCATTAATTCATAATTCCATTTACACATTTGGCTTGCATTACTGTAAGGATCAGAAGAAGCAGTTGTAAAAATAAGATTAGGTGCGCTCACCACATTAAGGTGAAGGTTAAATTCCTGCTCGAAAACTCCGTTTACTCTTGTCAAAGTAGCATTTACCTGAGCCAAGGCATTTGCAGCTCCTCCAAAATATGCTGTATATTCTCCTGTTACAGACATTGCCAATCTAAGTGTATGATATTTTTTATCACTAGATTTTGATGCTAAACCAGAAGCTTGCATTTGTTGAAGTTTAGCTACAGATTCTTTACTTTCTTTTGTACTACAAGTGAAAGCATGACCATTTTTACCACTTTTCCCGTGGATTGAATAAACAGATTTATCTTGTGTCGCAGGTTCAATGAATTCATATTTTCCGTTGCTGATCGTCATCGACTGAAAATCGTTAGGAGCTACACTGAATCTGATATATTTACTTGGATCATCAATTCCGGTTCCAACATAAGATCCTAATTGATATTGACTTGCCATTGCTTCATCAATTACAGGTAAGCTATTAACTGTAAACCTTTCTGTTTTCCCGTTTAAGGTCGGAATATTTACAGTAATTCCGCTTCCTTCTCCGTATTTCGGGGCTCTTAATAATTGTGTTCTTATTTTATCAATATCGAGTTGATAATAAATCGAATTGTCACTCTTTTTAACCACATTTTTCGTCGGTGTCGTCTTGCTCCATTGTGCACTTACCATAGAAGAGGCAACTGCAAACAATACAAGGGGTAATTTTGTCTTCATGTATAAAATTTAGGAAGACAAATGTAGTTTTTATTATTAATTTAATAATAAAAAGAAGTAATAATTTAAAAAATTAACTATTAAATACAATCAATCTATTAAAATTCAATTTTTCAATCTATTTGTTGAATTTAACATAAAAAAAAGAATCATTACGATTCCTTTTTCTGTGATTGTTTCTGAAGCCATTCATCATGCCTTTTTTTGAACTGATCATGCTTATAATCCTGATTTCTTTTAGCTGCATCAATTGAGTGCGAACTGTGAATATCAGTATCTTCTTCGGCAAAATCTGCTAACTTTTCATAATAACAGTGAAGCTCATCTAATTCTTTTTCTGTAAGATCTTCAATGTCTACAATTCGGTTACTTGCTTTTTCGTTGGCCGCGAGCAATTCATTCAGTTTTATCTGAATAGCTTTTGAATCTTTATTCTGTGCTTTCTGAATTAAAAAAACCATCAAAAAAGTAATAATTGTAGTTCCTGTATTAATAACCAACTGCCAGGTTTCAGAATAATTAAAAATAGGCCCTGAAACAGCCCAAACAATAACAATAAGTGTTGCTCCGATAAAAGCATAAGAACTTCCTGTAAATTTTGTAGCCCAATTTGAAAATTTTTCAAAAATGCTGTTATTTGATTTTGACATTTTAGTATGTATTAATTTTATGCTTTGTATTTGAAAAATCCCTTAAACTCTTGCAGTATAAATTCATCAAAAACTCCGCCGAAATCGACGAAGTTTCTAAGTTAGGTAATATGTTGTATATTCTTATTTTTTCTTTTTATTAATTTCCTGAATTTACGTATACTTTTCTACCGTTTAAAGACTGTATTGCACGGAAATTAGGATCTGTATAAATTGATGTATAAGAGTTGAATTGTGCATCAGAAAGTTGCTGTTTATTTTTAAATACAAACCAATCTACAGGACCTCCATTAGTTATATTAGAACTGGCACCGAAGTTTGGAGTTGTTAATGAACCACTGTAGGTGTAATATTCTCGTGTATTGGTAGGAAATAGATCTAACAAGTTGAATGTAGTATTTGGCGAATTGGTTCCATTACTTGTTGTTGGAGACTGTGCAAATAAGTTTTGCATTGAAGAATTACCTGCTCCAATATCTACCAAGACGCTAAGAACAGCATATGAATTGTCTGCCGACACATTTACGAAGTGAATCTCCATTTTGCTGTATTTTCCATCTACAGTATGCTCGCTGCTGTAATGAAAATGGAAATTAACAAGGTTAAATTTCTTCCCTCCCACTGTAATATAGTTATTGGCATTATCTGCACCTGAAACATTTACTTTAAGGTTTTCTCCTGCATTATTTACTACCGAATTCAGGTTTACAGATCCGTAATGTATTGCAGGGTCTGTACTATGAAAAGCAATAGCACTGGAAGGAACAATATTAATAGGTGTTTGGGATTCTGCGACTGCAGCCGGAAAGTTAGAGGTAAAAATCGGTGTGCTGATAAGATCTGAGGGATAGGAATTCAGTTCATGCATATCCTCACTATTATTATCACTATTACATGACGTTAGTAAAACTATTGGAGCAAAACTCAAAAGGACAATAGCTCTCTTAACACTGGCAAGAACCAGTGTATTCATTTTTTTTCTTTTCATTTGTGTAAAATTTTAAATGTTTTGTCTGCTGTTAATTATCAGACCATTATTGTTTGTGAAATATTAAATATTATTTGACAACAAATATAAAATATTGGATAACCAACTATTAAACAAGAAGGTAAGTTTTAATTAAATTTTAAAAAAATATAAATTCTTATAAACTGGTTTAAAATTTTAATCCAAACTCATCAATAAATATTTAAAACAAATACATTTTAGAAATTTTACTTTATAATTAAATTTTAAGAGAATTTTCAATTAATACAAATAAAAAATCCGCCCCTTGAAAGGGACGGATTCTTATATAATTACGTGCAAAGTATGCAAGTTATCACACTTTAATTTCCACGTCTACACCTGAAGGAAGTTCTAATTTCATTAGAGCATCAACAGTTTTAGAAGAAGAAGAGTAGATATCCATTAGTCTCTTGTGAGCTGATAATTGGAACTGCTCTCTTGCCTTCTTGTTTACGTGCGGAGATCTCAACACAGTGAAGATTCTCTTATTCGTTGGCAATGGAATTGGTCCGTTTACAACAGCACCAGTAGCCTTTACCGTTTTTACGATTTTCTCAGCAGACTTGTCTACCAAGTTGTAATCGTAAGATTTTAGTTTTATTCTGATTCTTTGTGACATTTCTTTACTTTAAAAAATTAACCTTTTGCTTTAGCAATGATATCTTCAGCAACGTTTTGAGGAGTAGCTTGGTACTTCTCTAATTCCATAGAAGAAGTAGCTCTTCCTGATGAAAGTGTTCTTAGAGTTGTTACATATCCAAACATTTCAGAAAGTGGAACTGAACCTTTGATTACAACGGCACCGTTCTTTTCTTCTTGTCCACTGATTGTACCTCTTCTCTTGTTAAGGTCACCAATGATGTTACCCATATATTCTTCCGGAGTTACAACCTCCAATTTCATAATAGGCTCCATGATTACTGGCTTAGCAGCACGTCCCGCTTCTTTAAATCCTAATTTAGCAGCTAATTCAAAAGAAAGTGCATCAGAATCCACTGCGTGGAAAGATCCGTCTTTAAGAGTAACTTTAATACCTTCAACTTCGAAACCAGCCAAAGGACCGTTCTTCATTGCAGCTTTAAAGCCTTTTTCAATTGCAGGAACAAATTCTCTAGGAACGTTACCACCTTTGATCTCATTGATGAATTCTAAACCAACTTTACCTTCGTCAGCAGGTCCTAGTTCAAATACAATGTCAGCAAATTTACCCTTACCACCAGATTGTTTTTTGTAAACTTCTCTATGTTGAGCAACTCTTGTAAGATTTTCTTTGTATTCAACCTGAGGTTGACCTTGGTTTACTTCAACTTTGAATTCTCTCTTCATACGATCAACAAGGATATCAAGGTGAAGTTCACCCATACCTGAGATAATCGTTTGTCCAGAAGCTTCGTCAGTTTTAACCTGGAAAGTAGGATCTTCTTCAGCTAATTTAGCTAGAGCGTTACCCATTTTATCCTGGTCAGCCTTAGTTTTAGGCTCAACAGCGATACCAATTACCGGATCAGGGAAAACCATCGATTCAAGAACGATTGGGTGTTTCTCGTCACACATTGTATCACCAGTTTTGATAGATTTAAAACCTACAGCTGCACCAATATCTCCTGCTTCAATATATTCTACAGGATTTTGCTTGTTAGCGTGCATCTGATAGATTCTAGAGATTCTTTCTTTATCTCCTGAACGAGTGTTCAAGATATAAGAACCTGCATCTAGTCTTCCAGAGTATGCTCTGAAGAATGCTAATCTTCCCACGAATGGGTCAGTAGCAATCTTAAATGCTAAAGCTGCGAAAGGCTCGTCTACAGATGGTTTTCTTGTAATATCAAGATCTGTTCTAGGGTCAGTACCTTTGATATCATCTTTATCCAATGGAGAAGGCAAGTATTTACATACTGCATCCAACATGAACTGTACTCCTTTATTCTTAAATGAAGAACCACAAGTCATTGGGATAATAGATAAATCGATAGTAGCTTTTCTTAGAGCTTCGTTGATTTCTTCTTCAGAGATTGAATCTGGATCTTCGAAGAATTTCTCCATCAAAGTATCATCGTAGTCAGCAACAGCTTCTACTAGTTTCTCTCTGTATTCAAGAACTTCAGCCTTCATGTCTTCAGGAATTGGCACTACTTCGAAAGTAGCTCCTTGTCCTGCTTCATCCCAGATGATAGCTCTGTTTTTAATTAAGTCAACAACACCTTTGAAATCTTCTTCAGCACCGATTGGTAAAACGATTGGAACTGCATTAGATCCTAACATAGTCTTAACCTGGTTTACCACGTTAAGGAAGTCAGCACCTTGTCTGTCCATTTTGTTTACGAATCCCATTCTTGCAACTTTATAGTTGTCAGCAAGTCTCCAGTTTGTTTCAGACTGAGGCTCTACTCCATCTACTGCAGAGAATAAGAATACCAAACCATCTAATACTCTTAAAGATCTGTTTACTTCTACTGTGAAGTCAACGTGTCCCGGTGTATCAATGATGTTGAAGTGGTAAGGCTTACTTTCAGGTAAGATTTTCCCTTGGTCTGTTGGGAAATTCCAAGAACAAGTAGTTGCAGCAGAAGTAATTGTAATACCTCTTTCTGCTTCCTGCTCCATCCAGTCCATTGTAGAAGCACCATCGTGAACTTCACCAATTTTGTGGTTTACACCTGTATAGAATAAGATTCTTTCTGTAGTGGTAGTTTTTCCCGCATCAATGTGGGCAGCAATACCAATGTTTCTTGTAAATTTAAGATCTCTACTCATTTCTAATTAGAATTTAAAGTGTGAGAAAGCTTTGTTAGCTTCCGCCATTTTGTGAGTATCAGATTTTTTCTTGTAAGCAGCACCTTCTTCTCTAGAAGCAGCTACAACTTCGTTAGCTAATTTCAAAGCCATAGACTTATCATTTCTAGCTGTAGAATATTTGATTAACCATTTCATTGCCATAGAAATTTTTCTATCAGCTCTGATTGGCATAGGAATCTGGAAGTTAGCTCCACCTACTCTTCTAGAACGTACTTCTACGTGAGGCATAACGTTAGTTAATGCATCTTTCCAGATTTCAAGGGCAGTCTTTTCAGTTTCTCCTTTTTTAGCTTCTACAAGGTCTAATGCATCGTAGAATATTTTGAATGCGATAGACTTCTTACCGTCTAGCATTAAATTGTTTACAAATCTTGTTACCAATTGATCATTAAATTTCGGATCTGGTAACAACGGTCTTTTTTTCGCTTTTGTCTTTCTCATTGCTTCTGTACCTTATTTAATGATTATTTTTTCTTTCCTTTAGCTGGTGCAGCTGCTGCCTGACCTGGTTTTGGTCTCTTAGCTCCATACTTAGATCTTCTCTGAGTTCTACCGCTTACACCTGCAGTATCTAATGCTCCTCTTACGATATGATAACGTACTCCCGGTAGGTCTTTCACCCTTCCGCCGCGTACCAATACTATCGAGTGCTCTTGAAGATTATGTCCTTCGCCCGGGATGTAGGCGTTGACTTCCTTCCCGTTAGAAAGTCTTACCCTTGCAACTTTTCTAAGTGCAGAGTTAGGTTTCTTAGGAGTGGTAGTATATACTCTCGTACATACACCTCGTCTTTGTGGACAAGAATCAAGGGCAGCCGATTTACTCTTCTTGGTGAGTGCGACTCTTCCTTTTCTTACTAATTGTTGAATAGTAGGCATTTAATTGCTTTTTATTTTAGGGTGCAAAAATATAAATAATTTTCCAATCTACAAAAACTTATATGAAAATTAAAATCAATCACTTACATCAAAAAGCTTCAATCTATGATTAAAGAAATATGCATATCATTATATATAGGAAGAAAAGCGAGGAAAGAAAGAGATAAATATAGCTGTATTAAATAAATATATTTTTTTATTCTATGATCTTAACATCAACATTTTTATTCCATTTAAAATCTTTTACATTTTGTTTAAGTGATTCATGGATTTTTGGATTGATAGAATAAATGAAAACATGGCACGTCCTGTAACAACTTATTTTTTTTAGGCTTAAAACAGTATCCCCAATTTGATTATTTAATTTAAAATAAGTTGTGAAGTATATAAAACCTGGCTCTTATTTTTAACCGTATCATATTTTACCCATTTTATTTGTGGATCTATACTCCCGACAAGAGATTGTTTCAACTCGCCTTTCTGCTTATTGGTATGCTGATAACTGAAAGATTTATTAATGACAGGAATATGATATACAGTAATATTTTTCATAGCCTTTTCATCATTATATATGTACTTCTTACCTTTGAATTTAGACACTTGCGAACGTATTTGATTTTTATTTTTCAAATAATTATCAGGACTCTTTATGTTGTATAACGAAAGAAATACTAAAAAGAAGCATCCAACTCTCCAAATCACCTTATCAGAAGTCTCTTTTTGGAAATATAGAATAAGAAATGAAAAGAATAAACAGAAATTAGCAGCAGCCATCATCCTCATATTCATTTCTTCAATTTGTTGAAACCATCCTGAAACCATTAAAGATAGGGCATAAGTAACTGCCATTATCCAAATTAAAATATGAAAGTAATATAATGACGTCTCTTTCGCCTTTTTATAATAGGTGAGAAAATATCGAAACATTAGAATATCTATACCTAAAATCAAAAACTGAAAACCAATACTTACAATGCTATTTGAAGCCGGTTTTATTCCAATATAAGGATCTATTACATTAGAAACACCTAACAAATCACGCAATACATATATCGGTATTAATTCTCCAGGTGCTCCTCTCAAATCTTCACCCGTAAAACTTCCAAAATATAAATAATTAAATAATAAATATCCTCCAATTCCTAATCCCGAAAGAAATGCAAACAATAATAAAGGTGTGAAAAACTTTTCCTTTCTCAATTTTAAAAATGTAAAAAAGAGAAATATTAAAATTGACAGATAAACATAAATTCCCGAATATCTTACGGTGAACATACAAATCATCATCAGGGAAGCTTCAACCGCATTTACGTAAAGCTTTTTTCCGGAAAACATTTGATGTAGAAAGTAAAACAGAAAGTACAAGAAAAAGATAAAAGGACCTTCAGAAATTACTCCGCAAAACACAAAAAAAGCTGTCTTTCCGGCAAGCAGCAGAACCGTTTCTCTAAAATAGAATCTTTTAAAATATGAAAATGATAAAATACCTACAATAAAGACAAAATTTAAAATTTTTGAAGCCCAAAAATAATCCTTTACAAAAAAGTGGCAGATTTCTAGCAAAACCGGATAACCTAAAGGAAAAAGATTTGTTTTTAAATTAGGCAGATCCGAAGCAATCCCAAAATACGACAGACTATCAGCTCCTATTCCACCCGTAGGAAGAAAAAAAGGTTGAAAAAAATAGATAATTATGATTAATACAGCTAAAATTTTATACTTCATTACAGACTCTAGTGTTTTACCGCAATATTAAGGAAACTTATTCAAATTATTTTTAAAAATCCTCTCATAGTTAGGTTCTATTGACTATAAAAGTGGTTCGGTACAATATTTTCTAACTTTGTGGATATAAAAAATAAACATATGAAAAACGCAAGTATTATCGGGCTTCAGGAAGCCGACTGCAAAAACATTTCGGAAAAATTAAATATACTTTTAGCCAACTATTCCGTATTTTATCAAAATACAAGAGGTTCGCACTGGAACATTAAAGGTGATCAGTTTTTCACGCTTCATCCAAAATTTGAAGAGCTTTACAACAGCTTAGTTTTAAAAATTGATGCAATAGCAGAAAGAATTTTGACTTTAGGGGCAACTCCGGCACATAATTATTCTGATTATTTAAAGGTTGCGACTATTAAAGAAACTAAAGAGGTTTCAGATGGAAACAAAAGTGTAGAGAATATTTTGAATTCATTTAAAGTGGTTATTGATCTTCAAAGAGAGCTTTTAGACATCACAGATAAAGCAGGAGACGAAGGTACAAACTCTCAAATGAGCGACTATATCACAGAACAGGAAAAAGAAGTTTGGATGTACAACTCTTATTTAGGGAAGTAAACAGACAAAATCATCGAAATATTTAAAAAAATCGTCTTACATTTAGACGATTTTTATTTTTAATTATTAAATTTGCGTTAAAATTACACATATATGCACGACGTCCGATTAAACTCCATTCTAGATAATGATTTCTATAAAGTAACTATGCAAAATGCAGTGGTGAAATTATTTCCAAGCTCTATTGTAAAATACGAATTCATCAACAGAGGAAAACATCAATTTCCGGAAGGTTTTGACGTTGCTTTAAGAGAAGCAGTGACAAAAATGGCAGAATTAAAATTAACCAAGGACGAAAAAAAGTTTTTGGCAAGAACGTGCCCATATTTAGACCTTCCCTATTTAGATTTTCTTGAAGGCTATCATTACGATCCTTCTGAAGTTAAAATTCATCAGGATGGAACAGATCTTAGCGTTACTGTTGAAGGACTTTGGTATAGAACAATTCTTTGGGAAGTGCCTTTATTAGCTCTAATCAGCGAACTTCATTACGAAATGAATCACATGGAAAGAGATTCTAACGATGTTGTAATGAGTAAAACTGTGGAAAAAGCAGAATCCCTTACAAAACTCGGCGTTAATTTCGCGGAATTCGGTACAAGAAGAAGACATTCTTACAAAGTACAGAATCTGGTGATGGAAGCTTTAAATCAAAAGAAAGATTCTACATTTATAGGAAGTTCAAACGTTCATTTCGCAATGAAATATAATGTAAAACCTATTGGAACTCACGCTCATGAGTGGTTTATGTTCCACGGAGCAGAATATGGTTTCAAAATGGCCAACGAATTAGCCCTTGAACATTGGGTTGATGTTTACAGAGGTGATTTGGGAGTTGCTCTTTCTGATACTTACACGACAGACGTTTTCTTCCGTCAGTTCGACAAAAAATTCGCAAAACTTTTTGATGGTGTACGTCATGACAGTGGTGATGCTTTAGAATTTGCGGATAAAACAATTGCTCATTATGAGAAAAACGGAATTAATCCTTTATTTAAATATATCATTTTCTCTGACGCTTTAAATCTTGAAAAAGTAGAAGAAATAACCAAATACTGTAAAGGTAAAATCGGAGTTTCTTTCGGGATCGGAACCAACCTTACTAATGATGTAGGTTTAAAACCAATGAATATTGTAATGAAATTAATTGGCGTTCAGGCACCCAATAAAGAATGGATTCCTACCGTAAAACTTTCCGACGAACATGGAAAATACACAGGAGATCCAAAAATGATAGAATTAGCCAAAGAGTTTTTAAGAATTAAAGACTAAACATATGCGACTAAAAATTTATTTATCCCTCTCTCTTTTCGTGGCAACTTTATCTTTCGCTCAAGAAAAGAAAACAGAAAAGCCAAAATTCAATCAGGAATTAGCAACATCTCTTGGCGCAGACAAATACGGAATGAAAGCTTACACAATTGTAATGCTGACAACCGGTTCTGCAAAAATTGAAGATAAAGCTAAAATGGCAGAATTAATGAAAGGACACATGTCCAACATCGGAAAATTAGCAGACGAAGGAAAAATTATCGTTGCCGGCCCTTTTCTTGAAAAAAATAAAGAAAACTACCGCGGAATGTTTATTTTCAATACAAAATCTAAAGAAGAAGCCGAGCAATGGGTAAAAACAGATCCAGCAGTAAAGGGAGGAGTTTTCAGTTATGAGATTTTCTCTTGGTATGGGTCGGCGGCTTTGCCTTTGTATTTGAAACATCATGAAGAGATTTCGAAAGAAAATCCTTAAATATGGGTTTTTACAGTAATTTTTCTGAACAAGATTTAATCGAATCTTACAAAAATCTGATTGATTATCAAGGTAAGCCAAGCGAAGAAATTTTAGAAGAAATTTCAAAAAGAGGTTCGATAGATGATTTTGTAAATAAAATTGAAAATCAAAAATTGATTCTGGATGAACGCAACAAAATCATAAGAGAAATTCATCAATATTATCTAAATAAGTCTTCAAAAGAAGAAACACTTTTATTACTGAAGTCGGATCTATTATCGACATCGGAAATAAGAGTCCTTGTTGAAGAAAAGTATACAGATATTCACTACAGAACTGAAAATTTAAAAATTGATTCTAGTATTATAATTAGTAGTATTATTGGAGCCATAATCGCTTCAATTGTAAGTACGATGGTTATGTTTTTACTGCTTGCAGCAATTAATTCTTTAATTGTGTTTAATTTCTTTTTGCTGATACCAATATATATCATTAATTATCTCATTATTAAATTTTTCACCAATAAAACAAGAGATAATCTGGCAGTTTTTATTGCAACTTTTGTGGCAACTGTTTTAAATTGTATTTATTTTTTTGTTTTGATATATTTTAATGAATAAATAATTAGATTTATAAAAACAAAACCACCATGAAAACCATCGAAGAAGTTTTAAAAAAACTAGACGAAATCATCATCTGGAGCAAAGAAAACCAAAGTCCTGTAGGATATTTCGCCTGTACGTACAGAATTATGACTGCACAGGTTTTGAAAGGAATTCAACAGAAAAAATTTGAGGATAATCCAAGAATGACTCTTCTGGATCTGGCTTTTGCACAACGATATCTTGAAGCCTGGGACAATTACAGCAAAGGAAAAAAGTGCACTCAATCTTGGTATATTGCTTTTGAAGCTGCAAAAAATAAAAACCTTTTAATTTTACAGCATATTTTTCTGGGAATGAATGCTCATATCAATCTGGATTTGGGAATTTCCGCTTCTTCGGTGATGCCTTACAGAAAAATAAATCCACTTAAAAAGGATTTTGAAAATATCAATAATGTGATCGCGTCAATCAACCAAAAAGTTCAGGATTCTTTAAACAAAATCTGTTATCCGGTTGAATTGATTGATAAAATTTCAAATGGAAAAGATAATGTTGTTTTAGATTTTGCAATTTCTAAAGCGAGAGATACTTCCTGGACAACGGCAGTTATTGCGTCAAACACACCTCAATTTCTGAGAGAATCTGTTATCAACATTGTAGATTACGCCGCCGCAAAAGTAGCTTCACAGATTATAAATCCAAAACTTCTTACTCCCGCATTAACCAAAGAACTGAAAAAATGTGAGAGCAGTGATATTGTGAAAAATATTGAGATTTTATCTTCAACAAAAAATATTTAAACAATTCATTTTTGAGGTTTCCCGTAAAGAAAATCCGTTTTTCTTTTTGTAATTTTGTAGCATGGAGATGACCTATTTAATTATTGGATTTATTGCCGGGGGAATTCTTGGTGCGGTAATTTTATATTTTGCGTTGAAATCATCGATGGTTTCACGAAGTTCTTATGATGAACTCAACAATTTACAGATTAAAAATAATTCGGATCTGGAAAATTCTAATCTTAAAATTCAGGAATTAAGCCAGAATATTAACAAAGAAAAAGAACTGAATCAACAGCAGACAGACCTATTAAACGATCTGAAAAACGAATTTGCTAAAATCTCAGCCGAACATTCATCGTTGAATTCTCAGTTTCTTGAGCAAAAACAATTCAACACAAAACAGACTTCTCAAATTGAAAATCTTCTGACAGAAAAACAGAATATTTTTGCTAAAAATTCTGAACTTTCTGCCATCAATGAAAGTATGCAAAAGTCTCTTGAAACTCAAAAAGGAGAGATTACTAAAATTCAGGAAGAATCTAAATTGCAGTTTGAGGTTTTAGCCAATAAGATTTTAGAAGAGAAAACCGAAAAGTTCACAACTCTTAATCAGAATAATCTTAAATTGATCTTAGACCCTTTCCAAGAAAAGATTGCCGATCTGAAAAACAGAGTAAATGAAGCTTATGAACAAGAAAATAAAGAACGTTTCTCTCTTGCCGAAAAAGTAAAAGAATTGGCCGAGCTCAATCAACAAATCTCGGAAGATGCAAAAAAACTGACAAGAGCATTGAAAGGCGAAAGCAAAACTCAAGGAAACTGGGGAGAAATGATCCTCGAAAGTATTCTTGAAAAATCCGGTTTGGTAAAAGGAAGAGAATATTTTCTTGAACATGAACTTCGCGATGAAGATAATAAAGCTTTATTTTCAGAGTTTTCAGGCAAAAAAATGCGTCCCGATGCTGTTATAAAATATCCGGATGAAAGAAATGTGATCATTGATTCTAAAGTTTCATTGACAGCTTTCACCGAATTGGTTGACGAAACCGACCAGGATGTTTATTTAATTAAGCTTAACCAACATTTATCTTCAATAAAAACTCACATCACTCAATTAAGCCAAAAAGCTTACGATGATTACGGAAAATCGCTGGATTTTGTTATGATGTTTATTCCAAGCGAACCCGCGTATATTGCGGCAATGCAGGCAGACCAAAACCTTTGGAATTACGCTTATGAAAGAAGAGTTTTACTATTAAATCCAAGCAATTTAATTACTTCATTAAAGTTGATTGCTGACCTTTGGAAACGAGAATATCAAAACAGAAATTCCATGGAAATTGCAGAAAGAGGAGCTAAATTATATGACAAATTTGTTGGTTTCGTGGACAATTTAGAAAAGGTAGGAAAAAATTTAGATCAAGCTAAAAATGTCTACAATGAAGCCTACAAACAGCTTTCTACAGGAAATGACAACCTTGTTATTCAAACTCAGAAATTAAAATCTTTAGGAATAAAGAATAAAAAAGACCTTCCTCAGAGCATGATCGATAATTCTAATAACCTTCTAGAGTCATAAAAATGATTGAAAGTTTTCAAAACGATAAAATAAAAAACATCACTAAATTACTTACAGACAACCGATTTAGAAAAAAATCTGGTGTATTTGTGGTGGAAGGACAACAGGAAAATGAAAGGGCTCAGAAATATGATTTTGAAGCGGTAGAGTTTTTCATTTGTGAAACCATTTTTAAAGGTAAAGCTCCGGAAGGAAAAATACATTTTGTTAATGATAAAGTGTATGACAAAATAGCATACAGAGGTAGCTCTGAAGGAATTATCGGAGTATATAAAGCTAAAGAGAATCATTTAAATACATTTAAACCTAAAGAAAATTCAACCGTAATTATTGTTGAAGGTGTTGAAAAACCGGGAAATTTAGGTGCAATTTTAAGAAGCTGTGAAGCTTTTGGCGTTGATGCTTTAATTGTAGCAGATGGTAAAACAGACTTTTATAATCCAAACGTAATCCGCTCAAGTGTTGGTTGTCTTTTCGGAATGGAAGTATTTCAAGCTGAAAACGAGGAAACATTAGAATTTCTTCAGAAAAATAAGTTCAATATCTATACAACGATTATGGATGAGAGTTCTGAGGATCTATATAAAAGAGATTTTACGAAAAAATCTGCGGTCTTATTTGGAACAGAACATTCAGGAATAAGTGATTTCTGGACAGGAAAAGGAAAAAACACCTTAATTCCAATGACAGGAAGCATCGATTCTTTAAATTTAAGCAACGCCGTTGCCATTACATGCTATGAAGCATTGAAACAAAAGAAAGGATAATAATTTTTAGTAAGGAAGTTTGAAGCTAGAAGAACGGAGTTTTTAAACTAGTAATTTTATAGAAACCAACAGACCAATAGTAACTTCCAGCATCCATCTTCCAAGCTTCCATCTTTAAAATAAAATGCATAAAAAAACCGATTCACTAGGTGAACCGGTTCTTTTATTTTTAGGTTGAGGCTAAAATTATTTTTTAGCAGCGTCAACAGCTTCTTTAGCGTCTTTAGCAGCACCTTTAGCAGCATCAGCAGCACCTTTAGCAGCGTCAGCAGCACCTTCAGCTGTTTTCTTAGCAGCATCAGCACCAGCAGCAGTAGTTGCAGCAGCAGCATCTTTAGCAGCACCTACAGTAGCAGAAGCAGCAGAATCAACAACAGTTGCAGCAGAATCAGCAACAACAGCAGCTGAATCAGTAGTAGCTACAGCAGCAGAATCAGCAGTACCTTCAGTAGAAGTAGCTTCAGTTTTTTTACAAGCAACTAGAGAGATTGCAGCGATAGCAGCTACGAATAATGACTTTTTCATAATAAATTAAATTTAATTTTGTTAATATTGTTTTTTAAAATTTTCTTTCGTTCTGTTATTTGAACAAGACAAAGGTATAGCAGATACAAAAGTTGTTTATGAAAAATAATTGTAATACCTTTGTAAAATAGTTTTACAAATAAACTTAACTGATAATCAGTAATTTAATTATATTTAAAAAATTGACAGATTTAGATCTATTACATTTTGAGCAGCTAAAAAAGGATGTCCAAGCTCAATATTTGAAAGAATATACTCCTTCCTATGATGATATTTCAAAATGGAAGGGTATAGATATTATATATTTTCAGGAAGATCTTCGTAAAAAGGCTAAAGGAAACATTAGCGAAAAATCTTTTTACACCTATTTCAAAAACTCTCCGGTTACCAAATTACCCCGCATCGATATGCTCAACTTATTGAGTATTTATACGGGTTACGACTCATGGTATGAATTCAAAAAGCAGCACCTTTTTGCAGGAGAATTGTTACAGGAAACGGAAGATTTAAGTGAAGAAGATATACAGGAATTAGAAAAAACACTTGAAAATTCACAAATTCTTCCAGATAACGAGATTCAGTCTAAAAAAACGGTTCAAAAAGAGCAAGAAAACATTGATTTACAAAAATCAATTACTGAAAACCAAATAGTTAATCAAAATCAAGAAATAAAAAATCAATCTGATTTTGAGCCTGTAAAACCCAAGAAAAATTTCTTAAAAAAGAACGCTTGGGCATTCATAACATCAATTTTGGTGATCGCAACCGGACTTCTAGGTTTTAAGGATGAAATTTTTCTAAAAGAATATAAATATTGTTTCACGGATGCAGACAGAGGAACTTCGGTAATCAATACTTTAGAAATAAAAGTGATTAAGGAAAATGAATCTCCAATTCTTTACAGGATAAAACCGGGTGAGTGTTTTAAATATTCAACAAAAGATAAGATCCTTAAAATGGAGATCAGAGCACCCTTCTACGAATATTTAACAGTAAACAGAAGCTTAGAAAACGCACCTGAAGAAGAAATGATAGAACTGAAGCCTGATGATTATAAAATGGCTGTCAATTATTTTTCAGTAAAAGATGCCAACGGTAATCCGGAACTTCTTAAGCAAAAACGTAAGCAGCTGGAGAACCTAATCAGCAACAACGCTATTATTTATCAGGTTTACGACAATACCACCTACGGTATTGAGACCTTAGATAAACAGAAATATATTACCTTAGTAACAACTCCTACTACTTCTCTTAAAAATCTAAGTGTAATTGAAATGAAAAAAGATAATAAAGGAAAAATAGTATCCATAAAATTTAAAATTGCAAGTACAGATGAAAAGAATAAATAATTTTTTAATTTTTGCAATAATGCTTCTAACTCTTGCAGCCTGTAATAATAAAAAAACAGAGGTAAGCGATCTGGAAACACTTAGAAATAGTAATAATAAAAAGAGCTATCCCGCGGTAAAGATGGATAGTGCGCAGGCAATAAATTTCATTACCAAGCAAAAGGTTCAGGAACTTTTAGACTTGTCAACGCTATATTTATCTGGAAACAAGAATACAGAGATCGACACAGTAATTTATTCTCAAATGGGAAGTTATTTCCATAAGCCGGATAGCATGACATTCAAAAAGCTTTTCCGAGAACTGGATAGTTTAAAGGTAAAAAGTGTAAAAGTGAATAATTTATCCGTTTATAAAGATTATTATAAAAATGATACGCTAGATTACGCGAAATTTAATGTAGAATATTTTGATGACAAAAACAGATCATTAGGAACATTTGAGAAAAATGCGCAATATATTTTAATGTCAACACCAATTAAATTTAAAAAAGAATTTAAATTTTACTTCCTCAACTTCTACTCTTCTCCATTAAAGAAAGACAGCACATCGGTCGGAGTAACCAAATAGTCTAGAGGAATATCATTTTCCCAAACATCATCAATAAATTCATCGGGGTTAAAATAATTAACTCCGATTTTTTTTGTCTCGGAAGAAAGATTTTCGAAGAAACTATCATAAAATCCTTTTCCATAGCCTACTCTATTTCCTTTTTTATCGCAATACAGCAAAGGAGTTATGACATAATTAAAATCTAAGACTTTAGAATCTACATTAGAAACAGGCTCAGAAATATCCCATTTATTAATTTCAAAATGAGCGTCTTTAAAAATTTCAACCGAAATTAATTTTGTATCCACAATTTTAGGGACAAAAATTCTGATGTTTCGACTTAAAAAATAATTAATGAATATTTGAGTATCAATTTCTTTAAACTTCTCAATTGGAATAAAAACATGAACTTTTTGATCCGAAACAGGTTTAAAATATTCAATGAAATTTTCAAAAACCTTTTCAGATAACAAGAAAGCCTCATCAGTTGACAAGGCTTTTCTTTTTTGCATATATTTTTTTCTAAGCTCAGCTTTTAGCATTCTAATTAAGCTTTTTCAGAAGGTTCTATAATTTTATATAATTTGTCTGATAAACGAACTTTAAATGGAAGTTCAAAAGTGATTTGATCTCCAACTTTTGCCGTTTCACAAGGACCTCCGTTCGCGAAAATTTCAGTAATTATTACTTCTTGCTCACCCGTTGTTGGCCCTGAAATTAATACTTTATCACCAATTGAAAGCTCTTTATTTTCAATTAAGAACTGAGCAATTTTTGATTTTGAGTAATAATGCTCTCCTTTTCCAATCAATACCTTTTTAACCTTAATTTTCTGACGAATATCTGTAGTTTCAGTTGTTGTAGCTTTTGCTAAAGTTTGAGTCGACAAATCTCCGGAATTTTTAAACTTCAAAGCCTCAGATTTTCCTTTTCTGAAAACTTTATTTCCAACCTGCAATCCTTTTCTTAGTGCAACTTGTTCTTCTCTAGGCAAATGTATGATTTCCAAACATTCTGTGGAGCATGTATTTTCCATAGCAGCTTTACACTCATCACATTGAATAAACAATAAATGACAAGCGTCATTAGCACAATTCGTATGGTTATCGCAAGGTTTACCGCATTGGTGACACTGCGAAATAATATCGTCTGTAATTCTTTCTCCTAATCGGTGATCAAAAACAAAATTCTTCCCAATGAATTTGCTTTCAATGTTTTCTTCCTTGATTTGACGCGTATATTCAATAATCCCACCCTCTAATTGGAAAACATTTTTGAAACCCTGATGTTTGAAGTAAGCACTCGCTTTTTCACAACGAATTCCACCTGTACAATACATTAACAGGTTTTTATCTTCTTTAAAATCCTGTAACTGTTCGTTGATAATCGGTAAACTTTCTCTGAAATTTTCTACATCAGGAGTAATTGCTCCTTCAAAATGTCCTACTTCACTTTCGTAGTGATTTCTAAAATCGACTACAATTGTATTTGGATCTTCCAATAGATTATTAAATTCCTGAGCTTTTAAATGAATTCCTTTGTTGGTAACATCAAAAGTTTCATCATTTAAACCGTCGGCAACAATTTTATGTCTAACTTTTATCGTCAACTTTAAGAAAGAATGGTCGTCTTGCTCAACTGCTACATTCAAACGGATTCCTTTCATGAAATCGTAGACTTCCAATGTATCACGAAATGCTTCAAACTGATCTGCAGGAACGCTCATCTGAGCATTAATTCCTTCATGAGCAACATAAATACGGCCAAGGGCATCAAGTGCATTCCAGGCTATAAATAATTCGTCGCGAAATTTTTTGGGATCTTCAATTTTGGCATACGCATAGAAAGACAATGTAAGACGTTCCTTACCAGCTTCATCAATAAGTTGAGCTCTTTCTTCTGCGCTTAAGGTGTTATACAGTTGCATGCTATAAACGTTTTAAGTGAGAAAAATATTTTTGCAAAGATAAGAATTTTTTGAATTGGTTGCTAGTTGATGGTTTTTGGTTGTTCATTTTTAGTCATAAAAGCTTGACAAGGATGCTGACTTCAGATAAAATCTTAACTCAAAATTTAACCTTTATGACCATTCTGACATCTATACTATGTCAGATTGTCCTTTAATATAATTTTAAGTTTTGTTAATTGACCTTTATAATTATGACATAACACATAAATTATTGCTATTCCTGTTAAATTTTAGTTAAAATTGAAACATATCATACTAATCGCATACCTATTTAGCATTAAATTTGTTTACTGTAGAACATAAAATTAAAAGAAGATATACAATGAAGAGTACTTTAAAAAAACTATTACCATTTGCCGTAGTAGGAGTTATCTCAGGAGCTACTACCGTTGGCACAATACAATATTTCGGTCACAATTCTAATAATGAGGACCAAGGTTATTTTAAATCTGTCTCAAATGTTTCGTTTGCCGGAATGAATACTGGTGCCGTGGGTGACGATTTCGTAAAAGCGGCTAAGACTACAGTTCCAGCTGTGGTAACTATTAAGAATTATCAAAACAGAGCAGCTTCAGGAGGAAGAGCATCTGAACAAGACCTGTTTGATTTCTTTTTTGGTGATCCTTTCGGGGGAGGAAGAGGTCAAGGTCAGCAAAGACAAAAGCCACAGCAACAAGCACCTGATAATATGCCTTCAGGAATGGGTTCAGGGGTAATTATTTCGCCAGACGGATATATTATTTCCAACAACCACGTTGTAGCGGGTGCTAATAAATTAGAAGTTGTATTAAGCAACAAGAAATCTTACATCGCGACATTAGTAGGAACAGATCCGAATACAGATATTTCATTATTAAAAATTGAAGAAAAGGGATTACCTTATTTAAATTTCGCAAATTCTGATAATATTGAAGTTGGACAATGGGCTCTTGCCGTAGGTAACCCACTTGGACTGAATTCAACCGTTACCGCAGGTATTATCTCTGCTAAAGGAAGAGGAATCGGGATTTTAGGCGGTCAGGGTAAAGCAGCCAACCCGATTGAAAGTTTTATTCAAACGGATGCTGCCATCAACCCAGGAAACTCAGGAGGAGCTTTAGTTAATACAAATGGAGAGCTTATTGGTATCAACTCAGCAATCCAATCTACAACAGGATATTATCAAGGATACGGATTTGCTGTTCCTGCTAATTTGGCAAGAAAAATTGTTGAAGACATCAAGAAATTCGGAATCGTACAAAGAGGATTCCTTGGAGTACAGTCTCTAGATCTTTCTGATGATATGCAGGTTCAGGCTTATAACAAGCAGAAAAAGACTAACATCAAGTCTGGTTCAGGAGTTTATGTTACAGGATTCGGAGACAGTAGCGGTGCAGAAGATGCAGGTCTGAAAATTGGTGATGTTATCACTAAGATTGATAACTCTGACGTTACAGATTTCGCCGACTTATCTATCGCTATCGGAAGCAAACGTCCTGGTGATAAAGTACAGGTTGCTTACCTAAGAAACGGTAAAGAAAACATGACAACCGTAACCTTAAAAGATCAAAAAGGCGGAACTTCCACAAGAACAAAGGCTGATTTAAGTATAGGAGAAAAAATCGGAGCAGATTTTGAACCATTAAGTGAAAGATTCAAAACAGATTATGGATTGACGAGCGGTGTTGTTGCTAAAAACGTATCAGAAGGCAGCGAAATGGCCAAAATAGGAATCGTAGATAATTACATTGTAGTAGAAATCAACGGCAAACCTGTAAACTCTCAAAAAGACGTTGAAAAAGTGTTAGATAAATACCAAGGAAACGTACAGGTGAAATTTGTAGATGAATACGGAAGAATTTACACAAAAGGTTTCAAAATGCCTTAATAAAATTTAAGCTAAACATTTTCATATCAAAGAAAAACCGCTACAGAATTTGCAGCGGTTTTTTCATTTATGATTTATTGTTCATTTTCTCGGCGATCCTTCTTTTCTTCTTCCGTTCATAAATTACTTCAACAATCTTACCTCCGATCCAAGCGAAAGGGAAAAACGTAAGGAAAATAGATATTTTATAAAACGTAGGATGATAAGGAAAAATAATAACATCCAGCATGGCTATAAACAACATAATAAAGCCAATAAGGATAGCATAAGCCACTTTAGCATACTTCACGATGATTGCCGTCGCCACCCCTCCAAAAGTACTCCCTAATCCGGAAATAAACAAAAGGAAGCCAAAGAAAGCCTCATCATCTTTCATACTGTAAAGAAACCTCTGCCAATGCTCAAACGGAGCAAATGCTTCAAAAGTAACCCATTGCGGAAAAACCCTTATACCAAGAGTGATAATAAGCCCCGCGATAACGAGACCCACCAAAACCGCAAATGTATTTCTTATAAAGCTCATTAATCCTGGTGTGCGATCATAGAAATTTCAATATCAACATTTTTAGGCAAGCAAGAAACCTGCACAGTTTCACGAGCCGGAAAGCTCTCTGCATCCAAATAAGACGCATAAATATCGTTCATTACCGCGAAATCATCCATACTTTTAAGGAAAATGCTTGCTTTTACAACGTTTTTGAACGTCATTCCAGCTTCAGTAAGAATTGCTTCAAGGTTTTTCATTACCTGGTGCGTTTCTTTTTCAATTCCTTCTACCAATTTACCAGTTGCAGGATCTACAGGGATCTGACCTGAAATATACAGTACTCCGTTTGCAAGATTTGCTTGAGAGTATGGTCCGATAGCTGCAGGTGCATTCACTGTGTTGATTACTTTTTTCATATGTAGGTACTTAATTTTTTCTAAGGTCATATGCAATCACCGCTTCTTGTATTGGTCTGTTAGAAAATTCAGTCAACAGTGATTTCATTAGAATTTATTTTGGGTGCAAATATAAAATTTATATTCAAATATCAATATGATATTTAGAAAGGTGAGTTTGGCTGCGTGAAACTTCTGTCTTTATATTTCAATGCATCACTTAAAATATTAGCTTTTATACCAATAAAGAAGTCGTACACTTTATACTGTCCGAAAGGAACCCAGTTAAAATTAATGGTAAAACTTCGTTGATCTCTTGAGAAACCAATCCTTGTATACGCCAATTCTTTCGTTACCATGTCGTAGTGGGTACTTCCGTTGATGTTCCAGAAAGGAGTCAATTTAAGACTACCGTCTAATCCTACCGATGCCATTCTTGTAGGAATTCTATTTCCTGAAGTTTTTGTATAGGCATAGTTTGCATTCACATTCAACGTCCATGCCTGATCGAAACGAGCATAATTATCATCATCAAAATAATAATTCTCATTTCTTATTTCTCCTTTTGATTTATATTTTTTAGCGTAATCTGTTTTTTCTCCAAAAATCTCACTGCTTAAAGGATAAGACAACTGCACGTTAAATCCTTGTACACTGAAATGACCAAACTCCTCCGTTCTGATACCACCAGTATCCTGTCCCGGAAGATATATGATTTTATATGGATCTAAAGACAAACTTGTATTTACGTTCAGCTTATTATTGAAGAAAGAAGATTGTCCGTTGATCGTAAAGATTGACCAAGGGTGATCGTTAGCCGCAAAATTATAACTTCCGGAAAGGTTTAAAGATTCAAATATTTTGATCTTTTTTACTCCGGTAGAATCGCTTTTAGACTTCACTTTCATCTCAATATTGTTTCCGATATTGAATCCTAAAGCTCCAACCAATCCGCTTGAAGGACTTCCAACTATACCTCCCTCAAAAATTGAATAAGGCGTTAAAGCTCCCGTTGCATTGTAATAGTTTTTATAATATCCAAAGCCCGAACCTCCAAAATCAGGAGAGTAAGTAAATCCGATACTCGGCGTCATCATATGTCTCACAGCTTCTATTGCAGCTCCTTTTTTAAACTTCATCATTCCGTACAACGTTGTCTGAATACTTGCTGTTGTTGAGAATGTAGAATATCCGGTAATTCCCTTATTTGTTTCAGTAATATCTTTATTGGCGATAGGATCGTAGAATTTATTGACCGTTTTTGTTGTTAAAGCATTATCAACATTTGCTCCTAATGTGAAGGTAAAATATTTTGCAAGAGTGGTGTTTGTAGATAGCGCAATATTATTTTTAAGCCCAGTCTCCATTTTATCCCACATTTCTTTTTTGAAAAGTTCGCCTTCTTCAGTTCTTACGAAATTCGTTAAATTGATTCCTGTATTTACTGTAATATTTTCTAATAAACCTTGTCTTACCCCTGTTTTAGATTTAAATAAATAAAACTGATTGATTGCAACATTCATTTGTGGCAAACGTAAATCTGCCTGTCCCGTTGCAAAATTCTGAGAATAAGAAGTTGTTCCTGTAATCGTAATCGGTAATTTCAAGAACCTTTTTGTAATCGTTACAGTTGAGTTTTGCTGAGTATTTAATACATTCTGATTTAAAATATAATTGTTATTCAGCGTATTATTATAAAATTTAGTACTTACAATATCTACGGAAGCAGAGAACGTTAGAAAAGGATTCGCTTTTGTATCCTGAGTATGTCTCCAAGCAATTCTGTAGGTACTGTTTTTATTATAATCATCAAGACCTTTGATCCCTCTTACCATTGTTCCGACATCTGCGGAGAAGTTTCCGGAGTAGCGGTATTTCTTTAGATAATTCATTTCAGGTCTTAAATTCCAGCTCCCTTTTGTATAAATATCGGCAAGAACTTTAAGGTCAAAATGCTCTCCAATCGGTTGATAATATCCTATTCCATTTAAAAAGAAACCTACATCCTGCCTTTCCCCAAAACTCGGGATTAGAATACCTGCCGATCTTTTATCAGAAAAAGGCAAAATAGCAAACGGCATAATCAAAGGCGTCGGAACTCTTTCAATATATAATTGAATCGGCCCGGTTATGATCTGAGATTTTTCTTTAGTTTTAATTAATTTGATATTGGAAGCAAGCATGTGATAATCCGCCGCTGTATCTTTTTTCTTGATAAAATACTCATCGGTTGTATACAGCGCATTTTTCATCGCAAAGACAGAATCGTTATATTTTTTTGTCTTTTTAGCGATAATTACTCCTTCACTTTCTTCGGTTCGGGCATTAAAAGCAATTGCCTGCTTAGTTTTGGTGTTATATTGAAACTCGTCGGTCTCATATTTTTTTCCAGCCTGAGTTGTAATAACCGGCTCGATGATTTTCCCTAAAGAATCCTGTTTACCTCTCGCATACATTAGACTTTTTTGTTCATCTATGGAGATATAATCTGCATCAATCTGCATATCCTGATACTTCACCTGAGCTTTTTTGTTCAGGTAAATCATCTTTTTAGGGAAGTCTCTACGGATATTATCTGCTTTAGTCTGAAGAATATCTTCTAAAGACTCTTTTTTTACAACAATGGTATCCTTTTTGGAAATAGTATCATTAACCGCATTTTTAGGCAATTTTTCAGACGTTTGCTGTGCTAAAAAACTGTTAAAAATTAGGATAATTGAAATTTGTAATATATTTTTGAAGACGGTTTTGACCAATTTTTGTATATATTTATAATGTATATAATTCAGGCTCAAAATTAATATAATTTTTAAAACTGTAAGATGCACAAACAAAATTTTAAAATAATTTTATCATTTCTCCTGATACTGGTCTGTAATTTTATTTTTTCACAGAAGAAATTTACCATCGTTTTAGATGCCGGACACGGGGGAAGTGACCATGGAGCCAATAGAAACTACGCCGACATCGGAAGAGTCGCGGAAAAGGATGTTACCCTAGCCGTTGTGTTAAAAATTGGTAATATGCTGGAGAAAAATAAGGACTTTAAAGTAATTTACACTCGTAAATATGATGAATATCCTTCTTTATCGGACAGAACCAACCTTGCAAACAGGAGCAAAGCAGATCTTTTTGTATCGGTACACTGTAATTCTGCACAAAGATCCGGCGCTTACGGAACCGAAACTTATGTACAAGGTCCAGATCAAAATGATACCAACTTAGAAGTTGCAAAGAGAGAGAATGATGTGATCTTTCTTGACGAAAAAGATAAACAGACATTTGGTTCTTACGACGCCAGTTCTCCCGAATCATTAATTGCCCTAAAACTTCAACAAAGCAAATATTTGGAATCCAGTCTTCTTTTAGGCGGATTGGTAGAAGGAAATTTTGTTGAAAAAGATAAAAGATTCTCAAGAGGTGTTTTCCAAAAGAACTTACACGTTCTTCGTATGAATGCGATGCCTTCGGTACTTATTGAGACAGGATTTATCAATCATCCTGAGGAAAGTCATTACTTAGCATCAGAAAAAGGTCAGGATGAAATTGCAATGAGTATTTACACCGCCATCATCGATTATAAAAAAGCGGTTGACAGAAAATCTGGAGGAGCATACAGTTCAACAACCAAAAAACCTGAACCTGAAAAGCCAGCCGAAGTTGCATTAAAGAACGATTTCAGAATATTATTAATGAGTTCTCCTACGAAGTATAACGATAATGATCCTGCTCTAAAAGGATTAAACTACATTCTTCCTATCAAAGAGAACGGACAGTACAAATACTATTACGGAGTTACCAACATGGCTTCTGTGAAAGATATTAACTTAAGAACAGCTAAAGATGCAGGGTTTAGAAATGCATTTGCGGTTGGATTTATGCCTAATCAAAAATTAAGCACCGGATATTACACTCTTGAAGTCTTTGTAGGTGAGAAATTAAATGGCAATTCATTCATCATTCAAACCCTGAAAGATGTTGAAAGAAACAAAGAAGACGGTACTTTCTACTATACTTACGGAAAACTGTTCACTTTAGAGGATGCTGTGAAACTTCAGAAAGAGATTGAAGCTAAAGGAGTTAAAAATACGGTCATTCAAAAAGTTTATAAATAGTGAAAAATAATTTTGAAGTTTAAAAGTTAATTTCTACTTTTGCAACCTCAAAATTTGGTCTATTCGTCTAGTGGTTAGGACTCAAGGTTTTCATCCTTGCAACAGGAGTTCGATTCTCCTATAGACTACAGAAAAAAGTATTCTGGTAAGCAAAAATGAGAGAAAATTGAAAAATTTTATTTAATTTTGCAACCGCATTTATTCTTAATGAGAGAAAATAGGTGAAAAACATTAAATCCCTAATGTTCTATGATCCCAAATTAAGAAAAAGCAAAATGATGAATACTAATTTATTAAATCCGAAGGATGTATTTCCGAAAAGATTTACAAATAATTTTATATCATGCCGGATTTAAAAATACAAGAAGCCAAGCTGCTTTTTAATAAAATCCACTCTAACCCAAAAAGTTACGATTTAAAGATCAATGAAGATGGGATAACAGGCAAGGATGATAAAATAAGTTTCAGACTTTACAAGAGTGGAGAAAGAGGAGCGATGGAAGTTACAATTGACGGACTCACCTTCACCAACACCACCGGAGAATGGAACAACGCAATGATAATGTTGGAAAATATTATCAAGAGAATAGATAAAGAACAAGAAAATTTTAAAATAGAACAAGCAATAGATAAGCTTAAAAAGTACCTTTCAGAAGAAAATTAAAAATTTTCAAAAAAAGTCAAAAATAATTTGGCAGGTATCAAAAAAGTTTTTATTTTTGCACTCACATTTAAACGATATGGCAAATCATAAATCAGCATTAAAAAGAATAAGACAAAACGAAGTTAGAAAAGTTCGTAACAGATACTATCACAAGACTGCAAGAACAGCTTTGAAGGTTTTAAGAAATGAAGAAGACAAAGCTGCTGCTGTAGAGCAATTGCCAAAAGTTATCTCTTTATTGGATAAATTAGCTAAGAAAAATATTATCCACAAAAACAAAGCTGCTAACTTAAAAAGCAAACTTACTAAGCACGTTAATAAACTAGCTTAATCAGTATAGTTGGCCCGTTCGTCTATCGGTTAGGACCTCAGATTTTCATTCTGGTAAGAGGGGTTCGACTCCCCTACGGGCTACAAGACTTAATTACTACTAACCGGGTAATTAAAATAAGAGTTGAAACTTATAAAAACAAAATACTAACCCTGTAATCTAATTACAGTTTGGTAGATGGCCCGTTCGTCTATCGGTTAGGACCTCAGATTTTCATTCTGGTAAGAGGGGTTCGACTCCCCTACGGGCTACAAAAGAGACTTTATTTTTAAAGTCTCTTTTTTTTTGTTCTTAATTATAAACTATTCTTGACATAATTTATTCTGTTATATTTATAAAAAGCTTATCTTTGCAATCATCAGATGATAAGATGTATATACTATGCAAATTCAAAGAAAAACATTAGCTCAAGAAGTAGCGGAAAGATTGATCGAAGGAATTCTTAATGATGAATATCCTGTCGGTGAAAAATTACCCATCGAACCAGAGCTAATGAAAATCTATGGTGTAGGACGATCAAGCATTCGTGAGGCGATAAAAATTCTATCGATTAAAGGAGTATTGAGCGTCCAACAGGGTGTGGGAACGTTTGTAGTTTCTAAAAACATTCAGGAATCATTGGATATTCAAATGAGTAAAGCAGAAATTGAAGAAGTTCTTGAAGTAAGATCTCTGCTGGATTCAAAAATCGCAGCAAAAGCAGCCATCAATCATACGGAGAAAGAATTAAAAACAATTAAAGCTTACTTAGATCTTAGAGAGCAATTTGCTGAAGAAAACAAAGCACAAGAATGTTATCTAGCAGATATTAACTTTCATGTTGCGATAGCTGAAGCTTGTGGAAATACCCTTTTAAAGGAAATCTATAAAATTGCAAGCAAAAATATTCTTAGAAGTTTCGAAACCAATCATAACAATAATACCCCTTCTTTTAAAATTTCACAGAAGATACATACAGAACTTTATAACAGCATTGAAAATAAAGATCCAGAGAAAGCAGCTCTTATTGCTCAAAAAATTGTTGAAAAATTATATTAGGAATAAAATAAATCATTAAAATCATAACAAAATTCATCAGATGACAAGATGAATTTAAAACAACCACTCTATGGATAACATACAGACTAAAACAATTGACACGAACAAAATTGTTTATCCAATCTTATTTATGATCAGTTTTTCGCATTTTTTGAATGACCTGATCCAATCTACCATCCCATCATTATATCCAATTCTAAAAGGCGAGTTTAGCCTATCTTTTTCGCAGATTGGGATTATTACTTTGGTATTTCAACTTACAGCCTCAATTTTACAGCCATTTGTCGGAATTTACACCGATAAAAAGCCAAATCCCAGATCTTTAGCCATCGGAATGGGATTATCAATGGCAGGGCTTTTACTTTTGGCATCAGCTCATCAGTATTATGTCATTTTAATCTCAGTTGCTTTGATCGGAATGGGTTCATCTATATTTCACCCAGAAGCTTCAAGGGTTGCCCAACTCGCTTCGGGTGGACAAAAAGGACTTGCTCAATCTATTTTTCAGGTAGGGGGTAATTCCGGAAGTGCGATCGGGCCGTTATTGGTTGCTCTTATTGTGCTTCCTTTAGGTCAGGGATACGTTGGACTGTTTGCCATCGCCGCTTTTATCGGAATTATCCTGTTATGGAGAATCGGAAACTGGTATGCTGAAAGATTAGCCTTCAAAAAAACAGCAAAACATAAGGATTTGGTTGTTAATATTCAGTTATCAAGAAAAAAAGTAATCTTTTCTGTGAGTATTTTATTGGCTTTGGTGTTTTCAAAATACATTTATCTGGCTTCAATGACGAATTATTTTACATTCTTCCTGATTGATAAATTTCATATTTCTGTAAAGGATTCTCAATTGTATCTATTTATGTTTCTTGCAGCAGTTGCGGTCGGAACTATTTTAGGCGGAAAATTGGGTGATAAATATGGCAGAAAGAAAATTATCTGGATCTCCATTTTAGGTGCTGCTCCATTTACGCTTTGTCTTCCCTATCTTTCATTGGTTTGGACGATTGCATTTGCCGTTATCATCGGATTGATCATTGCATCAGCATTTTCTGCCATTTTGGTATACGCAACAGATCTTATGCCTGATAAAATTGGTTTGGTTGCCGGATTATTTTTCGGGTTCATGTTCGGAATGGGTGGAATTGGTTCTGCCGTTTTAGGTGCAGTTGCCGATGATACAAGTATTGAATATGTATTTAAAATCTGTGCATTTTTACCTTTGATGGGAATCATCACTGCTCTTTTACCGAATATTCAAGGAACAAAAAAGAGTAAATAAATTTTAATTATTAAATCTTTATTATTCATGTAGTTTGTCATTCCGGAGGAATCTCAACAAAGTAATTAACAGAATAATTTTCACAAGCTATGTCTAGATTCCTCCGGAATGACAAAGAAGATAGATATTTTCTCGTTTTTTAATTTAAAAAATAAAAATTTAAGCTAATAATAAAAAACCCTTTACTGCAATAGTAAAGGGTTTCGTTATCTAATTATTAAAAATAAAATTCTTTCCGAACTGTAATTAGTTCTTAATAAATTTCTGTTGATAAACTGCTTTATCAGTTACTACTTTCAAGATGTACATTCCTTTTGTAAGAGAGCTTACGTTGATTTGTCCATTATTGATCTGTGCATTGATCATCTTACCTGAAAGATCAAAGATCACAGCATTGGTAATTTTATCCTGAGTTTTAATATTCAAAACATCTGTCGTTGGGTTTGGATAAATACCGAATTGAAGCTTCTTAACCTCAGCAGTTGCCAAAGTAGAATTAGTAGCATTCACGGTAAGTGTTTTTTCAACAACTTTACCATTTGAATTAAAACTTAACACAATATCAGCCGTTCCTGAACCTTGAGGTGTAAGAACCAACTCTTCATTAGCGTTGATCACCGCAGAAATTACCGCTGTATTACTGTTTGATTTGATAGATTTAACAATAGCCGCAGCTAAGTTATCACCATCAGAAATTACAGTTTTTAAATCAATTGTAGATGTTCCGTTCACAGAAACCTGAGAAGGGAACGTATTGCTAACCACAGGATTCGTAGTATCAGGGAAAACCGTGATCGCCGGGAACCAGTAATAATCGTTTAATATTTTTGTGTTGGTTAAAGTTCCTGTATTATTAAATGTATGTATCCAGTTTTTCTGGTAATGAGCTCCGTAACCGCTTTCTGTAGTATTTAAAATAATCTCGTCAGTAACAGGATTTACACGTAAAGCTGCTCCATAAGGAATTTGTTTGTAAGTTCCTGTTTGTCCCGGAATTGCTGCAAAATTTTCGTTAAAAGTTTTTGTATTAATATCAAATTTAACGATCTGAGTTCCTGAAGCGAAACTGTTGATAGAATTGATCCAATATAAAGCATTTTGCTGATTACTTGCTGTAAAGCTACCTGCATTCCAAGCTCCCCAAGCTCCGATATATTTTGTTGTTGGGATTGCGTATTCTGTTTTTGCAAAAGTCACAGGGTTGATATTTACCACTTTTTGATCCTGAACCGTCCAAATACTTCCGTCTTTAGCCTGAACAATAGAATGGAAAGAACCTGCAATGGTAGCCACAACCGTATCTGTATTAGGATTGATAACTAAAATTCCCGCAGCCTGTTTTACTGCAAAAACATATTGTGAAGTACGGATCATATTTCCGATCTGTCCTGCATATTGGCTTCCTCCTCCGGTTGTAGGAATTAAAGTTCCAACCGCTAAATTATCAATATCAAATGTATAAATTCCGTTAGAAGCTCCGATATATCCTTTGTGTTCATTCACACCAACAAAAGATCTTCCGTCTCCTCCGCCGATATTATTAAATCCAGCAATTTTCTGCATTGTTGAAGCATTTGCAACAACCAATCTTCCTCCAGGTGTGTATTGAGTATCTCCACCGTCAGCAGCTTGTTTTGAGATAAAGTAAAATTTATCTCCGTAAATTGTTCCGTACTGAGTCGTTGCTCCAAAAGCCTGATTGTTATTCGCATTGCTGTAGACACGATAGTTAATGTTTCCATTATTATCAACAAAATTTACAGAACCATTGGTATGACCGAACCATTCTTCATTCACGATAAAATATCCGTTAGTGAAATTAGTTGAAGAAATATATGGTGAAACCGCAGTCATCGTTGAAGAAATAGGAAAATCTGAAAATCCTGCATTAAAATTCCAAACATCCCAAGATCCGTTTACTAAAGCACGGGTTGAAGCTCCAACGCCTGAATATCCGAAATCGGCATCAGTAGGATCTTTTACCCAATATGACCAATATCCGTTGGTTGTCCATCCTGAAGACCAATGATCTGCAGCATCTGCTGCGGTATAATCATCAAAATCGTAAGCTGTAGTGTTTACAATTCCGTCAACAGGGTAATAAGGATAAGTAACGTTTCCGTTTTTGTAAAGAGCGTTTGTGTTTGCACCATTTAGATCAAAACCAAGTCCGCCGATTGCCGAACCGAACTGAGTTCCCTGATACAACAAAGTATAGAATCTGTGATCTGCTTTTGCAATCGCTTTCAACATATCTTCACCTGTAGCATTTCCGTCCCATCTGAATCCCCAAACTAGAGCATCCGGATTTTTGCTGTCGTTCCATTGTACCACAAAAGCAGCCTGATTAGAACCTGTCCCAACCCAATATTGAACATCAGCAAACGTTAAAGTCGTATTGTTTGTCTGATTTTGAGTCGTAATATTCTGCTGAATATCATTTCGGGGCACTCCCTGAACTTTTATCTGCGCATTCGTAAAACATGCAAACAGAAAAAGCATCGTTAAAAGATAAAACTTTTTCATTTTTAATTAGTTTAAATATTTTATTGTTAAATTTTTTAATTTAAATGTAAATCGTAAGCTCCGGCAACCTCCGTAGAAACTTCTCCAAGCCAGCCTGCTTCCTGATTGGTTCCTGTGTACACTTTCACAAAATCTACACCCGGAAGTTTTACATAATTCCCGTTTTGGTCAACTGCCCAGGAAATATCGATATTGGATGCTTCATCATTATTCGGAGCATTATCTGCATATCCGAAATCATAAGACTTCCCTACCCAATAAGCTCCTGTTCCGCTTTGATCGTAAAAATTACCCTGAAGTCTGGTTCCTGTAAAACTGTAAGAAGTATCATTAATCCACAAAGGATAATAACTTTGTGCATGGAAGGTGTTTCTTGTTTTAAATCCTACATTCCCAAGAGTGTCCTGCCATTTAATGTACTCAACATCAGTCTGCCAAAATTCAGTTCCAGGAACAGGTGGCTTGTTTTCGTTGGGCTTAAAATAAGTGATGCTATAGTTTTTAGCGGTTGTATTTTTAAAATATTCGCTTCCGGCGATCTCGTACCATTCGTTGTCATCGGGTTTTCCGTTTTTGTTTCTGTCGTAGGCAACCATGATAATTCCCGGTTCGCAAGATCCAGAACGGGGCTGATTGGCTTCATTTCCGAAGAAAGCATTTCCCAAAACTTTAAAATCTCTTCCATTCATATTCGGAATCGTATGATCAAAACCAAAAACAACATATCCGCCATAACCTCCAAGCGTAACCATTGTAGAATTGCTTCCAACTAAAGATTCTTTAGCTTTTTGGATCATATCATTTGCTGTATTTCCTGAGAGATATTCCGGAATTTCATTGATAAACTGCCCTACAGCCGGACGGAAATCAAAAACATTAGAAATATATTTGCTGTAAGTTCCCGCTTCATGATTTACTGAGATTGAAGAAGTGTATGTTTTTACCGTTCCGTTGTTCTCAACTTTTAATTTTAAAGGATACGTTTTTACAACAGGACTGATAAAATCCAATTCAGAATTTTCAGAAATAATAGAATCATTGATACTCCATGTTAGTTTCCCGTTTAATTTCGGGGTAATGTTTAAAACTTTGAAACGATCAATCGTATAGTTTTCTTTCAACCCTTCAAAAGAAGAATTATCATTATTTACCTCTTCATCATTATCACTTTTACAACCTATAATTCCAATAAGAAGAAAAGCAAAGAATGAGGTTTTTAAAATTTTAAAAATATTTTTATCCATATTTTGGGTAATTTATTTATATAAAAAAGTGAAATGCGCGGGAATATTTCCGCCTTCGGTTTTCCATTTGAAGTGTCCGTTTTTATCAAAACAATACACAAATCCTGTGGAAACATAATTTCTCGCGTCTGTAATGTAAATATCTTCTGTGATTGGATTTACGGCAATTCCGTAAGGTGTTTTGATCAAGTCAACATATTCCTGATCGATCACTTTATTCGAAATGATCTGCTCTGTTTTAACATCAATAATTCCGAAAGATTTTTTGTAGGTATGCGTGTTGTAATTGAATTCGTTTCCGTAATAATAGAGTTTGTCATTAACGATCGTCATTTCACTTATTCCGATATGAAAATCTTTCTTCACCATTCCTGTGACAGGATCAACCAAATACAAACTCGACGGAATTGTATAATAATCACCTCTTGAAGTCACATACAAATCGCCGTAATTATCTTTTTTGATGTGATGAAGATTAATCGCAACATCTATTTTCTTGGTTTCTTTAAATGTCGAAAGATCAACCACAGAAACGGTTCTGTCATAATTTGGATATTTATACCCTCCCGAATTAGCTACAAAAAGTTGATTTCCTATAATTTCCATCTCTTCGGGCTGATATCCAACCGTCACTTCTCGTTGAATGGAAAGAGAAACCGTATCGATCTCTGCTACTTTACCCAAAGGCGCATTCGGATCAAGAGAAACAGGGCCGGCATAGCTTGACGCGTAGGCTTTTCCATTCTTAAAAGTGATATATCTGCAATTCTCCAATTGAATGGTTTTGATACGTTTTGCCGTTTTTGCATCCAGCACTTCAATTTTATTGGAAACATTGATGACTGCGTACATTTTACCGCCATAGATCTGAATATCATTTCCAACATCCCCCAATTCCTTTATGACAGTAGGATTAATCTCTCCGTAAATATTCCTGCGATAAGTTCCTGTTGTATAATCAAAGAAATCTAGTGTGGCTTTATTGGTTCCCATATTTCCTTCGTTCAAAAGATAAAAACCTTTGATCGCAGTATTTTCCGGCTGAGCCAGATTTTCCCGCTCTTCAGGGATGATATATTCGTCTGTACGGCATGAAACCAGAAAGACAAATACAAACAACAGCAGAGAAAAGTTTAATTTTTTCATAATGTATAACTTAGAATAAGTTTAAAAAATCTTCCCGGCATCGGGTAACTCAAGACAACTTCATAGTATTGATTCAGAACATTATTCACTTCAAAACTTGCTTTAAACTGATGAGATTTCCAATTGAATTTTTTCTGTATCGATAGATCATGCGTATACCAAGGCTGTATATGATTAACAGCAATATTGTTCTGATTGATATCGTAACGCTCTCCTACATAAATGAAACTGTAATTGAAAGCCCAATCCTTATAATCCGCCATTAAAGTAAATGTTCCGCTGTGCCAAGGTGTGTAAGGGATTTGATCTCCAAAGAAAGACTCTTCCCTGTCGGAAAAATCTCTTGCACTTTGATAAGTGTAGCTTAATAATGGTTTGATTTTTACTTTTCCGACCTGCAATTCTGCCTGAATATTGACATCTGCACCCAAAATTTCAACATAATCAAGATTCTGCATTGTCCATCGGAACATACTTCCATTAGGAGAAGCAATAATTTTATCCTTCACCTGATTGAAATATCCGTCCACTTTTACATAAAAGCCTTTAAAAAAGTTATTATTATCGTAAAATTTTTGATAGGTAAAACCAAGATCGTATTGCTCCGTAAATTCGGGTCTTAAAGAAGAGCTTCCGATTAAAGTGTAATACAAATCATTGAAAGTAGGCATCCTGAAAATACGTTTATAGAAACTTCGTACCGTAAAATCTTTAGAATCAAAAGGCTGATAGCTTAAAAATGCGGCCGGCGTCCATTCTGTTTTGTCGGGAGCTTTGGTGTTAAGCTCTACTTTTTCATGAACAAAAGTTCCCAAAACACTTCCTAAAAATTTGAATCTGTTCCATTGATAAGTTGTTGCAAAAGCCACAAGCGAAGTATAACGGGTAGGATAAGAAAACTGCCTCAAATCGGCATCCAGCGTATTATACTGAAAGTCTACACTAGCACTCACATCCCAATTCGGGGTAATAGAATACAGATTGGAAGAAGAAAGATATAGCTCCTTCTGGATATATTGATTCTGAATCTTAATTGAAGAAACCGTATCTACATATTTAGTATAATCGTATGCAAATTTAGCTTTGAACTGTGTTTCAAATTTTGGAAAGATCTTTTTTCTGAAATTAGCCTGAACGAAATAATTTTCATCAACCATTCTTTGCCCTCTTGCATCAAAACGGTTGTTTACAATAGCTCCGGGAATTCCTCGGTTTGATAAATAGCCGTAACCTCTTACATTCCAGCTTCCGTTACTTAAAGTTCCGTTAACGCTCGTCTCAAAACGTTTTGCTTTGATATCAGAATCAAATCTTTTAAAAATCGTATCATAAGCAACTGCTCCGTCAGGATATTTCCGCGAATATCTATATTTATAAACACCATCACTCTGCATAAATTCTGAACTAAAACTTGCAGAAACTTTATCCGAAATTTTCTGTTCTAAACGAAATGACGGATTAAAAAGATCGATAGAACTGTTTTTTAATCTGACAACGAAATTTGTTTTCTGATTTCCTTTAAAGCTTGGAGTTTTAGGCTGAAGATAAATTGAACCTGACGATCCAAAGTCTTTTGCAGGTTGAAAAATTTCGCTTTTCTGTCCGTTATACAGTGAAATTTCCTCAATGTCATCTAGTGAAAAACGGCCAAGATCTACTAATCCGTTTTGGGCATTTCCTAACTGAATTCCATCATAAAAAACTCCGACATGCTGGCTTCCTAAACTTCGAATGTTGATGGTTTTCATTCCGCCAATCCCACCGTAATCTTTAATCTGAACTCCGGAAAAATATCGCAATGCATCTGCAACCGACTGGCTGTTCAGTCTTTCTAATTGTTCTCCTGAAAGGGTCTGCGCAGGAAGAATCTCTTTAAAATTCTTTTTGTAAATGTTAACAGCTTTAATCGATTTCTCTTTTATACTGTCTTTTCTGGTTTGAGAAAAGTATAATTGAGCCATTAGCACAAAAATTGTGATAATAACTTTATAACATCCAGAAGTAAATTTTGATACCATTAGCTCTTTGAAAATAATAACGCTAATGGATATAAGAAAGCAGCAATGAAAAGCACAGCAATAACTGCACAGAATCATTGTTGTCCTAAGCTTTATTCCACGAAAGCGTCAAACGTTAAATCTTCTGGCAGGTCTTCTGACTTACTCCATTTTTGAAATCCTTCCCATTAAAAAAACAGTGGATATAATTTTCAAAAACTTTTTTGTGGAGCTTACAGCAGCGGGTCTGTTCCGGATTTACACCGAATTCCCTTTTAAGCGCTTTTTAGGGCTCACCAGATTTCGGCAAAGATAGAAAATTATCGGCAGATACAATATTTTGATTAATTAAATGATTTTCAGTTAAATAACAAAAACATCCCGTTAAAATTTTAACGGGATGCAAATAATTATGTTAAATTCCAAAGTTGATAAAAACACTCAATCGGGATTTCGCTTCAATATCTCCTCCTGCTAAATTAGAATAAGCGGGAAGCATTACTTCACTTCCCAAACTAAACTTTTTATAAGATGCTTCAAAACCCAATTTCCCATACAAAGCACTTCCTGCGGTATTGGGTAAATCTTCGCGAAACTGCTTATTTCGGTCATACACTTCTCCCTGCATTCCTGCTTTTCCTGAAAAAATTACTTTTTCATTGGAAATAAATTGATAGAATCCGGTGGCTGAATAATTCCATTGGTTTCCAAAATCATAATGCTTTTTGTTCTCTATTTTAATCGTATAATCTGTATTTAAAAGAACTGCAACTTTATTTTTCTGAAATTTATAATTCAAAACCATCTGATAATCCCAGCTTCCTGTTCCTAGCTGAAAACTCGGATTAACGCCTGTGATTCCTTTCTCGTCAAACTTTCCTAAGGGAACTTTCACTCCAACTCCTCCATTTAATTGATGAATATTATCCTTTGAGTTGATCAATTGATAGATTCCCATCAAGTTCAAATCTCCAATTCCATTGATCTTAATATCACCCTGCATTGTTTTCTTTTCATGAAAATGAAATGGCAAACTCGCATACACACTTAGTTTTTTAGTTAAAGGAATTTTACCCCAAAGCTGAATGGTATTGAAATATTGATCCTGCGTTAAATCCTTTACAAATAGATTTTCTTTTGCTTTATAATGCTGCGCAAAATATTTAATTCCGATAAATTGTGGATTCAATAAAGATTCAAAACCAGAAGAACCGTTTCCTGCAGCACATCCGCAAGCATCACAATCATCAAAAACCATTGCATGAAAATCAGTTGGAATATAAAGACTGTCACCGATTGTGTTCGCCTGAAATAAATTACATAAAATCAAGCTTATTATTAATAGTATTCTTTTCATGTTTACTCAGCAAATTTTGGATTTGAAATAAAGTTTTTATCAGACAATGTTTTTAGAAAGGCAATAATAAACTGCTTCTCCTGATCGTTCATTGCAATTCCGATGTGTCCGTTTTGTTTTAATTGAGGATCAAGATTGGGTTGATCTTCCACATTATCTGAATAGAAATTAAGTACTGCATTTAAGGTATAAAATCTCCCGTCATGCATGTAAGGCGCAGTATATTCAATATTTCTTAAACTCGGAACCCGGAATTTCATCCAGTCGTTTTGATCAAGCGTTACCCGATATCGTCCCGCGTCTTTGAACTGCGTATTGTAGTACATTCCTGTATTTCTGAAACTTTCATCTGTAAATAATGCTCCGCTGTGGCATGAAGCACATTTTTGTTGAAATAAATTCATTCCCTGTGCTTCGTCTGAAGTAAAATTTTCTTTTCCCTGTTTAAATCTGTCATATTTTGAATCTGCCGAGATCATTGTCGCCATAAATTGTGACAACGCTTTCAACACTCTTTCTCCCGTGATACTTTCATCGCCATACGCTGATTTGAATAATTTTTTATATTTCGAATCTGCACTTAATTTTGAAATCACTTCAGGCATCGAACTATCCATTTCATCTTCGTTGGTTATTGGAATTATTGGCTGTTCATTTAAATTATGAATTACACCATCCCACATATATCGTTTTAGAAATGCCATGTTTTGAATCGGTGGAGCGTTTCTGATTCCAATTCTATCATCAACGCCATGACTTACAGTATGACCGTGATGAGTAAATGCATTTTCTTGAATATGGCAAAAGCCACATGAGATGGTATTATTCCGTGAAAGCTTACCTTCATAGAATAATTTTCTTCCCAACTCTACTCCATTTTTGGTAATAGGATTTCCGGATTGATCGAAAGTCATTCCAGAAAAATAGGAAGGAAATTCAAGATTGTAGGCTTCATCTTTTTCCAACGGCTCAATCACCTCATCAGAACACGATGCAAAACTTAGAAAAGAGAAAAGAATAATTCCTGTTTTAATTATTTTAATCATTGTGAACGTGGTCTACTTTAAACATCTTCGTTAAGTTATTGGTTACATTAACCAAGTGTTGACTAGAGCCCATCATCATGTCATTGGTAGACGTCAAAGTAAGCGGATTTTCTCCACTCAAATACTGATTAAGATCTGCTAAAATGTGAATGGATGGAGTAATTGTTGCGGTAACTCTTGCCGTAGTCGGAAGATTCAACGTAACTTCTCGGTAAAGATCTGGAGTATTATTGGCTGTGGTATTTCCCATGTTTCCGGTGTGATTCATGAATTCTGTAGCAGGAGAACTTGTTCCATATTTCCCTTCCAGTTTTACGAAAACATAACCGGCTGCCCAAGACCATGACATGCCTTTTTGCTTGGCTTTATTCCAAAATTCTGCCTGCCCGTCTTGCCCCAGCAGATAAGCATTTTGACTGATTCCCAATCCGAATTTTATTTTTTTATAATTGTTTTTTGGAATTCCATTTAAGTTAAGATAAATAATTCCGGCCACGGCATCCGCTTGATCAATGATAAAAGCGCCTTTGTCAGGATTATTTTCATTGTATTTAAATTCGTTCCCGTTTTCATCAAATAAACTGATATTACTCACCACATATTTTAGTGCAGAAAGCTGATGCTTTTGTCCTTGTGAAGAGGTTTGAGTAGTTTGATTTAAAACAATATCTCCCAGATTATTAAACCCGTTTTCAAATTTTATCTGAAGATTTCCCGGTGTTTCATTGGTTGAATCATCATCATTATTTCGACAAGAGCTTAAAGCGAATAAAGTAATGGCAATACAGAATAATGATAAAAATTTATAAATTTTCATTGTTGATTTTTTAAGTTGAATTTTTAAAATAGAAATATGAGTTGAATGAAATAACATTCAATTTTTTCTAACCACAAAAGACACAAAAGCTTTAACACTTTAGAATTTTAAAGTGAATAATTAACGCTTTAATAGAACACTTAAGTTTTGAGAAAATCTTTGATTTTCATCTTATGTGCACTTATTTTACGTAAGATTTAAACAGAAGCTTTTGTAACTTTTGTGGTTAAAATAAGATTTGAAAAAATTAACTTAAAAAACCGGAGGTCTGAAAATAGAGGGTAAAAACAGAAAAGAATAATCTGCTTTGTATGAAAATTTGAAATTAAAGAGAGATATTTTTTCTGTGTTTTGGATTTCTGCAATCTCAGGAAGAATGTAAATATCCAATAATTTCTGTCCTGAATTTTTTGTTTTGTTTAAGGGCGAAGAATCGGTATCATTGGTTTTTGCAAGCTCTTTGCCCAAGTAACATTTTCCGTTACAATGAAGCTCGGGTTTGCTTTTGTTGATACATAAAACATTCGCGATATAATTATAATTTACAGCATACTCCACCAATGGTACCAGAGGCCTGAATACCACAAATAAAGTGAGAAATATGCTGCAAATTAAGTTCATGAATTATTTCTTGCTTACTGCATCTTCATATCTTTGGCTCACTGATTTCCAGTTGAGCACATTCCAGATCGCGGCAAGATAATCTGCTCTTTTGTTTTGATATTTCAAATAATAAGCATGCTCCCAAACGTCAATTCCCAAAATTGGAGTTCCTTTTTCTTCTACAACATCCATTAACGGGTTGTCCTGATTTGGCGTTGATGAAACGAATAATTTTCCGTTTTTATCCACCGAAAGCCAAGCCCAACCTGAGCCAAAACGGTCTGCTCCCGCCTTACCCATTTTTTCTTTGAATGCATCCATACTTCCGAAGCTTTCAGTAATTGCTTTCGCTAATTTTGCTGAAGGCTGTGTATTTTTTTCCGGAGTAAGCATTGTCCAGAAAAGCTCGTGGTTATAATGTCCGCCCGCATTGTTTCTTACAGCAGGAGTCGATTTCGAAACCTGAGAAAGAATCTGAAATAAGGTTTGTTTTTCCTGTGGAGTTCCCGCAATTGCTTTATTCAAATTAGCTACATACGCTGCTGCATGTTTTGAATAATGGATCTCCATTGTCTGAGCATCGATAGAACCTTCCAACGCATTGTATGCATACGGTAAAGGCGTCTGCTTAAACTGTGCAAACGCAAACTGCGCCGCAAAAACTGCACTTAGAGCAGCTATTTTCATAATCTTCATAACGTTTTGTTTTTGTGGTTAAACAATATTATTTTCTAGGTTGGAAGATGGGAGATGGAGGCTGGAAGTTATATACTAACTGCTACAACTTCCCTCTTCCTACATCTAACTTCCTACCTTTACTTCAATAATTTCTTAATATCCTCAATTAAAATTTCTCTGTCAGGGTGATATTTACCCGTTAATTTTGGGACTTTTCCTTCTGCATCTTCGTAATTTAAACCAGAATAATATAAAATCGGCATATTATCCTTATTGTATCTGCATCGAATATTACCTTCTTGATCTACAAGAGCAATCATTCCGCTGTGGTTGAGATTTTCGCTTTCATCTTCTTTATCACCTACATAAATATCGAACTGATCTGCGACCTTTCCGATATAATCTCTATTTCCTGTTAAGAAATGCCAGTTGGGAGATTTTACTCCAATTCTTTTTGCATGTTGTTTCAATAATTCAGGAGTATCATTTTCCGGATCTATACTTATGGAAATGATTCCAAAATCAGGATTATTGATCTCATCTTCAATCGCTCTCATATTGCTGTTCATCACAGGGCAAATTGTCGGACATCTGCTGAAGAAAAACTCTACCAAATATACTTTTCCAAGCATATCTTTATTCGTGATTTTCTTGTTGTTTTGATCGGTCAGTTCAAAATTCGGAACCTTCATTACTGTATAAAGGCTCTTTTTAAAATAACTCATTCCTACCCCGATTCCCAAGAAAAGTAAAGCAATAACAGCAAGCGGAATTATTACTTTGCGCTTTGCACTTTTATTGGTCTTATTATTTTTGGACATACTTCTCTGGATTTTTTTTGAACTCGTCCTTACAGTAAGCACTGCAAAAACCGTACGTTTTATTTTTATAGACTGCTGTATCTTTCATATTTGCTTCTGTTGGCATGTGGCAAATCGGGTCTTCAACGTTGGCAAATTTTACTTTTGTTGTATTTGATTTTGAAGACGCAGAACTCTTTTTATGCTTTACTTTAGGCGTTTCCTGAGCACAAGCCATTAATGAAACAGACAATAATGCTGTTAAAATAATTTTTGATTTCATTTTAATTTAAAATTGAAATTAATGTTAGTATTGAATGAAATTGATTGAGATTTAAACTAAATTTAATGTTGAATTATTTTAAACGCAAGGTTTGCAAGTTTTTTACAAATCTCACACTGATACGTTCGCAAGGGCGTTACACTCAGCAATTGATAGCTAAGTTTATTTCAATATTAAATTCAACTAAGAATTCAGTTTAAAAAAAATTAAACTAAAGGAGGACGAAATATTCGGGATGAATATTCTGAGATATGGAAATTATGATAATCCGAATCAGGATTTTTTATTAAAATATCTGACAGGTTTTTATTTGAAAATGAAAATATTTCGTTGGATAAGAAAACATCTAATCCCGCAATTTTCACATTTTGATTGTTGTTGGACTGCTTTTCTGTCTTTGCTAATTCTTTTTCAACATAACATTTTCCTTTACATGTAGATTGTGGAACGTTTCTGTTTTCACAAAGATTTTTTACAATGTAATCATAATTTATCGCATAATTCAGCAATGGCAAAACAGGTCGTAATGCAATGGTGAAAATAACAAATATGGAAATGAAAAACTTCAATAATTAATTCTGTTCTACAAATATACTACTCAAATTTGTTTTTATGATTGATATATGATGAAAGTCATTTTTCTGGTTGGTGATTGTTTGTTGATGAAAGAATTTGGATTTTATTTCCCCACGGATTACACAGATTTACACAGATGTTTATGTATATTTTTATTTAATTAAACTTAATTATGCGCAATCATCTGTGCAAATCTGTGTAATCCGTGGGAGATAATTTTTAAAATTTCATTTTCTGAATTCTAACAGCATTTAAAATAGCGAGTAAAGCAACTCCAACATCCGCAAAAACAGCTTCCCACATGGTGGCTAAACCTCCTGCTCCAAGTATTAAAACAACAGCTTTTACTGCAAATGCAAGAATGATATTCTGCCAAACAATTTTCTTTGTTTGCTTTCCGATATTGATGGCCATCGGGATTTTGCTTGGCATATCGTCTTGGATTACAACATCAGCAGTTTCAATAGTCGCATCACTTCCCAATCCGCCCATCGCAATTCCTACGTCGCTTAAAGCAACAACCGGTGCATCATTTACGCCGTCACCCACAAAGGCTACAGTTTGATTTTTAGCTTTGATTTCTTTGACTTTATTCACCTTATCTTCGGGAAGTAAGTCTCCAAAAGCATTTTGAATCCCCAATTGATCTGCTACATATTTTACTACGGAAGTTTTGTCTCCACTCAACATGGTGGTTTGTACATTTAATGCCTTTAATTTATTGATCGTTAATTGAGCATCTGCTTTGATGGAATCTGCAATCGTAAGATAACCTACAAATTGTTTATCGTAAGCAATGGCAATCAAGGTGTACACAATATTTTCAGGTTGGATGTCATATTTGATATTGAATTTATCCAATAACTTAAAGTTTCCCACCAATAAATCTTTCCCGTCGATCGTTGCTTTTAAGCCATGCCCCGCAATTTCTTCCACATTTTCCAATTGAATAGAGTGATCAATCTCTCCTACAAAATCATGAATAGCTGTTGCAACAGGGTGAGAACTTTTACTTTCTAAGGCATTGACAAATTTTAGGATTTCATCTTTATTGAATTCAGTTTTAAAATCAACTTCCTGCACTTTAAAAACACCTTCCGTCATAGTTCCGGTTTTGTCCATCACTACATTTTGAACATTCGCCAGAACATCTAAAAAGTTACTTCCTTTAAATAAAATCCCGTTTCGGCTGCCCGCTCCAATTCCACCAAAATATCCTAATGGAATGGAGATCACCAAAGCACACGGACAAGAAATCACCAAGAATACCAATGCTCTGTACAACCAATCTCTAAACTGATAATCGGCTACAAAAAAGTAAGGTAACAACGTAATTCCAATCGCCAAAAACACCACAATTGGTGTATACACTTTGGCGAATTTTCTTATAAATAATTCGGTCGGAGCTTTTTGAGCGGTCGCATTTTGAACCATCTCCAAAATTTTGCTCAGTTTACTATCTTTATACGCCGTTGTTACTTTTACCTGGCTCACCGTATTGAGATTGATCATTCCCGCTAATACCGTTTCTCCTTTTATTTTGGTATCCGGTTTACTTTCTCCGGTAAGCGCAGAAGTATTGAATGAGGCTTTTTCAGACAGCAATTCACCGTCTAATCCTAATTTTTCTCCAGATTTTAACTGAATGATTTCTCCAATATTTACCTTTTCTGCTTTTACAGTTTCAGGTTTTCCATCTTTCAAAATCGTAACCTCATCGGGACGCTGATCGAGTAAAGATTTGATATTACTTTTTGCCCTGGTCACCGCCATCGCCTGAAGAACTTCGCCCACAGAATAGAAAAGCATTACAGCAACTCCTTCCGGATATTCTCCTATTGAAAAAGCACCAACGGTTGCAATTCCCATTAAGAAAAACTCTGAAAAAACATCGCCTTTAGTGATGCTTTCGTACGCTTCTTTTAACACAGGAAGTCCTACCGGAATATAAGCAATCAGGTACCAAACTAAGCGAACCCAGCCTGTAAACCAATTGGTTTTAATATAATTATCTAAAGCTATTCCTATTAATAACAAAGAAAAAGAGATGATCGCAGGAAGGAACATCTGAAACGTAGATTGATCTCCTGTATCATGAGAATGGTCGTGGTCGTGACCTTCATGACTATGATTATGCTCTTTTTTTGGTTTTGTACTGCAACATTCTTCCATAACTGAATAATTTTAATCAAAATTAGGTGTAAACTTAATGCAATACTATTGCAAACTTTCCAAACAATTTTCACAGATTCCTTTGGCGAAAAGCCTGATTTCATCAATCCTGAAATTCGTCTGAACATTCTCAGGAAAAGAAATATCTTCTTTACAGGTGGTCTGTTTACAGATCTTACAGTAGAAATGAAGATGCCAGTCTTTATGCGTACTTTCATCACATCCATCGTGGCAAAGTTTATATTTTGTCGTGGTATTTTCCTGTATGCTGTGAACAATTCCTTTTTCCTCAAAAGTTTTTAATGTTCGATAGATTGTGGTTCGGTCGGCATTATCAAAATAATTTTCAATTTCTGACAATGACAAAGCTGCTTCCTGAGAACTCAAAAAATCATACACCAAAATCCTCATGCTTGTAGGCTTGGTATTTTTATCTATTAATTTATTTTCAATGTCTTTTTTCATAATATTTGAAAATTAATGTTCGTGTTCTCCAGAGTTTGTGAGCTTAGCATTAATAAAAAATGCTCCTTTTGTTGCTATTTTTGTTCCTTCCGGAATAGATTTCACAGGTGTAATGGCTGTATAACCCATTTCTGAAGTCCCTTTCACCACTTCTATCCTCTCAAAGTTAACGGTTTTTTCATTGTGTTTCTCCTGAGATTTTTCATCTTTATGATCTTCGGTTTTTTTATCATTTACAAGAAAAATATAATCTTTGCCATCAGCACTTGTGATGGCCGTGTTCGGAACTGCAGGCATTAATTTATTATCTAAACTTATCACCGCAGTGGCATTCATTCCATCAATCAAACCGTTTTTATTTCCTTTTACTTTACAATGAATCGGAATGGTTTTACTTTGATTTTCAAAAGCTGTTCCAATGCTGTAGACCTCAGCGTCATATTCTTCCACCGGATTATTGGTTAATGTAAAATGAATTTTCTGCCCCACTTTTATTGATGGTAAATCTTTTTCAAAAACCTGTAAATCAAGATGCAAAGAACTGTTATCAACAATTTCTGCAACAGGCGATGAAACATCAATATAACTTCCGATCTGTAATAAAATATTACTTATTGTCCCGCTAATTGGTGCTGTAACGGCAAGTCCGGTTCTTAAATTTTGGTTGGAAACATTTCCTGGACTGATTCCCATCATCTGAATCTGTCTTTGCAAAGAAGCTCTTTTTGTTCTTAAAGTTTTTAATTCGGCATCGGCATTTTGTAGATTTTTTTTCGCTCCGGCATCATTATCGAAAAGTTCTCTCTGTCTTCTGTATTCCTGTTCTGCAAAAGTAATCCTGCTTCCTGTTGTCAAATAATCTTCCTGCAATTGAATAAACTCAGGGTTGGCAATCGTAGCAATTACCTGTCCTTTTTTTACAAAATCTCCCACCTGAACATTCAATGTCTTAATGACGCCTCCATATAAAGAAGTTGCACTGGCTTTATTATTATTGGGAACACTCAATCCTCCGTTGGCTTTAACGACAGAAGTAAGCTCCTTCATTTCAATTTGTCCTAACGAAATCCCCACCGCAGTCATTTGCTCTTGCGTTAGTTCTGCAAACTCCGAACTTTCATGTTCTGAATGTTCTTCGGTTTTTTGTTTTGGTTCTTCAGCTTTTTCAGATTTCCCACAACTCGTTAGAAATAATGACAGAAGAATAAGTATGATGATATTAAATTTGAATTTCATTTTATTTGTTGATTAAAGAATTAATATTGACAACAGTTTGATTTACCTGCTGAATAGATTGCAAATATTTCAGTTCGATATTGGTTGCTGTCTGAAGCGCAAACAAATATTCTACATAAGAGATCTCTCCTGTTTTATAGCCTAACTGAGCGGCTTTTACAATACTTTTCGCATTAGGAACCGCCTGATCTGTATAATATTGATATTGTTGAAGATCTTGCTGATATTGACTGAACGAATTTTTTAGTTGAGTATCCAGCTGTTGCTGCTGAAACTTCGCGTTCTTTTCTTCCATCTGCTTTTGGTAATCCAACGATTTTATTCTTGCTTTTGTAGCACCGAAAGTCAATGGAATAGCTACTCCAACCGTCACTGCATTAAACCTATTCTCAGATCCATAGTATTTTTCCTGTCCATTTAAGGTGTGGAAACCTATCAAGGACTGATTGGTATATCCAATACTAAAATCCGGTAATCCCTGCGCCTTTTCAACATTTTTATTCTTTTCCAGCACTTCCATATTCTGTTTAAAAATCTGGATCGACGGGTGATTTTCCACTGTTGAATTGTCTAAAAGATATTCAACTTTTAAAGGTTCATATTTTTGAGAATCCGAAATGGAAATATCTTCATCTGTATTTAATAAGGTCTTTAAATTTTTATAGGCATTATTCAGATACACCTTATTCTGCTGAAACAAAAGATTGATCTCTCCTTTCTGTGTTTCCGCGGTGTTGATTTCTATTTTTTTAATATCTCCTGCTTTAAATCTCACCGTCGCAATTCTGATGAAATCGCCATACAAACTATCGAGGTATTGCAATTTTGATTGATTGTACTGCAAATATTCAATCTGATAAAAATAAGATCTTAGCTGTTTGATCAATTCATTTTCAGTAACCTGTTTTTCAATCTTCTTGGTTTTAATTTCTTCCTGAATTAATTCCTTTCTGGCTTTAAACAAAGTGGGAAACGGAATCGTTTGGGAAATAGAAAAAGACTGGTCAAATTTCGGGCTGTTGTATTGTCCGAGCTGTGCACTGAAATCCAATTTAGGAATTTCTTTTGCGGTTGGCTTCAATGCCTCAGAAGACTGAACACTTAAATCCTTGGCTTTTATGGAAGGGTTATTTTCCTGTAACAATTCTATCGCCTGATTCAAAGAAATTTCTCTTGAATTTTGTGCTTTTAAATTTTGACCTAAAAACAAAGTTCCTATTAAAATAATTACCGTTAAAGGCTTTTTCAGCAATTTATCTTTAATATTAATTTTAGAATTAAAAATAATATATAACATCGGCAATACAAATAAAGTAAGGAAAGTTGCGGAGAGTAATCCTCCAATAACAACCGTCGCTAAAGGTTTCTGAACTTCTGCTCCCGCGCTTGTACTTATTGCCATCGGTAAAAATCCGAAAGAGGCTACCGTTGCCGTCATTAAAACGGGTCTTAATCTGGTTTTCGTTCCGTCAATTACTCTTTTAAACACATCGGTAACGCCATCTTTTTCTAATTGATTGAATGTTCCGATTAATACAATTCCGTTAAGAACTGCCACTCCGAACAATGCGATAAAACCAATTCCTGCACTGATACTGAAAGGCATTCCTCTTAACAAAAGAGCGAAAATACCACCGATCGCACTCATCGGAATCGCCGTAAATATCAAAGTTGCCTGTTTGAAAGAATGAAATGTAAAATACAGCAACATAAAGATTAGTAGAAGCGATACCGGAACAGCAATCATAAGTCGCTGACTTGCTTCTTTTAAGTTTTCAAACTGGCCACCGTACGTGAAATAATATCCTGATGGAAGTTTTACCTCTTTTGTGAGTTTCCCCTGAATATCTTTCACAACGCTTTCTACATCTCTTCCTTTGACATTAAAACCAATGACAATTCTACGTTTTCCAGCTTCACGACTAATTTGTGCAGGGCCCAATTTATATTCAATATTCGCTACCTGAGATAATGGAACCTGAGTTCCGGTATTGGTTGGAACCATTAAATTACTCACATCGTCAATATCTGTGCAATACACGCTGTCTAATCTTACCACCAAATCAAAACGTCTTTCATTCTCAAAGATCTGACCGGCAGTTTTACCTGCAAATGCCGTACTTAAAACATTGTTGACATCTTCAACATTCAATCCGTAATTGGCAATTCTTGTTCTGTCGTACGTAACATTGATTTGTGGAAGTCCACCCACTCTTTCTACCTGCGGAGAAGTTGCACCCTCAACATTTTGAATGACTTTGCTCACTTTATCGGCATAAATAGAAAGTGTATCCATATTTTCACCAAAAATCTTTACCGCAACATCTTGTCGGATTCCTGTCATTAATTCATTAAAACGCATTTGAATCGGCTGATTTGCTTCAAAGAAAACTCCGGGAATTACTTCCAGCTTTTCTGTAATTTCATCTGATAATTCAGTGTATGATTTTTTGGATTTCCATTCTTTTTGAGGTTTCAAGACAATAATTAAATCGGTCGCTTCTGGTGGCATCGGATCTGTAGGAACCTCAGCCGAACCTGTTTTTCCAACCACCATTTTCACCTCATCAAATTGTTTAATAATTCGGGAAGCCTGCATGGAAGTTTCGATACTTTGGCTTAATGAACTTCCCTGAGGTAAAATACAATGAAAGGCAAAGTCTCCTTCCTGCAACTGTGGAATAAATTCCCCACCCATTCTGCTAAAAATCAATGCTGAAATTGAGAATAACACAACGGTAAGCCCAACAATCACATATTTAATTTTAATGGCTTTCTGTAATAAAGGTTGATAAATCTTTTGCAGCCAATTCATCATTTTATCCGAAAAATTTTCTTTGTGAGATGTTTTCTTTGAAAGGAAAAGTGCGCACATCATCGGAATGTAAGTCAGTGAAAGAATCAATGCTCCCAAAATTGCAAAACCTACTGTTTTAGCCATTGGTGAAAACATTTTGCCTTCAATTCCTACCAACGTAAGAATCGGAATGTATACAATCAGAATGATAATTTCTCCAAAAGCAGCACTTCCACGGATTTTTGAAGCTGATAGAAAAACCTCTTCATCCATTTCGCTTTGCGTTAATCTCTGAACCGATTTTCTTAATTCTAAATGATGTAAAGTAGCTTCAACAATAATTACTGCTCCGTCTACAATCAATCCAAAATCGATCGCTCCCAAACTCATTAAATTGGCACTTACTCCAAAAACATTCATCATTCCCAAAGCAAATAACAAGGACAAAGGAATTGCCGAAGCCACAATTAATCCTGCTCTGAAATTGCCCAGAAATACAACTAAAACAAAAATGACGATCAGTGCTCCTTCAATCAAATTCTTTTCAACTGTACTGATTGCCCGATCTACTAAATCTGTTCTGTCTAAAAATGGTTCGATCACAATATCTGCCGGCAACGATTTCTGAATGGTCGGAATTTTTTCTTTAATTCTGTTGACAACATCATTGCTATTCGCACCTTTCAACATCATAACTACTCCACCAACCGCATCGGTTTGTCCGTTATATGTCATCGCTCCGTAACGCGTTGCATGCCCAAAACGAACATCTGCGACATCTTTAATAAAAACAGGAATATTCCCTATATTTTTTACCGCAATATTTTTAACATCTTCAATTGAAGTTGCTAACCCAATTCCACGAATGAAATAAGCATTCGGCTTTTTATCAATATAAGCTCCGCCCGTATTCTGATTGTTTTTTTCAAGAGCCGTGAAAATATCGGCAACGCTTACTCCCATTGCTTTTAGACGATTGGGATTGACTGCCACTTCATATTGTTTCAACTCGCCTCCAAAGCTATTGACCTCAGCTACGCCTTCTGTTCCATATAACTGTCGGGAAACAATCCAATCCTGCATCGTACGCAGATCTTTAGCATTGTATTTTTTTTCACTTCCTTTTTTGGGATGCAAAATATATTGATATACTTCTCCCAAACCTGTACTCACAGGTGCTAATTCGGGAGTTCCAATTCCTTTAGGGATATTTTCTTCCGCCTGTTTCAATCTTTCATTGATTAATTGACGGGCAAAATAAATGTCTACTTTATCTTTAAATACAACCGTAATCACCGATAATCCGAATCTTGAAATACTTCGGGTTTCTTCTATATCCGGAACCGTCGCAATACTTTGCTCAATGGGAAAAGTGACTAATTGTTCTACTTCCTGGCCTGCCAACGTGGGACAAACAGTAATAATCTGTACCTGATTATTGGTAATATCGGGCACGGCATCAATGGGTAATCTGGTGGCACTCCACCCTCCCCAAATGATCAAAAGTAAGGTCATTAAACCAATAATGATCTTGTTTTGAATACTAAATTTTATGATTTTATCTAACACAAATTGAGATTTAATTTGTGATTGTCTGTTTTTTAATGCTGCTTAATTTTTTAACGCAAAGAGCGCTAAGTTTCTTTGACAAACTAACTGTTTTTAAGTTCGCAAAGGCGTTTTACTTAGCAAAGATGCAAAGACAGGCAATCGATTAATTTTAATTGAGAATATTTTACATTTCATTTAAAAATGAGATACAAAAATATCATGAATACCTCTGCAACGATATTGCAAAGTTTCATGGAATATTTAAAATAAATAGATTAAATCTTAGGAGGTTGCCAGATATGGTCGTACACCTGATAGGCAAAATTGTTTTTCTGAAATAGAATTTTCTTGGAAAAATAAGCTTGAATCTTTTGAGGAATGTTCATTGAAACATCCATCTTAAAAGCGGTCACCGTAATCTGACAGCAATTACAAACGCACAACGGAGAACAAATATCTCCTTTGTCTTTTGAATGAGATTCGTCGATATTTAATGACAATTCTGTCTTGCTGGAACCCGATTCTTTATGTATGTCTTCGCATGGTATTAAGGATAACACCACGAAATACATCGCTAAAATCAATCTGAATAGGTTCATTATGACAAAGGTAGAGATTTTTTATCAATGAAAAAGTCATTTACTTTATGATTGTGATGTTTTATCACTTAAGAAAATTATGACTTTTTAGTAAAAAATAAGATCATGAATCGTCATTGAAAACAAAGAATATTGTTTTTAAATCTAAATTACTGTGACTATTTATTAAATTTGTAAAAACACACATTTACCCATTCAAGCAATGCAAAATAAATACTCCTCTTACACCTATATTTTCCTTTTAATATTGGGTATTATCTACTTTTTATCCATTGGAAAAGATCCTGCTTTGGGAGATACTTTAGGCTTTACTATACAAGGTTATTATGGATTTGCATTTGAATCGAATGCAACAAATCACTTCTTGTTTTCCAATGTTTTAGGCTTGGCTCATAAGATTCTGCCATTTATGAATGTACATATTCTTTTTGTCAGCATTTGTATTATTTCAGGACTATTGGCTTTATTTTATTTAAGGAAATTATTGCTCTTACTAGAAGTTTCTGAAAAATCATCTCTGATGTGCATTATGCTTTTCGGGTTTTCGTTTACGTTTTGGAGGCAAGCCGTCATTACAGAAGTATATACATTCTATTTACTGTTTGTTATTTTATTTTTAATTAATGTATTCAAATTTCTCAAAGAAAAAGAGATTAAATATTTTTATTATCTGTCTATATTTTTAGGAATTCTTTTTTTAATACATATTCAGACTATACTTTTTGGTCCGTTTTATTGTTTTTTACTCTTCAAAAACTTTAAACTTCTAAAAAAACACATTATTTATGGAGGTCTTATTACGCTTCTTTTATTTTCAATTCTATTACTTCCCGTAGCACTTGGACGCCATTCATTAGTAGCGATATTTACCGATAATGCATATGAAAACTCTCTTTTTGATTATGATCCTTCAACTCTATTTAAAAGTATTATGAAGAATCTTGGCATCTTGGGATACAATTTCTTATTTTTCAGTGTATTTATTTTTTTGGGAGTAAAAAATAAAAAATATCTGAACTATATTCTTTTCGGGGCTCTTCCTTTTCTCTTTTTCTGTATCAAACATAATGTATCAGATGTTCATGTCTTCCAGCTCGTTCCTTACATATTTATTATTATCCTCATAGGGCAAGGATTGGATAGATTTCCTAAAATACCATTAATACTGCCTGTTATACTTCCTATATTTTATTTTGCATCTTTTAAAATTGTACAGAAAACTTCTATCGGAAAGAATTTTGAGAAAGAAAAAGGGTTTAAAGGAGGAACAAGATATATGCTATTTCCACCATTAAATCAAAATCCAGATCTGAATTCTCTTTTAAAAAATTATGAAAAAGATTCATTATATGAAAAATATGGTGTAAAAGAAATGTATCCTCTTATTATTCAATGGGAAGAAATTAAAAAGAAAAATAATTATTAAGTTAAAAAAACATACTAAAGAACCACTTGCAACTACAAGTGGTTTTTATTTTTATTGTTCTCAACAATTAATATTTACCTAAAATTAATTTATTTTTAATCCACACACTGTGAATTTTAATTACATTTGTGACTTAAATTTTTAAAAAACTTTTTAACTTATGAAAACATCATTACTTGCACTTGCCTTATTGGCAGGGTCATTCTCATTTGCTCAATCATGGGGATTAACAGGAAATTCAGGAACAACTCCTACGAACAACTTTATAGGTACAACCGATGATCAGGATGTTGTATTTAAGACAAATAATACTGAAAGAATGAGAATTTTTGGAGGTCCTTATGTAAATGGAGTTGTAATAGGAAACCAAAGTGCTGCAGGAACACCTGCAGGAACAAGATTGGAACTTGTAAGTGTTCAGTGTTCAGGTTGTGGTGCCAGCTGGGCTCAGCAACGTGATTTCGTTGTAAAAACCAGAGAAATGAGAGACCTGAACTTTTTAATGGGGAACAATAATTCTGAAGATCCTAATACGGACACAAGTACTCCAAATTCTTCAGGAGTTACAAGAATAAGATTTTCTGATGCAGTTCACAAAAACAGCTTAGTAATATTCAATACCGGAAAAGTAACAATCGGTACAGATCAATATGACAATGATCCTAACTTCATGTTATATGTAAGAAAAGGTATTAAGGCTGAACAGATAAAAGTTGAAAACCCTTCAGTAAACGGTTGGGCAGATTATGTATTCAAAAAAGATTACAAACTTAGAACTTTAGAAGAAGTGGAAAAGCATATTCAGGAGAAAGGACACTTACCTAATATTCCATCAACTGCTGAGGTTGAAAAAGATGGAATTAATCTTGGAGAAATGGATGCAAAGCTTCTTGAAAAAATCGAAGAATTAACTCTTTATTCTATTGAGCAAAATAAAAAATTACAAAATCAGTCGGAGAAAATTGAAAAACTGGAAAAGCAATTACAACAATTACTTTCTGATAAAAAATAATCCCGGATAACTTAAAAAACTAAATTTCAACTATGAAAAAACTGCTATTTTTAAGTTGTTTATCCGCGCTCTCATTCCTAAAATCTCAAACTCAGACTTGGGATAAAGTGGAATGTGTGATGGATGACAAAATGGAGGCGCCGGTAAATAAAAGCGTTACTCCTTCCACAAACTGTGGTAATAATTCTCCTTATTTTTCTAATAGTAATTTATATACACCCAGTGCTTCAGATGAAATCATTTATATAAAACTTAATTTCATATTCCTTACAAAACCGGACGGAACAGGAAATTTTGAACAAAATAACCCTGAACACAATCAAGTTATAGATGATATTGTAGCCAGAATGAATTACAGGCTAGGGAATATGGGACAGCCAGTAGTGGGTTGTGATGGTTATGGAGCCAATAACTTTACAGATACAAGAATTAGAGTTATTGTTAATAAAATCTGGAAGGCAGATCCTGCATGGGATTTCTTGTATACAGGATATAATCCTTCTCAAGGTCCATTGGGAGGAACAGCGCCGTTATATCCGCCATCAGATAATTATTATTATAACTATTATGATAATGATCCAACTATTCCTCAAGGAATCAACTGTATTTTTTCTAATAATGGACAAATATATAATGAGCTGATGAGCGGTAATTACAGCGTTCCTTTGATTGATGGATGGGCTGCTTCAGAATTTCCTTATTACTATACTTTAAATAGAAAGTTAAGACAGTTTTGGCCTAATTTATTTAATAAGTATATTCAGATGAAGAATTTTGTTGTAGGTAACCCAACTTGGGGATCGCCGACTTGGCCGACAGTTCGTGAGTGGTACACCGGAATGGGATACAATAGTTTTCCTCACGAATTGGGACACAACCTAAGCTTATCTCATTCTGATTGCGGATCAAATATTATGAGCTATGATGCGGGAAATCATGATTATTTTAGCATTCAGAATATCTCGGATATGTATAGATCTGCTTCAGTGTCGAGTGTGAGGCAATACTTTACTCAGGATTCATTTAAAAATGCTGATATCAATATAACTAACAGCCAAACCTGGGATGTGAACATGAGGACTTATTCTAATGTTGACATTGATAATAATTCCAGTTTATTGGCTACATGTAACTTAATCATGGCGCCTGAAAGCAGAATCATTGTAAGAGATGGAAGCAACTTTGTAATGACAGGAGCAGATGTAAGTGCCGTAAACCATGCCGCATGGAATGGTATAAAAGTCGAGGGTAACGGATATTTACTTATTACACAGGACACAAAAATTGATTATGAAAATTTTTATGCCTATGCAGACAATACGGTTTTGCCTAAAGCAATGAAAACAAATAACATTAACCAGTTAGCGAAGCAAGATAAATTAACGGAAGAGATAAAAACAAGCACTAAAGATGTTAAAATTTATCCCAATCCTTCTTCTACAGTTATTAATATTGATTTGAAAAAAGAAGAAATTAATAATTGGATGGTGTATGATATGTCAGGCAAAGTTATGTTGAAAGGTAATGACACTAAAGTTTTAGTTGAAAACCTACCAAAGACTAATTATTTGTTAATCATCAACCTAACCAATGGTAACAAGGTTTCTAAGAAAATACTTGTAAAATAAGTTACAATTAAATAAGCTGATAATTCAGCAATATTTAAATCCGGAGAAAGAATTTTTCTTCGGATTTTTTATGCGCCTGATTTATTGTTTTAATTAAAATAAAAAAGCCACCGCATAATGCAGTGGCTCTTAAAAAAATCAAATCTAATATTTAAAGGTTAGGATTATTCTCAATCTCCTTTTGTGGAATTGAAAACAAATAATATCTACTGTTCGCTACAAATGCCGATTGATCAGGGAAAGCAAAGATCGTATGCCCTCTTCCGTTGACGGTTTTCACTACTCCATCCGGCGTTGTAATTTGCACCGGAATCGCTTGTCCGTTTGAATTTGTATAAGACTTTCTCACAACAGTCCCCTGCGTTCTGATAATATCTGATAAAGAGAATCCTTCTCCGAATAATTCTTTTCTTCTTTCAATTAAAACTTCTTTAATCACATCATTTTGTGCTAAAGATCCGCTGTAAACATTAGCATTTCTTGCAGATTTTAATTGATTTAAAACTGTTACTGCATTAGTCACTTTTCCATTTCTGGCTTCGGCTTCAGCTTCAATTAAATACATTTCTGCTGCTCTCATGAAAACGATGTCTGCAATTAAATTAGCTTTAAATTTAAACTTTGCATATCTCAAAAGCCCTTCTCTTCCTGGATTTCCATCCCATGAAAATAAAGAATAACGGATATCATTCGTATCAAACAAATCTTTGAAATAAGGATCTGCCATGAAGCTGTAATAATAACTTCCAGAAGACGAAACATCCAAAAAGTGGAAAGCATAACTTTCACCGGATTGTTCCTGCGTTTGCCCGTGTCCCCAAATCCATTCTCCGTTGCTGATGTCGTTGAAACCGTCTTTATATTTTTCGGCAGTCATTAAAGCGTATCCGTTTCTGGCAATTTTTGCAGAAGCTACAGCTTTCGTCCAATCGCCTGTATTTAAATAAACTCTTGCCAACAAACCGTTTACAATTGATCTGTCGATTTTATCTTTATTATTTCTTGTATAATTTTGAAGTAAATTGTCTGCGTCTGTTAAATCACTTTTAATCAACGTATAAATTTCTTCCAGACTTGCTTTTTTCTTTCCGACTGAGCTCGTCGTTGTTGGTTCTGTATAAATCGGAGCCGTCAATGCATTTTTATCTTTCAAATAACTGAACTGATAAAAACTCGCCAAGTTAAAATAACAAAATGCTCTCAAAGCTTTTGCCTGACCTTTCACCTGATTTTTCTTGTCCTGACTTCCTTCTGCAGCATCAATTTTGGCGATCACATTGTTCATATTATTGATCACAGAATATAAAGAATTCCAGATATAAAGAGGTCGGCTGCCTGTATTATTCACCAAATCTGTGAAAGCATACGCTCCGGGAAAACCGTATTTGTTGGTCAAAACCGCAACATCACTTCCCATCGCATCACTTGTTCTCAACACCGTTGAATACCCAATATTAGCGTACGTTGGTCCGTCATCATTGAATTTTGCCCAAGTTCCGTTAATTACTGTTTCTGCACTTTCTGCCGTCTTGAAAACCTCCGCTTCATCAGCTTGATTGGTCGGAGCCGTTTCCAGATCATTTTCACAGCTTATGAATGAAAATAACGTGATTAAAGCAAAAGATAGATATTTTAAATTTTTCATTGTTTTAATTTTAAATGTTTAAAGAGTGGCCTGTAAACCGAAAGTTATCGTTCTCATCGCAGGATATCTGTAATAGGTTGTTCCGTCTAAAGTTTGTTCCGGATCCATTCCTTTATGCTTGTAGAACGTCAAAAGGTTTTCAGCCTGAACATACACTCTGAATTTTTTCAACCCTAATTTTCCAAAATAATCTGATGGAAGTGTGTAACCCAAACTCACATTTTTAATCCTCGCATACGTTCCTGAGTATAAGAATCTTGATGAAGTTGAAGTCCAGTTATTGGTTGTTGTGCTTAAAATCGGAACGTCTGTGTTTGTATTTTCGGGAGTCCATCTGTTTAACATTTCTGCGCTCCAAGCTCGTCCTCCCGAGCTTCCGTTGTGCATTAACATGGTGTAATCCGTATCTAAAATTTTTCCTCCAATGCTGAAAGTCACCAATGTTGAGAAATCGAAGTTTTTATACGCTAAACTTGTCGTCAAACCTCCCATCACTTTCGGAAGGGATGATCCCTGCAATGTTTTTGTAGCTTTTGCGTATTCCGAAGTTGTTCCTTCCACGGTATTTCCGTTGGCATCGGTTGTAACTGTTTTCCAAAGCGGATTTCCGTTGCTTGGATCTACCCCAACCCATTCAGGAATGAAGAAATCGTAAATTGATCCTCCAACCTGTAACAGTTTTGTTCCACTTACGATTGAACCTTTTGGAAGTTTCGTGATTTCATTTTTTAAAGTGCTTAAATTAAGATCAACATTCCATTCAAAATCGCTTGTTTTAATGGGTGTTGTGAACAATGAAAACTCAAAACCTGTATTTTTTAATTCACCAATATTCGCCTGATAATCAGTGAAACCAAGTGACGGCGCTAAAGGCATTCCAAATAAAAGATCCTTACTTTGACGTTGGAAATATTCTACATTACCTTTAATTCTGTTTTTCAAAATCGCAAATTCCAAACCTACATTTAAGTTAAGATTGGTTTCCCATTTCAAATCAGGAGTTGGCAATTTACTTGCAACCGTTCCTCCTTCACCTAAATTATTGTAAAAAGTATACAAACTTTGGTAAGCATAATAGGTGCTTAATTTATCATTTCCTTGTCCACCATAACTTGCACGAAGCGTCAATTGGTTGAAGAGATTTAAGTCTTTAATAAAAGTTTCGTTGGATGCTTTCCAAGAACCTCCCACAGACCAAAACGTTCCCCATCTATTTTCAGGAGAGAATCTTGAAGACCCGTCCGATCTTACTGATCCCGAAAGGAAATATTTATTCTGATAATCATATTCTGCTTTTCCTAAGAAACTCAATAATCCTAATTTATCACTGCTTCCACTGAAACCACCTAACAACGCAGCAGCATCCGGCTCATAATAATATGGAAGTGAAAATTGACTTCTGCTTCCTGAAATCGTCTGATATTCATAATGATAAAATTCCTGACCACCCAAAATATTAATGTGGTGCTGTCCGAATTTCTTATCGTAAGTCAAAATATTACTCGTCGTGTAAGAAAGCGTTCTAGAATTGGTTTTCGTCACCGATCCTCCAATTTCTGCACCCTCTCCCAATAATGGATTGGTGTAATAATGACCGTTATAATTCACTAAATCAACAGAGAAACTTGTTCTGAATTTAAGCTCCGGCAAGAAAGTAAATTCTGCAAAACCCTTTCCTGAAAAGTTATCTTCTCTGTTTTCATTTTTATCTAAAGGCAACGTTGCGGCTGCATTTTCATTCTGCAAAGCACTTGTTGGTCTATATTTTCCGAAATCGTAAATGTAATTTCCGTTGGAATCCAACTTATAACTTCCGTCTGCATTTCTTTCATAATAAGGATAAAAAGACGGAATCACTCTCGCTGCATTGATCACATTATCCGTTCTTGAATCTGATGATGGCGGTGCTTCCTGAAGACTGTTTGTATACGCTAAATTTGCTCCAACATTCAACCATTTTTTGACTTCAGAGTTGATCTTTAATCTTGTGCTATATTTTTTAAAACCAGATTCTATCGCAATTCCTTTATCATCCAAATATCCTAAAGAGAAAAAATAATTGCTTTTTTCATTTCCTCCGCTGAAATCTAAGTCAACCTGGTTTCTTGAAGCTGTTCTTTGCAAAATATCTTTCCAATTGTCATTCCATAACGCGGTTGCACCTGTCAAAAGTTTCCCGTCTGTTCCTACAGGATTGGGATAGCTTGCTCCATAAGGATTAATTCCCAAAGCATTCACCAAATTATCAGTTGCCATTTGCGCTGCCTGCTGGGAAGAAACCTGACTTGATTTATACCCATTCCTCAGTGCTTCCCAATATAATTCGTAATATTGATCGGTTGATACCTGTTCATAATCTTTTACTGCTCTGCTAGAAAAACCCTGACTGATATTAAAATTCACTCTAGCCTCCCCTTTTTTACCAGATTTTGTCGTGATAATGATAATTCCGTTAGCTCCTCTTGAACCATACAACGAACTTGCCGTTGCATCTTTCAAAACACTGATTGATTCAATATCGTTTGGACTGATCGAGTTGATATTTCCATCAAAAGGAATTCCGTCAACGACAAACAATGGATTGCTTGAAGCACTTACCGAACCAATTCCACGAATTCTGATAGAAGCTGTAGAACCCGGCTGTCCAGAAGAGCTTACCGCCTGAAGCCCAGAAACTTGTCCTTCTAATGCTTTTGTGATGTTTGTAACCGGTCTGGTATTGATTTTTTCACTTGAAATCGTTGCTACCGAACCTGTATAACTTGTTTTTTTAGCTTTTCCGTAAGCTACTACGACAACTTCATCTATTTCTTTCTCACGAAGTGTATCTTTTTTTGTTTCCTGACCGTGTACACTGATAATTCCTAAGAAAAATACAGCAACAGGTGGAATCCAAATTTTAGAATTAATTAAATCTTTGCTAATCATAATCAATTTTATTTATCAAATATTAAAAATTTACCCTTTGCAGAAAAGACAGCAAAGGGTATCGATAAATACGATTAACCAAATGCTTATTGTTCCTTTAAAGGCTGAATGTAACACCTTGCCAAGAGCAGGTTGTTAAGATTTCATAGGGTCAGTTCCCTCCATCTTTCTTTATAAGCCGATCGAAATATGAATGCAAAGCTAAAAACAAATAGTCTACAAAACAAGTAGACTTTAAAATTTTTAATTATAATTTTATGAAAATTAAGTTAATTTAAACTTAAAAATCACTAAAATAGACACTTATACAAAATGTTAAATTTTCAAATATGAGAAATATCATTAAAAATAATGCAAAAGAGTATTTTCACCAAAAATGAAATATTTAAGCCTTAATTGAAAAAAGTTTTTAATTTTATAGAATGAAAATTTTAATCATCAATGGTCCTAATTTGAACTTGTTAGGCACAAGAGAACCAGAAATTTACGGAACAGTTTCTATGGAAGATTATTTGGAAAATTTGCAATCTGAATTTCCTTCTTATGAAATACAATATTATCAATCAAATATTGAAGGTGAGTTAATTAACAGACTTCAGGAAGATGATTTTGATGCGTTGGTGATTAATCCGGGAGCTTTTACGCATTATTCTTATGCGATTGCGGATTGTTTAAAAAATATTCAGAAGCAGAAAGTAGAAGTTCATATTAGTAATATTTACAAAAGAGAAGAATTTCGACAAAAATCTGTGACGGCAGCGAATAGTGATGCGGTTTTATCCGGTTTTGGGATGGATGGATACAGGCTTGCCATTTTGAGTTTGAAATAAATTTTATTAAGATTGAAAATAAGAGATGCTTCGACTCCGCTCAGCATGACAGTTCTAATACTAACTGTCACATTTAACAGCACATTTTTAGCGATGTCATGCTGAGCGGAGTCGAAGCATCTAAATATTATATACAGAAAAATCCTCATCGTTTGATGAGGATTTCTATTTTTAGTTTGTTGTCTGTTGTTGTAATTGAGGTCCGGAAGCGATAAGCTTTTTCCCTTCTTCTGTATTACAATACTGATCAAAATTTTTGATATATTTTGCAGCAAGATCTTTTGCTTTTTCTTCCCACTCAGTAACTTCGCTGTATGTATTTCTAGGATCTAAAATACCTTCAGAAACGTTTGGTAATTCAGTAGGAATCTCCAAATTCATAATTGGAATTCTAGTTTTTGGAGCATTCTCGATAGATCCATCAATGATCGCATCAATAATTGCTCTTGTATCTTTTAAAGAAATTCTCTTTCCGGTACCATTCCAACCTGTGTTTACCAAATAAGCTTTTGCACCATGTTCTTTCATTTTTCCGATCAATGTTTTAGAATACATTGTTGGATGTAATGTTAAGAACGCTTCACCAAATGCTGGTGAGAAAGATGGTTCAGGTTCAGTGATTCCTCTTTCAGTTCCGGCTAATTTTGAAGTATAACCGCAAAGGAAGTGATATTGAGCTTGGTTTTCATCCAAAACAGAAACCGGAGGCAATACTCCGAACGCATCAGCAGAAAGGTAAACAATCTTGCTTGCGTGACCTGCTTTTGAAGGTAAAACAATTTTATTAATATGATAAATCGGATAAGAAACTCTCGTGTTTTCTGTGATTGATCCGTCAGTATAATCAGAAACTCCGTTGTTTACGACAACGTTTTCAAGAAGTGCATCTCTTTTAATTGCTCTGAAAATATCCGGTTCTTTTTCTTCAGAAAGATCGATTACTTTTGCATAACAACCACCTTCGTAGTTAAATACACCGTTGTTATCCCAACCATGTTCGTCATCACCGATCAAATATCTTTTCGGATCTGCAGATAAAGTTGTTTTTCCTGTTCCAGAAAGTCCGAAGAAAAGAGCAACATCTCCTTCTTCACCTACGTTTGCAGAACAGTGCATTGATGCCATTCCTTTTAATGGAAGGTAATAATTCATCATTGCGAACATTCCTTTTTTCATTTCTCCACCGTACCAGGTTCCTCCAATGATCTGAAGTTTTTCAGTAAGGTTGAACATTACGAAGTTTTCAGAATTTAATCCTTGTGCTTCCCAATTCGGGTTTGTCGTTTTAGAACCGTTGATTACTGTGAAATCAGGCTCTCCGAAGTTTTCCAGCTCGTAGTGAGAAGGACGGATAAACATATTAGTAACGAAATGCGCCTGCCATGCAACTTCAACGATGAATCTTACTTTAAGTCTTGTATCTGTATTTGTTCCACAAAAAGCATCTACAACATAAATTTTCTTAGAAGTTGAAAGTTGGTTCAACACTAATTCCTTACAAGACTGGAAAATTTCTGAAGAAGTCGGTAAATTAACTTTACCATCCCAGAAAATTGTGTCTTTTGTAACATCATCCTGTACAATGTATCTATCTTTAGGAGAACGACCTGTGAAAATTCCTGTTTTTACTGATACCGCACCAGATTCTGTAAGCTCTGCTTTCTCAAAGCCTTGGTTTTCAGGAGAAATTTCAGCTTGATACAACTCTTCATAAGAAGGATTATATTGAATTTCATAGTCTCCTTTAATCCCTAATTTTTCTAAATCTTGGATGATTTTAGCGTGTTTCATTTTACTTATATTTTCTATTTCTTTTTTGGGTTCAACAAAATTAATATTAATTAATTGTTAAAGGTGGTTTAAATATAATGATATAAGTCAGATTGGCAAATAAAAATAGGACTTTGTAAAATGCTGATTATAAATTAATTATATCAGACCATTCAAAAACAGTAGTAAAACCTTTTCCCCAAAAATAGTCCTTAAAGCCATCAAATTTGGCACTCATGACAAAATCTCCACCCCAAGCACCCAAACTTTTAACAAATGAAGGGCAATCGGCGAAAAACTTTTGTTTAACTGTGGGAATTTCAAGAAAATCTGATATTTTTTGCTCATGAACTAACATTAGTTCGGAAAAATTTTCCAATTCGTTACATAGTAAAATATTTCTTGTAAGATTCGAAAATTCATCGACCAGTTTTTGAGACTTAATTTTAGACTTGTAAAAATTGATTCCTTCACGGCTATCCTGCTTCTGATTTAGGTGAATAAAAATAAGCTCATTTTTAAAAGAAGGATCAAAATTTACCCTTTCATATTTGATCTCAGGTTTGCTTTGAAAAAGGACGGCAGATTTCTCTTTTGCCACGGCAATATCGTAACCGCTTCCACCCAAACTGATAGAATTTAAATGAAAAGGATCAATTTCAGCCCATTCTCCGAGATTATTCATCAAAGTAGAGCTACTTCCAAGACCATAATCTGCAGGAAACTGAAGGTTTGTTTTTAAATAATAAGAATGTGTGCTTTTGAATTTGGTTTCAGAAAGACTCTGAACGTTTTTTAAGGTTTTAAGGATAAATTCAGCACTAGAAGTAATGTTGGTTTCTAAGATCTGCCAATTTTCGTAATCGATGACAGCTTTTAACCATAATTTGTTTTGATGATAAGCTTCCCAAATGATCAAAAATTTCCCATCCGGATTTTCATCAAAGAAAAACTCTTGTCCTAGCTTGGTGGGTACCGCTAAGACAAGAGCTCCGTCTATCGCGAAATATTCTGAAGTAAGCATTAGCTTTCCCGGTGAAAATATCTCGCCCATAATTTTTTTATTTGATTAAATTGCAGAAGCAACGTCTACAGAACCATCAATTTTCTTGATTAGCCCTTGAAGCGTTTTTCCTGGTCCAACTTCAATAAAATTAGTTGCACCGTCTTTAATCATATTTTGAACTGACTGCGTCCATTTTACGGGACCTGTCAATTGTGCAATCAAGTTTTGTTTGATCTCGTCAGGGTTTGTCACCGCTGTCGTTGTGATGTTCTGATAAACTGGAATCGTTGCGTTTCTGAATTTTGTCTTTTCAATTGCTGCTGCCAATCTTTCTTGCGCCGGCTGCATCAATGGAGAATGGAATGCACCATTCACAGGTAACAATAAAGCTCTTTTTGCTCCAGCTTCTTTCAGTTTAATACAAGCTTCTTCAACAGCTGCTGTTTCGCCAGAAATTACCAATTGTCCGGGACAGTTGTAATTTGCAGGAACAACAATTCCGCTGATTTGCGCGCAGATTTCTTCAACTTTAGCATCTTCCAATCCTAAAATTGCTGCCATTGAGCTTGGATTTGCGTTGCAAGCGTCCTGCATTGCTTTTGCTCTTTCAGAAACTAATTTCAGACCGTCATCAAAAGATAAGACTCCGTTGGCAACTAGTGCTGAAAATTCTCCTAAAGAATGTCCTGCAACCATTTCGGCTCCAAGACCGTTCACTGCTTTCAACGCAGCGACTGAATGTATAAAAATTGAAGGCTGGGTAACCTCCGTTTTCTTAAGATCTTCATCTGCTCCATTAAACATAATGGAAAGGATATCAAACCCTAAAATTTCGTTGGCAGATTCCATCAGATCTTTTATGTCTTTTCTAGAATCGTACAATTCTTTTCCCATTCCTACGAACTGAGAACCCTGCCCAGGAAATACAAGTGCTTTCATGTATTGATTTAAAATATTATGCAAATATAAATATAATGTTAACGTTTTTCATTAAATTGATTCAAATCATTTATGGAACCAATCTAATCACACGATAACCTGTATTTACATAAGCTCCGTTTGCTTTAGATTTTACAAACTCAAATTTTGTTGCCAATTGAGTCTGAACTTTATTCATTTGCTTGAAAATCTCTCCTTTTTTGTTTTCTCTGGTCAACATATCATTTACGACATCAAAACCTACGATTGCATATTTAGGTGGAGTTTTGCAATATTTACTTTTATATGCTGCAAGGATTTCTTTTTCAAAACCACCATCGGCATTGATCTTTCTATCCATTAAATACACCAAATTAGCCTGACTCAAATCATCCACTTTCTTTTCAAAAACTGGAGAATAGTACATACTGAAAGCTTTTACTCCCTGAACTTCTTTAGACAAAGCAATAACTCTATTCGCAAAAGCATCACCTAAAGCGTCATTATCATTAGCTAAGATCGCAATAACCGGCGCAGATTGTCCCGTCATCATATTTTGGTCAACCTGAATATCTGCAGGAGAGTTTACGATAATTACATTAGGATTTTTAACCGCCTTTTCCAAACCTGCTTTAATGTAATTCGCATTGTCTTTTTTAGCATCTGCAACTACATAAATTTTTTGGTCAGAATAAACACCTTTTACCTCCTCAATAATTTTATCAGCGTATGTCTGATCATTTGTTTCAACAATAATTAAATTGCTGTAATTATATAATTCCGGAGAGTTGGCAAATGGTGCAACAACCGGGATTTTTTGATTTTTAGTAAAGTCTAGCACATCTATAACGTTAGACTTAAAGAATGGACCGATAATTAAATCCGTATTGTTAGGATTGATCTGAGTCATTGAGTTTTTAAATGACGCTTCATTTCCTGAATCAACGATTTTAATATCTAATTTCTGGCCGTTTCTTGCATTTCTTTCGATCGCTAATTTAGCGCCTGTAAGGAAATCCAAAGCCATTGTTCTGTATTGAGTTTCGTTGGTGCTGTAACCGAAAGGAAGCATTAAAACTACGCTCAACGCATCGCCATTTTTCTTAATATATGCAGGATCTAGTTTTTTAATCTTTAAAACCATTCCTGTTTTTAATCCGTGAGATAAATCTGGATTTAGGGCAATAAGCTCATCAATCGAAACTCCGAATTTATTTACAATGGAGAAAACCGTATCTCCCTGAACAACTGTATACGTTACATATTCATCATCTGAAGCAACGCTAGTATTTGATGAATTTGAAGAAGATTTTTCACTTCCTGAATCCATTGTAGCTTTTGTGTTCGCTACCGGTTCAGCAACAGCTGTATTTGATTTTCTAATTTTAATAGACTCACCTGGCTTTAAACCTTTTTCCTCCAAACCTGGATTTAAGGCAAAAAGTTCTTCTTTGGTGACATTAAACTGTTTTGAAATTCTGTAATAATTATCTTTTGCCTGAACAACATACAAAATATTATTCTCAGCAGGAACATTAGAAGTATCAATAGTCGTAATTTTCTCTGCAGGTTTTACCTCCGTATGAGTCGTAGTCGTAACTTGAGCCTGCTCACCACCATACTTTTTGATGCTGTCAAGAGGTAATGTGATCTCGTCACCGATCTTTAAATGAGAATCCAATTCTGGATTTAATTTTCTCAAATCAGTTTCTGAGATTCGGTATTGTTTTGTGATGCCGTAAACGGTTTGTTTAGGCTGTAAAATAATTCTGCCAGTTTGAGAATTAGGCTTAGCTTTTTCTACAACAGCCGCAGTTGTTTTAGGAATTGAAGGGGCAGTTGTTTTATCCGATTTAACCGTAACAACATCTCCGATCGCTAGTTTGCCATCTTTAAACTTTGGATTTAGTTTTAGCAATTCATCTACAGTTATTCCGTATTTTTTTGCAATATTGTAAGGGTTGTCCCCTTTTACAACGGTGTGAGATTTCTGAGCAGACGCGCCCAAAAACATACATAAACTGGATAGAATAAAAAACCTCTTTATCATAGTCGATAATTATAATTTACAAAAATACTTCTTTAAAATTAAATGGCAAGAATTATTAATTTGGATTCTTCAACCACCATTTCTTCCAAACAAGTTTCAAGCCACGAATATCCATAATCTGCAAAGATTACACTAAAATTATAAACCCTTTCCTGCCAAGTCTTAGAAGGATGTACATCTAAAAATAGTTTTTCCAGTCTTTCTAACAATTCGCTTTGTTTGATTTTTTCCGCGTGAAGAAGGCGTTTTTTCATCCTTTTGAATGATTTCAACTGTCTTGTTTCTTCAGCTTTTACCATATTCCCAAAGGATTTTTCTGTGGTTTCTGCTATTGATTTTAATTCAGAGAAATTATTTGTTAATATATTTTCCTTCTTTTCTAATAATTCTAAAATAGTATTATTGCTTAAAATTTTATTATTAGTAATTGTCGTAAAGTTTTGAAAAAAATCTTCAATCTTTAGATCTAATTTTTCAACTTTCCCGATTGTTTTCTCCTTTAAAAATAACATTGAATTTCTTGGAATCAAAACAGGAAACGGAATGTTGATCTTGGCGAAATAATCTTTCAATTCCAGCCAATACATGATCTCGGCATTCCCTCCGATATAAGCCAAATTCGGCAGCACTTTTTCCTGATAAACCGGACGCATCAAAGCATTCGGGCTAAATTTTTCAGGATGATTTTCCAATTCATTCAGAATTTCTTCTTGAGTAAATTGAATATTTTTATCTACAACGATATATTTCTGCCCGTCAAATTCAATTCTGTCTCTCGTTTCTGAAAAATAGAACAAATTAATTTCACGAGGATTTACCTGAACCTTACCGTATTTTTCAGTCAGAAATTCAACTTTATCTTTTGATGTTTCATGTAAGCTGAAATTAAGAAGTTCATCTTTAAAAACATCTTTAAGCTGCGTTTTAAGCTCTTTAGAATCTCCATCGACAATCAGTAATCCCAAATCCGAAAAAAGTCTATTAACTAAAGTTTTGATGGCTTCAGTTAAGGTATTTCCAACTTTATAGGCTTCTTTCAACATCAAAATCAATTCAGTACCAAAAACAGAATCTTTAAATTCTTTTTCAAATTCAGAAATAAAAAATGTATCGTTGATCTTTATTCTTCCAACCGGCCCGCCTGACTTTTCATTGATTTCGTAATAATTATTCTCGGTTTTAAAATGGTTGATTTCGGCAAAATCATGATCTTCCGAAGCCATCCAATATACAGGAACAAAATTAAAATCAGGGAAGTTTTCTTTTAAATAAGTACAAGTTTTAATCGTCTGCAATATTTTATACACAAAGAAAACGGGACCTGAAAACAGATTCAACTGATGACCCGTTGTGATTGTAAAAGTATTTGGCTGTTTTAAATTATCTAAATTTTCCTTTTGCTTTGATGAAAGTTTTAGATCTTTTAATTGATCTTCAAGTGCATCAAATAAAACGTTTCTCTGGTCTTGCGAAAAAGAATCCTGTTTTAGATGAATCTGCTTTTTAAAATTATCAAAAGAAAATGTATTTCCCTCGAAACCTTCAATTTTATGACTCAAAAAATCTTTGATTAATTGAGGAATGCTCTCTATATCGTTAAATGATATTTTATTAATTGTTTTCAACTTTGATGTATAATATTAGTTGAACAAATACCAAACAATTCCAAGATTCAGTCTAAAATCATAGACCGGATAATGTGGAAATGCATAGGCTTGATTGTGTGCAATAAGTGTCCCGATCTGCTGACCTTCAACAAAGAAGAACATTTTTTTAACCTTCATATTGAAATAAACGTCCGCGATCGGCTGTCCGCCAATTGAAAATGAACTTGAGTTGGGTAAAAGATATTCGTTAAGTATCGGGAAATAATCTCTTGATGCAAATTTTGAGAAATAATATACTTTGATTCCAGCCTGAATTTCTGCAGCATTTTTGAAAGCTTTAGACTGATAAAAAATATTCGCTCTACCAATAAAGCTTGGCATTGGAAGCAATTCTTTATTCGTTAAGGCGTTTTGGAACTGAACTCTTGTATTCAGATGAAAACGTCCGTAAGTGAAGGTAGCGTCACCTCCTATTTGAGAAATATTCAATGAGCTATCGCTTTGTCTAGGCGCTGCAAACTGATCGAAATAGGTATAGTTATCAATTCTGAAATAGTTGACAAATAGTTCTGTTTTGAACCATTTTAAATTTACATTTCCTCCTATTTCAGTGATTGCCTGATTTTTCGCATTTTGAAGATAATAATTGAAATTATTATAACTCGATGTATTTAAAAGATAATTGAATGACGGATAAACGCTCTGGAAATTAACCTTAGCATTTACGAAATAGTCTTTTATCGGTTCAAACTTAAGGTTATTTGTTGTCTTTAAATAGGTCCCGAATTGGCTTCCGTTTGAAAATTCAAGGAATGAATTCAACTGTATCTTATCTAAAAGTTTTACCTGAAGATTTCCTACCGCTCCAATTCTATTTTCTTTGATCTCATTTGGAATTTCTAGGATTGGAAGCATAATCGGAGTTGCTCCAAACTTCAACATTTGATAACGTACTCCTGCATCAAGTTTGAACTTTTCATTATCCCAAACCAAACTAACCGTATTACTTAAGTTATCCGAATATTTCTTTGTTGAAAGAGGAAAACCTGCAACGATTTCCTGTGGGGCATCGTACCAATAAGGTTCCAAAGATCCCTGAGCATAATAATATTTGTTCCCTTGATGAGAAATCGTGTGTCTGATTCTAAAAGGGTATTTCTCTGAGTTGAAAGGCGAAAACTGATGACTTAAATAGTATCTTCTATACGAATATTGCGAGCTTGAAGACGCTAAATTAACCTGAGCATTTTGCCTGTTCTTGTAATCACTGTCACCACTTTGGAAAAGATCATCTTCAATGATTCCACCATTTTCCTGATTGTTTACATTTTGGTGTAAATAATGGGCAAACAATTCATAATTTCCGCTTTTAGAAACATAGTGTCCGGAAAATAAAGTGTTATTATTGGCAGCCAAAAAGTTTCTGTACATACCCTGTGAACGCAATCCTGTATATTCCAAAGCAAAATTGAATCTTTTACCTATGTTTTGAGTGTAGGTTGATTTCAGCGCTGCTCCATTCTTCATTGCATTATGGTAGACAAATGTAGCCGTTGGTGTTTTTACATCGTAATACTGAACATCATTGATGCCTATAATTCCATACGATTTATTCTCTGGTAATAAAGCCAAATTTTGTTCAGCGTTCACTTCATAAGATAACGGATTAAAGCCAGCTCCGATATTAGCAAACTGTACTCTCCCAAAATTATCTTTGTTATTATACTGCGAAAAAATATAAGTCTTTTCAAAAGTCATAACCGTATCAAACACCTTTTTTTCAGAAAACTGTGTTTGATGTAGATAATCATTAATGGTAGGCTTAAATATTTTTAAGGAATCTTTTGTTCCAGAGTCAACCACTAAGGTATCCGAAGGATTTTCTTTAAGTTTATTAGAATCTGTTTTATTAACAACCTGAGCTTTAGAAATAAGGCTGAAGAAGATTATTATAAAAAGTATATACTTCATATGTTCGTTTATATTATTCAAAAAGTCACATGCAACATGAAGTTCCCACATCAAATTTTGTACAGCAAAAATAAGAAATAAAAGGAAATAAAAAACCCTGCTTAGAGCAGGGTTTAAATTATATGATTATTGTTTGATTAATAACCAGGGTTTTGTTGTCCAGCCATTCCTGGGTTACCAGTAATCTCTGCCAATGGAATAGGTAAAGTATATTTATAACTTCCATTAGGTAAATTGGATACCGCTACATTATCATCTGCCGGATTTCTATCCATTGCTACACCTGCTATTGTAGCCAATCTCTTAAGATCGATATAACGGTGACCTTCTAATGCCAACTCGATTCTTCTTTCTTTTAAGATATCTGCATAAGCAGTTTGTTTATTAGTATATACTGGTGTTGTTGGGGTACCAGTGTATCTTCTAGCTGTTCTTACATTGTTGATATAAGTTGCTGCTTGAGTAAAATCACCTTCTTCAACTGCGGCTTCTGCCAAAATAAAATACATTTCTGATAATCTAAAAACTTTTACATCATTTCTAGTTGGAGAACCTGGTTTACCAGGAAACTTATCAATAACAAAATAGTTTAATGATAAATATGGATTAGCTGATGGATCAACATATGCATACTTTCTTACATCACCAGCTACATTAAATTGATCGTAAAGATTTTTACCCCAAAACCACATTGGATTACCCGTGATAGCTGAACTATTTGTATTATAGAAAGTACCAATAGCGCCACCAGCTCCTGTAGCTAATCTGTTAAGAGAGAAAATAACTTCACCTCTATCTAAATCACCCCACATTCTTCTATATGGATTAAATGCAGTTGATGCATTATACCAAGCGGAATTCCAAGCAGCATTTCCAATTGTAGGAGCAGCAGTACTTGTCATTGGTGTAGCTAATGTTAGTGCAAAACTAACATTTGTAACAACATCCTGTGCATATTGCTTAGCTAGTGCATATTTACCACTATATAAGTTATATCTAGCAGCAACAGCATTAACAAAATCTTTACTTGCATAAAATCTTGTATTCGAACTTAGAGCTCCTGTATCAGCACTCATATATGGTAAAACAGATCTTGCATAGTCTAGATCAGCCTTTACTAGATCATAGATAGCTTTATTAGTAAGACGAGGTGATGAGAAATTAAATATATCTGGAGGAACACCTTCTAACCACATTACTCCTAAAGCATTCTCATTTTTCATATCTGTAGAAAAATAAGTTTCTAATTGCAAATAACAATATGCTCTAATCGCTCTTGCCTGAGCTATCGCCTTATTATATGTAGTTGTTTCTGCTCCAACTGCAGGCGTTACGTGTTTTGCAACCTCTAATAGGTGGTTAACTCTATTAATTACTAAATAGTTATTAGCCCAAATATTTGAAGTATAAGTGTCATTGCTATCTAAAAAGAATCTGTGAAGTTGAAACTCTTGACCTCCACTACCAATACCTGGAGCTACTTCGTCTGTTAAAACAGCAGTAAGATAGTTAGCATTAGTTGGTTCAAGTAAATTATATACTGATCCTGTTAAATAACTTGTTAACTGGCTTACAGTAGTAATCTGACTTTCATACGCTTCACCCTCTTGGACGATATCAATACTATCCTGGCAGCTATTCATAACTAACCCACCCGTTAGCATTGAAGCACTAATAAAAAGTATTTTTATTATATTTTTTTTCATTTTAATTTAATTTAGAATAAAAGATTTAATTAGAATTCAACATTTACACCCACAGAAATTGTTTTAGGGTTTGGATATACCCCTAACGAATACTGTGCTACTGGCTCAGGATCATATCCTTTCCATTTTGTCCATGTATATAAATTTTCTGCCTGAACAAATAATTTAAGTGATCTAATTGGAAGATTTTGAAGTTGATTTTTAGTAAAACTATATCCTAGAGATACATTCTTCAATCTAACGAAATCTGTTTTATATAAGAATCTATCAGATGAACCATCCGTTCCAGTATTTAGCGCTGTAACACTTGGTACGTCAGATCCTGTATTTTCAGGAGTCCAAGCATTTAGCAAATCTGCAGAAACGTTCAATCCTGCCGCTGCATATGATGGATCCATTGTCCAAGCATGTAAATTGTCATACTGCCATCCACCAGCTTGGAAAGAGAATAATGCATTAGCAAAGAAACCTTTGTAATCTACATCAAACCCAAAACCTCCATTAACTTTAGCGTAAATAGATTTACCTGTTAAAACTCTGTCATTTGCTGTTGGAGCTTCAGTAATATTTCCATTTTTATCTAGGAATTGCATCTCACCAGTCTCAGGATTTACTCCTACATAGTGATAAAGTTGCCACTGATAAGCAGGTCCTCCTATTGCATTTACGTTATCATCTACTAAACTCTCATTAGGTAATGATTTAATTTTATTCTTATTATATCCAGCATTTGCGAATACAGATAATCTAAAATCTTGTTTTCTGATGATATTTCCTTTTAAACTAGCTTCAATACCTTTATTTTCCATCTCTCCATTATTACCGTTAACAGTATAGAAAGTAGATGAACCAACTCCAGCAGAAACAGTAGTTCCATTGAATAGATTTGAAGTTAATTTTCTATATACATCAAATGTACCTTCAATTACTCCATTGTAGTTAAAATCTAAACCAACATTGGCCATAGCCTGCTTCTCCCACTGTAAATAAGGATTTCCTAATCTATATAGATATCCATAAGTATTCTGGTATCCACCAGTACCTGCTGCAGTAGCATTTATTATATCAATGTAATAGTTTGGAAATAAGAACATTGGATTTTGGTTATTAACAGCTGACCCTAAGTTTTGGTTACCCTGAGTACCGTATGAAGCTCTAAGTTTTAACATTCTAAACTTAGTATCTCCCATAAAGGCTTCTTTATCAATATTCCATCTACCTCCTACTGACCAAAATGTTTCCCATTTATTTTCTCCACTAAATCTATAACTAGCATCTCTTCTTACAACACCACTTACACCATATTTACCTGCATAATCATAATCCACAGTAGCAAAATAGGCTAAAGTACCTCCTGAAATTTTAGAAGCATTTATTGAAGGAGCATAGAATGAAGGAGTATCTGAACTAAATGGAATATATCCTGTACCAGCTCCTAATTTCCATAGAAGTGGATCTAATCCATTTTGAGTTTGCTGTTTTGTTATATAATGAGATTTCATATAATCCATATACACACCAACAGTAATATCATGTTCTCCAAATTGCTGATTATAAGTAACGTTGGTAACAGTATTAAAGTTAAAATCCTTAATATTATTAAGAGTTTCTGAACCTCCGAATGCGGCACCTGTTGGAACAGCTACTGCATTTGATAAATAACCTAGTGGAGATCTAGCAAAACTTCTATCAGACATTCTATAGTCGATACCTGTTCTGTTTCCTACCGTTAAATAATCTGTTAATTTATATGAAGTTTTGAAATTACCATTAATTGTAGTCTCTTCATATTTATTCTGTACACCACCGATTAAGTTATCATAAAGAACCCAAGGTCTAACCCCTGAACTAGCTCCTCCAACAGCAGCATACATTTCTTTACCATTATTAAATGGGTATGGTCCTAAAGAAGGATCTGATAATAACGTTCCAAACAATACATTTTGAACAGAGTTAGCAGAAATACCAGAGTTCTCTTCCTCGTCTAACTGATGTCTTTTTGAATATGCTACGTTTAGCATTGCAGCATACGTAAATTTTTTATTCTTAGATTGACCAGTAATGTTATTTCTAAAAGTAAACCTTTGAAAATCAGTTCCTTTAATAACACCTTCGTTATTTAAATATCCTAAAGATGAATATAGTGAAACATTTTCGCCACCAGCCTGAATTGCTAAGTTATGTTGCTGGCTAATACCAGTTCTCATAAACTCCTTACTCCAGTCTGTATTTGTAGTATTAGCATTAACTTCATCTTGAGAAATCAGAGTATCATCATAATTATGGATTATTTGCATGAACTGCGTTCCATTTGCCATATTATAGTCAGTCTTCGGATAAGTCGAGAACGACGTCAAAGCATCATATGACAATCTAAGTCCAGAATTGAATTTACCAGTTTTCGTATTAATTACAATAACTCCATTCGCTCCTCTGTTACCATAAATTGAAGTTGCTTGTGCATCTCTCAAGATACTTAAACTTTCAATATCATTAGGATTTAAGTTTCTAAATTGAGTTGCAGAAGTTGAAAGTCCATCAATAACATATAATGGGTCAGCACTTGCATTCAAAGAACCTAGACCACGAATCAAGATATCAATCTTACCAGAACCCGGAGATCCTGAATTAGAGTTTACAGATAATCCTGGAGCCGTCCCTTGAATTGAGTTCAAGAAAGTTGAGTTAGGACGATTTTCAAGTGTTTCAGAACTAATTGTAGTTGATGCAGCAGTAGATTTAGCCTTAGTTGCTGTTTTACTATATCCCAAAACTACAACCTCTTCAATTCTAGTTTCTTTAGAAGTAGTATCCTTCTTAGTTTTTTGCGCAAAAGCAGCCTGTCCTAAGAAAAACAAAGCTCCCGCACTTAATACACGTAGTTTAACATTCATATTAACAAATTTTAATATATTTTAATGGGCAAATATGTTAATAAATATTAACACTTGCAAGTTTTTTAACTATATATGTGTTAGTTTTTTTTAATGGAAACTCTAAATTTCCTATAAAATAAATAGGATTCAACAATAATAGGCAGTTATTATTTCATAAAATGTATTTTTTTCATATCAAAAAAAACATTTAACATATTTTTTTCAAAATTTCAAATATTATTTAGAACTATTATAAATTAAAATCATTTAAGAAATAAAAAAAACCACTTTATAAAAAAGTGGTTTTCATATAGTTAAAAACTATTTATTTCAATTTCTTCTTAACAGCTACTTCTTCATAAACCTCAAGAATATCACCGTTTTCGATGTCATTATAACCTTTTAAGTTCAATCCGCACTCGTAACCTTTTGTTACTTCTTTTACGTCATCTTTGAAACGTTTTAAGCTTTCTAGCTCGCCATCGAATTTCACAATACCGTCACGAAGTACTCTTACTTTAGACTGTCTCGTTACTTTTCCTGAAAGAACCATACAACCTGCAATTGTTCCAACTTTAGAAATCTTGAAGACTTCTCTAATCTCAACATTACCAATTACCTGCTCTTTAATTTCAGGAGAAAGCATACCTTCCATTGCTTCTTTAACTTCGTCAATAGCAGCATAAATTACAGAGTATGTTCTGATCTCGATTTCTTCTCTATCTGCCAATTCTTTAGCATTACCACCGGCTCTTACATTAAATCCGATAATAATTGCATCTGAAGCAGTTGCTAGGTTAACATCAGACTCAGTGATCTGTCCAACACCTTTATGAAGAATGTTTACATTGATCTCGGCTGTAGATAATCTCTGTAATTGATCTGATAATGCTTCAACTGAACCATCAACGTCACCTTTCAGGATAATATTCAATTCCTTGAATTCACCTAGAGCAATTCTTCTACCAAGTTCTTCAAGTGTTGTATGTTTCTTAGTTCTGATAGAAAGTTCTCTCTGAAGCTGCTCTCTTTTGTTAGCAATAGTTTTAGCTTCACCTTCATCTTCATATACTTTAAACTTATCACCAGCTGTTGGAGCTCCGTCTAAACCTAAAATAGTTACCGGAATAGATGGTCCTGCTTCCTTAAGGTTTCTACCTCTTTCATCAAGCATTGCTTTTACCTTACCGTGGTTTTTACCTGCAACAACATAATCACCAACTTTTAAAGTACCTGTTTGTACTAAAATGGTAGCAACATATCCTCTTCCTTTATCTAATGAAGCTTCAATAACAACACCTTGAGCATTTCTATCTGGATTAGCCTTTAAATCAAGCATTTCTGCCTGAAGTAATACTTTTTCTAATAAAACATCCATGTTATTACCAAATTTCGCAGAAATCTCTTGCGCCTGAACATTTCCTCCCCATTCTTCAACTAAAATATTCATTCCAGAAAGTTGTTGACGAATGTTATCAGGATTTGCGCTCGGTCTATCCACTTTATTCAATGCAATAATCATTGGTACACCTGCAGCCTGTGCGTGAGAAATTGCTTCTCTCGTTTGAGGCATCACATCATCATCTGCTGCAATTACAATAATTGCAATATCTGTAACCTGAGCACCTCTGGCTCTCATTGCTGTAAAAGCTTCGTGACCTGGTGTATCTAAGAATGTAATTCTCTGACCATTTTCCAATTTCACGTTGTAAGCACCAATATGCTGTGTAATTCCTCCAGATTCACCAGCGATAACATTTGTTTTTCTGATGTAGTCAAGTAATGAAGTTTTACCGTGGTCAACGTGACCCATTACTGTAACGATTGGAGCTCTTGGAGAAAGATCCTCCTCAGTATCCATATCCTCTTCAGATTCTACCTCTTCAAGGTCAGCATCCGAGAATTCTATTTTATAACCAAATTCATCTGCAACTAATAATAAAGTATCAGCTTCCAGTCTTTGGTTCATTGTTACCATTACTCCTAGAGAGAAACATGCAGAAATTACTTCTGTTGCACTTACATCCATCAAACTTGCCAATTCTCCGACAGTGATGAATTCTGTAACTTTTAGTGAAGTATCTCTTGCATCTGCTTCCTGCTGACGCTCATCTTGTTCTCTACGGTAAGTTCTTTTATCTTTTCTGTGTTTAGCAGATTTAGATTTACCTCCTTTGTTGGTTAATTTTTCAAGGGTTTCCTTGATCTGGTTTTTAACTTGCTCGTCAGTTAATTCAACAGGCATCGTTCTTTGACCAGGTCTGTTGTTGTTTCCTGGACCACCTGGGCCTTTTTTGAAACCACCACCTTGTCCAGGAGGACGGTTACCTTGGTTATTTCCAAAACGAGGACCACCTTGACCACCTTGTCCCGGTGGACGGTTTCCTTGACCACCTTGTCCTGGAGGACGGTTCCCACCTTGTTGGCTGTTACCTTGCCCTGGAGGACGGTTTCCTTGAGGACCGCCTTGGTTGTTATTATTTCCTCCTTGTTGATTGTTTCCTGTGTTTGGCTGATTAGGGCCACCAGGTTTTTCAATCCTTTTTCTTTTCTTTTTAGCCCCAGAATTTGGTTTTGGTGCAAACTGACTTAGGTCAATTTTTTCACCAACAATTTTAGGTCCATCAAGTTTTTGATAAACCGTTTCAATTTTTTGAGACTCTTGAGGTTGTTCAGCTTCTACTATTTTAGGCTCAGCTTTTACCTCAACAGGTTTAGCTACGGGCTCTACAACGGGTTTTGGAGCTTGTTTCACAGGCTCAACTGGTTTTTCCTCCGCTTTTTTATCTTCCACTTTAGGTTTATCTTTTTTTACAGGTCTATTTCTAGATTCTATCTGAGACAAGTCTATTTTATCCAGAACTTTGAATTCCTGTTTTTCTTTTTCAGGAGCTGCCTTCACTTCTGGTTCAGGTGTTGGCGTTGGTATTGGGGTTTGTGGCACTACTACTACTTCAACTTTCTTTTCTTCTACCACTACCGGTGCTACTGCTGCGGGAGCAACAGGAACTTCTTCAACTTCAGGCTTTTTAGGCTCCAGGTCTATTTTACCTAAAATCTTAGTTTCCGGTTTATTAGCTTTAGCTCTTATTACTTCAGGGGTTTTCTTTTCTTCAATTTCCAGTTTTTCTTCCGGAACTTTTGTGATCACCACCTCATGGGAAGCCTTACGTTGCTCGCCATCTTTGGCAAACTCAGCTTCCAATGCAGAATATGCCGCTTCTTCTAATTGAGCGTTAGGATTGCTTTCAACCTCGATACCCTTAGCCTGTAAAAATTCTACTAATCTGGACATCGAAATATTGAATTCCTTAACCGCTTTATTTAATCTTATTTTTGGCATCTATTATATTTACTATTTTTTTAATTCTTAAAATTAAAGTATTTCTTTTTACTGATTATTAAAATTTATTTAAAAATCTTAACTTTCAAATTCTTCTCTTAGAATACGTTTAACATCTTCAATCGTCTCCTCTTCCAAGTCAACCATTTTAATAAGACTTTCCGTATCTTTATCTAATACTGATTTCGCAGTAGTAAGACCTACTTTCTTAAATTCATCCAGAATCCACTGTTCGATATCGTCATTAAATTCTCTCAATTCAACATCATCATCTTCGCTAGACTCTCTAAATACATCAATTTCATATCCCGTTAACCAAGAAGCCAGTCTGATATTCTGCCCTTGCTTACCGATAACTTTAGAAATCTCTTCAACCGGGGTATAAACCAAAGCATAATTGGTTTCCTCGTTGATGTCAATTTTATTGATGGTAACATTTCCTAAAGCTCTCTTCACTAAAATCTCAGGGTTTTTAGACCACTGAATAACATCGATGTTTTCATTTCTCAACTCTCTTACAACTCCGTGAATTCTTGATCCTTTCACACCTACACAGGCACCAACCGGATCTATTCTGTCATCATAAGCATCTACTGCGATCTTCGCCTTTTCACCAGGAATTCTTACTACCTTTTTCAACATAATAGTACCGTCTTGGATCTCAGGAATTTCCAGCTCTAATAACTTCTCTAGGAATTTAGGTGCAGTTCTGGAAATAATAATCTGAGGTTTTGAACCTTTAAAATCTACTGATTCTACAATAGCTCTGATATTTTCACCTTTTTTAAAGAAATCGGAACTGATCTGATTTTCTTTTGGCAAAATAAATTCATTCTCTTCATCATCCAACAAGATCACATGTTTGTGACGGATGTGGTGAATTTCTCCAATTACGATCTCACCGATTCTGTCTCTAAACTGCTCGTACAACATTGCGTTGTTGTGCTCCTGCAATTTAGTCGCTAAAATCTGCTTCAAAGTAAGGATGTTTCTTCTTCCTAACTGAGCAACAGGAATTTCCATCGTAAAATCCTCACCCACTTCGAAAGTAGGGTCTATTTTCTTCGCCTCAGAGATTTCGATTTCCAAATCATCGTCTTCCGACATTTCGTCCTCTACAATCGTTTTATTTAAAAATATCTGAAAATCTCCTTTATCCGGGTTCACAATTACATCAAAATGATCATCTGAATCAAATCTTTTTCTCAAAAGAGTCTTCAGTGAATCTTCAATAATCGCCATAAGATCAATCTTACTGATCCCTTTTTCGTCTTTAAAATCACCAAAGGATTCAATCAACGCTATATTATCCATTTATTCTTTTTTCTTTTTAAAATTTAATTGCTACTAATGCTTTCTTAATCTCAGAGTAAGGAATTTCTCTTTCCTCCTCCACATCTACTTTACCTTTACCTACTTCTTTCGGTTTTCGGTAACGTAAAATAAGAGTGATCTTTTCGTTGTCTACTTTAGACAGTTCACCCTCAATCTCAGAAGAATCTGTAAGTAAAACTTCGATGTCTCTTCCTAGATTTTTATTGAATTGTCTTGGAGTTGCCAATGGTTCGCTTAATCCCGCAGACATCACCTGTAAGCTGAAATCATGTTCTTCGCGATCCATATTGAATTCTATTGCACGACTCGCATCAAGGCAGTCTTGCAAAGTAACTCCGCTGTCTCCATCCAAAATCACCGTAATATCATCCCCTGCCGAAAATTTTAAATCAATAAGAAATAAATCTTTTCTTGTGTCAAGGAATTCATTTAATAATTCTTCAATTTTTTTTCTAAACTCCATAAATAATATTAACCTTGGTTTACCTGTACGAAAAAAGGCTTTCTTCCGAAGCCTTCTCATTTTTTTCCGTAAATCCAATGCAAATATACAAATTTTTTCTAAAAAAGCAAAATCTCTTATAATCAAGCAGGTAAGTTAATATAGATTTACATTAAATTAAGAGACGTGATGAAAGTATTTTTACTATTTTTGTCCTGAATTTTTAAAAACATACATTTTGAATATAACGATTGTAGGTACAGGTTATGTAGGATTAGTCACAGGAACTACCCTAGCAGAACTTGGCAATTCAGTATACTGTGTAGATATTGATGAAAAAAAAGTAGAAGGTATGAAAAACGGCGTAGTTCCCATCTATGAGCCGAACCTTGAGGAAATGTTTCTTAGAAACATTCAATCTGAGAGATTATTTTTCACTACCAATTTAAAAGAAGCTTTAGACAAAAGCGAAGTGGTATATCTTGCATTACCTACTCCACCTGGAGAAGATGGTTCTGCAGATCTTTCTTACGTTTTGAAGGTTGCAAACGATATCGGTGAATTAATGACAGAATATAAAGTTGTTGTTAATAAAAGTACTGTTCCCGTTGGTACTGCAGATCGAGTAAGCGAAGTAATTGCTTCAAAAACAAACATCCCTTTCGACGTAGTTTCTAATCCTGAATTTTTAAGAGAAGGCTTTGCTGTTGAAGACTCAATGAATCCCGCAAGAGTAGTTGTAGGATCTAGTTCTGAAAAGGCGAAAGATATTATGGCTAAAATTTATCAGCCATTTACCAACACTGGTATTCCTATTATATTTATGGATGAGAAATCATCTGAATTAACTAAATATGCTGCCAATTCTTTCCTAGCTGTGAAAATCACATTTATGAACGAAATTGCAAACTATTGTGAAAAAGTAGGTGCAGACGTTGATAAAGTAAGATTAGGAATGGGAAGTGACGACAGAATCGGTCACAGATTCTTATTCCCTGGAATCGGATATGGTGGAAGTTGTTTTCCTAAAGATGTAAAAGCATTAATAAGATCTGGAAAGCAGGAAGATTTCAATTTCCAAATATTGGAAGCGACTGAAAATGTAAATATTGCTCAAAAAGTAATTTTAGTTTCAGAAATTGAAAAATATTTTGGAGGAAGTGTTGAAGGAAAAACAATTGCCATGTGGGGATTAGCTTTTAAAGCCAATACAGATGACATTCGTGAAGCTTCTTCGTTAGACAATATCGATCTTTTATTAAAAAAAGGCGCGAAAATTGTTGCATACGATGCTGTTGCTGAAAATAACGTTAAAAAAATCCTTGGTGACAAAATAGAATATGCCAAAGGAATGTACGATGCCTTAGAAGGTGTTGATGCTTTATTTATCGCTACAGAATGGCCTGAGTTTAAGAATCCAAACTTTGAACTAATGGCTAAAAAAATGAAAAATAAAGTTATTTTTGACGGAAGAAACATGTATCCATTGGAAATCCCGGAACAAAACGGATTCCATTATAAAAGTATAGGAAGAAAGACAATTTCAAAATAATCAGATGAAAAATATAATTATTACTGGAGGAGCAGGATTTATAGGATCCCACGTTGTAAGAGAATTTGTGAAAAACAATCCAAATACAACCATCATTAATCTTGATGCTCTTACTTATGCCGGAAATCTGGAAAATTTAAAAGACATCGAAAACGAACCTAATTACGTTTTCGAAAAAGCAGATATCACAAATCCGGAAGAATTAAGAAAAGTATTCGAAAAATACAATCCTGACGCTGTAGTTCATTTGGCAGCAGAAAGTCATGTTGACAGAAGTATTACAGATCCTATGGCATTTATTAATACGAATGTAAACGGAACTGCCAATCTTCTTAATCTTTGCAAAGAATTCTGGACATTAAACCCAGATCATACGCACGGAAGATTCCCTGATGAAAAAAGACAAAACTTATTCTATCACGTGTCAACCGATGAAGTATACGGAAGTTTAGGAGAAACAGGATTTTTTCTAGAAACAACAGCTTACGATCCACAATCTCCATATTCAGCTTCAAAAGCTGCTTCTGATCATTTGGTTAGAGCGTATGGAAACACTTACGGAATGCCTTTTATCGTATCAAATTGTTCAAACAATTATGGTCCGAACCATTTCCCTGAAAAGTTAATTCCACTTTGTATTTCAAATATTATCAATGAAAGACCTTTACCAATCTATGGTGACGGAAAATATACAAGAGACTGGTTATATGTGATTGATCACGCAAAAGGTATTCATCAAATCTTTAATGAAGCTAAAACTGGAGAAACTTACAACATTGGAGGTTTCAACGAGTGGCAAAATATCGACTTGGTGAAAGAATTAATTAAGCAAATGGATGCTAAATTAGGGAAACCTGAAGGCCATTCTGAAAAATTAATCACTTTTGTAAAAGACAGACCAGGGCACGACAAACGTTATGCTATCGATGCTACTAAACTTAATGCAGATCTTGGATGGAAACCGTCTGTAACTTTTGAAGAAGGTTTAGGAAAAACAATCGACTGGTATCTTGGAAACAAAGAATGGTTAGAGAATATCACCAACGGAGATTATCAGAAATATTACGATAATCAATACAATTAAAAACACAAAATGAAAGGAATAATATTAGCCGGAGGTTCCGGCACAAGACTTTACCCTCTTACAATCGCCGTAAGCAAGCAACTGATGCCTGTTTATGACAAACCGATGATCTACTATCCGCTTTCAACGTTGTTATTAGCAGGAATTAAAGACATTTTAATAATCACAACTCCACACGATCAAGCAGGATTTATCAAGCTTTTAGGTGATGGTTCACAAATCGGATGTAATATAGAATATATTGTTCAGCCTAGTCCGGATGGTTTAGCGCAAGCCTTTATTTTAGGTGATAAATTCATCGGTAATGATTCTGCTGCACTAGTTTTGGGAGATAATATCTTTTATGGTTCCGGAATGGGAGCTTTATTAAGAGATAAAACAAATCCTGATGGTGGTGTTGTCTTCGCTTATCACGTATCAGATCCTGAGAGGTATGGTGTTGTAGAATTTGACAAAGATTTCAAGGCTGTTTCTATAGAGGAAAAACCTACAAACCCAAAATCAAACTACGCCGTTCCCGGCCTATATTTTTATGATAATAATGTTGTAGAAATTGCAAAAAACATACAGCCTTCACCAAGAGGAGAACTTGAAATAACTGATATAAATAATGTTTATCTAAGCAAAAATAAGCTTGAAGTAGGCGTTCTTGACAGAGGAACAGCTTGGTTGGACACAGGAACATTCGACTCTCTTCATGACGCATCAGAATTTGTAAGTGTTATCGAAAAAAGACAAGGCTTCAAGATAGGCTGCATCGAAGAAATTGCTTTCAGAAATAAATTTATCAACGAAGAAAAGCTATTAGAAACTGCCGTAAAATATGGTAAAAGTGGATATGGCGAATATCTTAAGCAACTGGTAAAATAATCCGAACAATATTAATAATTAAGAAAACTATTGGCCTTATGGTCGATAGTTTTTGCTCATAACGATATTTTTCAATACATTAGTTGTTATTTTTAGGTCAATATGAAGAATAATTCATAATCTAAAAATTTTAAGATAAATTAATTATTATAAATTTGCATAAATTTCTACACAGATGAATGAACCACAACAAAAGTGGACAGAAACGATAGGTTCCAACCATTCTTTATTTGATTTACAATTAAAAGAAGTCTGGAGGTACAAAGACCTTATTTATATGTTTGTAAAACGAGATTTCATATCAAGTTTCAAGCAAACTATTTTAGGTCCGATTTGGTTTTTTGTTAATCCCATTTTTACGACAATTACCTATTTAATTATTTTTGGAAGATTTGCTAAACTTCCTACTGACGGGGCTCCAGGTATATTATTTTATCTTGCAGGCGTTACTTTATGGAATTATTTTTCCGGATCTTTATTAGGAACATCCAGTACGTTTACAGGAAATGCCAATATTTTCGGAAAAGTTTATTTTCCAAGGTTGGTTACCCCCATTTCAATTGTAATTTCAAACCTGATGCGTCTTGGCGTTCAGTTTATTTTATTTATAGTTGCTTGGATTTATTATCTTGCTAATAAAGAAATCACTCCAAATTGGTGGATATTGGCAACACCTTTTCTATTTATTCTCATGGCTTTATTTGCTTTAGGTGTCGGAATGATATTCTCTGCACTTACTACCAAATACAAAGATCTAAGTATGTTACTAGGTTTCGGTATAAGCTTATATATGTATGCAACGCCCGTTATCTATCCTGTATCTATGCTCCCTGGATATTTTAAAAATTTAGCTAAGTTTAATCCGCTAACCGGTATTTTTGAATGCTTCAAATATGGCTGGCTTGGTGTTGGGGATTTTTCACCTACAATGTTAATAGTAAGTACAATTATAACGATCATTCTTCTATTTATAGGTATTGTTACCTTCAATAAAGTAGAGAAAACCTTTATGGATACAGTATAATTGAGCTAAAAACACTTGATAAAAATTAAAATTTAAAAACATGCTAGCTTTAAAAGCAGAAAACATATCAAAACAATATCGTTTAGGACAGGTGGGAACAGGTACTCTTTCTCATGATCTTAATAGATTTTGGCATAAAGTAAGGGGAAAAGAAGACCCTTATTTAAAAATTGGAGAAGCTAACGACAGAACTTCCAAAGGGAATTCTGAATACGTTTGGTCTCTTCGCGACATTGATTTTGAAATTCAACAAGGTGATGCCGTAGGAATTATTGGAAGAAATGGTGCTGGAAAATCAACTTTACTAAAACTTTTAAGCAAAGTTACAAAGCCCACTACCGGAACAATTCATACGAATGGAAGAATTGCTTCTTTGTTGGAAGTAGGTACAGGTTTTCACCCTGAAATGACAGGGCGCGAAAATGTTTATCTTAATGGAGCAATCCTCGGGATGACAAGAAAAGAAATCACAAGAAAATTTGACGAAATTGTTGCCTTTTCAGGCGTAGAAAGATATATCGATACTCCCGTAAAAAGATACTCTTCAGGAATGTATGTACGTTTGGCATTTGCTGTTGCAGCTCATTTGGAATCTGAAATTTTAATCGTAGATGAAGTTTTAGCAGTAGGTGATGCAGATTTCCAAAAAAAATGTCTTGGAAAGATGGGAGACGTTACAAAAGGAGAAGGAAGAACGATTTTATTTGTAAGTCATAATATGACTGCTATAAAAGAGCTTTGTACAAAAGGAATTTTACTTAATCAAGGACAACTGGTATATTCTGGTAATATCATTAATACGATTACTGAATATCAAAAAAATAACGAGCAAAGCTCACACTTTTTACATGAAGGTCCTTTAGAAACCGCTCCGGGAAATGAAAATATCAGAATTTTAGAATTCTCCGCAGAACCAAACGAAGGATCATTGATTGATATAGAATCTGGTGTACGAATAAAACTAAGGTTTTTTAATTATAAAGCAGGAATAAATTTAGATACTACTTTTGAATTAAGAACTTATGAAGAAGTAGCTATTTTCCATACCGGAACTTTGATTTCTACGAACAATAATTCTAAAGCTAAGGAATATTCTGTAGAATTTACTCTTCCAAAAAACCTTCTCAATGCAGGAAATTATTACTTTAAACTTATTTTCGGAGAAGATCAGAGAATTCCGCTATATGTTGCTCCAAACCTTATTGGTTTTGAAGTTGAAAACGTAAAATTAGGGCAAAATTTGAATCTCCTTCCGGGAATCATAAGACCACAATTAGATTTTAAAATCTTCTAACATGGATCCAAAAATAATAAATCTACCGAAAATTTTAGATAAACGAGGAAATCTCTCTTTTTTTGAACATCCTAATCAATTACCCTTTCAGATAGAAAGAACATATTGGATTTATGATGTACCGGGCGGCGAGGTCAGAGGAAGTCATGCATTCAAAGAACAGCAAGAATTTATCATTGCACTCTCAGGAAGTTTTGATGTAATAATACATGACGGAAAAGAAGAAAAATCATTTTCTCTAAACAGATCTTATTACGGGCTATATGTTCCGAAAATGTATTGGCGCAAATTAGAAAATTTTTCTACCAATTCGTTAGCACTGATAGTTTCAGATAAGACTTATAATGAGAGTGATTATATCAGAGATTTTGATGAATTTAAAAAATTGGCAAATGAAAAATAACCTTTCTGTATTTGACTGCAGCACTATAGATTTAGGCAAAATTAATTTTGACGAAGGTAATCTTACAGTCGTTGAGAATAACTCTGGATTTCCATTCAACATAAAAAGAATTTTTTATTTATATGATATCGCAGGCGGAGAAAGCAGAGGAGCTCATTCTCACAAAGAATGTCATCAGTTTCTAATTGCCGCAAGCGGAAGTTTTGAAGTTTCATTGGATGATGGAAAATTCAAAAGACAGATTTTTCTTAATCGCCCCGATTTAGGATTACACATTCCTCCAGGAATATGGGCTTCAGAAATTAATTTTTCTTCCGGAGCTATTTGCCTTGTTTTAGCTTCTCATCAATACAATGAAGCAGATTATGTAAGAGATTATTCAACTTTCTTAAGCTTACAAAATGAAAAATAAAATTCATGATTTAGCAGATGTGCAAACAGAAAACATAGGTGAAGAAACCATGATTTGGCAGTTCTGCGTTGTTTTAAAAGGTGCTAAAATTGGTAATAATTGTAATATTAACTGTAACGTCCTTATTGAAAATGACGTAGTTATAGGAAATAATGTTACCATAAAACCAGGAGTACAGGTTTGGGATGGAGTAACATTAGAAGACAATGTATTTATTGGCCCCAATGTTACCTTTACTAATGATTTAATCCCTCGATCTAAGCAATATCCATTAGAATTTAGCAAAACTTTGGTAAAGAAAGGAGCTTCAATTGGAGCAAACTCTACCATTATCGCAGGAAATACTATTGGAGAAAGTGCTTTAATTGGTGCAGGAAGTGTTATCACAAAAGATATACCTGCAAACACTGTATGGTATGGAAATCCTGCTAAACACCGAGGTTTTATAACTAAAGAAGGAGTTCTTTTAAATCTAGATTTAAAGGACGAATCAGGAAAAGAATATATTTTTGAAGACACACAATTAGTTGTGAAAAATCCCGGCATATAAAGACTATTTAATATTACACAAATGGAATCAAAAAAATTATCTTTAATTCTGCTTTCTTATTATAGTGAACACCGAATTCTGGGAGTTTATAGTAATATTAAAAAATTACTGAACGAACACAATATACCATTCGAGTTTATTATAGTTGATGATGGTTCTAAAGATAATTCATATCAAGTAGCTTTAGATTTAGAAAAGCAAGAGCCCAATGTAAAGGCTTTTCAATTGAGTAAAAACTATACAAGTCATTATTCAATTTTCGCAGGACTTTCTATTTGTGAAGGTGCGTGTGCATTGCCTATTGTAGATGATGAGCAACAGCCTTATGATACTATCGTAGACATGTACAATCTATGGTTAAAAGGAGAAAAAATCATTATTCCTCACAGGATTACTCGAGATGATGATTGGAAAAGCAGTCTCTTTTCTGAAACATACTACAAAATAATGAATCAATTAACGGAGGTTCAATTTCCTACCGGAGGTGCTGATCTATTTTTTATTGACAGAGAAATTATTGATATACTTAATAAAAAGATCCATCCCATAAACACATCAACGGTTATTGAAATTTTAAGGTTAGGTTTTAATCCCTATTTTTATGGATATCACAGACCTTTGGGAGTCAACGAAAAGTCTCGTTGGACGTTGAAGAAAAAAATAAGACTAGCAAAAGATACTTTTTTTTCATCTTCATCATTTCCTATCAAATTTATTTTTAACCTTGGACTCTGGGTCTCTTTGATCTCATTTTTATTGATCATTTTTTATTCCTACATGAAATTATTTGGAGATCCTTATTGGGGAGATATGCTGCCAAAAGGATGGACAAGCATTATACTTTTCATCTCATTTTTTGGAGGATTAATTCTATTTTCATTAGGAATTATTGCAGAATATATTTGGAGAATTTTTGAAGAAGTGAAAAATCGTCCAGGATACATTATTAAAAATAAATAGCATCTTTTTAATTCTAATTAATAATGTTGAAAAATATAAAACCCATTCATTATCTGTTATCCATTTTCTTATTAAGCTTATTATATGCTTTTATAAGTATGGACACTCTTCCCTTTAAATATGCCGACATTTTTGATGAAAAAAATTACGTCGCGATCGTAAAAAACTTCTCTCATCTTCTTCGTTCTCAAACTTTTACACCGTATTACAATTCAAGACTATTAATTCCTACAATAGGTCATTGTCTATTCCGGATTTTAAATATTGAATATACTTTAACTAATATTGAAGCTGTATTTTTAGCATTAAATTTTTTAAGTATTATAGTTGCAATTTATTATTATTTTAAAATAGCTCAAATAAAAAAATATTCGCAAAGCACGACTATTCTTGGTTTCTGCTTTTTATTTGTTAATTTTTTTATTTTAAAATTTTCTAATTTTTATCCAATTTTAATGGATGTTTTTGGCTTCACATCCGGCTTAATATTATATTATTACTATCTCGCTAAAAATAAGGTTAAGTTTTATACTTCCTTATTGATTTTCATGTTTATTTTTCCAACAACAATTCTTATTGTTTTGGCTCTAATTACGGCTAATTTTATTGTTTTTAATGAAAAAGGTATTGAAATTAAAAAACATATCAAAACTTATAGGCTAGTTATATTTATTCCTATTATTTTATCATTACTATACTTTTATTACCATAATTATGACCTGTTGATTCTAAAAACGGCATCTGATTTCAGTATACAGTCTGCAGCAGGACTAATCCCAATTACAATATTCTTACTGGGTGGTTTTATTTTTCTCGCGCTGAAATATATTTTACCTTTATTAGATAAAATCTATTTAAATTTAAAAGGTTACTCCTCTTCAATGTTTATTTTCCCTGTTGGTATATTAGTTACCTATTTCCTAGTTAGTAAATATTTAAGTTTTAATTTCCATGGGCAAAATACACTTTCGTTAGAAAAATTCTTATTTAATATAGCACAACAGGCGACCTCATTTCCCTTAAAGTTTTTAATAACCCACTTTATATACTATGGAATCTTTATAATTTTTATCCTATACTTTCACCGAATCTTTTTTTCCTACATGAGAAAAACAGATTCTTTTCAAAAAATTATACTAATTATATTCATTCTTTTCTCTTTAGGAACAGAAACTAGACAATTTTTACAGCTATACCCTTTTGTTGTTATTTTATTTTTAGACTCTATTAAAGAATATAAATTTAACATCAAATTACTGATAGGCATATTTGCATTTCAATTGGTCTGGTCACGTTTTTGGTACACTATTAATTCTCCAGAAGGTTTTTTAAACAACGCTTTTCCTGGGCCAAATTTCTTAGAATTTCCCTCACAGCGATATTTCCAATTCCAGGGGCCTTGGCTATCAACGAATAATTCAATGATATACGGCGGGATTTTATTAATTACTTATATCATATTTAGAAAAATATTAAAGCTTTATCTTGTCGAGCCCCAAAATATTACTATGATTAAGGATTCTGAATAATTTATATATTTATAAACACTTTTAAACTAAATAAAAATACATCAAATGATAAAGTTTCTTGACTTACAAAAAATAAATTTACAATATCAACAAGAAATTGAAACCCAACTTCTAGAAGTTTTCCGTTCCGGATGGTATCTTATGGGAGAAAGACTGGCAAACTTTGAAAAAAATCTTTCCAACTATATTGGAGCTAAGCACGCTATTGGTGTTGCTAATGGTCTAGACGCATTACGCCTTATTTTAAGAGCATATATTGAGATGGGAGTCATGAATGTCGGAGACGAAATAATTGTGCCTTCAAATACATATATTGCTTCTATATTGGCAATTTCCGACAATGGTTTAGTTCCCGTTTTAGTAGAACCGGATATCAATACATATAATATAGACATCGCTAAAATAGAAGAAAAAACAACTTCTAAAACTAAAGGTATTCTTATTGTACACCTTCAAGGAAGAATTGTTTTTTCTAATGAATTGAAAGAAATAGCGCAAAAACATAATTTAAAAATCATTGAAGATAATGCACAAACCATCGGAGCAAAATGGAATGGCATAAGATCTGGAAACTTAGGAGATGCAGCAGGTTTTAGTTTTTATCCTGGTAAAAATTTAGGAGCCTTAGGCGATGCAGGAGCTGTAACAACTAACGATGATGAGTTGGCAAAAGCGATTAGAACTTTAGCAAATTATGGTTCTAGCCAAAAATATGTCAACATTTATAAAGGCTTGAATTCAAGATTAGATGAAATTCAGGCTGCTGTATTGGATGTAAAATTAAAATATATCGATACAGAAAATGAAACAAGAAGGCTTATCGCCAAACGTTTTATCAGTGAAATCACTAATCCCGAAATAATACTTCCTGAGTATCCTGAAAGTGAAGAAGAGCACGTGTGGCATGTTTTCGTTATCAGAAGTAAAAAGCGGGATATACTTCAAAAATATCTTACGGAGAACGGAATACAAACAATTATTCATTATCCTATTCCACCCCACAAACAAGAAGCATATAAAGAATGGAATGCACTTTCTTTTCCTATTAGCGAGAAAATCCATGACGAAGTTTTAAGTTTACCTATATCTCCGGTAATGACTTTGGAGGAAGTCTCAAAAGTTATAGATGTTTTAAATAATTTTTAATCAATATTTTGGAAAAAAAAGACTTAGTAAGTATAATCGTTTGTAGCTACAATCAAGGAAAATATATCGAGGAATGCCTTGATAGTATTAAGTCGCAGACCTACCCTAATATTCAGTTAATTGTTGCTGATGATGCTTCGCCAGATAATTCAGTTGATGTTTTTAAAAATTGGTTGACAGAAAACAATTATCCTGCTATTACCCATTTTCATCAAAAAAACACAGGACTGGCAACTGTTCTTAATGAATGTATTGAACTTGTAGAAGGTAAATATGTGAAAATTATTGCAGCCGATGATTTTCTTCATCCCGAATCTATAGAAAAGTGTGTCACAAAACTAGAAGACTTAGGGGACGAGTATGGAATGGCTTTCACAGACACTTACGCTATTGATGACAACTCAAATATTATTGCTGATATTGCTGATTATGAAACAACGGGCAATATGGACTCTTTAGCTTTCAGGACAGAACTTATCAAAGGAAACCGTATTGCTGCATTAACTGTTTTGATGCGAACAAAAGCTTTACAGGAAACCGGAAAGTATGATGCAAAAGTTCTTGTAGAAGATTATCAAAGATGGTTGAAAATAAATGAAAAATATTTAATAGCCTATATTTCGGAAAAACTTACCTACTATAGAATACATTCTTCAAATATTTCAAAAGCAAAATCAGAAAGAATAGAATTTGAAACACTTACACTTCAAATAGAATTTGATAAAGAAGGAGTTGCAAAGTCTAGAATTAATGACCGTACACAAAGGCAATATTTTTCAGGGAGTAAGCTTCCTAAAGAATATGTGAAATTATATAACAACTATCCTTTTCATATAAAAAGACTTGGTTTTGCATTAAAATATCATCTTCCGGTCTCATTGTATAAATTTTTAAATAAAATATTTTAAAAAATGAGTACAAAAGTTTCCATCATTGTCCCTTGCTATAATCAATCTTCATTTCTTGATAAATGTTTGCAGACGGTTCTTGAACAAACTTTTCAGGACTGGGAATGTATTATTGTAAATGACGGATCTAAAGATAATACAGAAGCTGTTGCAAAAATATGGGTAGAAAAAGATAGCCGTTTTCAATATCTTTATAAAGAAAATGGAGGTTTATCTTCCGCAAGAAATGCAGGAATGAAAATTTCAAAGGGAGAATATTTATTCTTTTTGGATTCTGATGATCATTTAACAAACAATCAGGCTATTCAAACCTTTATTTCTCATCTTAAGAATGAAGAAATGGATGTTGTATGCGGAGATCTGGAATATTTCTTTACAGACGGCAGAAAAGAAAGAGCTACAGCACTTAACAGATACAAGGATAAAAGCTTTGTATATGAAAATAATGAAGTCTTTAATGCATTTCTAGATAATGATATTTCCTCACCAGCCTGTAATAAGCTTTTCCTTTCATCTTTTATAAAGAAAAACAATATTTCATTTCAAGATAATTTATTGCATGAAGACGAGCTATGGTCTTTTGAGGTTTTTTCAAAAGCAAGAAAAGCAGTTACTTTTAATGAAATTACATACAGTTACTTCAAAGGAAATGAGCACTCTATAACAGCTAATTATACTCAAAAAAATATAGATTCTATTATTTATATCATTAAGACAATTATTAATAAAATCTGTACTGAAAAGGTTTTATTTGAAAATATTGATAAGAATAAACTCATAAAACATATTGTAAAGCTATCAAGATCTTTCCTTAATAACAATGTCATTATATCTCAGCCAAAGCTGTGGATGGCAAAGTACAACGAAGTAAGTAGTATCTATAAAGTATCTTGTTTAAATAATATTGAACAAAAATTTAGATATCCTTCGATTTTTAATCATTTTTTGATTAAAGAGAAAAAAAAGACATATACTTTTAAAGGTTCAGGTGTATATATGAATTTTTTAAATAAATTTTTAACATTTTAAATATGCATATATCGGTAATTATTCCTGTATATAATGCTGCTGATTTTATAGAAAAAGCGGCAGAATCTGCATTACAATTTTCTGAAGTAAGAGAAATCTTATTATTAGACGACGGATCTACTGACGGATCTATAGAAATCTGTGAAAAACTTGCAGAGAAGTATGATTTTGTGAAGTTTATTCAGCATCCTGATAAAAAAAACCATGGTGTTTCTGCAACCCGTAATCTAGGAATGGATCTGGCTTCTCAGGAATTCATTACTTTTTTAGATGCAGATGATTTTTACTTACCTAACCGCTTTGATGCAGAGAGAGAATATTTCAAAAATCCTGAAATTGATGGTGTTTTTGGAGCAATAGGAGTAGAATTTGTAACAGAAGCCGGTAAACAAAAATATCTTTCTGTAATTAATGATACCGGACTTACAACTGTACACCATGCAGCCGAAGGTATAGAAGTTTTCTACGGATTATCACAAATTGATCTTACTTTTGGAACTTTCTTTTCTCTTATTGCCACGACTTTAAGAAAAAAAGCAATTGAAAACCCTAAATTAAGGCTTAACGAAAGCATGAGAATGCATGAGGATAAAGATTTTATTGTAAAACTTTCTTATCACTGTCATCTTAAATCCGGATTTATTGATGAGGCTGTAGCAATAAGAACAGGTCATGAAAACAACACATTTTCATCCGTCCAAAATAAATCGAAAGCCTATTATCAAAATCAGGAAAAATTGTATGAGTCATTATTTAAATGGGCAAGAACACAGGAAAAAATGCCTGAGGAAGCTTTAGAATTATTTAAATTAAAGCATTTATGCGCCAAAATCTCTACAAAATCAGGAATTAATAAATATATTTCATATGCTTTATACTCTGTAGCAAATCCTAAGCTTCTTAAGACTAGATACCGATATTTTGCACTGAAAAATTATCTTTAAAACTTAATTTATTATATTAGATCTTTCTCAAAATAAATTCCCTCTGAAAGATAAAATATCCAACTTTTGAAAAACGACTAACAAATGATTATAGGAAATGGTGTTTTAGCAAACGCAATAAAAGATTTTGATATAGAAAATGTAATTTTTTTCGCATCAGGTGTTTCTAATTCACTAGAAAACAGAACATCTGAATTTGAAAGAGAAATAAATCTTCTGAATTCAACGATCGAAGAGCATCCAGAAAAAAAACTAATTTATTTTTCTACCTGCAGTATCTATGATTCTTCAAAATCAGACAGCCTTTATGTTCTTCATAAGCTTAATGTTGAAAAAATAATTTCTGAAAAATGCAGTAAATATTCAATTTTCAGAGTAGGAAATGCCGTAGGAAAAGGCGGAAATACCAATACGTTAATTAATTTCCTTAAGCATTCTATAGAAACAGATAAAAAAATTCAAGTTCACAGCAAAGCAAAAAGAGTTTTCATTGGCGTGAACGATGTTGCACTTTTTATCAATCAAAATATTGAAATTATAGAAAATAAAATCTACAATCTTGTATATCCTTATCAATTTTCTTTAGAGGAAGTTATTACACCTCTAGAAAAGCATTTGAATAAAAAAGCATTGTACGATATTGTTGACGAAGGTGCTTTTTACGACATCGATTTTGAAGAAGGCACAAAATCGTTCTTCAACGGAATTTCTCCTGAAGAATATCTGAAAAAATTATATACCACCTATTTATAATTATCATCATGTCTATAAATAATTTAATTAATAATAGTATTCAGACAATGTCTTCCCGGGCAGCATGTCTTATAGTAAGTATTGTCTTCTTACTATCTAACTTTATTTTTTATCCTGTAGTCTTTGAGCAAAATGATGATGTAATTATGAAGCTTATTGCTAACGGATACTTTACCGGCCAAGCAGAGTCTCACTTAGTATTTATAAATATTATCGCTGGTTCTATTTTAAAGTTTTTATACACTTATATTCCTAGAATAGAATGGTATGCAGTAATGCAGATAGGACTTATTATAACAGTCTTTTTTTCAAATTTATATTGTATTATAAAGTATGAAACTAATGCTAAGAGACTTATTTTAACATTGATAAATCTTAGCTTAATATATTTTCTATCCCGATTACAATTCAGCTATGTGTCTGGTTTTTTGGCGATTTCTGCAGTAATTTCACAGTTTTATGGGCTTACTAATGACAATAAAAAACTATTGGCATTCTCGGTAGTTTTAATGCTTTTGTCATCACTCATCAGATTTGAAATGTTTTTCTTTACATATCCAATTCTCTTTATTACTTTCTTATTTAAGATTAAAAAGGTGCTGAGTGTAAAGGTTGCAGTGATTGGTGGAGTATTAATTATAGGAGCATTTTTAATTAATCAATTCAGCTATAAAAATAATCCGGATTGGAAAAACTATCAAGACTATAATAAAGCGCGTGGTACTGTTACAAATAATTTAAATTTAAACCTGGACGATAAGAATTTAATTCAAACTTTAAAGTTGAATGATGAAGATCGTTTTCTTTTGAGTAACTATATTTTTACAGAAAATTTAACTACAGAAAAACTAAAAAAGTTAGCTTCTTATTCAAAAGAAAGCCATGTATCTATTGAGAAATCTGTGGTCTCTATCTATTCTTATGTAACAGCTTATTCTATTGTAATTATTGCATTTTTACTTGTAAGTCTAATTACACGCAGATTTACAGTCGCCATTGCAATACTCTTACATATAATAATGATTTTAATAACGGTGAGATTTTCCAATATGGTACAATACAGAATTCTTTATCCTACCCTTTTCTGTTTACTGTTTCTATATTTACAATCTTTAAAAACGGATGAATCAAAGTCTTTATCTGTTTTTTTAACGGCTTCACTATCAATATTTGTCTTGATCCAAGTTAGAGATATTAAGAAGAATACGTTTTTTAATATAAGAGCGCAAAATAACATTCGCGAAATTGAAATGCAGCTTCCTAAGAATAAAGCTTATTTGGTAGATCCAACATCCAATTATTTTCTAATCGGAAGAAGCGCTTTTGAAAATCCGGAAAGAAAATTCGTCTTCTTTGGCTGGCTTACCAATTTCCCTACAAATAAAAAAACGTATCCTGATTATAATTCTAATTTATATCGAATGGCAGAACATCCTCTCATCATTTCAAACATGAATTATAACAAATTAAAATCTTTTATTTTTAATAAAACAATATATACGATTCAGGAGAAAAATATTGTTGTTCCTACAGTCAAAACGCAATAAATATTATCCGCAAAGTTCCCAAAATTAGTATATTTACAAAAATTTATTCCACAAATGATAAGTATTATAAGTCCCGTTTATCGTGCAGAGAAAATTTTGCCAACATTGGTTTCAGAAATAGATTCTGTGATGACCAAAATAGGAGAAAAATACGAAATCATCCTTGTAGATGACAGAAGCCCCGATAACTCTTGGGAAGTTATGCAGTCCCTTGCTGCCAATAACTCAAATTTAAAAGTATTTCGGTTGAGTCGTAATTTCGGACAGCATCCAACTATTATAGCAGGACTTACAAAAGCAAGCGGCGATTGGGTTGTTGTAATGGATTGCGACATGCAGGATCAACCCAAAGAAATAGAAAAACTATATTCAAAAGCCCTTGAAGGATATGATGTAGTATTAGCAAGAAGAGAATTACGTATAGATTCTTTCTTCAAAAGATTGAGCTCTAAAATTTTCTATAAAGTTTTTAATTATCTTGCAGGAATAGAGATTAATAATGAGATCGCTAATTTTGGAATATATAAAAGGAAGGTTGTAAATTCTGTTTTAAATATTAATGATTCTATAAAATTCTTCCCTTTATTTATAAATTGGGTAGGTTATAAAACCATTAGTGTATCTGTAGAACACAGTTCCAGAGAAGAAGGAAAATCTTCGTACAGCATGTCCAGACTTATTTCTCTGGCATTTGATGTAATCATCTCATTTTCAGACAAACCATTAAAAATATTTGTAGGGTTTGGTAGCGTCATATCCTTATTGGCAGTACTTGTAGGAGCTTACTTTATGGTAAGTTATTTTGACGGATCAATTACCGAGCCCGGATTCAGCTCACTTATTCTTTCCATATGGTTCTTATCAGGCGTTATCATAAGCTGTATCGGAATTGTAGGAATCTATTTAGGAAAAACATTTAATCAAACCAAAAACAGACCTGTTTTTATAATCGATGAAAATAATGAACATTAACTTTCTACAGTGGGACAGTGATTTTTTCAAGAAAAAGATCGGTGAAATCTCTTTAAATAAAAAAGAAAATATTAATTTTAATGATGAATATGACCTCATCGTTGTAAAACAGTCATCTGATTTTGATGTTGACCTCGAAGGATACAATCTTATATTTCAAGAAACTAAAGTCAATTTTATAAAAACTTTGGATGATGTTAATGATTCAGTTTATGACATTATTCAAGATACTGATCATAATGAAAAATCAGTAGATTTCTTTAAAGGATTAGCATATGAAAGCGGAAAAATGAGCCGTTTTTTATTAGATCCGGCTTTTGGCGAAGCGAAATTTAAAGAACTGTATGATATGTGGATCATCAATAGCCTCAATAAAAAATTTGCAGTGAAAACCTTCTTTATTGAGGAAGCAAATGAAGCTATTGGTTTTGTAACTGTTCAAAAATATGATACACTCGGGAAAATAGGATTAATTGCCACTCATCCGGATTTTCAAGGAAAAGGATTTGGAAAAAAACTATTAAAAACGGCAGAAGATTTCTGCATTAAAAACGGAATTACTCATTTGGAAATTCCAACACAAAAAGAAAATACTCAGGCCTGTGCATTTTATGAAAAGCAAGGCTATACAATAAAAGATGAAATAATTATAAAACACTACTGGAAAAATGACTCCCTTTAACAAACCTTATCTTACAGGAAAAGAAACTAAATACATAGAAGAAGCTGTTGCTACAGGAAAAATTTCTGGAAATGGTATTTTTACTCAAAAATGCCAAAAGTTTTTTGAAGACACCTATGATTTCAAAAAAGCACTTCTTACCACATCATGCACCGATGCACTGGAAATGTGTGCAATTCTAGCAGATATCAATGCCGGAGATGAAGTTATAGTTCCCAGCTATACCTTTGTATCTTCTGCATTACCTTTTGTAAGACAAAATGCGAAAATCATTTTTGCAGATTCTTACTCTGATAATCCCAATATTGATGCTGATAAAATTGAAAGTTTAATTACCGACAAAACTAAAGCAATCGTTATCGTACATTATGCAGGTATTGCCTGCGATATGGAAAAAATTCTTGAGATCGCAGAAAAGCATAATCTAATCGTTATCGAAGATGCAGCTCAGGCAATCGACAGCTATTATATCTTCAAAGATGGCACCCAAAAAGCTTTGGGAAGTATTGGTCATTTAGGAGCATTCTCTTTTCATGAAACTAAAAATATTATCTCCGGAGAAGGCGGAATGCTTACGATAAATGATGAACGTTTCATCAACAGAGCTGAAATTATTTGGGAGAAAGGCACAAATCGTTCTATGTTTTTCCGTGGCGAAATCAATAAATATGGTTGGGTGGATACCGGTTCTTCTTTTTTACCTAGTGAAATTATTTCTGCATTTCTTTGGGCGCAATTAGAAAACATTAAACCAATTCAAGAAAAAAGACTTGAAATTTGGAACAGATATTACGAGGGATTAAAAGACAATACAAATATTGCTTTACCTCTAATGCCGAAATATGCCACCAATAATGCACATATGTTTTACATTACGTGTAAAGATCTTGATTTCAGAACAGGGCTTATTAAAAAACTAAAAGAAAGTGATATTTTAGCTGTTTTTCACTATTTATCATTGCATAAAAGCGATTTTTACGCTCAAAAACATGATGATAGAGACCTTCCTAATTCTGATCATTTTGAAAACTGCCTGCTAAGACTTCCTTTATTTTATGAACTGACTGAAGCTCAGCAACAAAATGTTATCAATATCATCAACGAATTTTAAATAACTTTTCATGAAAAAAATTGATTCTGAAATATTTAAAGAAGAATATCAAGTAAAAAATGGAAAGTATATTTTTATACCTGTTCACGAAGAAATAGTAACAGATTTCCTTGATAAATTCAAGTATAAGATAAAGAAATTTAACAAGGTTTACAGCGCACTGATAGAAATTATCAGTCCCGTTTATCCCCAACCTTTTTTTGATGCAAAACGTATTATCCGTAAAGAAATAAAAGGAAAAGATGTAGTTGCCTTAAATCTGGGAAGCGGAAATTCAGATTTTGGTGATGATCTTTTAAACGTTGATCTTCTACCCTATGATAATGTAGATGTTATTTGTGATATTGAGAAATTACCTTTTAAGGATAATAGCGTAGACTATATTATAAATATTGCAGTATTAGAACACGTTCCTAACCCTCAAAAAGTAATTGCAGAAATACATCGAGTAATGAAACCTGGAGGAAAAATATATTGCTTTATTCCCTTTATGCAGCCTTTTCACGCTTCGCCTTATGATTTCCAAAGATTTACATATGAGGGAATGAAACATCAATTCAAAGAATTTGAGATTTTAAATTTAAAACCCGTTGGCCCAACTTCCGGGATGCTTTGGGTAGTTCAGGAATGGTTTGCATTGGTTTTCTCTTTCGGTATAAAACCACTTCATACATTTCTTTACTTGCTTTTTATGATTCTTACTTTCCCAATTAAATTTCTGGATGTTATTTTTCAGTTTTACCCGATGAGTAAAAATGTAGCTTCAGGATTCAGTATAGAATGCATTAAAAAATAAAAACAGATGGAAAAAAAATTATATTGGAATGCAGTAGGATTTATCTTTTTATTAGGTGCCTTGTTTATGGGATATTTTGTTTATTCCAATCTTAACAAAGGCTTTATAATGAATGATGAAGCTTATTATCTGGTTCATTTCCGAGATTTCAATAAAATAATTACTGTAGATGCTACCAATTATTTTAGAATCTTTCAAGTTTTTTATACCGATAATATTTATCATTTCAGACTCATTACTTATGCTCTTCTGAACGTTTCGTCTTACCTCCTATTTTTTTTAGTAGGTAAATATTATAAGTTAAAAATATCTCCTTTTTTATTCGGGGTATTGGGGCTTTGCATGAATTTTCTGACATGGCCAGCAACAATAGTCGCTTTAAATCAATATCATGGAAATACAATACTGATCAATATTTCTTTGTCATGTATGATGTTATTCTTACTGTACAGAAAATCATTGTTTATTCTTATCAGTGGGTTTATACTAGGAATATTTCTTTTTGATGGAGTACCACATACCATTACAATAATTCCTATTACGGCATATCTCCTTTATAATTTTTGGAAAAAAGATAAAAAAGTAATATTCCTTTTTGGAGGCGGAATTCTACTGGGAATTTTGTTTTATTTCTCTTTTATTGAAAGCTTTTCAACGTTTGTAAAGCAACTGGAGTATATAGAAATTTATAAACGTTTCCATAGAAAACAACATCCTATCCGTTTCTATTTCTATTGGGCGGCGCAAGTTATTGGTTTCATTGTAATTCCTTTGACATTATTTCTTTATTTAATAAATAAATATTTAGTTAAAACCAAGAAAACAAACATATTAGATTATATACTTTTAGGAGCTGGTATTCTGATAGCTTTAACCTCTTTTTATTATCAGAACCTTCACATACATTACGTATTCCTAGGGCTTTTAGTGTATCGATTTTTTCTTGGTGATTCTAGCTCAGAAGCCAAAACATTTTTATTAGTTCTATTCTTCGTTCCGTTTGGGTTGGCCTTTGGTTCTGGATTTTACTTTCATATCAGAGGGGGAATGTATCAAATCTATTTTTTCCTCGCACTAAATATTATTCTCATAAAATTATACCCTTTAAAGAGTTATCTAATCTACATTATAACATTTTCTATCTATATAATTATGTATCCTAGCTTTATTCATGATAAAGGCTGGAAGGATTTCGTATATACAGAACAGACTGAAAAAGTAAAAATAAATGGCTACGATTTATATTTAGACAAAAAAAGGAAAAGTGAGATAGAAGAACTTCGCCCTTATTTACAAAATCAACAAAATGTTATCTATTCAAGTAATCATTTAATGGGATATCTGTATATTTTAAATGCAAAACCTCCTATTTACTATTACTTTACTTTGAAAGCCTACATTAGTTTTATCATCGAAAAAGAAGGTAAAAAACCGGATGATTTCATTTATCTTGAAAGTACTGATTATCTTTTTAGTCCGAAAGAATTTATACCTTTAAAGTTCGTAAGCCATCCTGAAAAATACAAAGTAGTAAAAACAGGAAAATTTACATTATATCTACCCTCAGATTATCAAAAAAAGTAAAAACAAATGTGTGGAATAGCTGGAATCATCACCAACAATGCAGAGAATTATCAGGACAGGATAAAAAAAATGACAGATGCCATGGTCTATCGCGGTCCGGATTCTTCTCATTTTGAATTTTATGCAAACGCTGCATTAGGTCACAGAAGACTTTCAATTATCGATCTTTCTGAAAATGGGAAACAACCTATGTTTTCCAGCACAAAAAAAGAATGTATTGTTTTAAATGGTGAAATTTATGGTTACCAAGATATAAAAGATCAGTATTCGGATTATCCTTACCACGGAAGTTCAGATACAGAAGTTATTCTTGCAATGTATCAGAAAAAACAAAAAAATCTGATTCATGATCTTCCCGGAATGTTTGCTTTTGCCATTTGGGATGATGAAAAGCAGGAATTATTCTGCGCAAGAGACCGTTTCGGGGAAAAGCCATTTTATTACGCTATCGGAGAGAATGGTGAATTCATTTTTGCATCTGAAATTAAAGCAATTTTGGCTTCAGGATTAATAAAACCAGAGATTGATAAAGCGCAGATTGCTTATTATTTAAAGAATGGCTACATTCATCCACATAAAACTATTTATAAAAACATTTCCAACCTTAAACCGGCACATACACTGGAACTTAAAGATGGAAAAATTGAAACAAAACCATATTGGACGATCCCAACTGAAACTTCAAAACTGACTTTGGATGACAGTATTGAAAAATTCAAATATCTTTTTGATAACGCTATAAAAAAACAGTTGGTTGCCGATGTTCCTGTAGGCTCATTTCTTTCAGGAGGGCTGGATTCCAGTACAATTGTTGCTGTTGCTTCCAAGTATAAAGAAAACATTAAAACGTTGGTTTATGGCTACGAAAGTGGTGATTTAAACGAAATGCCGTATGCACAAGCTATTGCAGATAAATATAAAACCGACCATCATATTATTTTAGATAAAAAACAGAAAATTTCTGAAACCTTACAGGAAGTTTATTCCTACATGGACGAACCTTTGATGGATACTTCTTTGCTTCCAACTCATCTTATTTTTAAAGAAGCTGCGAAGGATCTAAAAGTAATTCTTTCCGGTGACGTTGGAGATGAGCTTTTTGGAGGATACAGTTTTTACAGATATAATATAAACCTTTCTCAAAAAGGATTTTATTCTGATTATCTTTCAAAAATGATTCTTTTGGCTGGTAAGTTTAAGGAAATCGGGTCGGAAAGACGCCACAGAGCAGAATACACTGACACTCTAGATTATCATCAAAATAAAGTTCGAAATCATTTTACAGCCTCTGAAATTAAAAATCTAGGCATTAGCGATGAAATTCCTGGGCAGAATTTTAGTTTTACACCTAAAAATGAAGACTACAATGATCTAATGCGAATTGATCTTGAAAAATATGTACCCGGAAATATGCTTTTGAAAGGCGACAGAACTTCTATGTACAATTCTATTGAGGTAAGAATTCCGTTTTTAGATATTGATTTTGCAGAGTTTTGTATTCAACTTCCATGGCAGTATAAAGTAAACTCAACCGAAGATAAAATTATATTAAGAAAAGCCTATTCTCAGGCTTGGACAGAAGAAATTGCAAAACGTAAGAAAAATGGCTTCGGCGCTTCTGTGAATGAATGGTTCAAAGAACCCGAACTACAAGATCTAAGCAAAGAACTTCTTGAAAATAAGAATAGTTATATATTTAAGTTTTTAGACTTCAATGAAGTACAAAAAAAGCTTAACAAACAGATGCAACATTGGAGTCTGTTGATTCTAGCACTTTGGTTCGAGAATAATAAAAATTATTTACAGTAATATGAAAATAGGCCTGACACAAAATGACTATCCAATCAGAAGAAATATTTTAAATAAAGTTTCTGGCTGTGAATATGTTTTTTTGAGAAAGAACAACAATCTTTTTCATTCTTTGTCTACTGTAAAGAAAATATTATTTAGAAAAAAAAGCAATATCGAAGGGAAATATTTTTTTTATCAAAAACCTAAGATCGATATTTTGCATCTTTATAATGATATTAATTATTCTTCTCAAAAATGGGTTACATCTTTTGAGACCTTAGTTCCAAGATTTATTGAAACTAAAAATGACCATCAAAAAACAGAACCTCAACACATTCATAATACAAAAACAGAAAAAGCTCTTAAACAGATTTCCAGAAAAAACTGTTTAGGAATTATCTCAATTTCGCAGGCTTCTGCAAATATTCAGTTAGAATTATTAAAAAATTACCCTGAATTTCAGGAAATAATTAAAAATAAACTTTCTGTTATTCATCCGTCTCAGGAAGTTATTCCGAGAGATTCGGGGGAAGTTTACAAAAATATTGAGGTCTTTAATTTCATTTTCGTAGGAACACAATTTCATTTGAAAGGTGGCGTCGAGATGGTGGAAGTTTTAAAAAAATTAAGACAAAAATATAATTTCAAACTTACAATTGTATCCTCTTTTAAAACCGATCATTATGTAACCAAGGTTACAGAAAAAGAAGCTCAGGAAACAAAAGAAATGTTAAAAAAAGAGGAATGGATTGATATTCTTGAGAACATTCCTAATGAAAAAGTTTTAGAACTTATCAAGCAATCTCATGTAGGCCTATTACCGACTTGGTCGGATACATATGGATTCTCAGTTTTAGAAATGCAGGCGGCGGGTGTTCCCGTCATTACGACAGATATACGCGCATTGCCGGAAATTAATAATGAAAACTGTGGATGGCTTATTCATCTTCCTCAAAATCGTTTAAAACAGGCTCTTTATTATTCAAATGAACAAAAAGAAGAGCTTAAAAGAACATTGAAAGAACAACTTGAAAAAATTCTAGAAGACATTTTTACAAATCCTCAGCAACTTTTGGAAAAATCAAGAAATTCTTTGAAAAGAATTAAAGAAAATCATGATCCGGTTATTTTTAGTGAAAAATTAAATACAATATACAGCAAAGCATGAATATCTCTGTAATTATTCCCGTTTACAATGCTTCAGAGTTTTTGGAGAAAGCTGTAGATTCTGCACTGCAATTTGATGAAGTACAAGAAATTGTATTAGTTGAAGATAAATCAACCGATAATTCATTAGAAATCTGTCAGAAATTGATTGTAAAAGATTCAAGAATCAAATTATTTCAACATCCTGACAAAGGAAATCACGGAGCCGGAGCAACAAGAAATCTGGGACTTGAAAAAGCAAATTGTGAATTAATATCTTTCCTAGATGCAGACGATTACTATCTTTCCAACCGTTTTGATGCTGAAAAAGATCTTTTCAGAGACACAAAAGTTGAAGGGATTTTCGGAGCCATTGGTGTAGAATATTTAACTGAGAAAGGGAGAGAAGCATTTCAGGATAAGTTTAAAAACATCTCTTTAACTACCGTAAATTTTCCTGCGGAAGGAAAAGACGTTTTTCGAGGTTTATTAGGTTTAACACCTAAAATTTTCGGAACATTCTTTCATCTGAATGCCCTTACCATCAGAAAATCGGTATTAATAAAGAATAATCTTCGCTTCAACGAAAATCTTCGTGTACATCAGGATTCCGACTTTATCACGAAACTGGCTTATCACTGTTATCTAAAATCCGGAATTATAGATAAAGCGATTGCCATAAGAGGTGTTCATGATAATAACAGAATCACGAAAATAAAAAAATATTCAAAAGATTATAACCAACGTCAGTTTTTACTTTGGGATTCCTTATATCAATGGTCTAAAACCATACAAACTGATGCAGATGTTACTCAGCATTTATTTTTGCAAAAAAAAGCTTTTGAATTAGCAATAAAAAAAGGATTTTTAAAAATCACTGATTTAATTTCCGTAATATTGAGAAATCCGCGGATCCTCAAAACAAGATATAGATTTACGTATACAAATCATGAAGCTTAATAATCTACAGATCCTTAGAGGTTTATCAGCATTATCCGTTTGCTGTTTTCATTTTCGTGGTTATATCGATTTTGAAAACTTTAAACTGGGAGAAATATTATTTAAAAATGGAGGAATAGGAGTTCCAATTTTTTTTGTAATAAGTGGATTTATTATGACTTTTACAACACGAAAGTTGGATTTTAAAAGCAATGCAACAAAAAGTATTTTACTTTTCTATAAAAGAAGAATCATAAGAATTGTTCCGTTATATTATCTCCTCACATTTGCATGGATGATATTGGGAGGAAGCTTTTTTCTGTATTTTCAGGGAGAATATTTTGCAAGATTTATTCATTCAATTTTCTTTCTTCCCCAGGCAGGCAGTCCACCTGTACTTTATCTGGGATGGTCTCTAAATTATGAAATGTTTTTTTATCTTATATTTAGATTATCTTTAATATTTAAAGAAAAAAGATATTTATTTATTATAATTTTCTTTATTTCAACATACATTTTAGGTCTTTTATTTAAGCCTGAAAACGTCTATCTACAAATGGCAACAAGTGTATTAAATCTCAATTTTGTCATAGGAATTTTACTCTCACTTTTTCTGAATAAAGTTTCTATCCCAAAAAAGTATGCGATACTAGTTTCATTGGTAGCCATTCCACTATTTATCGCAATTTATTTTGATATTTTAAAAGTTGAAAATGAACTAATATCGTTATTAATAACATCATTATTGGTTTCTTCATTTTTACTTTTTGATTATACATTCCATTTTAAAGGAAATAAAGCATTAGTTTTCCTCGGCGATATTTCTTATTCATTATATCTCTCGCATCCTTTTGTGGAGATATTATTTAGAAAATTTAGAGTAGAAGGTTATTTGAATATTCCGTATTTTATATTCAAAATATTGGTGGTGATTGCAATAGCTTCATTTCTATATTATTTTGTAGAAAAAAAAGTAACAGAATATTTAAAATTAAAGTTAAAAGCATAATTTGAAAAAAATGAAAATATCCGTTATAATTCCCGTTTATAATGCTGAAAAATATATTACACAAGCCGTAGAATCAGCCCTTCAGTTTGAAGAAGTGTTTGAAATTGTTTTAATTGAAGATAAATCTCCGGATAATGCTTTACAGGTTTGTCAGGAATTAGCAGAAAAACATGATCGAATCAAACTTTATCAACATCCAGACAAAGGAAATCATGGTGCCGGAGCTTCTAGAAATTTAGGCTTAGAAAAAGTAACCGGTGATTTTATTGCATTTTTAGATGCAGACGATTATTACCTGCCCAATAGATTTGATGCAGAAAAAGAGCTCTTCAAAAACCCAGACGTAGATGGTGTTTATGGCGCAAATGGAGTACAATATTATTCTGAAAAAGCAAGAGAACAATATTATTCTATTTATAAAGATAAACTAGATACCGTCTATAAAAAAACGAATCCCGAGGATGTTTATTTAGGTTTGATCAATTTGCGTGGAACTTTTGGATTAATTCATCTAGATGCTTTAACAATAAGAAAGTCTGCTCTTTCTAAAATGAGTAAAATGTTCGAAACCTCTCTCCGCCTTCATCAGGATTCAGAATTTGTTGTAAGACTGGCTTATTATCTGAAACTTTATACAGGAATAATTGATGAGGCTGTAGCATTGAGAGGACTGCACGAAAATAATAGAATTACAAAAGTAGATTCAGGGAAAATAAACCCTGCAACAACAAGAGTCCTACTTTGGAAAGAATTGAATACATGGGCAGAAAATGAAAAAAATATGCCTGACGATATAAAAATTCATATCAACAGAATGCTTCGTAGCTTTGAAATCGCCAATTCTCCAACGTTCAAAAAATGGGGAATGATCGCGAAATATCTTATTACTGATTATCCAAGCATTAGATCCGGGCTTTATAATATCAATTTTAGATATACAATAATTTAGATTCTCAATATTTAAATGAAAATATCCGTAATTACTCCAGTTTATAACGCCGAAAAATATATTTGTCAGGCTGTAGAATCCGCATTGCAGTTCGAAGAAGTATATGAAGTTATTTTAATTGAAGATAAATCGCCCGACAACGCATTAAAGATCTGTATTGAATTAGCTGAAAAATATGATCAAGTTCACCTTTATCAACATCCAGATAAAGAAAATCACGGAGCCGGGGCAAGCCGAAATCTTGGACTGGAGAAAGCAACAGGAGATATTATAGCATTCCTGGATGCCGATGATTATTATCTTCCCAATAGATTTGATGCTGAGAAAGAACTTTTCAAGAATCCAAATGTAGAAGGTGTTTATGGTGCGATTGGAGTACAATATTATTCTGAAAAAGCAAAAGAGCAATATTATAGTATGTTTGGTGATCGGTTAACGACCGTTTATAAGAAACATCATCCAAAAGATGTTTTTTTAGGCCAAATCCACATGAAAGGAACTTTTGGCCAGTTTAGTCTGGATGGTCTTAGTGTAAGACGAGAATCATTACAGAAAATTAATCATTTCTTTAAAACTCATTTAAGGCTTCATCAGGACACTGAATTTTTATTCAGACTATCTTACTATCTTAATCTATATCCTGGTCTTATAGACAAGGCCGTAGCCATGAGAGGAGTTCATGAAGACAATAGAATTACTAAAGTGAATTCTGGCAAGATAAATCCTGCAACAACAAGGGTTCTACTTTGGAAAGAGCTAAATAAATGGTCTGAAAATGAAGCAACTATCCCCAAAGATGTTAAAACTCACATTAAAAGAATGCATCGCAGTTTTGAAATCGCTGTTGCACCAAATTTCAAAAAATGGGGAATGATCACGAAATACTTGATTACGGATTACCCAAGCATTCGTTCTGGCTTATTTAATATTAATTTCAGGAAGAATTTATTTTAAAATTACTTCTTTAATGTATTTCTGTTTAAAAGAATAGAATCTGCTATCTGAGCGGTAAAAACTTTACTCGACTCTTTATACATGTGATTTCCGTCTGTATAGATGTATTTATCATATCGTGAAGAGAAGTCAAAGAATTTCACATTATTTTTGTTGGCAATAGCCTGTATTCTATCACTAAAATCTGGAGAATATCTATTTTCTATATCCATAATTCCTTTAAAACCGGGAATTCTAACGATATAAACTGTTCCCTTATTTTTAAGGTATTTAATGATATCTTCAAATGCGTTCAGTCTTTCTTGAGATACTTTTTGAGTTTTTACAAAATTTTCGTATTGTCTTATCTTACTGGCTTCTCTTACTTTTAAAGTATCAGGATGTACATCAACTGTAACTTCCATCCAGCCGTTTTTATGCAAATACGTATTCGATCTTACGACAGCTTCTCTTTCTCTGAAAATATTAAACCAACTTCTGGGATAATGCTTTAAAAGATACTCATAATTAGGTGCCATATCATAAAAATGAACATCTGCCAGTGCCGAAACATTCTCAGAATAATCTTTCGCGCTTTTTACATCATTACCAATAGATACGTTCCATGGGTCAACTGTTAAAATAAAAATTCCATTCTTTGTATCAGGATTAAGTTTTTTCTTTACAGCTTCAAAATATACTTTCCCATAAGGTGATTCTGTAAGGTTTAGAGAGAAATTATCAAACTTTCTGTCTTTAAATTTACCATCTAAAACATCCGGAACCAAAGCCTGTGAACCGCGAGAATCTCCCAAAATCAGATTAGAAGGTTTCGGGCCTGTAAAGTGTCTGTAATTATCATCTGTATTACCGTCTGCATATGTTCCCAGAAACAACAGAACAGCAATAACTCCAACAATATAAAATGATATTTTAATTAAAAACTTTTTCATATTAGAACTGTTCATAGATGAAACTACCATTACCAAAAATTCCGTAATACATGATCATAAAAATAAAGAATACATAAATTCCCCTTCTTACCAAAGGTTTATATCTACTGATTGCCAGTGCATGTTCCTGATCTTTATTCAACCAATCAATTAGGATTAAAATTGCTATTAAACCTAAAATTTTAATATTTATAAACTGAGGAACAGCAAAAAGAGAAAGACTGAAAATCCTGCCGTACATACCAAAAGCGTCGGTAAGATTCGGTGCAACGAAAAGAACTAAGGCAAAACAAACCATTCCCATCGTTAATAAAATATTACCAAACTCCTTCAATGTTGGAATCTTTTTAGAAAACTTTTTCTTCTTGTTTAATTTATCATTTAAAATTAAAGGAACATAATAAAGCCCGTGAAGTAAGCCAAAAAGTACAAACGTAAACCTCGGCCCATGCCAAGCTCCAATTAAAATAAAGTTTAAAATAATCGCAGCAATCAACCCTTTTTTATCGTAATCTCGAAATTGAATAACCAAAGGCGTAAAAACGTATTCCGTTAGCCATGAAGTAAGCGAAATGTGCCACTTTCTCCAATAATCAGCAATATTTTGTGCAAAAAGAGGAAATGCAAAGTTTTTCGTTATTTTAAATCCTAAAAGTCTTGCAAAACCAATAGCCATATCAGAATATCCGGAGAAATCTGCATACATTTCAAAAAGGAAAAGAATCATTCCAAAAGCAACGGTACTTCCTGAAAGGTGACCGTAATTTTGAAATATATCTTGGGTAATTGGTGTAATACTATTGGCGACAACCAGTTTTTTAAATGCACCTAAAAGAATTTGTCTGGCCGCATCAGAACCATTTTCCACTGTGAAAACTCTTTCTTTTTTCAATTGCGGAAGTAGTAATCCTGCTTTATCAATTGGTCCCGAAGTCATACTTGGGAAGAACGATATAAAATTAAAAAATGCCAAAGCATCTGTCTCAGCTTTCAATTTATTATTCTTAATATCAAGCAGATAACTTATCATTCGAAAAGTATAAAAACTGATTCCGAGAGGTAAAATTATTGATAAAGTAAGTTTGTTTTTAATGCTGAATAAATCTGCAAAAGAATCAATAAAAAAATTGAAATATTTGAAATAAAATAGTGTTCCGATCGAAAAAATAAGTCCTAAATTAGTCCATAACTTTTTCCTTTTCGGATCTTCGCTTTCAGAAATTTTTAATCCCAAATAATAAATAAGCCCCGAACTTACAATCAATAATATTAAGAATCTCCAGTCCCAATTGGCGTAAAATACATAGCTGGCTAATAATAAAAATATATTCTGAGCCTTAAGTTTTTTACCCAAAACCCACCAATATACAGCAAAAACAACTGAGAAAAAAAGAAGAAATATTAATGATGTAAATTGCATTAATTGCTATTTAAAAGTTCAACAATTCCATAAGAAAGCATTAAAAAAGCAACCTTTCTGTTATTAAAAAGTATAGCTTCTTTGGGAGGAGAAATAAGCATTCCTCCGTTTTGGGTAAGATGTTCTATTGTAGTATCAATATCTTCTACTTCGTAGCAGATATGATAGTAAGAAATTCTTTTTTTCAATAGATTTTCAACAGGCTTACCGGAAACAAACTCAATATTTAATCCGTCTTCTACCGTCACCATACAAAGTTCGGCTTGCTGATTGGGATCAAAAATAACCGGAGTTTCTTCAACAATCTTATGAAGCATTCTTATATTTTGGAGTTCTGCCTGTATGTCTTTACAGGCAACCCCAACGTGATGAAACTTCATTATAGTTTTGAAGCTATAGAATCTGCCATTTCACCTACATTATTCCAGCTTTGGATTTCCGAAGAAGTAAAACGTATTTTAAAAGCTTTTTCTACTGCTACAATTAACTGAATATGAGAAAGAGAATCCCATTCTTCAACATCTTCCGCTGTAGTCTCAGCATTTAATACAATTTCTTCATTATCTAATTCTTCACGAAAAACTTCTGTAAGTTTTACTAAAATTTCATTTCTATCCATAATGTATTATTTTATTATAATTAAATTACTTATTTACGATATATACTTGTTTACTTTGATAATCATCTACGTTCAGCACCCATCTATCATATTGATTTTCAAAACCTAACCTCTCATAATGCTTTTCAACCATCTGGTTTTTTGCAGAAGGAATATATTCTCCTACCACATATTTGTAACCGTTACTTTTGGCTGTTTCTACAATGGTATTTAATGTAAAATCTTCCATTCCTCTCTTTAAAACTCGGCAGCTCATCAGCCAAGATTCTATGAAAAGAGTTTCCTGATCTTTCTTTTCTAAAACAATAACACAGATTAATCCGTTATCACCATATTTATCTTCCAACGTGAAAGAAATGGTGTGATGATTATCGGAGGTCATTAAATTTTCAACTTCCTGTTCTGTATATCTTATCGTTCTTAAATTAAATTGATTTGATCTTTGAGTCAATTGAGAAACCCTAGGTTTTGAAAAGTTATTGAAAGCCTGAACATCAGAAACCATGTTCATACTTTTCAAAAAATCTTCAACGTTGGTAAAGCTTTCAAGCTCAATTGCTCTTTTGGCTTCAACCTGATATTGTTTAGTCCTTTCAGCATCATTTTCAGAGAAACTAGCTGTTTCGAAAAGATTTAAACTGTATAAATATTCAAGATATTCTGCAGGATCTTCAGGTAATTCAGGAACACAAACGTCAGGTAAATTTTCTCTTACCAAGTTTCTTTCAAAAGGATTATCATCCAAGAAAACCATAGAATCAAAACCTATATTTAAAATGCTTTGGATCTTTCTTATATTATCTGCTTTATTTTCCCAATTGGCTACAAAAACGGCAATATCATCCATTTTAATGACCATATCGGGATGCTTTTCGAAAGGTTCCTTAGCTTTATCTTCATCATTTTTACTACAAACCGCTAAGATAATTCCCCTTTTTTGCAAAGATTTTATCCAATATTGAAATTCAGTAAAAGCCTTTCCAATTCCTAAACTTCCAATTTGGATTTTCTCAAGACCATCGTCACCAATAATTCCGCCCCAAGTGGTGTTATCCAAATCCAGGATGACACATTTTTTAAATTTACCTTCAATCGAAGAAATAATACTTAAAACCTGATGAGCTACGATCGGCAATGCATCAAGAGAAAGAACCATTTCTGTGTTTACATAAATACTAGGCGAAAACATGAAGTTTCTACCCCATTTATTCTGAAGTGATACAAGATCTACGATAAAGAAATTGCTGTTATTTAATGCAATCTGCGATGAAAGCAAATAATTAAGTTTATTTACTTGAAAAACAAAGGAAGACTCTACTTTATTCGCAAAATTTCCAAAAACCTGATTATCAATTCCCGGAAAATTACAATATATTACTTTACTTTTTGTTCTGCTTTGAATCGTTTTGTAAAGCTCTTCTACATAACTGATTTTATTCTCAGCAAAAGTAAGTTGAGAATCATACGCCTTATAATATTGACTTAATAATTTATGCGAAGACTCGAAAATTATAGTATAATCAGCATTAAAATCATAATATTCTGAAGTCGGATCTAAGATCTGACGGGAAATTTGTCCGAAATCGGCTTCAAAAATGTCCAAGTCAAAGCCTCCGTCGATCGCGGAACCCTTTAATGCCACATTTAAAAACTGCGTTGCGGTATCTCCCAATAAAGCAACTTTTATTGTCTTTAAACCTTCCGGTTTTTTCTTTAAATTCTTCTTTAATTCACCAAATGTTTTCATCATCAGTTTAATGTTTAAAAGCGCAAAATACAACTTATATCAATGAATTACAAAAACGCTATATTACTTTAAGCACATTTTAGGATAATAATTATCCTTATTTTTTTTCTAAAAATTTCTCTAGAAAAGGAACTATTTTCTTGGAAAGAATTTTTGAGCCTTTTTCATTCAAATGTCCGTTATCCCATCTATTTTCATAAAGATAGAATTCAGGATATTCATCAGGATTTACAAGACTTATTACCGGTACACTCAACGCATTTTGATACACCTGTAACTTCTTTGCATCAGGCTCCGCAGGTCCGGGAATAAGCATTATTAATTGAATATTTCTTTTTTTACATTTTTCAGCAAGTTCATTTATTTTTTCAACTAAAGCTTTATTAGGCATGTGCTTTCCATTATCTGCGTGATAACTTTCCAACCTTTCTTTAATAATACTTTTCAGCTCCTTTTCACTTGCTCTCGGAACAATACTGTAATCCAATGCAGAAAAACCTTGGGTTTCATCAACAAACCGATTATGTGCATCCTGAATTATCCTTTCTTCGTAATGCTTATTGAAGTGAAAAACATTCAATACAAATGAAGCCCACGACAAAGCTATTTGTTTATAATTTCCGTTTTCTTTTTGAAATTTGCTTGCAAAAACAGTGTTTTCGTAATTAAAAGCTCCAAAACTTCTTTCGGTTTTAAGATTTTGTTTTGTAATATTTATTTTATCCTGTAGTTCAAGAACAATATATTTTGGCTTAAAAGAAGGATTTCCAAGTACATATTCCAAGGTTTGGAAGTTTTCTAAATTGAAACCTGCATTTGCACCTAAATTATATGACTTTAAACCTTGAATATTTTCATCAATTAATTTACAGTCGATCTGATCATTGATTTTCGAACTACCAATGAAATAGAGATTGTATTCCGGATGTTTTTTAAGATATTCCAGTTTTGCATTTAAGAATGGATAAGAATAATTACTGTTCGGGCTTACAGCAAGTTTTATCAAGCCAATAATAAACATTACAGCCACGAATAAAGACAATATGGAAAGAAATCTTTTCATTTAAAACTGAAAATAAATAAATTCATTACTGCCGAAATTGGCAAAATTCAATATCAAATAAGCTACTACAATATAGATGACAGCTTGAACTATTGGTTTCCTTTCATGAATTTTCAATCCATAATCATGTGTCCTGTTCATCCACTCCATCCCCATCATGAAAATAATTAATCCAAATAAAAGGGGTCTAAATTCTGTTGGAAATGAGAATAAACTTTGACTGAAAATTCCTTTAATATATCCAATTGCATCAGAAACACTTGCTGCACGGAAGAAAATCCAGGCAAAACAAGTTAATGCAAAAGTGATCATAATACTAAAAATCTCTCTGAATGAAGGAATGATTTTACCCATTGCTACAACTTCAAGATTATGTCTGTTTTTTTCAGCAATTAATAATGGAAGAAAAAATATGGCATTTAGTCCGCCCCAGATAATGAACGTCCAATTCGCGCCATGCCAGAAGCCGCTTACCAAAAAGATGATAAAAGTATTTCTAATTTTCATCCATAATCCGCCTTTACTTCCTCCTAAAGGTATATAAAGGTAATCTCTGAACCATGAAGAAAGTGAAATATGCCATCTTCTCCAGAATTCTGCAATATCTCGTGAGAAATAAGGATAAGAGAAGTTTTTTAATAATTCGATACCAAATAATCTGGATGTTCCCAATGCAATATCAGAATATCCTGAGAAATCACCATAAATCTGAAAAGCAAAAAGAACAGCTCCTAAAACAAGGTTACTTGCGCTTTCTGTATGATAATTATTGAAGATTTCATTCACAATTGGTGCACAATTATCGGCAATCACCATTTTTTTGAAAAATCCCCAAAGAATCTGCGCCATTCCGTCTTTTGCTTTTTCATAATCAAAAGATCTATTTCGCTGGATTTGTGGAAGTAAATGTGTTGCTCTCTCAATTGGTCCTGCAACCAATAACGGAAAATAACTTACGAAAACGGCATAATCTACATAGTTTCTTTCAGCCGGAATTCTTTTCTTGTAAACATCTATAACATAAGACAATCCATGGAAGGTATAGAATGAAATACCGACAGGCAAAATTACCTTCAAGATCCAAATATTAACTCCAAATCCGAATGATTTTAATAATTCTACAAAGTTTTCTATAAAGAAATTATAATATTTAAAGAATCCTAAGAACCCTAAATTGATCGCAATACTTAAGACAAGCCAAAAGGTTGCCCATTTTTTCGTCTTACTGTTTTCAATTTGAATTCCTGAGAAATAATCTAGCCCGATGGAGAACACCAAAAGAAACAGAAAACGCCAATCCCAGCAGCCGTAGAAATAAAAACTGGCTGCCAATAATAGCATATTCTGAAATTTATAATTTTTATTACATACGCACCAGTACAGAATAAAAATTATAGGCAGAAAAATAAGAAAGGCAATAGAATTAAAGAGCATAGAGTTTTCTTTAATGTAATAAATATAAAATTATTTTATAAAAACTCTCATATGTTTACTTTCTTAATAATCTTGTCTGTCTTGGGAACTTGTGTTATTTCGCTCACTGTGTTGGGTTTTTATGATGCAAAAGTAAATATTTTTATTTAACTTCAATATCTTACATTTTTAATATTCATTAATTTTTAAAGAATTTTTTCCATTAAAAATGATTTTCTAAATAAATATTAAAATAATTTGGCAATTATGAGTTAATTTTTTCTTTATTTTTAACTTTTTAACAAAAGATAACAATCAAACTTACATTAAGTTGCAGTTTTTTTATTTAATATTTAAGATATTTGCATTGTTAAAAGCACTAAGTAAGATGATATTCTCAATTCTCATAGCCAATTATAATAACGGCAAATTTTTCAAACAATGTTATGACTCTATCATTTCTCAGAAATATATTGATTGGGAAGTCATAATTCTTGATGATTGTTCTACAGATAATTCTCTGGAGCTTATTAATGCATTGATAAAAAATGACTGCAGATTCAAACTCTTTGAAAATGAGATTAATTCCGGAGTAGGAGTTACCAAATCTAAACTTATTGAATTGGCAAATGGAGATATTTGCGGTTTTTTAGATCCCGATGACGGAATTTCGCCAGATGCCCTTCTTTCAAGTATAAATATTTTCCAAAAAGATAAAAACACCGTTCTCACGTATTCAAAATTTATAAAGTGTGATGAAAACCTTAAACCTTTAGAAGTTCCTAAAATGGCAATGCAGGTTCTCAATAATGATCCTTATTTTTTCAATTGTCCGGTTCATATTGTACATTTTGTATCTTTTAGAAAAGATATTTATTTACAAACCGAAAAAATGAATACTGTAATGAAAATTGCAGAAGATCAGGACTTGTATTTAAAAATGTATGAGAAAGGAAAAGTACAATTTATCAACGAAAATAATTATTTTTACAGAACACATTCCGGCGGAATTTCTCAAAACGAGAACAAACCAAAATCCCGAGAATATTTTGCCAAAGTGATTTTCAATGCAATGAAGCGAAGAAATCTTAAAACAATACATGGCAAAACTGTTCCGGAAGAATACACCAATTCTGCTGAAATTTATAGTTTACTGGAATACCAGACTTCTATTGTATATAGAATTAAGAAAAAACTAAAAATATTTGTACAACAAGTCCTTAGTAAATGATGATGAATAAAAAAATAAAAGTACTTTTCAGACACCGTTCTATGGAAATGGGCGGAGTAGAAAAGGTAATTCTAAGTATGCTTAATTATCTTGACAGAGATAAATTTGAGATGACCATATGCCTGAATATGAATCAGGGAGAATTGCGTAATGAGATCCCAAAACACGTAAGAAAAGAATATCTGGCAGAAGGAAAAGAAGAATTTTCTAAAAATTCTATTATCCAAAAGCTTCAGCTAGCCAAAAGAAAATTAAAATTAAACGAAGCCGAAAAAAATCCAAAAATAGCAGACAACATTCTACAGGAAGAATATGATGTAGAAATTGCTCCAACGTATGCTGATTTTTCTTCTGTTTTGAATTCAAGCAACAAAAAATCAAAAAAAATAGGCTGGTTTCACTCTGATATTACGGTACCAAAGTTTAAGCCTTTAATTCCTGCTGTTTTAAAGCAGATCCCTCAGTTTGATTATTTTATTTTCGGTTCACAACAAACCAAAGATATCTTGGTGGAAACATATCCTGATTTAAAATTACCTGAAAATCAAGTCATTCTGAATGCAATCCCGATTGATGAATTAAAGCAAAAAGCAAAAGAATTCACTCCTGAATTTCCCAACAAACCAGTTTTTGCTTCTGTCGCAAGATTACACACCAGAAAAGGCTTTCATAAACTGATGGAAGCTCACGCAAAGCTATTAAAAGATGGATTTGATCATCATATTGTCGTAGTCGGAGACGGTGAAGAAAAAGACAATTTAAAAAAACAGGCTGAGAAACTAGGAGTTACTAATAGTTTCGAATTTTTAGGCTCTTTAATGAATCCTTATCCATATGTTAAAAATGCCGACTTCTACATTCTACCCTCAGAATCAGAAGGCTGGCCATTAATTATTGCTGATACACTGATACTGCAAAAAGCCATCATTGCCACCAATGTAGGAGGAGTTTCCGAAATGATTGATCATGAAAAAACAGGTTACCTCATCAATTATGAAGAGGATGAAATGTATGATGCAATGAAAAAGTTTTTAACTGAACCTCAACTTGTTTCCAACATTAAAAAGAATCTTGAAACGATTGAAGAAAAGTTTGATAATCAGAAAATATTTGATGCCGTAGAAAATATAATCTTAAAACTGACACAAAAATGATGTTATTGTACAGAATCATATTGAAAATCCGTTCCCTGTATGAAGATATGATTAAACATGTTGTTATAAAAGTAGCAATTAATAAGGGATTAAAAGTAGGTGACAATTTATACGTCCAAGGTATTCCCAATTTTGGATCAGAGCCCTTTCTTATTGAGATGGGAGACAATGTAACCATCGCTGAAGGTGTATCTTTCATCAATCATGGCGGAGACGGACGCGTTACAAAAAGAATTGAAAAATATAAAGACGGAAGAACATTTGGCAGAATAAAAATCGGCAACAATACTTTTATTGGTAAAGGAGCTGTTCTTTTGCCGGGAGTTTCCATCGGCAGCAACTGTATCGTTGGTTCTCTCAGCGTTGTAAGCAGTTCTGTTCCCGATAATAGCATTTACGCCGGTGCACCTGCTAAATTTATTTGTACGATCGAGCAATATGGCGATAAATTACTGGCAAACACCACAGTATACCCTCTAGAGCTAGAAGCAGACCGTCCAAAACTGGAAGGATATCTCATCAAAAACCTCCCTCACACCTACAAACCCGTAAGAAAATAAATGTTGAAAAAAAAGAAAATCCTCATTCGTATAGGCTCTCTCCGTCATGGCGGGGCAGAAAAAGTCTTGGTTACTTTTTTAAAAAATATTTCTCCGGATAAGTATGAAGTAGATTTATTAATTAATTTATATTCAGGAATTTATATTAAAGAAGTTCCATCTTGGGTTAATGTTTTTTACTTGCTGAAAGGAGAAATGATCACAACCAACAGGCCTCAGGAAATTCCAGTAAAAGCATATCGGGTTCTCTACCAAAAGATGTTTTTGTGGTTTCCTTCTCTGCTTTATAAATTTGTTTTAAAAAATAAACAATATGATGTTGAGTTGGCTGCTATTCATGGAATGTACAGGGAAATCTTATCTAGTCCGCGGAAAGATTCAAAAAAAATAATTTGGGTCCAGAATGATATTTTCAATTTAAAAGAATATACTTCCGATGTTATAAGACAGTTCTTTAAATTTGATAAAATATTAGTCATTTCCAACAAACTGGAGGAAGAAATGCACAAATTGGCTCAAAATGAAGCCGAAAAACAATCTGTAATAAAAATATTTAACCCAATCGATAAGGAAGATACGCTGAAAAAGGCAAATACTGCTATCGATGACTACCCTTTTGACAATAATATCCCTACTTTTGTAAGCGTTGGAACTGTTTACCCTCAAAAAGGCTACGACAGACTCTTGCAGGTTCATAAAAGATTGCTTGATGAAGGTTTTAACCATCAGCTTGTAATTATTGGCGACGGATATGATTTAAATAATATTCAAGCCTTACTTGAGCAATTAGGATTGCAGAAAACGGCAAAAATGTTAGGTTTTAAAAGCAATCCATATCCTTATTTGAAAAAGGCAGATTTTTATATCATGTCTTCCCGTCATGAAGGTTTTCCTACCATCATTGCAGAGGCACTTATTCTTAATAAACCGATTTCTGCAACAGATATTTCGGGAATTAAAGACTTATTGCAAGACGGAAAATTAGGAACAATTACTTCAAATTCTGAAGATGGAATTTATGATGGAATGAAGAAATTCCTTACCGATAAAGACCTTGCCGAAGAATACAAAAAACAAATAAATGATACAGATCTACCTTTCGTTTTGGAAAAATCTGTACAAAAACTTCAAGAAATAATTGATGAAGTATAAATATTAAAATATGCCGAATTATTCCATCATACAAAAAGATTTTTACCGCGAAAGTGGAAAATGGCTTTCAACATTTGAGATTTTAACGAAATGCATCAACCCCAATCTGCACTTTATTTATATCTTAAGAAAAGCCCAAAAACATAAAGAAAATGCTGTCATGGGAATTTTCTGGAGAATAGTTTTAAGACATTATCAAATAAAATACGGTTATCAGATCTACCCTGAAACCGAAATTGGGGAAGGATTTTACATCGGACATTGGGGAAGTCTGGTGATTAATCCTAAAGCTAAAATCGGAAAGAACTGCAACATCGCACAAGGCGTAACCATCGGACAGCAAAACCGTGGAAGATTCGTAGGTTTCCCTACCATTGAAGATGAAGTCTGGATCGGCACAAACGCTGTAATTGTAGGCGGAGTAACGGTAGGAAGGAATGTTTTGATCGCTCCAAATGCGTATGTTAATTTTGATGTTCCTGCAGATTCCGTAGTTGTTGGAAACCCTGGGAAAATTTACTCAACTAGAAAGTCTACAGTAGGTTACATCAATAATAAAGTATAAATAATTCTATAGATTTATAAATCTATGTTACTTTTTCAATAAAAATTTACTTCTCTATTGCGAGGAGTTATTTTTTTGTTCATTTTTGTGAATATTAATTTTAATGTAAACCATTTGATTCGCATTTTAAATTACATACAATAAAAAAACACACGCAAAAAAAACTAAATAATCATTTTTATGGAAAAAAAATTACGTTCAGACTTGAGGCAATTTTCAATATTGCACAACTCTTCATTTTCTCTGAAATTTTAATTTCATCAGAAAACACTTTTAAAACTTTAGCTTATATCAACGAAAAAAGTAATTCTTTATTATAATTAAAGAAGTTCATCCATTAGCTCAACTTGGGAATGGAAAAATCTTGCGCAAATTATATTAAGAGCTTATTCTAAAGTTGCTTAAACGATCTGTTTTAAATATTTCGAAAAAAACACTTTTAAATTTTATACGTATGAAAAAAAAATCGACACTAAAGATTTTTGCTGCAGTACTTTGTATTGCATCTTCTCATGCTTATTCGAGGACGGCATCCGTCCCCAAGCCAAATGAGAAACCCATTGGCTTCAGATTTAAAACAGCTACTCCACCGAGTACTTTTGATCTGGATCCTCTGATCGTCATTTCACAAAATGTGAATGAAAAAGGACTGGTTGTAATGAGCGGAATGCTCAACAAACCATTCACAACCAGCAACATCCTACTCTCCATTAAGTATCAGAATGCTCAGGGAGAATGGATTACAGGCTGGTGTAAAACATTATACTCCTACAATCAGTATAATGAAACCCTGAAAGCTACTTTTGAATTACCCGCATCCGTAAACCCGACTTACAATTTAAAAGTTGAGTTAAGTTCCGATTCGGCGAGCAACTTTTCGTCTGTAGCCTGGAATAAAGCTGTAACGCATTACAAAGCCGCAGATTATGCCGCCGTAAATTGCGATCTGGATGAAAATGAGTACACCATGCTTTTAACACCTAAAAAAGATGGTACTCTTATCACAGATGCCAACGGAAAAGTTACAGGTTTAAAAGACAGAGTAACCTCTGCTTATTCTTGGAATAAACTCAGCAACGTCTTAATGAATAATAAAAAAGACGATGTAGTTTTCGCTCCGACCAATCCATCCGATGTTATAACGGAAGCAAATGGTGCAAAAGCTGTAAAATTGGTAAATACAGGAGCAATTACTAACACGTTAGGAACAACTCCGGAATTTATTTATAATGAAGCTGCGGGACACCCGATTCCTTATCTGTACAGCTATGACGATCCAGTATATATGTTTGCAGGGAAGTTTTCCGCTAATGGATTTTACATGAAATTCAGTCAGTGGCCGGGAGATGCTGATGGTCCGGGATATCATAATTTTAAAAATCCGGCTTATTTAGAAAGCAGATATTTTAATTTGTATAATAGAATTTATAAAAATTTATCTGATTTTATTCCGGATCAAGAGCCTGTAGTTATTGTTTCAAGTATTGCAACAGGTTTAAGAGCTTATAAAAGTGACGGTACATTTATTGACTTGACACCAAACAGTACAAGTAATTACGGAGCTCCTTACTTTGGGTACACAAACAACGTTGCAAGACGAGGTCCCGGATCTGAAAACCTGTCAATATCTGACACTTCAGAATTAACATTGTATGGTGTTGGTGCATTGAGAAATGATGTTTCAACTTCTTATCAGACCAAAAGGTCATTACAGGATATTGAAAGAGAAATTTCAAAATTCATCAAGTACACCGGAGTTTTCGGAAATACAGTTTCATATAATAATGATGCTTCCGAATGTTCTAAAGAATGTTTCGCCATCAATGCGGGAGCGCTTCCGGATAATAATGCATTAGATTGGGCAAAAGCGCCTAACAGTTATATTTTCGAGCCTAATCAGGACAGTGACGGATTATTTATTCCTGTGAAAAAAGCTTACAAAATGTGGAATTCCGATTCTCGCATGGGAGGAAGCCCGATTCCTACAGGTACCATAACTGCCGATGTTTATTGGGAGGATATTCAAGGTTTAATAAAATCAGGAACCAACTATAGCTTAGAAATTGTAGGTTCAGGCGAAGATGCTAAAATTAAAGTTCCGATCAACAAAACCAAAGAAGGAAATGCCGTAATTGCTTATAAAGTAAACGGGGAAGTTTTCTGGTCTTGGCACGTTTGGGTAACTGATAATCCTCGAAACGGATCAACTTACAAAAGTTTTGACGGCGTTAAAAGACAAAAAAGCGACGGAACTGTAGAACCAATTCCAAGTTCAGATTGGGGATGGATGGACAGAAACTTAGGAGCTTTAAGCAACACGATTACCGGAACCGAATTTAATAAAAACGGAGGTTTACTGTATCAATGGGGAAGAAAAGACCCTATTCCACCATTAGTTTACAAAGGAAATGATTTCTATGAAGCTTCTGGATCTGTCGGAAGAGTGAGACATAAGCAGTCTAGAAATATGGCTAATGGAGCGACAAAAATTGATAATTTAATCAAAACAGTATTGTTGTCGAATGCAACTGTATCAAACAATATCCGTTTGTCTGTTAAAAATCCTTTAAGCTTAATTTATGTAAACAAAGATGATAATTCTGGTCAGGCACTGTACAACAACAATGCTAATTTACAGGTAAACTGGTTCGGAAACTCATCATCACTTACTACAGATAAATTATCAGAATTAAATTTATGGTCTGATAATTCAAGAGGAATACTTAATTCTGTAAGCAATTACAATGATGACAACAACGCAAATCCTTACAGAGACAAATCTTCATTTGACCCGTGTCCGAATGGATGGAGAATCCCTTCAATGCTTGTCGCAAACTTAGGAAACTCCAGTTATATTGATGATTTGAGAGTAGATTTCAGTCCATTTGGAATCAAAAATAACATCAGCAAAAATGTTTTTGAAACCAACAAATATCACATCATTAAACCTAATGACAGTAACACTCCAAGTTACATGAAAGGCTTTAAAATCTACAACAATGTTGGGGTAGATCTAAGCAATGTTGGAGGAAACAATATGGGAATCTTCCCGGGAACAGGAGTTCTTGTAAAAGGATATCATGAAGGTCAATATACAGATCAGCATGAAACGTATTTATGGACTGCAACAATGGCAAAATGGTTTGACGTAACTCCTTCCGTTTCGGCTAGAAGTTTCCGTATGATTCCGGACAGAGATCAACCGGACACTCCGGATTCTTCTTTACCCGCAATCACAGGAAGATATCAATATTATCCTGCAGGAGGTGGCGCAACATCGGGAGCGAATGGATGTAGATGTATCAAAGATCCTTTATATGTTGTAAATCAATATGATTTCCCTACAGAGTTCTTTAATGATGATGTTGAATATGCAGAAGGATTAAACAATCCAAACTCCTATTCTATCGTTAAAAACACGGTTGAATCTACAATTCAGATCCCAATCAGCAAAGCATTCTCTGCACAGAGTAAATTGTTGAATAATCCTGATATTTTAAACGCAACAAACTTCAATAACCTGAAAGCTAATGTATTGTGGTCTACCAATACAGCTTTAATCAGCAATATTTCACTTTCAAATACTGCTCCGGGTTCATTATCAGCGATTTCAAATACAAATATCACTATTAAGATCGCTCCGAACCAGTCTGGTAACGCTGTAGTTACTTTACACAACGGAAGTATCACAAATCCAATTTATTGGAGCTGGCATATTTGGGTAACAAACACCCCGATCACATCTGTAGTTTACACATCAGAATTGCCTAATCAAGCGGCTGTTAATTATATCAATTACATTAAACCAGGTGAAGTAATAAAAACTGAGATAATGGATAGAGATTTGGGCGCAAATCAAGCCATTGCTGAAGCTAATAAAACTACTTCAACTGCAGGATTACATTTCCAATGGGGAAGAAAAGATCCACTGCCGGTTTTTGTGAACGCGAATAGAAATTCAGCTCCTGTTTATTTAGGAACAGCGCAGGCAAATGGTACGGTAACTTACACTACCCTAGCTTCTGCAACGTATTATTCAGATGCATATCTTAAAAAATATCCTGATTATTCGGTTCAGTCTAATGTGTTGGCTACGGATAAAACTTCAGATAAGATCAGCAAAGTTTTATCATATTCTGTGAAGAATCCGATGACTTTCATGGTTCCAACAATGACTACCAAAGCAACAGATCTTAATCATACGAATGGAGCTGACTGGTTAGCAAACGAACCAAATTTAGCGCCGGAAAGATGGGGAAGAGGAGGAAAAAAATCACCTTTTGACCCTTGTCCGGAAGGATGGAGAATCCCAGACTTAACAGGTGTGGCCAATACAAGTGTAGGTTCATCTCCTTTTTATAAGCCAACAACGGGAATCAGCATTCCTAACAATTATGGAGGAACAAGAATCAACAGAACGCCGTATAGTTCTGCTGCAATTGGTTACTTATTTGCCAACCCTGCATATAATATCGGAAGTTTTGTAAATTCTGGAGTTAGAGGTGGCAGAAATACAATAGAAGCATCTCCTGCTGCTCCAGATTTCAATTTGATTGATTACACGTATGGTGGTTTTTGGTTAGGAGGTCTTAACTCAAATTATACAGGAAGAGCATTAAGAGTAGAGATCCAGAATAATGGAGATTATCTTACCACGTTTAGCAGTAATTCTGATCCATATTTTGCTCAAAGCTGTCGTTGTGTGAAAGTAAAATATGACGAAAATGGTAATGAGCTAGGTCCAATTCCAAGATTGCAGGTAACAAATGCTACCTCTGGAGAAGCTAAAACTGTTTTACCAAAATCTATCATCGAGGAAAAAGTAGCTCAAAACAAACTTGAGTTCTTCCCGAATCCTGTGAAGAGCATTCTGTACATCAAAGGAAATGATAAAGCTAAAGATTACTATTATCAGATCTATAACATGTCCGGACAACTTGTAAAATCAGGTAAGTTTGAGAATGAACAGACCGATCTTTCTTCTCTTACACAAGGAGCTTATCTCGTAAGAATCAATAACTCCGAAACTATTGTGAAAATTATTAAGGAATAATAATTGATATTCTGATTTTTTTAACCGCCTCAGTCTTGAGGCGGTTTTTTTGTGAGAATTAAGAATATATTCATTTTGAAATTTCTTTTTAATCCTAATTGTTTGTATTTTTATATCTAAATTTCACCCGATTTAAATTATCAAAAACATAATATTTTAACATAAAAATCTGTGAAACCTGCTCTTTCCGAAGTTTTCGTATGATTTTAAGCATATTTTAATATTAAACTTTGTTAAAACTAATTGCGATTAAAACAAAAATTATATTTTTGCATGATTATTGATTTAATCTATTGAATTTGAAAATAATTTAAACGAAATAAATAATTAAACCTTTTTTAAATTTTAATTTATGTCACAATCGTACGAAGTTATTTTCGAAAACAATAGAAAATGGGTAGAATCAAAAGTTGCCAATGATCCAACGTTCTTCGAAGAATTAGCCAAAACTCAAAATCCGGATTTCCTTTATATTGGATGTTCAGACAGCAGAGTAACGGCAGAAGAATTGATGGGAACGCAACCGGGCGAAGTTTTCGTAACAAGAAACATTGCTAATGTGGTGAATACTTTAGACATGAGCTCAACAGCAGTAATTCAATATGCTGTAGAACATTTGAAAGTAAAACACATTATCGTTTGCGGACATTACAACTGTGGCGGTGTAAAAGCTGCGATGACTCCTCAGGATCTGGGATTATTGAATCCTTGGCTGAGAAATATTCGTGATGTTTACAGATTACACCAAGCCGAGCTTGATTCTATTGCAGATGAGGGTAAACGTTATGACAGACTGGTAGAACTTAATGTTCAGGAGCAGTGCATCAACGTGATTAAAATGGCCTGTGTGCAGGAAAGATACATCTTAGAAGAGTTTCCTGTGGTTCACGGCTGGGTTTTCGACCTTAGAACAGGTAAGATCATTGATTTGGAGATCGACTTTGAAAAAATCTTAAAGGACATTCAAAAAATCTACAACCTTACAAGTTCTGATTGGGTAATGAGTAAAAAGACCAAATAGTCTTTCTAAAAAAAGTAGAATGAAATTCTGGAGTATTATTGTTTTAACGTTTTTCCTGAACTTTACAGCGCTGCCAAGCATTGCTGCTGTTTTCGGTTGGGAATTACAGAGAACCAATATTATCATCAATGAAGAAGAACCGCATTCTCATCCCACCTCTTTTACTGTTTACGAAAAAACACTTCCAAAGACTTTAAATGTATTCGATTACGTAAAGTTTTTTGAACCTGATCTTTCAGGAAGATCTTTTGTACTGGTAGATGACGATTTTCATCTGTCACCATTACTTACCATATTTTCTCCACCTCCGGAAGCTTAATTTTTAAGTTTAGCTAGTTTTTTTAATAGTATTCATATCAATTTTTGGTATCGAATCGACACGTGCTTTAAAAATTAAATTTCCAATCTTTATAACTGATCATTTCACAGCCGATCAGCTATATCACAGCATTTTCATATCATGAAAAACACATCATTAATAGGAGGAATTAAGGAGAATTTCCCTTCAGGACTCGTTGTATTTTTAGTTGCACTTCCATTATGTTTAGGAATTGCATTAGCATCAGGAGCTCCACCCTTATCCGGCATCATCGCAGGTGTTGTAGGTGGTTTAGTAGTAGGAACGATGAGTAACTCGAATATTTCGGTTTCCGGTCCTGCTGCAGGTCTTACAGCCATTGTATTAACGGCAATTACCGATCTTGGCGCATTTGAACTTTTTCTTTGCGCAGGAATGATTGCAGGACTTATTCAGTTGATTTTAGGATTCGTAAGAGCAGGAAGTATTTCGAATTACTTTCCAAATAATGTAATTGAAGGTATGCTTGCCGCAATCGGGATCATCATTATTTTAAAACAGATTCCGCATGCATTGGGATTTGATAAAGATTATGAAGGCCACGAATCAATCTTTGATAACGGACTCAACTTCGGTTACTTTACAGAACTTTTCGGAGCTATTCATCCGGGAGCTATTGTTGTAACATTAGTTTCTATCGGAATTCTTTTGGCTTGGGATAAAATTCCAACATTGAAAAGAATGAAAATGCTTCCCGGAGCTTTGGTTGCCGTAGTTGCAGGTATTTTATTGAACGAATTTTTCAAAATGACAGGAAGTTCACTGGTGATTGCGCCTCAACATTTGGTTGTGTTGCCGATTCCACAGTCTCTTGATGATTTTAAAAATTTGATTATTACGCCTGATCTCAACGGATTTACCAATCCAAAAGTATGGATCGTAGGTGCAACGATTGCTATTGTAGCTTCTATTGAAACCTTACTTTGTATCGAAGCATCCGACAGATTAGATCAACAAAGAAGAATTACAGACACCAACCTTGAATTAAAAGCTCAGGGAATCGGAAATCTGATAAGTTCATTCATTGGCGGGCTTCCGATGACTTCAGTTGTGGTAAGAAGTTCTGCGAATGCAAATGCAGGTGCGACATCAAAACTTTCAGCGATCATTCATGGGGTTCTTTTATTAATTTGTGTACTTACAATTCCGATGATTTTGAATTTAATTCCATTGGCTACGCTGGCTGCGGTGTTGCTTTTAGTTGGTTATAAATTAGCGAAACCGGCAACATTCAAGCATTTCTGGCATTTAGGAAAATTCCAGTTTATTCCTTTTGTTGCGACTGTTGTTGCAGTTGTTGCAACAGATCTATTAAAAGGTGTTGGAATTGGTTTAGCGATCTCAGTTTTCTATATTTTACAGGGAAATATGAAGAGAGCTTACTATTTAAGCCGAGAAAAACTGAATGATGCAGACGGAATTAACATCAAACTTGCTGAGGAAGTTTCATTTTTAAATAAAGCAGCTATTAAAAAGACTTTAAGAAATATTAAACCTAATTCTACCGTGATCATCGATGCCCGAGGAACTTCATACATTGCGACAGATGTATTGGAAATGATTCAGGATTTCGCGAATATCAGGGCGAAAGAAGAAGATATTAATGTAGAACTTTTAGGCTTTAAAACCTCTTACAAAGATTATGAGACCGATGAAGATTCTCATATCATAATTACACACAGAAGAGCAATGTAAGCTCATTTATAAACAAATATTTTTTTAACTTTAAAATAAAATTCAAATAAACATATCATATGAAAGCACATACATCCGAAACTCAGTCAACCATTACTCCTGAAAAAGCGTTAAATTTTCTAAAAGAAGGAAACCAAAGATTTGTAAACAATCTGAAGGCAAACAGAGATCTTTTGGAGCAGGTAAATGCTACCCGTGAAGGACAGTGGCCTTTTGCAGTGGTTTTAAGCTGTATCGACAGCCGTACTTCTGCGGAACTTATCTTCGATCAAGGACTGGGAGATGTTTTCAGTATTAGAATTGCAGGTAATTTTGTGAATCAGGATATTTTAGGTTCAATGGAATTTGGCTGTAATGTAGCAGGATCTAAGCTTGTTGTAGTTTTAGGTCACACAAAATGTGGCGCTTTGAAAGGCGGTCTGGATGCAGCACAAATCGAAGGATTGGGAATGGATAACTTGAATCATTTAATTAATCATTTTGACCCAATCATCAATGAAATTATCGAAGAAGGTGAAGAGCGTTCATCAAAAAACAGCGCCCTTTTAGAAAGACTGAATCAGCAAAATGTAAAAAGCGCGATTGAAGATATCCGTAAGCAAAGTTCAACTCTTACAAGACTTGAGGAAGAAGGTAAAATCAAAATAGTTGGAGCCAACTATGATGTTGAAACCGGAGTTGTAACTTGGTTGTAGGACATTTAAGTCACAATTATATAGTTAGTTAATTTTTAGATTATATTTTGAAAAAGACCATCGATGTTTTTCGGTGGTCTTTTATTTTTTTAAGTAAATATCTTAATTTTATTCCCGCAGATTGCACAGATTTATACGGATGATTGTGCTTATTGGGTATTTATGTTTTGGCTAAAGCCGATTTTGATAGATAATATTCTTAAAGTGGCTAAAGCACGTTCCTATTGATGAAAACTGAGTGTCATACAAGAAAATTATTTCCCGTTGAAAGCAGACATCGTATTATTAATTCCGGCAAAAACAAATGACAGACAGGCTTTAGAGAATTTTTCTATTCTTTCGGGAAGCTTTTCGGCTTCTTCTTCATTCCATGTTCCGAGAACGTAGTCTACCTGTCTCCCTTCTGAAAACTCAGCAGAGATGCCAAAACGAAGTCTTGCGTAATTTTGTGTCTGTAGGGCTTCATTAATGTTTTTAAGTCCGTTATGACCTGCGTCTGAGCCTTTCATTTTCATTCTCAACGTTCCAAAAGGCAACACAAGATCATCGGTAACAATCATTACATTTTCTAAAGGAATATTTTCTTTCTGCATCCAGAATTTCACGGCGTTTCCGGAAAGGTTCATGTAAGTATCAGGCTTTAAAACCAATACTTTTCTTCCTTTGTATTTACCTTCTGCCATCCATCCGAAGTTGGTTGTGTTGAATGATACTTCAAGAGTTTCAGCTATTTTTTCGGCTACTTTAAATCCTATATTGTGACGTGTATTTTCATATTCAGGGCCTTTATTTCCAAGACCGACGATTAAATATTTCATTGAGAAATTTTTTGCAAAATTAAGAGATAAAAAATAAAAAACTCAATCCGGTGAAGAATTGAGTTTAAATATTATTAAAAAAATTATTTCTTATAAAGGTTTATAAATAAAATTGATCCCAAATCCTTTCTTAACATAAGTCTGCGGATCGTAGTTGTAGTCTGTAGAGAATACCGTTGGAGCCGGAATTGGCAACGAAAGATCTGTTACCGAAATTCTTTTAGGACTGTTCGGAGAAAGCATTAAACTTCTGATATCCTTATAATCTGTTGATATAAGAGCAGACACTTTATATGCAAAAGGCAATAATGTATAAGCGCTTATCTGAGTATCATAGTTTGAATATGCATAACCCAATTTTTGAGCTGGCGTTCCATATACATTACCTGTTGTTCCTATCATCGGACCATAATATTTTACGGCTTTAGAGATATTATCTCCTACATATTCATACCCTACTTTTGTATATTTCGTGTAAGCAAAAGGAGTTCCTGAAACATCATCACCATTTCTCATAATGATAGAATCAAGCTTAGCTGTAGATCCGTTATATTTTAAATTAAAAATACTTTTCGTTTTTTTGAAAAGAGCTTTTACTCCTAAAGTCGCCGGAGGAATCGGTGCCGCTCTTCTGTAAATAGAACGATTTTCTGAAATAGATTCTAATCTTCCCGTATTACCATACGTAAACAGTTGAGAAAATGAGATACTGTCTTTCTCAAGCTTTCCGTTTCCATCCATATCAAGGAAACCACGGAAATTGATCGTACTTACCTTATCACCACTGAACATTACATCTGTAATAGATGCGCTATCTGTAATTACTTTTGATAAAAGTAATCCGTTATAATGATATTCTGCAATCGTATCGGCATCTGTAATTTCTCGGTACAATGCTCTTGGGCCTATTAAGCCGCTATTATTATTTATATCTACTAATGGATCTCCATTTTCATCCAATAAGTCTTTACAAGAATGTATTGCAGAAAAACCTGCCAATAGTAAAACAAAATAGAAAAGTCGTTTCATTCCTTAAGGGGGATTATTTATTTTCCCAAAAATATAATTTTTTTTTGAATAAAAAGCATATATCTCCTTACATTATAATAAAACTAATAATTTAGACTGTTCTTATAACGCTTTATAAACATAACTGGCTGAGCCAGTCTGATCTGAAACAGGATAATTCTGAGTATCATACTGATACGTTAAATTAACAGAGATCGCCGGTGCCGGTGCCGGATATGCAAAATTCAGGTTCCCAACGTTGTTTGCAGATAAATTGTAGAAATTAGCAGGATGTATCAAACTATACATCAAGAAAAATGTTTTAGGAAGCGTTGTATAAGGATTAATCTTCGAATCATAGTTCGTAAAATTAAACGTAGTTGCCAATGAAGAACCCGCCTGTGGATTTCCGCTACTGTCCATTACTCCCATCACAGAAACTACTTTTGTAATGTTATCACCAGAATATGATAATGTATTTTCCGTAAAATGAGTATAAGTTGGCGTTACCGTTCCTATTTTCTTCTTCTCCATGATCTTTGTGATCTTTCCTGCTGAATCATAAGTGTAGAAATAATCACTATTTCCAATAATTGTAGATCCTGTTAACATATTAGATGTAGTTCCGGAAATTCTTCCATTTACGTCATAGGTAATATTAAATTCATAACCTGAACTATTACTTGCAGTACCTACAAACTTCACTTTAGAAATTTTTGTTCCTGTATAAGTTGGTGTACCTGTAAAGAAAGAATTTGGAGCACTTGCATCTGTAAATATACCTTTTTCAAGAACTCCGGCTGTTGTAATAAATTCCTGCTGAGTATTACCTCCGCTGATGATTTTACTTAAAATTCTTGGTCCGGTAATCGTTGGCGTTCCACCGTTATTGTTTGTGTTGGTTGTTTTGTTTTGATTGATGGGATCATCTGTTGTGTTGTCACAAGACACCAGAAATCCGATAGTAAGCCCTAGAAGAGCTTTAAATAGAAAGTTTTTACTCATGGTTAATGATTTTAATGAGCCCAAATATAATTTATTTTCATAAAATAATGGCTGAAAAAATCACATATTCATAAAAGTTACTATTTAAACCAAAAAAAATCTAAAAACTTGCGCCTTTAGATTTACAATTAATATTTATTATGAAAAATTAAAACGGTTGCAATACTGATGTAGTTAATACTGATTGCGACATATCTGAATTTAAAAATTCTGTGTTAACAGCTCTTCCGATTCCTATCGTTCCGCCATTTAAGTTTCTTTTTGTGCAGGCAACCTTTACGCTGTAACCATTTTTAATCTCCATATTTGTAAGCGTTGCATTAAGGTTAAAAATTTTGTTGGTACCATCTGCTCCCAAAAGTACATCTGTTCTTACTGCTTTCAGTTTATTATCAACAAAAATTCCGCAACCAAAACTCATCGATGCATTGGCGTTGGTTGTATTCGCATTAACTGTTTTTTGAGCAGTAGTCTGGAATGCAAATGTTACTTTATTCGTTGTATTGGTAACTGAAAAAGTGGTTACAGTTCCTGTTAAGACCGTCCAGTTTGCTGTGATATCCATATTTTCTGGATAAGGACTTATTGCCCCGTTGTTTCCAGTAAATCCTGCTCCAACTTTATCAAAAACGCTACTCATAGAAAAAAGAGACATACTTCCCATTCCGTCGGCTACTTTTACATTTTTCCAGTCGTTTACGTTTAAGCTTGCATTATTGTGAAATATAGTTCCTTTTGCTCCTGCAGTTCCTTTTGTAGCAGATGAAGCTCCAATTCTTATTTCCTTTCTTATATTCAGGTCACCGTTTATATCCAAGGTATTAACAGGTGTTGCTGTATTTATGCCAACTTGAGCGTTAGACAATATTGCGAGGAAAAATAAGTTTATTAATAATAGTTTTTTCATGATTTAGTTTGTTATCGCATTAAATACCTGTGGAACCTCATAAACATCTACTTTAAATGATGATTGAGAGATGAAAGAATCAATATTATCCGCAACATTGGTTCCTATACTTAATGTTATTCCTGTAGGTACATTATAGGATTTTAATCTTGAACAAGCCACACTCACTGTGTGTGCCCCTTTTGTAAGGTTTTGAGCAAGGCCGATCTGATTATGGGTAAGGAAAGGATTTGTTGAATTAACTGCTTTCAGATTTCCTTGTCTTAGATTTACTAATTTATCATCAACAAAAATTCCGCATGCATAATCAATCGAAGTATCCGTAGTTCCTGCATTTGCAAAGTTGGCTTGAACTACCGTTTCAAACTGGAAGTATGTTTTACTTTCTGTACTATATACATTGAATGTCTGAGAAGATAATCCCGGAATCTTTTTGAACTGACTGAAAGTACTAAAGTTGCTGTTTTTCGTAAAAGAAGCAGATCTTGATGCAATCGTAGGCTCTTCTGAAGAAGTGAAGGTTACTCCCACTCTATCTGAAAAAGAGTTATTATAAATTAAATAAAATTTATTCGTTTCATAATCAGGAATACGAAGAGACTTCCATGTAGGCGCAAGTCCTGCACCCTGTGAAACCAAAAGTTGATCATCTCCACCTTCTAGAAGCTTACCATCTGCAGCATTTCGAACGATTAATTTCCCTCTAAGGTTAATGTTTCCATTGACGTCTAACATTGCTTTCGGCGTAGGCGTAGCGATTCCCACTTGAGCAGAAAGAGATAACCCTATTGTTGAGAATAGGATAAATAATATATTTTTCATTGATTAGTTTACTTTGTAGGTTATAAATTCGATAAGGTCTATCTTAAATGCAGACTCTAAAGTGAATGCATTAGAAAGATTACTGTTACTTGCCACAGTACGCCCAATAGCAAATTGAGCATTCGAGTTGGATACATTAATTTTTCTGCATGCAACCTCAACTTTGTGTACACCTACCGGAACGTCTGGTTCCGTATAATTCAATGTGAAAATATAATCCTGGATCCCGTTTTTATCAGAATTATTGGTTGAAGCAATTTTGTCCGGACGTACAGCTACAAGCTTACTGTTTCTGAAAATCCCGCATGTAAAGCTTACATTCTGAGATGCATCTGATGCTGTAGATTTCATTTCAACCCCGGTTTGGAATTGATATGTAAGTCTGTTGAGTCCGTTTTTAATTGTAAAGTTATTCTCAAGGCCGGCAATTTTCACCCATTTTCCTTTGCTTGAATCTCCTATATCATCACCAACACTGTTTTTGTAAACACTGTCGCCTAAGATTCCGTTAGAAAAACTATTAATACCAGCTTGATCCGATGACAAATACGAATTGGTTAATTTGTATTGCCCTTCCTCCATAAAGGAGACATTGTTCAATGATTTCCATTGAGGAGAGATCCCATCTCCTTGGGAAACCAAAACTTGGCCATTTACCCCGGCATTCCCGACCTGGGTTGAAGTACCGGCCATTCTAAGTTCTTTTCTTAAGGTGGTTTTCCCGTTGACATCGAGAGTAGCTTGGGGAGTACTAATCCCAACGCCCACCTGCGCATGAGTATAGACTGACACTAGTCCAACCACGCATAAATACAGAGTTTTTTTCATAATAAGGACTGCAAAGGTAAAGAAAAAAAAATTCTTAAAAAGTCCACCTATCTTTCGTAAACCAATAGAAATAAGCGATTTACAAGATATTTTTAATCTATAAAAAGTGGAATTATTTCATTTTAAGTTGAATTAACTCCTTTTTTTCTGTGTCAATTTTATACCGTAATTCACCTTAAAGATATTTATTGTCTTATATTTTATCAACACAAGGTGATTTTATTATATACAGATATTCACCATCAGATATACTTCTGTGGCATTTTTATATTAATCGAAAATAGTAGGATTGAACTAATTTTTAAAGTAAATTAATCTTAAAAATTTCTCTTTAAACAGTGAAAAATAGAGCTTTTATTTTTGTAAATTTTTAAAAATCAGGAACAAAAATATTTACGTTAATTTAATATTATTTTAATAAAAATTTTTGTTCATTTTGAGAATACCTGACGAATGTCATCTATAAAAAAAATATTTCAACAAATTCTACCGATTTTCACTATTGAAAATGTCGAATCTGTTGAAATATATGGCTTTGCCTTAAATTTAATCAATTTGAGACAATGTAATTTTTCCCTTTAAATTGAATTAATTTTCATTTTTTAAAATCGATCTTAACAGATAATTCACCTCATCGACATTTATTACGTTATCTTTTCTCATCATAAGGTGATTTCCATCTTTGCTTACTTTCTCCTTCAGTTGGGCTTCTGCAGGATTTGAAGTCAGGTAGCTAATAATGTTTTTAAACTTGCTAGTCTGGTAGAATTTGTCTTGAGGGTTAGCCGGGAAGTACCCTAAAAACACCCCATTTTTCATGACAATCTTCTCAAAACCGATGTCTGAGGCAAGCCATTTTAGAGCAACACTCTTTAATAAATTAACTGCTTCATTGGGTAAATTTCCAAAACGGTCGATCAATTCTGTTTCAAATTTTTGTAAATCTGCCTCATTTCCAATTTCCGCAAGCTTCTGATAAAGTAGTAATCGTTCTTCAGTATTAGAGATATAAAAGTCTGGAAGCATTAATTCCAGATCGGTATCAATGTTGACGTCTTTTACAGATTTAAAGAGCTTATTTCGATCTTCTTCATTATCAAATAAATCTTCAAAATCTTTATCATCCTTAAGTTCTTCCAGAGCTTCCTGCATTAATTTTTGATAGGTTTCAAAGCCCATTTCATTTATAAATCCACTTTGTTCGGCTCCTAACAAATCTCCTGCTCCACGAATTTCCAAATCCTTCATCGCAATCTGGAAACCACTTCCTAGGTCTGAAAACTGCTCAATCGCTTCCAGACGTTTTCTAGCGTCTGCCGTCATCATGTCATAAGGCGGAGTAATTAAGTAACAAAAAGCCTTTCTGTTGCTTCGTCCTACTCTACCTCTCATCTGGTGAAGATCTGCCATCCCGAATCGCTGAGCATCATTAATAAAAATGGTATTCGCATTCGGAACGTCTACTCCACTTTCAACAATTGTTGTGGAAACAAGAACGTCATATTTACCTTCCATGAAATCCAGAACATTCTTTTCAAGTTGTTTTCCTTCCATTTGACCATGTCCGGTAATTACTCTTGCGTCAGGAACCAATCTTTGGATTAATCCTGCAATATCTTTAAGGTTTTCAATTCTATTATTAATAAAATAAACCTGCCCGTCTCTTTGCAACTCGTAAGAAACCGCATCACGAATTATTTCTTCATTAAAACCAACAAGCTGTGTATCTACAGGCTGTCTGTTTGGCGGTGGTGTTTTAATTACTGATAAATCTCTCGCTGCCATCAATGAAAACTGTAATGTTCTCGGAATTGGGGTTGCTGTTAGGGTCAACGTATCAACATTGCTTTTTAAAGTCTTTAATTTATCTTTTACCGAAACTCCGAATTTATGTTCTTCATCAATAATTAATAAACCTAGATCTTTAAACTTAACACTTGCGCTTGCCAATTGATGCGTTCCTATAATAATATCAACTTTTCCCTTTTTTAAAGCGTCCAATGTTTCAGATTTTTGTTTTGCTGTCCTGAAACGGTTCACATAATCTACATTTACCGGAAAATCTTTTAATCTTTCTTTAAAACTTCTGTAATGCTGAAAGGCTAAAATCGTGGTCGGAACCAGAATAGCAACCTGTTTCCCATCTGTCGCCGCTTTGAAAGCAGCACGAACAGCAACTTCCGTTTTACCGAAACCTACGTCTCCGCAGACTAATCTGTCCATTACAGTATCGGCTTCCATGTCTTTTTTTACATCAATGGTTGCTTTTTCCTGATCGGGAGTATCTTCATAAATAAAACTTGCTTCCAACTCATTTTGCAGGTAAGAATCCGGCGTAAAAGCGAAACCTTTTGCCGTTTTTCTTTCAGCATATAATCTGATAAGGTCGAAAGCGATTTGTTTTACTTTGGCTTTTGTTTTTTGTTTTAAAGATTTCCAGGCTGGCGATCCCAACTTACTTAGAACAACTTCTTTTCCGTCCGGCCCGTTGAATTTTGAAATCTTATGAAGTGAATGAATACTTACATATAATAAGTCTCCATTTTTATAAGTCAATTTAAAACATTCCTGAATTTTACCATCATTATTTACTTTTACCAATCCCATGAATTTTCCGATTCCGTGGTCGATGTGAGCGATGTAATCTCCAATTTTCAGAGACATTAGATCTTTTAAGGTAAGCTGTTCAGATTTTGCGAAGTTGTTTTTCGCTTTATATCTTTGGTAACGGTCGAATATCTGGTGATCTGTGTAGACCAAAAGTTTATGATCATTATCTACAAAACCTTCATGAAGTTCAGATTTAAAACTTTTAAAAGGAACTTCATGCTCCAATTCTTCAAAAATAGATTCTAGTCTTTCTTTTTGCTTTTCTGTGGAGAAAGAAATCCATGTTTCAAAACCTTCACTTTGCTTTTCTTCTAAATCTTCAATTAATAATTCAAAGTTTTTATGAAAAGTTGGTTGTGAAGTTTGCTCAATTTTAACCTCAGAAATATCTTTTAATCCTTCAATTGAAACACTGCTGAAATCAATTGTTTTAAATTTTTTATAATCAAACAAAAATTCCTGATCAGAAATAAATAATTCCTGTGGCGACCTGTGAGCTATATCTTTACTTAAAGTTTCAAATTTTTCCAGAGACTTTTCGTAGAATGATTTAATTCTCTGAAGTCCTACAACTCCATTTTTAGAAACAACAAAACTCTCTTTCGGCAATAATTGAAGCAAAGAAACTCTGGTTCCTGAAACTGAAAAGTTCATATTAGAAACCAATTGAAGCTCTTTTACCTTCTCGATGGAAAGCTGGGTTTCAATATCAAATGTTTTTATGCTTTCAACCTCATTTCCGAAGAAAGTTACACGATAAGGTTTTTCGTAGGAATAAGAAAAAACATCTACAATCCCTCCTCTCACAGAAAATTCTCCCGGTTCGGAAACAAAATCTGTTTGTTGGAAATTGTAATGCGTAAGCAATTCATCCACAAAATCGAAGTCAAGCTGGTCGCCCACTTTGATCTGATGAGAAATGGCTTTAAAATCTTCTTTCTTTAAAACCTTTTCCGATAAAGCTCCGGAATAGGCAACAATTACTTTCGGAGATTTGCCAGAATTTATTTTATTTAAAACTTCAGTTCTTAAAACCAAATTGGCATTCTGCGTTTTTTCAACCTGATAAGGCTCAAGATGAGTTGCAGGAAAATACAAAACCTTCTCTTTGCCCAAAAGATCTTCCAATTCTGTATTGATATACAGGGCGTCTTCTTTATCATCAACTATATAAAGAATAGTATGTTTTTGTGTTAAGAAAAGCTCTGCAACAAAAATTGAAGTTGAAGATCCTGCACTTCCTCTTACAGAAATGTGTTGATTATTTTCCAGTTGAGTAAAAATTTCTTTTCCAAATTCCTTTTTCAGTAAATCCGGAAGAAACTTTTCGTTGATTGTTTTTAACTGCATAAAAAGTAATGGTGTAAAACGACAAAAGCGATTTCGGGAGTTTTCCGAAACCGTTTAAGACAAAACAAATATAAGGATATTTTTTTTCTTTAAAATCAACGTTATGAATTACATAAAATTTAAAAACAATCAATGAAAAACCCTTAAATCACAATAATTCCCAAAACATTTTAATTAAAAGTTAAACCACGAAAAAGCCCTACCCACGGCATAATGTTTGGAGCTTACCCCACCTAACATTTAAAAGAAATATGATGCAGAAAACAATTAAGACTTTAGGAATTTTTATGCTGGTTATTTTTACAGCAATCTCTTTTTCATCTTGTAGTAATGACGAGGAAGATCTAATAAAAGACGATGCTTTTGCCGGAATCTACAAAGGAAGTGTCTCATATAAAGATGCAGATAAAGACATTACTACCACCGAAGGAAGTATCTTTGTAACTAAAGTAGTAAGTGACAAAAAATACAACTTTGCCTTCTCTAATGACATTCCTGCCCTTAACGAAATTGATGTTGAAAAAACTGGAGATAAAACTCTTGTAATGGTAGGTTCAAATGCAACAGCTTACGTAAGAGTTGAAAATAACGAGATAAAAATTGCATATACAAAAGATGGCAAAACATGGACTGCCAATTGCAAAAGATAATCCAATTAGTTAAATACATAATTGAACCTGCTTTCGGAAAATGAAAGCAGGTTTTTTATTTATATATAATTTAAGTAATAGCCAATCTCTGAAAAGATAAAAGCGATTTCGGAAGTTTTCCGTAACCGTTTAATATAAAAAACAGATATAAGGATATTTTTTTCGACAATAAAAAATTTGCGGATTACTCAAAATTTAAAATAAATAAGCTAAAAATCATTAAATCTTAATTTTTTACTAAAAATTCTAATTAAAAGTTAAAACAATTCTATTATTTCTACACGGCACAGAATTTGGCTAATCTACCTTACAAAACTCTTAAAGAAATAATATTATGAAAAAAGCAATTAAAATTTTAGGTATCTTTATGTTGGTACTTGTCACGGCAATGTCATTCTCATCTTGTAGTGATGATGACGATCCAACTAACAACGACTTCTTCGCAGGAACTTATAAAGGAACTGTTTCTTACAAAGACGGAAGTACGGACATTAATACAGATAACGGTAGTGTATTTGTAACAAAAATCGCAAGTGGAACAAAGTATAACTTCGCGTTTTCGAACAGTATTCCTGATCTTAACGGGATCGAATTTAATCAGGAAGGTGATCATACTCTAGTAATGATAGGATCAAACGGAACTTCTTACATAAGAATTGATAATAATGAATTGAAAATCCTATACATCAAGGATGGTAAAACCTGGACAGCCAACTGTACTCGTTAAACCAACTTTTCATACATACGTTAGGACCTGCTTTCGGAAAACGGAAGCAGGTTTTGTTTTTTCTAAATTTTTTTATTGAAGAAAATTAATTGAATAGATTTTTTTTAACGCAAGGTTTGCAAAGATTTTTAATGAAACAGTGTTTTTAAGTTCGCAAAGGCGTTTGACTCAGCAACGGTTATCTTTTGAAACAATATTTTCTGTGGTTATTTGTGAAAAAAATTGTGGAATTTGTGTTTCCCAAAAATCCTTTTAATATTTTTTTAAGCTGTAATAAACTTTAGTTAAGTTTCTAAAAGTGAGTTTCTCAGTACGATTTTTGCATAACTTTGATTCAAGAAAAACAAACAATACAAATTCTTATGAAAAAATTAATCACAGCAATGTCAATAGTATTAGGACTAGGATTTGCTACCGCTCAACAAACTGCTCCCGCAACAGCTACTAAAGCTACTCATCAGGTAACAAAAACTGCTAAAACTGTAGATACAAAAGCCGCAAAAGTAGCAGATACTAAAATGGCAAAGCCTACAGCTACCTCAACAACAGCTGTTAAAATGAAAAAAGACGGAACTCCTGACAAGAGATATAAAGACAATCAACATCTGAAAAAAGATGGTACCCCAGACAAAAGGTATAAAGCAAACAAATAAACTCAACTTATAGTTGTTATTTTCATAATCAAATTTCGAAGAACCGATGATACTCATTCATCGGTTTTTTTATTTCATATTTCATTAAAATAGCATCAAATTATTTAGTTATTTATAAATTTGAACCATGTTAAACTTCCTAAAGAAAAATATAGCACTGTCTTGGGCAAAAAAGCACGTCCGAAAGGCTGGAGAATTCAAGAAAAATGCAGAAAAGAACCAAGAAGATTTGCTTTTATCTTTAATAGAAACAGCCAAAAAGACGCTGTTTGGAAGAGAGCATGATTTTGAAAATATCCATTCTATTCAAGAATTTCAGGAAAGAGTTTCCGTTGCAGATTATGAAGATCTTAAACCTTACATTGAAAGAGTAAAAAAAGGACAGGCCAATATTTTATGGACAGAAACTCCGGAATATTTTGCTAAAACTTCGGGAACCACTTCAGGCTCAAAATACATTCCGATTTCTAAAGAAGGAATGCCGTTTCAAATTGCCGGAGCTCAAAGTGCCTTATTCCATTATATTGCTCAGAAAAATAGCGCCGATTTTGTAAAAGGAAAAATGATCTTTCTACAGGGAAGCCCTGAATTGGAAGAAGTTTTCGGAATAAAAACAGGACGACTTTCAGGAATTGTGGCTCATCACATTCCAAATTATCTTCAAAAAAACCGCTTACCGAGTTTAGAAACCAATATGATTGAAGATTGGGAAACTAAAGTCGATAAAATTGTTGAGGAAACAGAAAAAGAAAACATGACTTTGATTTCAGGAATTCCACCTTGGTTGATCATGTATTTTGAAAAATTAATTGAAAGAAACGGCAAAAAGATCAAACAACTTTTCCCAAACCTTCAACTTATCGTTACAGGCGGAGTTAATTATGAACCTTACCGTGATAAAATGGAGGAATTACTGGGCGGAAAAGTTGATATTATTCAAACATTTCCGGCTTCGGAGGGATTTTTTGCATTTCAGGACGATTATACGAAAGAAGGATTGTTACTTTTAACCAATCATGGGATTTTCTATGAATTTATTCCTTTGGAAGAATATGGAAAATCTAATGCGAAAAGATTAACCTTAAAAGAGATTGAACTTAATAAAGATTACGCTTTAATTTTAACAACAAATTCAGGTTTGTGGGCGTATTCGATTGGTGATGTTGTGAGATTTATCGATAAAAATCCGCACCGAATTTTGGTGAGCGGAAGAACGAAACATTTCACCTCAGCTTTCGGAGAACATGTGATTGCTTTTGAAGTTGAAGAAGCTATGAAAGCAACCGTAGAAAAATATCCTGCTCAGATTACTGAGTTCCATCTTGCTCCACAAGTGAATCCCGCGGAAGGACTTCCTTATCACGAATGGTTTATAGAATTTGAAAAAGAGCCGGAAAATTTAGATTTATTTAAAAATGAACTTGATGAACAACTCAGAAAACGCAATACTTATTATGATGATTTGATTTCAGGAAATATTCTCCAGAAACTTCATATCAGCAGATTAAAAAAGAATGCTTTTCACGAATATGCAAAATCTCAAGGGAAATTGGGAGGTCAAAACAAAACTCCAAGACTGGCAAATGACAGAAAAATCGCAGATTTATTAGAAATCTATAAATTTTAAACACATTTTTTTGATTCCGGAAACATATATTCGAAAAAAATTATAAATTTGGAAAACTAAAAAATTAGAATGAAAGCATCTGTACTTTTAAAATCATCTTTGTTAACGTCATTATTTGTAATTTCTTCTTGTGCAACTACAAAATACACGGAAGACATTTCTAAGAATAATTATTCTAACCTTGAAGCAGGAAAAATGTATGTGGTTAAAATGAAAGACGGTTCTAAAAATCAAAAAATGTTGTTCCGTAACGTAGATGGCGACAACCTTATTGGTACAGCTGGGAAAAAAGACAGCGCAGAAGTTATCATTCCAAAATCTAACGTAGCTTCAGTAAGAGACAGCAGAAAAGCAAGAATTACTGCAGGAGCTGTTGTGATTGGTGCAGCAGGTGTTGCGGCATTGGTTTTAAGTTCTTCAAGAGCTGACTAAAATAGATTTTATCTTTCAGCTTCTATTTGATTTATCATTTAAAAAATCATAATATCACTAGTCTTAAATGAATATTTAGGGCTATTTTTGTGAATGATTTCGTTTACCCCGCTGAAAACATTGCAAAATGTTGAATTCAGAAATCTTCTTACTGGAAGATTTTTTATCGTTTTAGCCTTTAGAATGCTCGCAACTTTACTTGGATGGTGGGTGTATCAATTAACAAAAGATCCGTTTTCGATTGGTTTGATCGGTCTTTCGGAAGTAATTCCGGCCGTAAGTTGTGCTTTATACGCCGGTCATGTTATTGATATGAATGAAAAAAAGAGGCTTCTACTCATTTGTAATTACGCCTATGTTTTTCTGATCGGATTATTACTTATTCCAGCTTTCCTGAATGTGCAAATGCATTTCACAGGACATCAGATCACCTATTTTATTTACGTTGTTATTTTCTTTACGGGGATCGCAAGAGCTTTTATCGGACCAATTGTTCCTTCTATGATTCCGACTATTGTTAAAAAAGAGAATCTTCCCAATGCTGTTACTTTAAATCAGGCAACTTTCCTGATCTCATCGGTTTGCGGGCATGCAGTCGGAGGATTTCTTATTGGTTATTTTGGTGTAAAATGGACATTGGTTGTTATTATTTCATTAATAATTTTCGCTTCAGTGTTTTTCTGGCAATTAAAAAAACAATATTCTGAACATAAAAAAGAAGATGTAAATGTTGTTGAAAGTATGCGTGAAGGAATTTCTTATATATTTAAAACTAAAGAAATATTAGGCGCTTTATGCCTTGATATGTTTGCCGTTCTTTTCGGAGGTGCAGTCGCTATGATTCCTGTATTTGCAACCGATATTCTGAAAGTTGGTGCCGAAGGTTTCGGATTATTAAATGCTGCTTCTGATATTGGTTCGATGTGTATTATAACAATTCTATCAATTATTCCGTTAAGGAAGAATCAAGGAAAGGTTTTACTTGCTGTTGTAACAGGTTTTGGATTGTGTATCATCGGTTTCGGATTATCACATATTTACTGGCTTTCGTTTATGTTTTTGGTATTAAGCGGAATGCTTGACGGAATTTCAGTCGTGATAAGAGGAACAATTGTTCAGCTGAAAACGCCAGACCACATCAGAGGACGTGTTTTGAGCGTGAATTCTATTTTCATCATGTCGAGCAATGAAATGGGACAGTTTGAAAGTGGAGTTATGGCAAAATTACTAGGAGTAGTGCGCTCCGTAGTCTTTGGAGGAACAATGACTGTACTTGTAGCTATTTTAGTAGCAAGTACGAATCCTAAGTTAAGAAAAATGCAATATTAAAGCCTTTTGCTTCAATTTATTAAATAAATGATAAAAACTTCAATTCAACGTTAATAATTTTTTATATTTGCCTTATAAAATTTCCCCTTTATGAAAAAATTTCTACTCATTTTTCTGATACCTTTATGTCAGATATTTTATGCACAAGAAGATTGTGCTACAGCTTTAGCTGTTTGTGGAAACTCAGGGTTTTCCTACACACCTTCCGGATTCGGAACACAGGAGCTTCCAGACGGGAACTGTGGTATTTATGTAGAAAAATACTCTGTTTGGTATAAATTTACAATTGCCACAGCAGGAACTTTAACTTTTGTAATTACCCCTTTAACAACAGCAGCAACAGATTATGACTTTTACGTTTGGGGACCAAATGTGAATTGTGCTACTAAAGGAAACACTATTAGATGCTCGACACCCTACACAAGTGGGGCTACAGGTCTTAATATGACTTCAACAGATTTATATGATGGCGCCGGAACATCCGGTAACGGAGACGAATGGGTAAAATATATGGATGTTTTACCGGGTCAGACATATTATCTTTTGGTAAATAACTATTCGGCAAATACTAACGGATTTTCTTTAACTTGGGGTGGAACAGCTACTTTAGCTTCTCCATTTAATGATCCTGCGCTTACTCCAAACCCATTTATAGCGCCTGGAACGCCTAACGCAAACCCAGCAAATCCAAATGAGGTAATTGTTTGTACAAGTCCTGCAGTTTTTGATTTCAGTACTTTATCAGCGGGTATCGTTAATAACAATCCAAACTTTACAGTAACTTATCATACATCTCAAAATGATGCATTGTCTGGAGCGAGCCCAATTGTAACGCCAATTACGGTTAACACAACCACGACGTACTATTACAGTATCCATTATACGGATCCTACAAACCCGGCTAACCCGATTAACTCCTGTAGGCAAATAGGTACTTTTAAATTTAAACTCGGAAATATTACCGCTAATGATGTTACAATGAATGCTTGTAACAACAATAATTCAGGTATTGCAACATATGATCTAACCTCTACTGCTTTAGCCGTATTGAATGATCCTACTGCAACTCAGAAGTATTATCCTACAATGGCAGATCTTAATGCAGGAACTAATGAGATCACAAACCCTGCGAACTATGCATCTTCAACAGGTGTAGTTTATGTAAAAGTAACAACTCCTCAGGGTTGTGCCGATACAGCTACGATCACATTGAACTTCTTCCCGGTTGTCGTTGTAAATGATGCAACATTGAGAGCTTGTTTTATTGAAGGTAATCCTTCAACAGGTTTATTTAACCTTACCAACGCTTCGGTTACAACACAAGGAGGTATAACTAAAAAATATTATCCATCTTTAACAGATGCAATAAACGGTACAAACGAAATTAACCCTACAACGGCAGCAGCATATACCGCTCCAAATGGTGTAATTTATATTAAAGTAACCAACGGAAACAACTGTTATGCTGTAGCTAAAGTGACTCTAATTGTAATCCCTCCGGTTTATTCTACGGTGTTAAAAGATAAGATCATCTGTATGGAAGACAAGACTACGCTAGATGCAGGTCCTGGATTCAATGCATACGAATGGAGCACGGGAGCGACGACTCAGTCTATTAGCAATGTAGGGGTTGGAACTTATTGGGTGAAATTGAAAACAGGAGACTGTACAGCAATTCAAACGGTTAAAATTTATCCTTCTGAGCAACCTGTAATCTCTACAATTGATATTTCAACTACTACTGTTACAGTATATGTTGTAGCTGGAACTGCTCCATATAAATATTCAATGGACAATATCAACTGGCAGGATTCTAACGTTTTCGCTAATGTACCAAGAGGTAACAATACGGTATATGTAAAAGATTCTTACGATTGTGAGCCTATTCATGTTGAAATTGTTGTTCCAAATCTTATCAACGTAATCACTCCAAACGGAGATGGTGTAAATGATGTGATAGATTATTCTGCATTAGCAAATAAGCAAAATCTTATATTCAACATTTTTGACAGATATGGAACTAAAATCTTCCAGGCTGACAAAACTAATGGTTATAAATGGGACGGTACTACCAATGGTGGTAAAAAAGTTCCTACAGGAAATTACTGGTACTCTGTGACGTGGAATGAGAATGATAAAAAAAGTACTCCTTTCAAATACACAGGATGGGTAATGGTTAAAAACAGAGAATAATTAATAATATATTAAGAAAAACCGCTTTTTCAAGCGGTTTTTTTTACTTCACGAATACTATATTCATATTTTGTTAATATTTTCGTTATTTTTGTTTCATAAAAAGTCAGTTAAAAATGAAAAAATACCTACTTCTTTTAATCTTATTTTTTTCGCAGCTATATTTCTCACAATCGGATTGTATTTCAGCGATCCCGGTATGTGGAAATTCTGATCTATCCTATACTTCTTTAGGTCATGGTGACGTTACGGAAGATCTTATGGGATGTCTTGCATCGGATGAGAACCACTCAGTTTGGTACACATTCACTATTGCAACTTCCGGAACTCTAACTTTCATGATCACACCAAACGTTTATGCAACGGATTATGATTTTGGAGTATATGGCCCGAATCAGACTTGTGGCGCACTAAGCCCTCCTATCAGATGTAACTACGATGGTACAGATGGTCCTACAGGATTAAGCTTAACAATTACACACCCTACTGTAACAGGTAGATTGAGCGGTTTTATGAACGTAGTTGCAGGCGAGACTTACTATCTTGTAGTAGATAACTGGGATGGTAGCACAAACGGATTCTCTTTAACATGGGGAGGAACTGCTACTCTAACTTCTGCATTTACAGACCCCGCATTAACGCCAAATCCTTTTGTACCGCCAGGTGTAGCAGGACCAACTCCAGATGCTCCACGCGAAATCTTGAGATGTGCGCTACCTACTACATTTGATTTTAGTACTTTAACTAATGCTATTCTAAACGGTAATCAAAACTTTACAATCACTTATCATACTACAGGTAATGATGCTGTAACAGGTGACAACCCGATCACAGCTCCAATTACGGTAAACGCAGGAATAATATATTATTACCGAATAAAATATACGGATCCCGCGAACCCCACGAACCCTATTAACGGATGCTTCCAAACAGGAACCTTCAAGTTTGTCCAGGGAAATATTACCGCCCGGGATGCCACAATATATGCCTGTAACAATAATAATGTAGGTACAGGATTATTTAATCTAACAACAGCAGATGTTTATTCAGGTAACGTTACAAAAAAATATTACCCTACGATGGCGGATCTGAATGCTGGGACTAACGAAATTACAAACCCTGCAAACTATACTTCAGCAGAGAAAAAAGTATTTGTAAAAGTAACGACAACAGACGGATGTTCTGATACTGCTGAAATCACATTAAAATTCTATCCTTTAGTAATAGTAACTGAAGCAAGCCTTGAGTCTTGTTATATTGAAACAGCTATCACAACAGCGGTATTCAATTTAACAACTGCAACCGTTTCTACGCTTACAAATCCTCCTAAAAAATTCTACCCAACGTTAGCTAATGCAACAAGCGGAACGAATGAAATAGGAAATCCAACGATTTACATTGCTACAACAGGCTCAGTATATGTAAGAGTTTACAGTGCGGATGGATGTTATTCAATTGCTAAAATCAACCTTAAAGTTTTACCTCCTGTAAAATCAACTGTTTTAAAAGACAAAACAATCTGTCTTGAAGATAAAACAACACTAGATGCAGGTGGAGGATTTGACGGATACGAATGGAGCACAGGAGCAACTACACAATCAATTTCAAATGTAGGAGTTGGTGAATACTGGGTAAAACTGAAAACAGGAAAATGTTATACATTACAAGTAGTACATGTGTATGCAACTCAACAGCCTGTTATCTCAAGCATTGATATCACAAACAATACAATAACAGTAAACACAAACGGTGGAACTGCACCTTTCAAATACTCTTTAGACGGTATCACTTGGCAGGATTCTAACGTATTTTCAGATCTTCCGAGAGGAGAAGTAAAAGTATATGTAAAAGATTTCTACGACTGTAACCCTATCGATGTACAGGTAACTGTTCCTAATCTTCTTAACGCGATTACGCCAAACGGAGATAACAAAAATGATTACATAGATTACTCTGCATTATCTTATAAGAAAAATCTACAGTTTATCGTTTACGACAGATACGGAAACAAGCTTTACACAGCCGATAAAACCAGAGATTATAGATGGGACGGTACAGCAAGCGGTAAGAAAATTCTTACAGGAACTTACTGGTACAGTATCTCTTGGAACGAAAATGACAAAAACAATACTCAGACAAAATACAGTGGATGGGTACTTGTAAAAAACAGAGAATAATTTAATTCTTATACATTTAAAAATCACCTCAATTTTGGGGTGATTTTTTTATTAACACAACCCGCCTTTTATTGATGGTATTTTAAAACAAATCAGACGGAAAATGTTAGTTACTATTTTCAGATTATTTTTGAAATAACCTATCTTTGCACAATGGCGCAGAAAGAAACATTATCATCTCTTACCCACGGAAACTTCGCGAAAGAGTTGTCAATTGCTGATGGAAAAATGCCTCCTAATGCAGTAGATTTTGAAAGATTGGTTATCGGTACTTTTTTAATTGATAAAAAAGGGCTTGACCATTCTATTGACCTTCTTACTCCTGATGTATTTTACGATCCGAGACATCAGGTGATTTTCACGGCCGTTCTAAAATTATACGAAGGAAACCATCCTGTTGACTTAATGACAGTTATTCAGGAACTTAAAAAGGAAGAAAAACTTCTTTTGGCGGGTGGCGATCATTATATTGTAGACCTTACGATGGGAGTCAGCTCCTCTGCGCATATTGAATATCACGTTCGCGTTATTCTTGAAAAATATATTTTAAGAAGTTTAATTAATGTTTCTGCCAACGTAATTGATTCGTCATACAAAGAATCTACCGACGTTTTTGAACTTTTAGATAAAGCAGAACAGTCGTTCTTTGAGATCACCAACGGAACCATCAAAAAAGGTTTCGACACGGCAAACTCATTAGTAAAACAAGCAATTGAAACCATTAAATCCCTAAAAGACAAAGAAGGAATCTCCGGAGTACCTTCAGGATTTAGAGACATAGATAAAGAAACTGGGGGTTGGCAAAATTCCGACCTTATAATTATTGCTGCCCGTCCCGCGATGGGAAAAACAGCATTTCTACTTTCGATGGCGAGAAATATTGCTGTTGGACACAAAATCCCGATGGTACTTTTCTCTCTGGAGATGGCATCTGTACAGTTGATCACCAGGATGATCGCCTCTGAAACAAGAATTTCATCCGAAAAATTAAGAAAAGGAACGCTGGACGACGAAGAATGGCAAAGACTTTTCTCCAACGTTTCCGAGCTGGAAAATGCTCCACTTTTTATCGATGAAACGCCTTCCCTTTCGATATTCGATTTCCGTGCAAAATGCCGAAGATTGGTAATGCAGCATGATGTAAAGCTAATCATGGTCGATTATCTCCAGCTGATGACAGCCGGTGGTGGCGGAAAAGGAGGCGGAAACCGTGAACAGGAAATTTCCATGATCTCACGTTCACTAAAAGCGATAGCAAAAGAATTGAATGTTCCCGTAATTGCACTTTCACAGCTTTCAAGAAGTGTGGAAACACGCCCCGGAAAAAGACCTCAACTTTCAGATCTAAGGGAATCCGGAGCGATTGAGCAGGATGCGGATATCGTGTCATTTATCTTTAGACCGGAATATTACAAAATTACCGTTTGGGATAATGATGAAGAAGGACAGGAAACGACAACAGAAAATCAGGCCGAGCTTATTATTGCAAAACACAGAAATGGTGCTACAGCAGACGTAAGATTATCTTTCTTAAAGCATTTTGCGAAATTTGGAGATATTGAACACGCAACCGGTGGAGGTTTCCCTTCTGATTTCGGTACACCTGAACCAAGTGGTTTTGATAAAATTAAAACGACCATTCAACCCGGTGCAGCATTTGATTTACCGGATAGTTCTAAACTTTCAGGTTCTTCGATGAATGATTTTGATGATGAAGATGATTTTCCTTTTTAATTTTTAAGGATAATTTTAAATAATAAAATTTAAATATAAACAGATCCTTCGACTTCGCTCAGGATGACAACGCTACAAAATGACAGTTAGTATTAAAGATATCATCCTGAGCGAAGTCGAAGGATCTCAATTATATAAATCAATACATCTTTTATCACTTCTAAGTTTAATATTAAGTTTAAACAATTCAATAAAATTTTGAGAATAGAAATATATACAGACGGTGCCTGCAGTGGAAATCCCGGAAAAGGAGGATACGGAATCGTTATGCGCGTACCTGAAAAAAATTATCAGAAAACTTTCTCAAAAGGCTTTCGTAAAACAACCAACAACAGAATGGAACTTCTTGCTGTAATTACGGCATTGGAAAAATTAAAATCTCCGGATAACGACATTCATGTTTTTACAGACAGCAAATATGTATCTGATGCCATCAACCAAAACTGGATCGCAGGATGGATAAAAAGAGGCTGGAAAAACGTAAAAAACCCGGATCTCTGGAAAAAATTCATTGAACTTTACAATACCCACAAACCTAAAATGCACTGGATTAAAGGGCATGCAGGACATTTTGAAAATGAATTATGTGATAAATTAGCTGTTGCAGCCGCCGCTTCAGGTAACCTTGAGGTTGATGCCTATTTCGAATCACTTGAAAACAATTCTCTTTTTTAATTTAATTTTAATGAATCTAAATTTAAGTTAACAACATTAATTATTTCGCCATTCAAATTAGTTTTTATTACAAAATAATCATTATTTTCTGTAAGATTAACATTGAATACATATTTATTGATTAGGATTTAATATCTTTACGCGTCTAATTTAAAGTGCGTTACTAAATGATAAGAAAACTACTCGCTTATTCCACTATTGTTTTTTCCAGCTTTTTCGGAAAAGCTTCCGCTCAAACGTATCAGCTCACAGGAAATCCTATTACTACAACGGGATGGACAATGGTTTCTCCCACACAAGTAAATACTGATTTTATTCAGCTTACCCCGGATACAAATAACCAATCAGGATCTATAAGACTGAACGATCCAATCAACTTGAAATACTGTGATAAATGGAGGGTTGAATTTGATTTCAGAATGGATTCCAACCAAACAGCCAATGGAGATGGTATTGCATTTTGGTACCTGGCAAATCCGCCTGTAGCAAGTGTACTGGGTTCCGGTCTTGGAGTTTCACAAAACGCAGTTGGATTAATTGTAGGATTTGATACCTACAACAATACAACTACAGCCGTAATGAGCAAAGTTCACGTTGCATACGGACAGGTTGCCAATACAACCGACAATAACAACGTAGAATTCTTCAATGTTGCAGGAAGTTCTTTCCACTCCCCGGATCTGAATACTACTTTACCATTTCAGGGAACAACTTACAAACATGTTGAAGTTACCGCTGAAGTAAACTCCTCCTCTCCTACCGGTTGGACGATCAAGATTACAATTGATGGAACTATCATTTGTAATCAACCTTTTGTTCCTTCGGGTGCAGCAGCTGCAATGACGATCGGATATTTCGGATTTTCCGCTTCAACAGGAGGAAACAGATCAAGACATTCTATTAAAAATGTAAAAATTTATACTGATAAAGTTCCAATTCTACAGCCAACTGTTACTCAATCTTTTTGCCCTAACCCGGCAACAGGATCCGCAACTGTGAATTTGACTTCATATAACAATCAGTTTGTTGCTACTCCAGCTAACTACACTTTTACTTATTATGTATTAGGAAGTTCAACTCCAATTGCTAACCCGGCAGCATATCAATATAATGCCAATACAACAATAACAGTTGTTGTAAAAGATAACGCAGGAATACTGTGTGATAATGCCGACGGTAAGATACAGTTGTCACTTTCGCCATTCAGCGCAAATAATGTGACACTTACAGAGTGTAATAATAACAATATTGGGTCTGCAACATTCAACCTCACAACAGCGAATGTAACCGGTGTTCTTGGAGTCACCAAAAAGTACTACAAAACAATGGCAGATCTCAACGCGGGAATCAATGAGATCACCAATCCTTCAGCATATACTTCCGGAGCAGGAGTTGTTTTTGTAAAAGTAACAACCCCACAAGGATGTACTGGCTCAGCACAAATCACACTAGCCTTCCACCCGCTTGTTGTTGTAACTGATGCTACTTTACGCTCTTGTTTTATTGAAACTGCGCCAACTACAGCAGTGTTTAATTTAACAACAGCAAATGTTACAGCTCTTGGAGGTACTACAAAAAAATACTACCTGACATTAGCAGATGCAACAGCAGGAACCAACGAAATTGTAAATCCTACAACATATATTTCGGCTAACGCAACGATATATGTAAAAGTAACAACTACAGCAAACGGCTGTTTCAGTTTTGCGAAAATAAATCTTGTTGTTTTAACTCCGGTTACATCATCAGTTTTAAAAGATAAGATCATATGTATTGATGCTAAAACTACTCTTGATGCAGGAGCCGGTTTTGACGGATACGAATGGAGCACCGGAGCGACAACTCAAACCATCACCAATGTTCCTGTAGGAATTTATTGGGTAAAATTAAAAACCGGAAGCTGTATCACAACTCAAATTGTAAAAGTAAACCCTTCTGCACAGCCTGTAATTTCAAGCATTGATATTAATAACAATACAATCACGGTAAATGTAAACGGAGGAACTCCACCTTACAAATACTCTCTTGATGGAATCACTTGGCAAGACTCTAATTATTTCGAAAACCTTGCAAGAGGAGAAGTAAAAGTTTACGTCAAAGATTTCTACAATTGTGAGCCTATTCAGGTACAGATCACGGTTCCTAATTTAATTAATGCCATTACTCCAAACGGAGATAACATTAATGATTTTATTGATTACTCTGCGCTTGCATACAAGAAAAATCTAGTGTTTACAGTATTCGACAGATATGGAAACAAACTTTTCCAAGCTGATAAAATCAAAAATTACAGATGGGACGGCACAGCTTTCGGCAAGAAAATAGTTACAGCCACTTACTGGTACACTATCTCTTGGAATGAAAACGATAAAAACAATACTCAAACAAAATATTCTGGCTGGGTACTTGTAAAAAATAGAGAATAATATATTTAAAACTCACTCCATAATCGGAGTGAGTTTTTTATGAATTATACTTCTATCCATCAAGCCAATCTCAATTTGAGAATTTCATTGTTTGTATTCTTAATCATAATTATGTTTTTGATTATATAAATCAACATTCATTACAATTTCATTAAATTAAATTACATAATTAACATTTTTAGAATATTAAATAATAGAAATTCAATATATTTACAACATTAATAGCCTAACCAACTTGCTTCAAATGAAAAAAACTTTACTCACTTATTTTTACATCATTTTACTCTGCTTGTCTGGAAAAATGTTTTCACAGACTTATCAGCTTACAGGAAACCCTATAGTAACCACAGGATGGGACTTGGTCTCAAGTGCAAACATCGCTGGTGGTGATTTTGTACAACTCACCGCAGATACGGGAGGCCTTTATGGCGCAATAAAACTGGCCTCTCCTATAAATTTGAAATATTGCGATAAATGGAAAGTGGAATTCGATTTCAGGATCGACGGAAACGGAACTACTGCATTCGGAAGAGGAGACGGATTTACATTCTGGTATCTTGCGAATCCTCCGGCAGGGTTTGTATCAGGAGGAGGACTTGGAATTCCTGCAAATGCCAATGGACTTATGGTAGGTTTTGACATTTTTAACAATACTACTGAAGGGCAAATGAGTAAAGTTCACGTTTTATACGGAACAAACAATGGCCTTAATAATAATATTGAATATAATAATACTCCTGGAAGTACTTTCCATTCTCCAGATCTTATCACAACTCAACCGTTTGTAGGTCCTACTTACAAACATGTTGAAGTAAATGGAGAAACCGATCCTGCCAACCCAGCAAACTGGCTTATCAAGATCAGAATTGATGGCGTATTAATCACTGATCAATCGTTTGCACCATCAGGAGGAGCAATAGGGATGACAACCGGATATTTCGGATTTTCAGCAGCAACAGGAGGCGCCAGTGCAAGACACTCAATCAAAAATGCAAAAATTTTCATCGATAAAGTTCCTATTTTAACAAATACGATCACTCCTTTTGTATGCGTAAACCCTGCAACAGGAACAGGAACTGTAGATTTAACATCATACAACACTCAATTTGTAGCAAATCCTGCCAATTACATCATCACCTATTTTGGACCTGGCGGAGTACCTATTACCAACCCAACCAACTTTCCATATTCAGGAAGCACAACAATAACGGTAGTGGTTAAAGATCCATCATCTACATTATGTGATAACGGAGATGGAGTTATTAAATTAAATCCAACCCCTTTCGCTGCAGTTGACGTAACATTAACCGGGTGTAACAACAACAATGCCGGTGTAGCAATATTTGACCTTACAACAGCCGCCGTAACAACAGTCACAGGAGTAACAAAAAAATTCTACCCAACATTGGCAGACCTTAACGCAGGAACTAACGAAATTCTAAACCCAACTACTTATTCTTCTGCTCCAGGTTTTATCTATGTAAAAGTAACGACTCCTCAAGGTTGCGTTTCTAATGCAAAAATTACATTGAACCATTTCGCCGTTGTAACAGTGAATGATGCAACACTGAGAGCTTGTTTCATTGAAACAAATCCTTCAACAGGATTATTTAACCTTACGAATGCTTCTGTAACGACATTAGGAGGAATTACTAAAAAATATTATCCGTCTTTAGCTGATGCACAAAACGGAACAAATGAAATCCCGGCCACAGCGGCAGCGGCATATACAGCTCCAAATGGTGTAGTTTACATTAAAGTAACAAACGGAAACGGATGTTATGCGATTGCAAAAGTCACATTAATTGTAATTGCTCCGGTTTATTCAGCTGTTTTGAAGGATAAAACAATTTGTATGGAAGACAAAACTACCCTAGACGCAGGACCTGGATTTAGTTCTTACCAATGGAGTACGGGTGCTACAACTCAATCTATCAGCAATGTAGGAGTTGGAACGTATTGGGTGAAAATTAAAACAGGAGATTGTATAGCAACTCAAAAAGTAACAATTTTCCCTGCAGAACAGCCTGTTATCACAAATGTTGATATTTCAACTACAACAATCACCATTAATGTGATGGGAGGAACTCCAGCTTATCAATATTCAATGGATAATATTAACTGGCAGGATTCTAACATATTTAAAAATGTACCGAGAGGCGACAATAAAGTATATGTAAAAGATGCTTACGATTGCGAACCTATCGATATTACGATTGTTGTTCCTAATATTATCAATGTAATCACTCCAAACGGAGACGGAATAAACGACGCTATTGATTATTCTGCATTAGCTAATAAGAAAAACCTTGTATTTAATGTATTCGACAGATACGGAGCCAAGATTCACCAAGGTGACAAGTCTACAAGATACAGATGGGACGGAACTATAGCTGGAAGAAAAGTTCCTACAGGAAGCTACTGGTATTCTGTAACATGGAATGAAAATGACAAGAAAAATACACCTTTCAAATACTCAGGATGGGTATTGGTTAAGAATAGAGATTAATATAATAACATTTCAGATAGTAAAAGAATCACTTCACTTTTTTTGGAGTGATTCTTTTATAACATAATTAAAGTTGATAATTTAAACCAAACCATCCTTTTTAATAATTATTTTAACGCTTCACCATTAACCTGATTAAAACATATAAAAAAGACTAAAAATCAAAATTATAAACATTAAAAATTAATTATATTTACAAAACAAATAATCTAATGTAAAATGAAAAAACCTATACTTTTTTATTTATTTATCATTCTACTTTCCCTCCCAATAAAAATTCTTTCACAAACTTATCAACTTGCAGGAAATCCTGTAAACACAACGGGATGGACAATGGTAGCGCCTACAGTTGTGAATACTGACTTTGTTCAGCTTACTCCGGACACCAACGACAAGTCTGGTTCTATACGCCTAAACGATCCAATTAACTTAAAATATTGTGACAAATGGAGAGTAGAATTCGACTTTAGAATGGATTCAAACCAAACCTACAACGGTGACGGAATAGCATTCTGGTATTTAGCCAATCCACCCATTGCAAGTGTATTGGGATCAGGAATCGGAGTTTCTCAAAACGCAATAGGTTTCATTACGGCTTTTGACACTTACAATAATGCTACAGGAAGTTCAGGAATGAGTAAAGTACATGTCGCTTACGGACAGGTTGCCAACACTTTAGACACCAATAATTCTGAATTCTTCAATGTTCCGGGAAGCTCTTTTCACTCGCCGGATCTCAACGCAACATTACCATTTCAGGGAACAACTTATAAACATGTTGAAGTGAGCGGAGAAGTAGACCCAGCCGCTCCGGCCAGCTGGATTGTAAAAATAAGTATTAATGGTACATTGATCGTCAATCAATCTTTTGCTCCTTCAGGTGCAGCAGCAGCAATGACTGTGGGATATTTTGGATTTTCAGCTTCTACAGGAGGTGCAAGATCAAGACATTCTATTAAAAATGTAAAAGTTTATGTAGATAAAATTCCTCTTTTACAAACCGCAATTACTAAGACTCTCTGCCCAGACTTAGCAGGAATGTCAAGCATTGATTTAACATCATTAAACCCGCAGTTTACAGCAAACCCTAATAACTACAACTTTACATATTATATTACAGGAAGCGGAACTCCAATTCCCAATCCTACCAATTTTCAATATAATTCAACCACTAATATTTCTGTTGTTATAAAAGATCCAACATCAGTATTGTGTGATAATAATGATGCAACGGTAGTCTTAAAAGTTGCTCCAACCGTCACAGTTAACGATGCAACGTTGAGAGCCTGTTTCATTGAAACAAATCCTGCAACAGGTTTATTTAACCTTACTAATGCTTCTGTAACATCAACACCAGGAACTACTAAAAAGTATTATCCATCTTTAACGGATGCACAAAATGGAACAAATGAAATTAACTCTACAGCAGCAGCGACTTATATTGCTCCAACTGGTGTTGTCTACATACGAGTAACCAATTCAGATGGCTGTTTTTCAATTGCCAAAGTAAATTTAATTGTACTCGCTCCGGTTTATTCAACTGCTTTGAAGGACAAAACAATTTGTATTGAAGACAAAACTACACTAGACGCAGGTCCTGGATTCGGTGCTTACGAATGGAGCACAGGAGCAATAACACCATCCATTAATAATGTTAGTGTTGGAACGTATTGGGTAAAACTAAAAACAGGAGACTGTACTGCAATTCAGACTGTGAAAGTTTATCCTTCAGAGCAACCGGTAATTACAAGTGTTGATATTTCAAGCAATGATGTAACAGTACATGCAATGGGCGGAAGTGCTCCTTACAAATACTCAATGGATAATATCAACTGGCAGGATTCAAATGAATTTAAGGATGTTCCAAGAGGAGATAATAAAATTTATATAAAAGACGCTTACGATTGTGAGCCTATTGATATCACGATTGTTGTTCCCAATATCATCAACGTAATTACTCCAAACGGAGACGGAATAAATGATGCTATTGATTATTCATCTCTTGCAAGCAAACAAAATCTTGTATTTAATGTATTCGACAGATACGGAGCTAAGATTCATCAAGGTGACAAATCCACAAGATACAGATGGGACGGAACCATCGCAGGAAGAAAAGTTTCTACAGGAAGCTACTGGTATTCTGTAACATGGAACGAAAATGACAGGAAAAATACACCAATTAAATATTCAGGTTGGGTACTGGTTAAGAATAGAGATTAATACAATATCCATTTCAAATAATAAAAGAATCACTTCAATTTTTTTGGAGTGATTCTTTTTTGCATAATTTAGTACGAGATATTTCGTTTTAAGCTTATTTTATTCACATCCAATTCCTAAATTTGTCATATGAATTATTTGGAAGCTTTAAGCAGAAGATATTCTGTAAAGAAATTCAACCACGAAATTATTCCTCAGGAAACTCTTCACAACATTCTTGAGTCAGGAAAGCTGTCTGCAAGTTCGCTAGGCCTTCAACCCTACAAAATTACAGTGGTTGAAAGTGAAGAAATGAAGCAAAAATTAATTCCGGCATTTTATAATCCATCACAAATATCTACATGCTCTCATCTTATTGTCATTATTTCAAAAAAGACAATTGGAGAAAGCTATATTCAAGGTTATTTTAATCATATTTCTGAAGTAAGAGATGTTCCGCTAGCGAACCTCGACCTTTTCAAAAACAGTATCAATCAACATATTACTCAAAAAAACAACGATGAAATTTTCAATTGGGCAGAAAAACAGTCTTATATAGTTTTGGCTAACTTAATGTACGCTGCAGCTATAGAAAATGTTGACACCTGTCCTATGGAAGGCTACCGTCAGGATCTGATTGAAGAAATTCTAAACATCGATCCCGAAACAGAAAAAGTGACTGTCACTCTGGCTTTAGGCTACCGTTCTGAGGAAGATCATTTCCAACACATGAAAAAAGTAAGAAAACCAAACGAAAAATTGTTTAAATTTATTTAATTATTTAGACGATTGTACTTAAAGCAAGCATATGATAAAAGCGGATGTATTAGTAATTGGTTCCGGTATTTCGGGACTTTCTTATGCCATAAAAGTTTCTGAGCAACTTCCCGATGCCAAAATAATCATAGTTACGAAATCTGATGAAGACGAAAGCAACACCAAATACGCACAAGGCGGTTTAGCGGTAGTTACAGATTCTAAAAATGATAATTTCGAAAAACACATTGAGGACACCATGCGTGCCGGAGACGGTGAAAACAAACGCGATGTTGTAGAAATGGTGGTAAGAGAAGCTCCTGCAAGATTCAACGAGATCGTAGAATGGGGCGCTAATTTTGATAAGAAAAATGGAGAATTTGCTTTAGGAAGAGAAGGCGGTCATACGGAAAACAGAATTGTTCACCATAAAGACATCACCGGTTTCGAGATCGAAAGAGCTCTTTTAGAAACAGCTAATAAAAGCCCAAATATTGAGATCTTAGATCATCATTATGTAATCGATATCATTACCCAACACCATGTTCCGGGTAAAGAACTAAATCAAGGAGACATCCATTGTTATGGAGCTTACATTTTAGATGAAAAGTCTAAAAGCATAAAAAAAATCACTTCCAAAATTACTTTGGTTGCGACTGGAGGAGCCGGACATGTTTATAAAAATACCACCAATCCAAAAATTGCAACAGGTGACGGAATTGCTTTTGTAGCTCGTGCGAAAGGTCAGGTTTCCAATATGCAGTACTATCAGTTTCATCCAACAGCTTTGTATAGCAAAATTGATGGAATGTTATTTTTAATTTCAGAAGCTGTACGTGGAGACGGAGCCAAATTAAGAACAAAAAGAGGCGAAAAATTCATGCAGAAATATGATGAGCGTGAAGAATTAGCCTCAAGAGATATTGTTGCAAGAGCAATTGATAATGAAATGAAAGTTTCAGGTGATGAATATGTCGGCTTAGACTGTCGCGATATGGATCACGAAAAGTTCTTGGAACACTTCCCAAATATTTATAAAAAATGTAGAGAAGAAGCAATTGATCCTTTCACTCAATTAATCCCTGTAGTTCCGGCTTGTCATTACTTAATGGGCGGAATTGAAGTTGATAAAGACGGACAATCATCCATCAAAAACCTTTTTGCTGTTGGAGAATGTACAAATTCAGGATTACACGGAGCAAATAGACTTGCTTCCAATTCTTTGCTTGAAGGTTTAGTTTTCGGACACAATGCTGCGATGAAAACGATGGCTTTACTTAATGAAAATCATTTCAACTTTGATGATTTAAAAGCCGTTCCGGAATGGAATGAAGAAGGCATGAAAATCATGGATGAAATGGTAATTGTATCCTATCTAAGAAAACAACTTCAGGAAATGATGAGCGATCTCGTTGGAATTGTAAGAAGCAATAAACGATTGGCGATGGCCTTACAAAAGCATCAGGAAATCGCTGCCGCAGTTGACGAAATCTACCACTATTCTATTCTTTCGCCACAATTGTCTGAACTAAGAAATTTAACAACCGTTGCTCACCTCATCATCACCCAATCTATGGAAATGACTGAGAATAAAGGAGCATTTTATAATAAAGATTTAGCTTAAAAGCATACAAAATGAAAAGACCAAACTACGTTACAGATAAAGTTTTAAAACAATTCATAAAAAACGCTTTAGAAGAAGATATTCAGGATGGAGACCACTCTACCCTTTCTACTATTCCGAAAGATCTTGAGCAGAGTGCAAAACTTTTAGTAAAGCAAAACTGTATTCTGGCAGGTGTAGAATTGGCCGAAATCATTTTTAAAACTTTTGATAAAAACTTAAAAGTTGAGAATTTCATAAAAGATGGAGCTCCTGCAAAAGTTGGAGATGTAGCTTTTATCGTCACTGGAAGTGCAAGATCTATACTTTCCACAGAAAGACTTGTTTTAAACTGTATGCAAAGGATGAGCGGAATTGCAACCCTTACCAATGACTGGGATTCTCGATTAGTAGGTACAAAAACTAAACTTTTAGACACAAGAAAAACTACTCCTAATTTCAGAGTTTGTGAAAAATGGGCAGTTGCCATCGGTGGCGGAACCAATCACAGATACGGTCTTTACGATATGATTATGCTGAAAGACAACCACATTGACTATAACGGAAGCATCACCAATGCCGTGAAAATGGCCAAAGATTACATCAAAAAGAACAAGAAAAAACTAAAAATAGAGGTCGAAACCAGAAACCTTGAAGAAGTCGAGGAAGCAATCAAAGCAAAAGCCGACAGAATCATGCTTGATAATATGAATGTAAAGATGATGAAGCAAGCCGTAAAAATGATTAATGGCTCTTGTGAATCCGAAGCATCAGGAGGAATTACCCGCGATATGTTAAAAGAAATCGCTTCCACCGGGGTAACTTATATCTCTGCTGGAGCCTTAACTCATTCCGCAGAGAATATGGATTTGAGTCTCAAAGCGGTGAAATAGCGTTGTATTTTTAATAAAAACAACCCCCATTTGTTAAAAATTCAATAATATTATTTTTTTCATGCGAAAATTCAATTTTAGTTTAAATTTCTAACAATCAACAGATTACAACTTATTAAGATTGAGTAAAAATTAACATACAGTTAATATTAGTTAAAATTTATTTCCCGAATTTTGCAGAAAATTAAATCTAACTATTACTCACGATTATGAAATTAATCAACAAATCGATGCTAACTGCGATAATTACATTATCAACTGCTAGTGTCTATTACGCTCAACAAGTTCAGGATTCAACAAAAACAAAATCCAAAGACATTGAAGAAGTGATATTAACCGGTGTTGCAGATATCGCAAAAGATAGAAAAACACCAGTTGCTGTTTCAACAATCAAAGAAGCACAAATTGTTGAAAAATTAGGAAACCAAGAATTTCCTGAAATTTTAAATACAACTCCATCTGTATATGCAGTTAAAGGAGGTGGTGGTTTCGGTGAAGGGAAACTTAACATTAGAGGTTTTGATCAAAGAAATATTGCAGTAATGATTAATGGTGTTCCTGTGAATGATATGGAATCAGGAGCTGTATATTGGTCTAACTGGGCAGGTATGTCTGACGTAACTTCTGCTATGCAGGTACAAAGAGGACTAGGTTCTTCTAAACTTGCAATTGCTTCTGTTGGAGGTACAGTAAATATTTTAACAAGAGCTGCTGACAAAAAACAAGGTGGTACTGTTTCACTTGGTTTAGGAAATGATGGTTATTTAAAAACACTTTTTGCATATAACACAGGTAAATCTGCTAGCGGATGGTCATCATCATTCTTAATGAGCAGAACAGCAGGAGCAACTTATGCTAATGGAACAGATTTCGAAGCTTATAACTATTATTTTGCATTAGGTTATAAAAAACCTGGAGGCAAACATGAGTTTCAGTTTACAATGACAGGAGCTCCACAATGGCATAATAACAGATTTACATTTGTTCCTATGTCTGATTATTTTAAATATGGAGGACAAGATGGTGAACCAAATAGAAAATACAATCCAGACTGGGGTTACAGAAATGGAGAAGAACTTTCTAATAGAAGTAACTACTACCACAAACCTGTTTTATCTTTAAACTGGGATTGGAATATTTCTGAAAAATCTAAGTTAAATACAGTATTTTATGGTTCTTTCGGTCGTGGAGGCGGTGTAAACGGTAATGTTGGACGACTAGGAACTAAAGCATATAATGATGCTACTTTTAAAACAGCTGACGGTCAAATTAACTGGGATGCTATTTTTGCTGCAAATGCTGCAACTCCAGTAAATGCAACAACCCCTAGTGCAAATACAATAGCTCAGGTATCTTCAGTAAACTCTCATAACTGGTTTGGTGCAATTTCTAGTTTCAACCATAAAATTAATGATAACTTCAATTTCTCTGTAGGTATTGATGCAAGATATTATTACGGTTATCACTATCAGCTTATTTCAAATCTATTAGGAGCTAGCGGGTTCAAAGATACAGGTAACAAAAACCTACCTTACAATATTGTTTCCAATACGTTTGATCCAAAACCATCTTGGAATCCGTTTGGAGGAAAAGTAAACGATATCAACGATATGGTAACTTTTGACAATGATGGAGAAGTATTATGGTATGGTGGATTTGGTCAATTAGAATATACTAATGACAAATTATCAGCTTTCGTACAAGGTGCTATTTCTAATCAAGCTTTCCAAAGAATTGACAACTTTATTGTAGATGGACAATCTCTTCTTAATGGAACGTTAATAAGCCCGACAAATCAACCGACAGCTACTAACCCTGTACTATATCAAAAAACAGGATTTAAAAATATCCTTGGTTACAATATTAAAGCTGGAACTAACTATAATATTGATGAGCACCATAATGTTTTCGCTAATATTGGATACTACTCTAAACAGCCGTTTTTAAACTCTGTATATCCAAATAACAAGAACTTTCTTAACCCTAACTTGACCAATGAAAAAATCTTTGGAATTGAATTAGGATATGGTTTCAGATCAGGAATATTCAATGCTAACGTTAACCTTTACAGAACTTCTTGGAAAGATAGATTCTTAAGAAGAACAGGTATTAATTTTACAGACCCTAATACGGGTACTGCTTACAATAATGCTTATGCTAACATTCAAGGCATTACTGAAATTCACCAAGGTATTGAAATCGATGCAACTGCTAATGTACACAAAATGTTATCTCTAACAGGTATGTTGTCAATGGGAGATTGGTATTACAAAGGGAATGCTACAAGTAACCTTTTTGCAGAAACTAATGAACCTATTAACGTAAATAATGCACCAACAACAACTTTATACCTAGACAAAGTGAAGGTTGGAAGCTCAGCACAATTCACTGCTGCTGCAGGATTTACATTCAAACCTACAAACTGGTTCTCATTTGATGGGATGTATAGAGGTATCAAAAATCTTTATGCCAACGTAAACCCTATCAACTTCCAAAATGAAGCTTCTGGAGAGAAAGGTGCACTAAAACTTCCTACATTTGGTTTAGTAGATTTAGGGATTACTTTTAAAATTAAATTAAAAGATCCTAAACAATACTTTACTGTAAGAGGAAACGTATATAATGTATTAGATAAAATTTATATTTCTGAATCAAATACCAATACCTTTGCAGACCTTACTAAAACAGAGTATGGAGCAATTAATTCAACTCTTACTCCTGCACAACTTACTACAAACTATGCAGCTTATCAAGCAGCAGGAAATTGGAATGGAGTTAGTCAACAAAACCAAGTTTATTTCGGATTCGGGAGAACATGGTCTGCAACATTATCATTCAACTTCTAATTATATAAAAACATTAGATTTTATAAATATCAATCCCGGCTTATCGCCGGGATTTTTGCTATATTTGTGACTAGAAAAAAAGAAAAAATAGGATTATGGATTTTTACAAGATTTTATTGAGTGCCCACAAGGGATTTGGGTATTTAGAGCTTCTATTGGTAACATTATTTATTATTGCACTTTTAGCTACCATGTTTGGTTTCAGCGGGAAAGTGAATAAGTTTTTAAAGAAGACTACCCTTTTCACAATGATCTTCTTCCACGTTCAATTCTTAATTGGAATCATTATGTTGATTACTAATTTTACAAAAGGTTTGGACATGGGTTCAGTAATGAAAAATGCTGATTTAAGATTTCAATATGTAGAACATCCATTCTCTATGCTAATTGCAGCAGTTTTAATGACAATTATCAACAAAAAAGTAAAATCTAGCGATACTATTTCTTTGAAAATTGTAATTATGGGATTAATTGCAGTTGGTTTATTTGCATTCGCATTTCCATGGACAAGAGTCTTTGGAGCTTAATTATATATTAATTTAAATTTTTTAATCAAACAATGAAAGTAGCTGTAGTAGGTTCAACAGGAATGGTTGGACAAGTGATGCTTAAAGTTCTCGAAGAGAGAAATTTCCCTGTAACAGAATTAATTCCGGTAGCTTCGGAAAGATCTATTGGTAAACAGGTGAAGTATAAACAGGTAGATTACACTATCGTAAGCATCGACGACGCTATAGCTGCCAAACCTGATATCGCAATTTTCTCGGCTGGAGGTTCAACATCTCTTGAATATGCACCGAAATTTGCAGAAGCAGGTATCACAGTGATCGATAATTCTTCAGCTTGGAGAATGGATCCTGATAAAAAATTAGTGGTTCCGGAGATCAATGCCAATGTATTGACAAAGGAAGATAAGATCATTGCAAATCCAAACTGTTCTACGATTCAGTTGGTGATGGTTTTAGGTCCATTAAACAAAAAGTATGATTTAAAAAGAGTAATTGTTTCTACTTATCAGTCTGTAACAGGAACTGGAAAAGCTGCTGTAGATCAATTAAACGGAGAAATAAACGGAGACGACTCTGTTGCAAAAGTATATCCTTATCAGATTTTTAAAAACGCACTTCCTCATTGTGATGTTTTTTCTGATGATGATTATACGAAGGAAGAAATTAAATTAATGAAAGAGCCTAAAAAGATTTTAGGTGATGATACATTCAATTTAACGGCAACGGCAGTAAGAGTTCCGGTTCAGGGAGGACATTCTGAAAGTGTAAACATCGAGTTTGAAAACGAATTCGAACTTGATGAAGTAAGAAAGATTTTAGCTGAAACTCCAGGAGTAATTGTAATGGATAATGTTAAAAACAACGAATATCCAATGCCATTATATTCAGAAGGGAAAGACGAAGTTTTTGTTGGAAGAATCAGACGAGACCTCTCCCAGCCCAAGACCCTGAATCTCTGGATTGTAGCAGACAATCTGCGAAAAGGAGCTGCAACCAACGCAGTACAGATCGCAGAATACCTAGTAGCAAACAACTTAGTATAAACTAACAAAATAAAAAAGAGTCTCAAAATTGAGATTCTTTTTTTTATCAAACTTATGAACGTTCAGAAGAATATCAATAAAGATAAAATAGGCTTTCAAAAATGGATCGCTGCTTTTGGAGTTATCTTATTTATCGGAAAGCTCGTTGCATGGAAACTTACGAATTCCGATGCCGTATTTTCTGATGCGATGGAAAGTATCGTCAATGTCATCAGTGCGTTTATGGGACTTTACTCGTTGCATCTTGCTGCGAAACCAAAGGACGAAGACCATCCTTACGGCCACGGAAAAGTAGAATTCGTAACATCGGGAATCGAAGGAGCTTTGATTGCCATTGCGGGCATCATGATCATCTATGAAGGCGCAAATAGTTTAATTACAGGTAAAATATTAAACAAACTTGATTGGGGAATCTGGATTATTGCCGCAACAGCAATCGTTAACTACTGTTTGGGTTATATTTCCATTAAAAAAGGAGAAAGAGAAAGTTCTTTAGTTCTTGTCTCTTCAGGAAAACATCTTCAATCTGATACGATTACAACATTAGGGGTTGTAATAAGTTTAGTGATCGTTTATTTCACCAAAATTTATTGGATAGATTCTGCTGTAGCTTTAATTTTTGGACTTTACATTATTTTTGTAGGGTATAAAATCGTCCGTAAATCTTTAAGCGGAATCATGGATGAACAAGATCCCGACCTTTTAAACCAAATCGTTAAAGTTCTTGAAAACAACAGAAAAATTGAATGGATTGATATACACAATATGAAAATCCAGCAATTCGGAGCTTCTTTACATATTGATGCTCATATTACGCTTCCTTGGTATTATACCCTTCGTGATGCCCATAAAGAAATGGAAAATGTGATTATTCTTTTAGCTAAAAATACAAAACGTACCGTAGAGTTTAATTTTCACATGGATGATTGCAGAACCATTTCTTGTCCTGTCTGTCAGATCAAAGACTGTCCTGTTCGCGAAAGAGAATTTGTAAAAAGAGTGGAATGGACGGCAGAAAATGTTACCAGAGAGGTTAAACATACCGTACAATAATTTAGTTTTACATAAAAAATTTTTAGGTTTTGGCTAAAGCCAATTAATGATATTATCTCGTTTAAACGGGCTAAAGCCCGTTCCTATTGATGAGAAAATTGTGTCATTCGTAAAGAATATCAGTGGAAATTTGTGTTTAATAACTCGCTTTCCCCATTTGCTTCCGATAATAAAACAGCGGAATAATCAACAGCAAAATTAAAGGCTGAATTACAAACCTTCTCATATAAAAAGAAAACAGATAACCGATTTCAAACCTGTCAGAAATACAATACAGATAAATCGGGAAAGTAATTGCGAAAATTATTATTATTAATAAAGCTCCCTGCATCGTCCATTCTTTATTTTTAAATATAAAATGAATGATCACACAAGAGAAAAATAGGTTTAAAATAAATCTGAAAAGATGCCCAATAATTAATTTCCCCCACTCAAAATCAGGAAACGGAATGTTTTTACTGGCTTCATGAAAATAGTTGAGAAAAGGATCATAGAAAATTTTGTCCTCAAGCGCTCTCACACCTACAAGTCCGCACAATCCTATTATGACGAGAAACCAACTAAGAATTTTCATTTTTTAAAGCAAAGAATTTAATCCAAACAAGCCAAAGCAGAACCACAGTTCCGTAAATCACAGCCGGAAAAAAATAGTCATGTGCCATTTTTCCGTATTCTTTATAATCTGTAAATACAATATTCAAACCTGCAATCCTCAGGACATTCATAACATGAAGCAGTAAAAGACCGATTATCACAAAAATAAAAGTCTTGAAGCCTTTATAAAAAGCAAAAACAAAAGACACAAACAAGATCATCACAGAAACCGCATTACACCCCTCCACCATCTTTGTCGCATAACCCGTTTTTACATGAAACCAAACCGACTCACCTGCAATATCATCATGTAATTTTGTAGGATAACCCATGGAATTCTGAACATACATCACCTGATCGGCGATCATTTTTGAAAAAGAATCGAGACCTTTTCCTTGAAAACCATTCAGATAAAACTGATACCCAAAAAGCAACACCAGATAGATGATGATGAAACGCAATAAAATGCTTAAAACTGGTTTAAAATCCTTTAGCATGACGCAAAGATAAAAAATCAACTGATATTTAGTATATTTGTTTCCATATTATGACTTCCGAAAACGCAAAACGATTTTTTGAAAACTATATCGGTGAAAAATCTTCTGAGTTCATCACTTTGGCTCAAAGCGGTTCTGCGAGGGTAAATTTCGTGGCAACATCCGATAACAAAAAGTACATTATTACTTACAATGAAAATCTTCCGGAGAATGAAAGTTTTTTTTATTTTTCAGAGATATTTTCTCAATTAAACCTTAATACTCCAACTATTTTTGCCATTTCTGATGACCGGAAAATATATATTCAGGAGTTTTTGGGCGGAAATACACTTTCTGAAATTATTTCAAAAGAAGGTTTATCCGAAAATGTAAAATCTTTGGTAAGACAGACGTTGGAAAAACTTTTTCAGCTTCAAATTCAGACACAGGGAAAAATAGATTTCAATAAAACTTTTGAATATGAAAGTTATGATGAACTTCCCGTAATCCACGATTTATATTATTTTAAAAATTTTGTGGCCGATGTTCTTGAGCTGGAATATCACAAGTCTACTCTACTGAAAGAATTTAAAAAGATCGTCAACCTCATCGAAAATCTTGAACCGAAAGGATTAATGATCCGTGATTTTCAGGCGAGAAATATTATGGTAAATGAAAATAATGATGTTTCATTTATCGATTATCAATCCGCGATGAAAGGTCCATTGATGTACGATGTTATTTCTTTTCTGTTTCAAGCTAAAGCTAATTTTCCTGAAGAGTTTAAAAATGAAATGCTTGAATTCTATATTCAACAATTTGAAAATAAAGAAACTCAACTTCAACTAAAAGATTCGGTTAAACCAATTCAGTTGATGAGATTCTTGCAGGTTTTGGGAGCTTACGGTTTTAGAGGATTGATTCAGAGGAAACAACATTTCATTGCAAGCATTGAAAAGGGAATTGAAAACATCACAGAATTTGCTCAAACCTGGGAAAATATGAAAGATTATCCTGAGCTTGAAAAAGTGATACAACAGTTGAATTTGGATAAAACTAGGCTGAAAATTGAAGAAGTTTTAAACCATTAAGATTTTTTTAAGGAGTTAAGTTTAATTAAGATTTATGACGAAAAAAGAAATTACGCAATTATCTTATGAAATTACTGGTTTTGCTATAAAAGTTCATAAAACGTTAGGTCCTGGTTTGCTCGAAAGTATTTATGAAGAATGTTTGAAAATTGAATTAGTCAAAAACGGATACGATGTAAAACAGCAACTATACACTACAATAAATTATGAAGGAGTTGATATTGAAACTAAGCTAGTCGTTGATTTACTTGTAAATGATACTATAATTTTAGAATTAAAAGCTATTGAAGAAATATTACCAATTCATGAAGCACAGTTATTAACTTATATGAAAGTCTTAAAAAAGCCACAAGGTTTACTAATTAATTTCTTCACAGATAATATAACAAAGTCTTTAAAACCATTTATTAATGAATATTTTAAAGAACTTCCAAACTAAAATTTTGATTTATCAAAAATCTTAATTAAACTTAACTCCTTAAAAAAATCTTAATGGTTCAAATTAAAAGCCACAACAATTAAATATAAAAGAAAATGCTACACATAGACATCCACAGTTTTTCATACAAAAAAGGAGGAATTCCTAAAGACGAATCAGGAAACGGAGGTGGTTTCACTTTCGACTGCAGAGGAATTTTGAATCCCGGAAGAGTTGAAGAATATAAAATTCAGACAGGAAACGACATCGGCGTTCAGGAATATCTTGAAACAAAAACCGAAATGCCTCAATTTTTAGAATTAGTAAAAAGCATTGTATCCATCAACATCGATAACTATTTATCAAGAGGTTTTGAAAACCTGCAAATCAATTTCGGATGCACTGGCGGACAACACAGATCAGTATATTCAGCGATAAAAATTGCTCATTTTATTGAAGAAAAATATGGTGAAAAAGTTGAGATCAGCCTTCATCATGACGAACAACACCAACTTAACATGAGTAATAAGTAATTGATAATGAGTAATATTTTTAACTTCGTTAAAATATATTACTTATTTATTTATACATCATTATTACTTATTACCAATTACTCATTACCCATAAAATATGAAGGCTTTAATTTTTGCAGCAGGAAAAGGTACCCGTCTGAAACCTTTTACAGATCATCATCCAAAGGCTTTGGCTAAGGTGAATGGCATTCCGCTTTTAGAAAGAAACATTAACTATTTAAAAAGTTTCGGGATCAATGATTTTGTCATTAATGTCCATCATTTTGGAGATCAGATTGTTGAGTTTTTAAAGAAAAACAATAATTTCAACTGTAACATTGAAGTTTCGGATGAAGCCAATGAGTTGCTAGAAACTGGCGGTGGTTTGATTTTTGCTAGAAGATTCCTTGATCATGGGGAAGATTTTTTAATCATGAATGCTGATATTTTAACCAACATCAATATCACGGATATGGTTAAATACCACAAAAAGATAAAAGATTTTGCTACTTTAGCCGTTTCGGATAGGGAAAGTTCAAGAAAACTGCTTTTCAATGATGAATTGGTTTTAAGAGGCTGGCTCAATGTACAAACCGGCGAACAGAGACTTGCAGAGTTCAATAAAGGATTCAAGGCTTTAGCTTTTAGCGGTGTTCATTGTATCAACCCGATCATTTTTAATAAAATAATAAGAACAGGCAAATTTTCTGTTATGGAAGAGTATCTGGATCTGATGCAGACCGAAAAAATACACGGTTTTGTACACGACAGCATCCTGATAGATGTAGGAAGACCAGAATCTGTAATAGAAGCCGAAAAACATTTTAAATAATCTTCATGATGGAACTTGATGGCACGAGGGATGAAAGTTTAGTAAATCCGGAACTTGATATTAACGAAACAAAACTTCACAATAGTTTAAAGCAAAAAGCTTGGGACGAGATCATTACCAAGGATAGTTGGATGGTTTTCAAAGTCATGGCAGAATTTGTGGACGGTTATGAAAAACTGGCTAAAATCGGTCCATGCGTTTCTATTTTTGGCTCTGCAAGACTAAAGCCTGAAAGTAAATATTACGAAATGGCCGTAGAAATTGCTGAGAAAATCACCAAAATAGGTTTCGGAATCATTACTGGAGGTGGCCCCGGAATTATGGAAGCCGGAAATAAGGGAGCTTTTAATGCAAAAGGAAAATCGATCGGTTTAAATATTGATCTGCCTTTTGAGCAGCATTTCAATCCTTACATCAACAAATCCTATTCTATGAATTTTGATTACTTCTTCGTAAGAAAAGTAATGTTTGTAAAATATTCTCAAGGTTTTGTCGTAATGCCAGGAGGATTCGGTACCTTGGACGAACTTACGGAAGCAATGACGTTAATTCAAACTAACAAAATAGGGAAATTCCCAATCGTTTTGGTAGGATCTGAATTTTGGGGCGGATTATTGGATTGGTTTAAAGCAACTTTGTTAAAAGAAAAAATGATCGCAGAAGACGATCTTGATCTTTACAGAGTGGTAGACACGGCTGACGAAGCTGTTGCACATATCAAAGCGTTTTACGATAAGTATTCTGTGAACGTAAATTTTTAATTGGCATATTATTTGTGAACTATAAACTACAAGCATGATTGTAAATCTATTAATTAGGATGAAAAAACTTTTATATATATCAGGAATATTAACATTATTTGTGTTAATGAGTTTCATGAATGTAGACTTTTTCTCTTCAATGACTAAAGTTGATTATATTGATGGAAGCAAGACGTTGAAGTTTACCACAAAGATGAATACGAACCATATTTCGGATGCCATAAAGATAAATCCTAACACAGCTGGGTTTGAAGCAGAAGTAAAGAAATATGTAAATAATAACTTTGACGTGTACGTTAATGGTTCTCCAAAGACGATTACCTTCACCGGTAGCCAGGTAAGCGGAGAAACAGTTTGGGTATATTTTGAAACCAGCGGAGTTTCAGACATAAGTACCATGAAAATTAAAAATACAATACTTTTAAGCGCTTTTCCAAAGCAGATTAACCTAGTTAATATTGCTTATAAAGGAAGTCAGAAAACAATGAACTTCCAACGAGGAAAAGAAGTGAATGAAGTTTCTTTTTAAAAGAGAAAATTTAATTTAAATAATAGACCACTGTTTTTGCAGTGGTTTTTTGTTGTATTTTTATTTTATGATAGAAAATATACTTTTAGATTATATAAAATTTATCAAAACTTTTGAGGATTTAATTCGATCAGAATATCAATTATCTTATGACCAAAGAATTATGCCTGGAATGGATCATCCTTACGGAAAACGAGGTAAAATAAAAGACTATACTTATTGGTTTCATGGAAGTGGATGCAGTTTAGAAAAAGACAATGTAGAATGTCATTATGATTATTCGCCCAGCAATAATATAATTTTCACATTATGGGATTTTAAACAATTTATAACATCGCATCCACAATATAAAAGTGAAGAATTAACCGATAAGCATTTGGAGTTAGAATTATATAAACTTATCGAAAAGAACTTTATCTCATGGGAAATAAGTGACCGAGTTGTATTACAGGTTTATAGATATATTTCTTAAAACAAAAAAACCGCCTTTCGGCGGTTTTCCTATATTTGGTATTTATGTTTTTTAGTTACCAACTACTCTTACGTTATCAAGCTCCCAAGTTGCAGCAGCTGTTGTTGTAGAAGTATATTTAAATGCAATACGAACATTTTTGTTTGCAAAAGCATTTAAGCTGATATCACCTGAATACGTCCAAGTATTGAATGCCGTATTATTAGGATCTAAAATCGCTGATAAAGGTGTCCAAGTAGTTGTAGTAGGGTTACCACTATAGTTATCTGTTACAAAAACTTCAATAGGGTTTCCTGCATATCTTACGTCTGTTTCAAAAGATAATGAAGCAGAAGTAAATCCTAGTAATGAAATTGGCTTAGAAATCAACCAGTCTTCGTTAGCGTTATTCACAGTTGCAAAACCATTCATTACAACACAAGGTTTAGGATTTCCAAACTGTTGGATATTCCAAATCTGAGCTCCTGTAACGCTTACTGCATCCCAGTTATCTGAAAGAACACCATCGAAACCTTCGAAGAAGAACCTTTTCCCTCCAAAGTTTACATCTTTAGTACTTCTTATAAGCATTTGCCAAGAAGTGTTATAACGGCTTACAACGAAAGTAAGATCACCTTTTCCTTCAGGTACTAAAGAAGAACCGAAACTAGCAAAACCAGAGTTTCTGATTATTGTAGCATTTCCAGCTTGATCCACGATATTTCTATCTGTATCAACTCCTGCTCCTGCTACATAGTTTAGGTATTTCTTACCTATTTCTCCTGCAGCAAACTGTACATTCGGAACTTTTACCAACATGTTGATATATTTCTCGTCCTGAGCAATTTTAAGAGTTGCTAAATCTAAAGGTTTCATTGCAGCGATATCAAGACCATTTCCTGTACAAACACCAGAAACGTATCTGCTCACTAAAGATCCCGGAATTCTTCCGATATCAAAACTTGGATCTACTGAACCAATTTTTACTGCTCCTCTGTCCGTTCCTAGTCTAAGACCTTTAGCGTTGATTCTAATGTGCGCTCCTACAGGAAAATCTGCATAGTTACTTGCTCTGTCAACCTCAATCTGAAGACCTACTGTAGGGTTTTCAGGCTTATCCTGAAATGAAATTGTTTTGTAGAAATTTCCGTTTTCGTCAGAAGAAACTACATAACCGTCGAAGATTTGGTCTGTATTAATTAAAATATATCCTGTAGCTGGTGCCTGTGCTTTAAAAGCTGCCATTGTCATAGTAGTCGCAGCAAATTTATTCTCACATTTGATTGGCGGCGTATCCCACTCATCTTTTTGCACACAAGATGTAATAGAAATTGCAGCAAATGCAACTCCTGTTACTAAATTAAAATATTTCTTTATGTTCATTTTAATAATTTTTAAAGTAGTTATTCGTATTTTTCTTAAAATCTAAACTGTAAATTCACAAAATATGATCTTCCCTGAGTGTACCAGTATTTCGGAGCAAACAATGAGAATTCTCTGTCAAGATCCTGAGAGAAAGTAGGATACTTAGCATTTCTTGTTTGTTCGAAACCTCCTGTAATGTATCTTTTATTATCTAAAATATTATTAACAGATGCAGAAATCAAAACATAATATTTACCGATCACCCAAGATTTTCCTGCGTTAGCATTGAAGAAGAATGAAGATGGTAATTTATTAGGTTCTAAAACTCTTCTAAGATCAGATTCTGATAAACCGTAAAACGGCGTAGAAGACGTACTGTTTTGAGTAAACGATTCTGTTCTCACCAATGAAGATGGATCAAGATAATTATCATCAAAATAATTCCAGTTAGCACCTACCCACCAATATTTAGGGTTGTTGTAACGGAAACCTAACGAGAATGCCTGCTGAGGAGTTCCTCCCTGACGATAGTTTTTAATATAAGATTTACCTACACTTGTATAAGAAAGTCCATTTGCGAAAACCCCTGCGGCATCAGATGCAAAGTAAGTCATCGGGTCATTTTTGTAAGTATACTGTCCGTAACTTGCTAATCCCTGTAAAGATAAAGTAGGAATAACTTTAACATCAAATCCTAATTCTACCCCCATATTTCTTTTCTTAACATCAGTCATCACCTGAGTTACAAAAGCACTCTGCACATTGGTTTGGTTACCATCTGCATCTACGCTTTCCAAAGGAATACCATCAGCAAAGAATCTCTGTACCGTAGTTTCGTTGTTTGTGTCTACTAAGAAACCTGTTAATCTCATTTTTAAGAAAGGTGTAGAGATCACATAACTAAGGTCATTAGCATTCACAACCATATTCTTAACATTAGGGGCAGTAGATCCGTTTACCCTAGGGTTAATGAATAAATCTTCCAAGAAAGGCGCCTGAGAATAATATGCTCCGTTGTATACAATGAAGTTTCTACCATTCACTTTATAGACAGCCTGCCCTTTCATTCCATACGTCCAGAAGTTGTAATCTGCTCCTTTTCCTTTAGAATCTTTGTATAAATAATGATTGAATAATCCTTCTCTGTTTGAAGTAGAATATCCTGCCATCGCAGAAATAAATACATCAAACTTTCCTGTAGAAAATTTCAATCCCGGATTTACTTTTACTTCCTGTCTTCTGAAAATGTAGTCGTAAGTCATTCTATCACCTACTTTTTTCGTTACATTTTCTTCTCCTTCGTTATATAAACCAGATTTCCCTGGTTGGTTTGTTGCAGCAAACGGATCTTTGTTCAGCACAAAATCAGCACCTAAAAGATCATTTACTTCTCTGTATTGTTCAGAACGGTAGTTTTGATAAGATACGTTTAATAAGAACTTAGTCGTATCATTAAAATTGTGAATAAAATGCGTTGCAGCATTCCAAATTTTATCATCACTTACGTCATTTACAAGATAATACAATGCTCTTTTTCCTGTTTGACCGTAATAATTGTCAATAGGCTGCTGCATATTTCTTCTGTAAAGTCTGTCCCAATTTAACTGAGTAACATTAGGATCTCCTGATTGCCAACCTGCCAATGAAGTCTGATAAGCATCCTGAGAAGTAGTTGTAATTCCATTTGGACCTAAAACAGAAGCATTAGGATCTAAAGAATCATAATAACTTGGTAGGTTTCTGTAATAAGTTGGTGATGGGTTTTGTACATTCTGCCAATCTAAACGAGAACCTTTGTCTTTTCCGAACTGATAAGAAACAGATGTCCAAAGACTTGATTTTTTATTGATTTTCCAGAAATCCTGAAGCTGGAATAGAGGCTGAAAACCTTTTCTTACTCTCTCACTTCTCTGTTCGCCATTCTGATATCCCCAATAAGAATTATAATGTACACCTCTGTAATCATAAACCTCCTGAGTACTAGGACTCGCTGTAGATCTTCTATAAGGTGCACCAATAGCATTAAATGTTATCGTATGTTTATCACTGAATTTTTTCTCAATACCAACGTACGCGCCGTAAGCATCATAGAATGTTCCTTCCTGAATTCCTTCTTCTGCCCATCTTCTAGCTCCCATTACCGTAAACGCCCATCCTTTTTTGCTCATTCCTGAGGTATATCTAAGAGATGTTCTGTTTCTGTAATTTCTGTTCGTTAAAGATTGAGTAAACTGGAATCCTTTTCTATACTCACTAGCCTTTGTATTTTTATAAATAACCGAGCTGTTACCTCCGAATGAATATTCTGATGGTGAATGATTTGCTGAAATTTCAGGGTATCTTGTAATCTCATTAAGACCACCCCAGTTTCCAAAATCAACATTACCATTATCAGATTTAACCATAGAAACACCATTCAACATAGATTCTCCCGATCTTCCGTCAATTCCTCTCGGACGGAACCAGTAAAATCCTAAATCAAATGCCGCGATTCTGCTGAAAACATCCTGAGAAGACTGTAGCAAACCTACTGTAGAAGCCTGGCTGTTGCTGCTATCGTCATCGTCGTCGCTGTCTATGATTGCCAATCCCTGATCCGCGTTTGTAAGAGTAGGATAAAGAGTAATTGCTCCTAAATCCTTTCTTTTCTCGTCACTGGTTACGTCAAACTCCATTACTTTTGTTTCGTAATTCGGTTTCGCAATCATAATTTGGTAATGCCCCGGCTGCAAATCAACAAACTGGAAATATCCAATTTTATCGGCCGTTACATCATTGTCATTCCCTTTAAGATCTACTTCTGCCCTTTCAACGGGCTTCCCATCAGCATCTTTAAGATACGCAAATACAGTAGTCTGCGCAAAATAGAATGAAGCGGGAAGTAAAGTAAATAAAGAGACTAATGATAGTTTTTTAATCATGAGTATATTATTTTTTTTAAATACTTTTTACCTTAATTATCAATAGGTTAAAACTTGGGGGCACAAATTTAGTCAAAATTTATAATTAACAATTTTTTTAACATTATTTTTTCTTAACATTGCAAGCTTTTAGGATAAAAACGAGTAGCTCTTCATTAAATTATTATAAATTTACAAATAATTAAAACTGAAAGAGTTAAAAAAAAGTAAATTTGTCGATTAATTAATTTTAATATTAAATGAGAAAATTTTTAAGTTTTATTGCCGTGATTTGTACGGTAATGACTTTTGCACAACAGCAAGGTAAATTAAGAAAAGTAGCCGCAGTAGGCTTTTTAAATGTAGAAAACCTTTGGGACACGATCCGTTCCGCAGATTATATAGATGGTACAAAAGATATAAAAAATCCGGCTTTCCATAGAAGTATTCCTTTAGATTCTATTAAATTTTTAGAAGCTGAAAAATATGACGGAAATTGGAGCGACAGTTCTCTAAAAGGTAAAAAAGCAGTAAGATATCAAAGCGGTTCCGAGGAATTTACACCAAGTAGCGGTAAAAATTACAATACTAAAATTTACAAAGCGAAATTGGCTAATGAAGCTAAAGTAATTTCAGAACTTGGTTCACAATATACGAAAACAGCTCCGGCAGTTGTTGGTTTAATTGAGGTTGAAAACAGACAGGTTATTCAGGACTTAATTAAACAGCCAGCTTTGGCAAAATTCGATTACGGAATTATTCATTACAACTCTTATGATTACAGAGGAATTGATGTTGCTTTGATCTATCAAAAAAGAAGATTTACGGTAACAAATTCTCTTAAAAAAGAATTGAAAGTTTACGGTGATGACGGAAGAAGAGAATACACAAGAGATATTTTGGTAGTAACGGGCTTCCTTGATAATGAAAAAGTAGCGTTCTTTATGAATCACTGGCCTTCAAGAAGAGGTGGTGAGGCAATTTCTTTACCAAAAAGAAACGCAGCCGCAGCTTTACTGAAACAACAAATGGACAGTATAAGAACAGCAGATCCTACGACAAAACTTTTCGCAATGGGAGATTTTAACGATGATCCTGTGAGTTCAAGTTTAAAAAATCATTTAAAAGCTCAGGCAAGTCCGAAAGATTTAAGTGATGCAAATCCTTATCTTAATTTGATGTATCCTTTGTACAAAAAAGGGATTGCTTCTCTGGCATATCAGGATGCACCAAACTTATTTGATCAGATTATTGTTTCTAAAAACTTAATCTCTGATCAGGTAACGAAAGACTATTCTGTTTTCAAGGCTGAAATCTACGCTCCAGCATATTTAGTCAATAAAGAAGGAAATTATAAAGGCTATCCTTTCAGATCCTGGAACGGGGATCAGTTTACAGGAGGTTACAGTGACCACTTTCCGGCATTTGTGATACTTCAAAAAGAACCTTAAAATATAAAGCACTCGATTTGGGTGCTTTTTTTGTGTAACTTTATGAGTATGAAAAATTTAATTCTAATAGTATTCATCCTACTGATTCCTTTTAGTTGTTCAGCACAAGCAAATCCTAAAAGTGATCAGGAAAAATCAGAAATGAAGCCTGAAAAGAATGATGATGGTGAATGGGATCTTACGGTAATCGATACCCAATTTGATTATTTCCTGAGCGCAGTTGCAAAACCAATGAGCCAATACTCAGAATCTTATTTAAAAACTAAAAATACATTTTTGGTTAGTGAATGGAATTCCTATTACACTTCAGGAAGATATCGAAACGTAATTGAATCATCCATAGATTATGATTCAAAGGAAAATTACGGGTTAAAATTCGAATATAAATTATATCAGGTTTTCGCCTATGTAAACTGGAAATATGGATTACGCATGAACGGACTTTCCGGAGGTGATGCTATAAGGTAATAAAAAAAGGTTCAGAAAGTTCTGAACCTTTAATTTTTATATCGTCTGAAGATTATTTGTTGAATAATTCCTCAACTTTATCCCAGTTTACAACAGAGAAAAATGCTGAAACATAATCAGGCCTTCTGTTTTGGTAGTTTAAATAATAAGCGTGCTCCCAAACGTCAAGTCCTAAAACAGGAGTTCCTTTAACGTCTGCAACAGGCATTAACGGGTTATCTTGGTTTGGAGTTGAAGAAACTGAAACAGAACCGTCAGCATTTTTAACTAACCAAGCCCATCCAGATCCGAATCTTGTTTTAGCAGCTTCAGAAAAATCATTTTTGAATTTTTCAAGACCACCGTAAGTTTCGATAGCAGCTTTTACGTTTCCTACAGGCTCATTGCTTCCTCCTGGAGTTAAAATTTCCCAGAATAAAGAGTGGTTGAAGTGACCTCCACCGTTGTTTCTTACTGCAGGCTTGTCAGTTCCAGTCTGGCAGATCTCTTCGATCGTTTTTCCAGCTAATTCTGTACCTTCAATTGCTTTATTTAAATTGTCGATATATGCTTGGTGATGTTTCGTATGGTGAATCTCCATAGTTTTAGCATCAATAGTTGGCTCTAATGCATCGTAAGCATATCCTAATTTTGGTAATTCAAATGACATAATTTTATTTTTAATGTTATAATTCAAAGTTAGCCAATAAATGACCGATTATCAAAAATTGGGGATTATTTTAATAAATCTTTAACATTGATACAGTAGATTCTATAATACTTTTAATTAAAAAAATTAAGTTTAGAAAAAATCAAAACAAAAAGCACAGATATAAAACCTGTGCTTCTCATTTAACAATATTAAATTAAATTATTTATTCATGGACATCAAGAACTCTTCGTTATTCAAAGTTCCTCTGATGTTTTTATTTACAAATTCCATTGCTTCAATAGGATTCATTTCAGAAAGATATTTTCTGAAGATCCACATTCTCTGAGAAGTAACCTCATCTAGCAATAGATCGTCTCTTCTTGTACTTGAAGAAATAAGATCAATAGCAGGATAAATTCTTCTGTTAGCAATTTTTCTGTCTAATTGAAGTTCCATGTTTCCGGTACCTTTGAATTCTTCAAAAATAACTTCATCCATTTTAGAACCTGTATCGATAAGAGCCGTTGCAATAATTGTTAAAGATCCACCACCTTCAATTTTTCTTGCCGCTCCGAAGAATCTTTTCGGCTTGTGAAGAGCATTCGCATCAACACCTCCAGAAAGAACCTTACCAGATGCAGGCGTTACTGTATTGTAAGCTCTTGCTAATCTTGTAATTGAGTCTAATAAAATCACAACATCGTGTCCGCATTCAACCATTCTCTGAGCTTTCGCTAAAACAAGGTTGGCCACTTTTACGTGCTTATCTGCCGCTTCATCAAATGTAGATGCGATAACTTCCGCATTTACACTTCTTTCCATATCGGTAACTTCTTCAGGACGTTCGTCGATCAAAAGAACCATCATATATACTTCAGGGTGATTAGATGCGATAGAATTTGCAATATCTTTCAACAACATCGTTTTACCGGTTTTCGGCTGTGCAACGATCATTGCTCTCTGTCCTTTCCCGATTGGCGCGAATAAATCAACAATTCTTGTAGACATTGTAGAGTTATCTCCTGCCAAGTTAAATTTCTCTTCAGGGAAAAGTGGAGTTAAATATTCAAAAGCAACACGATCTTTAATGAATGCAAGATCACGTCCGTTAACTTCTACCGGTTTTAATAAAGAAAAGTATTTTTCACCTTCTTTTGGAAGCCTTACAATACCTCTTACTGTATCCCCAGTTTTCAATCCGAAATTTCTGATCTGTGCAGTAGAAACATATACGTCATCCGGAGAAGAAATATAGCTAAAATCTGAAGAACGTAAAAATCCGTAGTTATCTGGTAATATTTCTAAAACCCCTTCAATACTAACCATTCCATCAAAGTTGAACTCCTTTCTATGGTGTTCCTGATGATCTTCGTTTCTGTCAGAATTCCTATTTTGATTTTGATTAGGGTTCTGATTCTGATTCGAATGCTGGTTTTGATTCTGGTTTTGATTCTGGTTTTGCCCTTGGTTAGGATTTTGAGCCTGTCCCTGATTAGGATTTTGATTTGAGCTCTGACCTTGATTCGGGTTTTGGTTTTTATGTTGGTTTCCACTGTTTTGTGGATGGTTTTGTCCTTTTTGAGGTCTGGCCTGCGGTTGTTGTTGAGGGTTGCTAGGCTTTTCTTCTGCTGCCGGAGCAGATTCCTGAGATTCTGTGTTTTTAGGAGCTTGAGGTTTTTCCTGAACAGGACTTTCTACATTACTTGTATTTGTAGGAAGCCTTTTTCTTTTTTTCCTTGCTGCTTCTGCCTTTGCCGCTGCATCATCATTTGCAGTTTCAGCTTTTGGAGCTTGAGGTTTTACTTCTTCGGAAACAATTTCTTTTTCAACTTCAACAGCTTTTTCTTCTTCTTTTGGTTTTGTTTCTACCGGAGCTTTTGCCTCAGGCTTAGGTTTTGGCGTCCTTTTCGGAGCAGCCTTTTTTACAGGAGCTTTCGCTTCTTTCTCTGGCGGATTTTCTTCAGTATTCATACTGCTTTCTGTGGTGTTGAAATAATCTTTTGCAACTTTAGGGTTAGAAGCCTGAAAATCAAGAACTGCAAAGATTTTATCATTCTCATTGCTGTTTCTTGCAACTTTAACGCCCAAATCCTTTAAGATTTTAGTCAGTTCCGTTACGGATTTTGACCTTAACGTTTCTATGTTAAACATATTTAATGTAAAAATGTAATTAATTGTGAGTAAGAAAAGTAAGTCCGGTGACTATTGTTTTCAAGTACATTGTATAATGCAAATCTACACTTATTTTTGAATTGTGCAAAATTTATGCTACTTTTGCCTAGAATTAAATATTCAATGCTACAAAGAATACAGACTATATGGGTTTTTCTGGCAGTTTTAGCTGCTGTGTTTCTGTTCGTTACAGGACAAGATGTTACCGTTTTCGGTAGTATTCCTGTGATAAATATTGGTAGTGTGGTACTTGTTTTGGTTGGATTACTAAGTGTATTCAGCTTTAAAAACAGAAAAAGACAAATTTTGCTGAATCATATCAGCATCATTATAAACGTTTTGTTGATTGGTGTATTGGCGTACTGGATACTAAACTTACCCGGAGGAATTCAACTTCCTGAGAAGGGTATTGAGCCGATTTTTCCTTTGATAGCGATTATCTGTCTGCTTATTGCAAACATTTATATCCGCAAAGATGAGAGGCTCGTGAAATCTGTAGACAGACTTCGATAACCGAAACAACGATTTTTTGAGTAGAACAGCTTCTTTTTAGGAGCTGTTTTTTTGTTTTTTCTCCCACAGATTTGCACAGATGATTGCGTATATTCTCTAAGTTTAATAAAAAATATGCATAAACATCTGTGCAAATCTGTGAAATCTGTGGGAAACAAAATTTATACAACTTATTGCAACATTTTATTTTAAATTGCGACAGATTATTAAAATTTATCTATTCATGAAAAAACTAGCTTATCTTACTTTATCACTTTTCTCAGCATTTACTTTCGCGCAGGAAGTTTCTAAGGAAAGAATAAATACCATAATTTCAACATTGGCATCAGACGAAATGAAAGGTCGTGAAATTGGAACTCCTGAAAATGAAAATGCAGCAAATTATATCGCCAAACTTTTCAAAGAAAATAATTTAGAATACTGTACAGGAAATTCTTATTTGATTCCATTTACTTATAAAGGAAAAACTGTTTATAATGTTTGTGGTGTTCAAAAAGGAAAAACAGATAAATATCTAGGTTTCTCAGGACATTTCGATCACATTGGAATGAACAATAAAAGTGGAGATAACATCTATAACGGAGCTGATGACGATGCAAGCGGAATCACAACTTTAGTTGGAATTTCAGATTATTTTAAAAATAAAAAACCTGAGTTTTCTATGGTTTTCATGGCATTTAATGGTGAAGAAAAAGGAATGCTGGGTTCTACAGCAATCGCTGATGATAAAAATTTAGATAAAATTTACAATAATTTATATGCGCTGTTCAATTTTGAAATGGTAGCTACAGAATCTCAATTCGGGAAAAATGCAGTTTTCATGACTGGTGATGAGTTTTCGGATTTAGATGAACTTTTTAACAAAAACGCAGTAAACGGATTAAAAATTAACGCTGATCCTTACGCTTCAGAGCAATTATTTTACAGATCAGATAATGTGAACTTTGTTAAGAAGAAAATTATTGCACACTCAATTTCAACAGCTGATATGACGAAAATTAAACATTATCACCAGGTAAATGACGATGTAAGCATTGTTGATTTTGATAATATGGGTCAAATAATCAATAATTTCGGGAAGACTTTGGAAAAATTGAGTCCTAAGAATTTCGCACCAAAATACAACGATAAAGTAAAGTTTTAATAAAAAATAAAAGAGTGTTACCTTATAAAAGTAGCACTCTTTCTTTTAAATATAGATTTTAACAAAATCGCGCTGTAACAAAAAAGATTCTATTGGGACATATTACTTAAAGTAAAATAGGATTTAGAACGTCTTATCATTATATTTTAATTAATTTTGCTATCCAATTTTTCATTGAATGAACGAATATAAAAAAATACTAAAGTTCGCGAGGCCGCACCAAAAATATATCTACGGAAGTTTATTTTTCAACATATTATATTCTGTATTTCAAATAGCTTCTTTAGGAACTATTTTACCGGTTTTGGGAATGCTTTTTGGCACGATAAAGCCTGAGAAATACGAATCGGCTCCCAGCTATTCGGGAGACATCTTAGATCTTTTCACTTATTTAAAAGAATATTCTAATTATTATGTACAAAAATTAGTCACGGATCATGGTGCGCTGACAGTACTTGCATGGTTGTGTGTTATTACGGCTTTTACCTTTTTATTGAGAAACGTATTTCGATATTTGGGATCTTTTTTATTGATTAATTATCGTGTCGGCGTTACCAAAGATCTTCGTGGCGCCATGTACCGCAAAATACTTTCTTTACCCGTTTCATTTTTTACAGAAAGCAGAAAAGGAGACCTTATGTCTCGCATGTCTAACGATGTAGGGGAAGTTGAAGGTAATATTTTAGGAAGTTTAGTTGAGCTTATTAATGCTCCATTTATGCTAATCAGTACACTGGTTACTTTATTTTTCTTAAGCACAGAAATGACCCTTTTCTCTTTATTGGTTTTACCTGTAATGGGAACAATGATCGCTTTGGTTGGAAAAAGCCTTAAAAAAGACTCACACGAAGCTCAAAACGAAATGGGAACTATATTTTCCATTGTAGATGAAACCTTGAAATCATCAAAAGTCATTAAGATCTTTAATGCTGAAAAAATAATGGATAATCGTTTTATGCAATCTATGCAAAAATGGATATCCAGCTCGATAAGATTAGGTAGAAAAAAAGAACTGGCATCGCCAATGAGCGAATTTCTAGGATCAATTACATTCTTAATCATTGCTTGGTACGGAGGAAAACAAATCATTGTAGAGCAAAGTATTTCACCAGCTGATTTCCTTGTGTTTTTAGGGATTTTCTTCCAGATTTTACCTCCTGTAAAAAGTTTATCAACGTCTATTTCTAATGTTCAGAAAGGAGAAGCTTCTCTTAAAAGAGTATTGGAAATTCTTGATGCAGATGTGAAAATCGAAGAAGTAGCAGAGCCTGTTTCAATTACTACACTTCAACAAAATATCGAGTTTAAAGACATCGGATTCTATTATGATAAAGATAATTTAATTCTTAAAAATTTCAATTTAACCATTCCGAAAGGGAAAACCGTTGCTTTGGTTGGACAAAGTGGAAGTGGAAAAACGACCATCGCCAATCTTTTAGCAAGATTCTATGATGTTTCTGAAGGTGAGATTTTAATTGATGGCGTTAGCATTAAACATTTAAAATTACAGGAATACAGAAAATTGTTGGGAATGGTAACTCAGGAATCAGTATTATTTAATGATACTGTTTTCAATAACATTTTGATGGGTAAGCCGGATGCAACGAAAGAAGAAGTAATTAATGCAGCTAAGATTGCCAACGCAGACCTCTTCATCACGCAGCTTCCGAATGGTTATGATACCAATATTGGAGACGACGGAGGAAAGCTTTCCGGAGGGCAAAAACAAAGGGTTTCTATTGCAAGAGCCGTTCTTAAAAATCCACCAATCATGATTTTGGACGAGGCTACTTCAGCTTTGGATACAGAATCTGAAAAATTTGTTCAAGATGCTTTAGAAAAAATGATGGAAAACAGAACTTCTTTAGTTATTGCACACAGACTTTCAACCATTCAAAAAGCCGACTGGATCGTAGTAATGGAGAAAGGTGATATTGTAGAACAAGGAAGTCACCACGAACTTATTGCACAAAGAGGTGTTTATCACAAGCTTGTTGAGCTTCAAAATTTTGATTAAAATACCAAGGCTGGAAGTTGGAAGTGAGAAGCTCGGAGTTTGGTAACATGATACGATTAATCTTCCTGCTTCAAATATCAATCTTCCAACCAAGTAAAATAAAATTTTTAAATGAACCCAATACAAGAGTACTTCTACAGAATTAAAGAGCCTGAAAGAAGTACTCTTCTTTTTTTAAGGAAAAAGATATTAGAATCTGATACAGAAAATATTACTGAAACATTGAGTTTCGGGCTTCCATTTTTTAAGTATAAAAAGAAAATGCTGTGCTATTTGTATTACAGCAAAAAGCATAAGAAACATTATGTAAGTTTTTATCATGGTGACAGACTTGAACATCCGGAATTGATTCAGGAAGGCAGAAAGAAGTTTAAAATCCTTTTAATCGATATGGAAGAGGATTTGCCTGTGGAGTTGATTTTAAGGTTGATTGAGGAAGTTAAACAGTATATTAGGGCTTAGGATTTAGGGTTTTAACCTACTTTTTGTATTAGGTTTTGGCTAAAGCCAATTGATTTTTGGTTTAATTGTTAAACGGGCTAAAGCACGTTCCTATTGATGAAAAACATTGCGGTTAAAATTTATTTTAATATTCATATTCATTTGTGAAAAGCATTCGTGTCATTTGTGTTTAAACAAAAAAAGACCGCTCCTTTCGAAACAGTCTTGCATATATTTTTGATTAAATCTTAATCTTTCATTCTTGCGATCACATCCAATCCACCTTTCGTGATATCTCCGATCTTGCAGATGATTTCTGTATCTAAAGGCAAGAAAACATCCATTCTTGAACCGAATTTGATGAAACCGAACTCATGTCCAGCTTTCGCCTGATCTCCTTCATTACAATAGAAAACAATTCTTCTGGCAACATATCCTGCGATCTGTCTGAAAACCACTTTATGATTTGTCATACTTTCAACAGCAACGGTTGTTCTTTCGTTTTCTGTAGAAGATTTCTCGTGCCACGCAACAAGATATTTTCCCGGGTGATATTTTTTGTAGATCACTTTTCCTGAAACCGGATATCTACAGATATGAACATTCAAAGGTGACATAAAGATAGAAACCTGAATAGCCTTTCCTTTGATAAACTCGTCTTCGTCTACTTCTTTGATCATTACTACTTTCCCGTCAACCGGAGCAATAACATTCTCTCTGTGTTCCAAAATGTCACGGTTCGGAACTCTGAAGAACCAAAATACCAAACTGTAAACAATCAATAATGGCATAATGATCAGCAGCGACCACATTTTAAGAAAATAAATAGCCAACACACTAATAATAATAAATAGTATCGTTGCTACCGTGATCGTCCCTTTTGACTCCTTATGTAATTTCATGAGATTAAATAAATTTTTCTAAAATAAAGTACAAATATACGACAGGCGCGCAAATTAAAAAACTATCCAGCCTATCTAATACGCCACCATGCCCCGGAAGGATGTTTCCGCTGTCTTTTACACCGAAATTTCTTTTCAATTGGCTTTCTACCAAGTCTCCTAATGGTGCAAATGCAGCCACTAAAAATCCAACAACCATCCAGTTTCCTCTAAGTTCAGGTTGATAATGTTCAATGAAGTATGATAAAACTAAAGTTAATACTACTCCACCAATATATCCTTCCCAAGTCTTTTTAGGAGAGATTTTGGGAGCCATTTTATGTTTTCCGAAGAACTTTCCTGTTAAGTACGCAAAAGTATCGCTGCTCCATATCAGAACAAATAAGAAAAGGACTTCTAAAGAGAACGTATTATCATAAGTCGAAAACTTTGGCAAACCTAATGCAAAACTAAACGGAAGAGCCACGTAAATGACTGTAAAAATCAGTTTTCCGCTATCGAAGTACAATTCGTTGGCATATTTAAATAAAGTAATAACAGCTATTAAAATCAATGAAAGAGCTAATATTTCGCTCAGTCTGAAATTAAAATAAAAGTCGTGATAGAAATATCTTTTAGAAAACATATAAAAAATAACCAAAATGACAGGAAATACCACCCATTTTTCATATCCTTTTCCAAATTTCATAAGCTTTACACATTCCCATGATCCTACAACCATTAGAAAAGTGATCAAACCGTAATATAAATATTGTTGTTTAACGAGGTCCGGAGAAATACTGTTGATCAGTTGCGCTCCCAACGGAGTCGTACAAAGAATAATAACTGCAACATAAACAATTCCCGAGAGCGTTCTTTGAATAAGATTTTTGTCCAAGATTTAAATTTTAGAAGTTGATGCTAATCTTCAAGCAGCAATAAAAACAGTTTTGTATTGGCATTAGAAGAAGTATCTAATTTTGACTGATTTCCGCTGATGGAAGTAAGGTTTTTAATATTTCCGTTCCTTTTGATTTTCCCCATCGCATCATTAAGATTATTTACGATCTGAGATACATTCGCCATAATAATGATTTTATTTGGCAGTCTTGAAGAATGGTAATGCAGGATATTATTGTGAGAAAGCATGATTCTGCCGTCGTAAGCAATAAGATACTCACAAGTGATGAAAGCCGCATCATTGGAATGTTCAAAATCTGAAGTATAAGGAGCTTTTACAACATTCAGAAAACTCTGAAGTTCCTTATCCCAACAAAACATATTGTTGATGCCTTCTATTTTTATGATTTGATTTAAAGTCTGTAGAGCTTCCGCTTCATCTGCACAGTAATTGAAAAATCCTCCGGAATGCGTAAACAATTGCGCAAACTTATAGTCGAGATCCGCATTTTTAAGCGAGTCCCCTAGTTTCTCCAAACTCTGTTTGTCTTCTTCCTCAGGTTGGTTGGTAAGTTTGCTTACAATTCTCTTGAATAAACTCAACTTAATTTATTTTTAGTCAACTTTATACAAAAATAGAAAATTAATTACAATAGATTCTAAAAATGTAGCCTTAAATATGAAAAAACCTGACAATTTTGTGTTGTCAGGTTTTTGTAATATGTTTTTGAGGTATTTTAAAGTTGAGTCGGGCTTTCTGGAGCCTGAATTTCACTTCCCTCTTCTTTGTCTTTGATAATGATTTCCTCACTCGGTTCTTTCGCTGCTGCGATCGTACTTGTAACAGGTCTTTCTGTTAACTCAGGATCCCATGCTCTTTTTCCGAAGATGTCCTCAAGGTCTTCACGGAATATCACTTCTTTTTCTAAAAGTTTATTCGCCAAAGCATCAAGCTTATCCTTATTCTCGGTAAGAATCTGAACTGCTCTCTGATATTGATTTTCAATAATTGATTTTATCTCAACATCAATTTTATTAGCTGTTTCCTCAGAATATGGTTTACCGAAGTTATATTCAGACTGTCCTGAACTGTCGTAGTAAGAAATATTACCAATATTTGGACTCAATCCGTATACAGTAACCATTGCCTGAGCTCTTTTCGTTACACTTTCCAAGTCAGATAATGCACCTGTTGAAATATTGTTGAAAATAACCTGCTCTGCTGCTCTACCTCCTAATGTTGCACATAATTCGTCCAACATCTGTTCAGTCGTTGTCAATTGTCTTTCTTCAGGAAGATACCAAGCTGCTCCTAAAGAACGTCCTCTCGGCACAATCGTTACTTTTAACAATGGAGCTGCATGTTCTACCAACCAAGAGATTGTAGCGTGACCAGCTTCATGATAAGCAACTCTCTTCTTCTCTGAAGGTTTGATTGCCATATTTTTCTTTTCAAGACCTCCGATAATTCTATCTACAGCATCAAGGAAATCCTGTTTAGTAACTGAAGTATGACTATTTCTAGCTGCGATCAATGCCGCCTCGTTACAAACATTAGCAATATCAGCACCACTGAATCCAGGAGTTTGTTTTGCTAAAAACTCTCTGTCAACCGTATCATCAAGCTTAATTTTAAGCAAGTGAACATCAAAAATCTCTTTTCTTTCATGTAATTCAGGAAGGTCAACATAGATAGAACGGTCAAAACGTCCTGCTCTCATCAAGGCTTTATCTAAGATATCAGCTCTGTTGGTTGCAGCCATAACGATTACGTTCACGTCTGTTCCAAATCCGTCCATTTCTGTAAGAAGTTGGTTCAATGTATTTTCTCTTTCGTCGTTTCCGCCTGAGAAGTTGTTTTTACCTCTTGCACGTCCGATAGCATCAATCTCATCAATAAAGATAATTGCCGGAGATTTTGCTTTTGCCTGAGCAAAAAGATCTCTAACTCTTGAAGCACCTACACCTACAAACATTTCAACAAAATCTGAACCTGAAAGTGAGAAGAACGGAACCTTAGCTTCACCTGCAACAGCTTTAGCCAATAATGTTTTACCCGTTCCCGGAGGGCCTACTAATAGAACTCCTTTCGGAATTTTGCCTCCCAGTTTTGTATATTTTTCAGAATTTTTCAAGAAATCTACAACTTCCTGTACTTCTTCTTTTGCTCCTTCCAATCCTGCAACATCTTTAAATGTTACCTGAATTCTTTCTTTTTCGTCGAAAAGTTTAGCTTTAGACTTACCGATAGAGAAGATTTGTCCGCCAGGACCTCCGCCACCTCCCATCTTTCTGAAAAGAAGGAAATAGAATAATCCTAAAATAGCGATCCAGATCAAAGCTGAAAACAAGATATCCATGAACGGGTTTTTGCCCGCACCGTAATCTTTAGTCGTTTTAATCGCCGGATTTGTTGCTTTTACCTGATCAAATTTTTGAAGGAAAAGCTGAAGATCTCCATATTTTACAGAATAATCTGCTTTTGGAGCCATCTCAAAACCTGATAACGGATTGTTGTCTTTGGCTTCTTTACTTACCATTGCTGTTTTGGCAGCCTTAGTTAAGAAAATATCAGCCTTTTCGGTGTCTTTGTATATAATAATGTTCTGAACTTTCCCCGTCTGCAATTCTCTGAAGAAACCATCTTCATCAATAGATTTTGCACTATCGCCTCCTAAAAAATTGGAACCGAAGAATAACAAAAGAGCTATGATCGCAATCGGAAAAAACCAGTTAAATCCTTTATTGTTCATTTATACTTTTTAAAATTTAATATTCATATTCAATTTTTGTGATTGCTGCATCTCCCCAAAGTTCCTCGATGTCATAATATTCACGAGTTTCTTTCTGGAAAATGTGCACCACTACGGTAACATAATCTACCAAAACCCACATAGAGTTTTCGGTACCTTCCACATGCCAAGGTCTATCCTGAAGATCGTTTCTCACCTTTTTCTCAACACTTCCTGCTAATGCAGATACCTGAGTGTTTGAGTTTCCGCTACAAATTATAAAAGTTTCCGCTACAGAGTTCTCAATCTTAGAAAGATCGAAAATCATGATATCTTCACCCTTTACGTCTTGGATGGCTTCAACAATTTTATCTATTAGTGCCTGCTTTTCTGCTGTTTTATTCATTAAAATATCTATAATCTGCAAATTTATTGTTTTTCTTTTACTTTAGCCTTACTTTTAGCCTTTTAAAGTCTTAAAGTTTTCTTAATGGGTCAACTATTCTATCAAAAAGAGTCTTCTTCTACTAATGACGAAATATCTCAGTTTTTACTTTATGATACTTCGGATTTTATTGGTCTTCATACTTTCAACCAGACAAAAGGTCGCGGACAGTATGGAAATACTTGGATTTCAACAGCTGAAAAAAATTTAGCTTACACTTTAGCCGTTAAAGCTGACAATTTCACGCTTACTGATTTCTTGTTCAATTATTATACCGCAATCATCATAAGGGATTTCCTTGCCAATTTGACTGAAAATATAGTGAAAATAAAATGGCCAAACGACATCATTCTTAAAAATAAAAAAATCGTCGGAATCTTAATTGAGAAGAAAAAAATTAATCAAAGCAATTATTATATTATCGGTTCGGGTATTAATATTTTACAGGAAGAATTTGATGACATTTCTAAGGCTGGATCACTTCTAACCCAGACCGGGATACGATTTGACTTAAAAGAATTCACACTAAAATACCATAACTTTTTAATTGAAAAATTAAAAAACATTCCGTCTGCACAGGAAATTATGGATCAATTTAATGAAAATCTATTCCGAAAAGATGAGATTTCCGTTTTTGAAATTAATGAAGAAAGACAAAATGGCATCATAAAATACGCCGATGAAAAAGGTGAATTATGGATCGATCTTGAAAATGACGGACTAAAATCTTTTTATCACAAAGAAATAAAATTGCTTTACTGATTCGCTCTTTTCAGATATAAATACAATGCAATTGGGAAAAAGATGATATTCGGGAACCACATTGCCAAAGCCGGAGACATACTTTTATTTTCCGAAACTACTTTTAAAGCTTCGAATGAAAATACGAATAAAAAGGCCAAAGAAATCCCTATCGCCAGGTTAATTCCCAATCCTCCTCTTTTCTTTTGAGAAGATAGAGACAGCGCCAAAAACGTCAGAATAACAATAGAAATAGGCATGGAAGTCCTCTGGTGAAGCTCATTAAGATGGCTATTCAGGTTACTATTCCCTTTTTCTTTTTCTCTTTGGATAAATTTCAGAAGTTCGGGCGTTGTTTTATTTTGACCCAACAATTCATTCGGGAAAAGTTCGTCAGGATTGTGCCCGAAATTTTTTCTTAATTCAGGACCGTTTCCTAGTTTTTCGGTATCGTCTTTATTGATTGTTTTTTCGAAATAATTACTTAAAACAAATTGTTTTTTAGCCTTGTCCCAAAGCACATCAGAAGCTTTAAGTTCGTAAGTCATCTTTCTATTCTTATCAAATTTTTGAAAGACAAAACCAGAACCTCTTTTTTCTCCTTTGTTCCAGGAATTTACAAAAATATATTCCGTTCTGCTTAATTGCGCGGAAACCGGAGCTGTACCCAAAACTTTTTCTTTATTCCTCGCATTATAAGTGTACGCCTCAAGCTGATTTTTCTGAATATTTGCCCAAGGAAGCACAAAGTGATTGATTACCAGTGATAAACAAGCAATAAACAGAGAAGTAATTAAGTACGGTTTTGCAAATCTGTGAAAACTTGCTCCACTACTGATAATTGCAACAATCTCCGTATTATTAGCCATTCGGGATGTGAAATAAATCACAGAAATAAACACCAAAATGGACAGGAAAGTCATGACCAAGTTGATAATCCAGAAAGGATAAAAATGAATAAGAAAATAAGTTAAATCTAATTTTGGATCTATAAGTTTAGCATTTTCAATTCTCGGAATTTTCTGCTGAACATCGATTACCAAAACTACTACAGACAGCAATATCAACATGAAACTGAAAGTCCCAAGGTATTTTTTAATGATATATCGGTCTATAATTTTAAGCATTTTCTTTTTTTAATGCGTTTTATTTTAATATTGATAATTTAAATTTAATAGGATTTTATCCTATTCTCTGGTAAGTCGTCCCTTTGGAACTCCTTTTCTTACAATCTTTGTCTAAGAATCGGAACTACAGAGTTTTTCCATTGATAAAAATCTCCTGCAACAATATGTTCTCTCGCCACTTTTACCAAATCTAAATAAAATGCCAAGTTATGAATTGATGCAATTTGTTTTCCTAAATATTCTTTAGAAACAAACAAATGGCGCACATACGCTTTTGAATATTCTTTATCTACAAAACTCGTCCCAAATTCATCCAAAGGCGAAAAATCGTTCTTCCATTTTTCATTTTTCATGTTCATAACACCTTGCCAAGTGAACAACATTGCGTTTCTGGCATTTCTTGTAGGCATTACACAATCCATCATATCAATTCCTAAACCAATGGATTCCAGAATATTCCACGGAGTACCAACTCCCATTAAATATCTTGGTTTGTCTTTTGGTAAAATATCGGTAACCTCATCGGTAATTCTGTACAATTCATCTTCAGGCTCACCAACGGAAAGTCCGCCAATCGCATTTCCTTCTGCACCAGCTTCCGAAATTACTTCTGCTGAAATTTTTCTTAAATCTGAATATGTAGAACCCTGAACAATAGGGAAAAATCTTTGTTTATGACCGTATAATTCTGGATTTTGCTCATTCCAATCGATACATCTTTTTAGCCAGCGATGGGTCATTTCCATGGAAGCTTTTACCTGATTGTATCCACTTGGATAAGCGACACATTCATCAAAAGCCATAAAAATATCTGCCCCGATCTGTCTTTGGATCTCCATAGACTTTTCCGGAGTAAACAAATGATAACTTCCATCGATGTGAGACTTGAATTTCACTCCTTCCTCAGACATTTTTCTGCTTCCTGAAAGTGAAAAAACCTGAAAACCTCCTGAATCCGTAAGAATTGGAAGATCCCAGTTCATGAATTTATGCAAACCTCCCGCATTCTGCATCGTTTCCATGCCGGGACGAAGGTACAAATGATAGGTATTGCCCAGAATAATTTGAGCTTTAATGTCTTCTTTTAATTCTCTTTGGTGGACTGTTTTTACACTTGCAACAGTTCCCACAGGCATAAAAATAGGTGTTTGTACCTTACCGTGATCGGTCATAAGTTCTCCTGCTCTTGCCTTACCTTCAGAGGTTTTTTCTATATTAAAAAATTTCATTCGTATACTTTTAAATCATTGCCATTAGCCGTTTTATTTTGCCTAATGGATCACGTTTCTGCATTGTTATCTTGCAAAAGACGGCACATTACCATCCTTTTTTAATTTGTCTTTTATATATTGATCCGCTTTTGGATCTTTTTCTAACAGTTTTTTCTGAGCATCGTCTGCGATACCCTTCATCTGGTCTTTTACAACATAATATTTAAAACTTTCAACAAAATCGGTAGATTTTATATTATGTGTTTTAAGGATATATCTTGTTCCCGCTTCCAGATTTTTATTTTGATACATGAAAGTTGCCTGATCGTTGATTGACAGGTCAGCAAGAATCTCGGCCATCGTATCTTTATCCACCAAGTTCTTTGGTTTATCTACATAATCACTGCATGAAAATATGCATGATAAAACGAAAATGAAGATCAGCTTTTTCATAATCTGTTGATTAATGATTTCCACTTTAAATTTAAAACACCAAAAACCGCTTCATGAATGATTCCTCCATTCATTTTGCTTTCTCCCAATATTCTGTTTGTAAAAATAATAGGTACTTCTACAATTTTATAGCCTTTTTTAAAAGCTCTGAATTTCATTTCGATCTGAAATCCATACCCTTTTAATCTTACGTTATCCAATCCTATTTCTTCTAAAACTTTTCTTGAAAAACAGACAAAACCTGCTGTTGTATCATGAATCGGAAGTCCTAAAACAAATCTCACATATTTTGAAGCGAAATAAGAAAGTAAAACTCTTCCCATTGGCCAATTTACCACATTTACTCCTTTTGAATAACGGGAACCGATCGCCATATCTGCATTTAAACAAGCTTCAAACAATTTAGGGAGATCACTTGGATTGTGAGAAAAATCGGCATCCATTTCAAAAATATAATCATAATTGTTTTGAATCGCCCATTTAAATCCATGAATGTAAGCCTTTCCCAAACCGTCTTTCACATGTCTTATCGACAAATGTAAAGTATGGGGAAACTTCTTTTGAAGATCTTTTACAATGTTGGAAGTTCCGTCCGGAGACGAGTCATCCACCACCAAAATATGAAAGTCATCTTCCAACGCAAAAACCGCGGAAATTATACTTTCTATATTTTCCTTTTCATTATAAGTTGGGATGATGACGAGTTTTTTCATTTCAATTTGCAAAGATAGTTTATTTAACCTTTTTATTTTATACAAAATAATCTATAATTTTGCAAAAAACATTCCTTTGCCGTTATCACAAAATTTTATTAATAATGTAAGAATACCTGAGAACAACGATTGGGTAATCTTTATATTGTTGGGCTGCATATTTTTATACCTATTTATGATGAATATCATAGAAAGAGGCGCCAACCTGAAAGACTTTTTGCTTCAAAAATATTTTGACGCAAGCAATAATCTCCCAAGTTGGATCATTACTTCCTGTGTAATGGCTCTTACTTTGGCCGTTTTAATCTCTCAATATATTCCGATTGTGCCTAAATACGTAGCCGATCTGAGTGTTTTGGGGTATCAATTGAATAAATTTGGGTATAGTTTAACAATAGTTATTCTGTTTTATTTCATAAAAACGACTTTAGGGTTTGTTTTTTATCAAAGTATAGGTGATGGTAAAAAATGGCTGGTTTTTTATTTTACCTCTACCAAATTTTATTTCGTTTTGTCATTTTTGTTGATAATTTTATGTGTAACCCACTACTATTTCCCTATTGACAGAAATAAAATGTTTTTATACTATTTGTTCTTCTTTTCTTTTGTATTCATTTTCAAAGTTTTTTTCTATTTATTTCACAAGAACAATGTTTTACCTGAAAAATGGTATTATAAATTTTTGTATATTTGCACCCTCCAAATCGCACCTTTATTGTTGCTTTGGAAACTATTATTTTTTTAATAAATGTCAATGATGAGAATAAAGTCTATATTGGTTTCTCAACCAGCGCCTAGTGAGTCTTCTCCATATTTGGAAATAGCGAAGAAGGAAAAAATAAAGATTGACTTCCGCCCTTTTATCCACGTCGAAGGAGTTGACAACAAAGAACTTAGAACACAGAAGATAGATCTAACGCAGTACACTGGAATTATTTTTACCAGCAAAAATGCGATTGACCACTATTTCAGACTTGCAGAAGAATTGCGTTTCAGCGTACCGGATACGATGAGATACATTTGCCAGTCCGAAGCAGTTGCCAACTATCTTCAAAAGCATATTGTGTACAGAAAAAGAAAGATCAGTTTTGGGGAGAAAAACTTCTCAGACTTGGCTCCTCTTTTCAAAAAATTCCCTACTGAGAAGTATCTGTTACCTTCTTCAGATGTTTTAAGCCCGGATATCATTAAAACTTTAGATACCTCAAATGTAGATTGGACAAGAGCGATCATGTACAGAACAGTTTGCAGTGATTTAACAGATATTACGATTAAAGATTATGATATGTTGATATTCTTTAGTCCACAAGGAATTAAATCTTTACAACAAAATTTCCCTGAATTCAAACAGGACGAAACTAATATTGGTGTTTTCGGTAACACAACATTAGCAGCCGCCGAAGAAGCAGGATTAAGAGTAGATTTAATGGCGCCTACAAAAGAAACGCCATCCATGACAATGGCCCTTGAAAAATACATTAAAGCGCTTCATAAATAGCTTTTACTATAAAATATAAATCAGCCGTCTTTTCATTTAAAGGAAAGATGGCTTTTTTTTAACTAAATTTGAACAAGAATTAATATTGAATGGAAGCTCCACAGGCAAAAAAAATAGAAAAAACACTAGAAATACACGGAGATAAAAGAACGGACAATTATTTCTGGCTCAATGAAAGAGAAAATCCCGAAGTCATAAAATATCTTGAAGAAGAAAACGCTTACGAAGAATTTATGATGAAAGATACCGAAGAGCTTCAGGAAGAGCTTTACGAAGAAATGAAAGCCCGCTACAAAAAAGACGATGAGTCTCTACCCTATTTCTTCAATGAATATTGGTATATCGTTCGTTATGAAGAAGGAAAAGAATATCCTATTTTTTGCAGAAAACATAAAAGTTTAGACAATACAGAAGAAATTATTCTTGATGTAAATGTACTTGCAGAAGGCGAAACATTTTTCGAAGTCGGAAGCGTTGCCGTAAGTCCGAATAATAAATTAATGTCTTTTTCGTCCGACAATGTGGGAAGAAGAATTTATGACATTAATTTTAAAAATTTAGAAACAGAAGAAATTCTCACCGATAAAATAGAAAACACGACAGGTAAAGCGGTTTGGGCGAACGACAACGAACATGTTTTTTACATTAGAAAAGATGATAGTTTACGTGCATTTCAGGTTTACAGACATAAATTAGGAACAGAACCTTTGGAAGATGTTTTAATTTTCCATGAAGAGGATGATACTTTTGATGTGAATGTTTTCAAGACAAAATCATTAGAATATATTTTCCTTGCTAGTTCAAGCACTATTTCGGACGAACATCGTTTTATTCCTGCTGATGATGTTTTTGCAGAATGGAAAATGATTCAGCCAAGAATCGATGATCTTGAATATTCTGTAGAACATTATGAGGATGAGTTTTACATTATCACCAATGCCGATGATGCCTTCAATTTCAAAATTGTAAAAGCCAAAATCGATAATTGTGGAATGGAAAACTGGGTAGATGTAATTCCGCACCGTGCAGAAGTTTTATTGGAAGGTTTTGAAATATTTAAAGATTATCTTGTTCTTGAAGAAAGAGAAAAAGGTCTTCTACAAATCAAAATCATTGAAGAGAAAACGAACGAGTCTTATTATCTTCCTTTCTCAGATCCAACTTACACCGCTTACATCGGAACCAATTTGGAGTTTGACACCGAAGTTTTACGTTACGGCTACACCTCGCTTATACAACCCAATGCAACCTACGAATACAACCTTAAAGACAAAACAACGAAACTGTTGAAGCAACAGGAAGTTTTGGGAGGAAAATTCATTGCTGAAAATTATATTTCCGAAAGAATTTGGGCAGACTCAAGAGATGGAGAAACGAAGGTTCCAATTTCTTTAGTTTACCATAAAGACACTAAAAAATCAGCTGATACACCTGTACTTTTATATGGTTATGGAAGTTATGGACACACAGTTGATGCAAGTTTCTCGAATGTAAGATTATCAATTTTAGACAGAGGTTTCATTTACGCAATCGCTCATATCCGAGGTGGTGAATATTTAGGAAGAGAATGGTATGAAGACGGAAAAATGCTGTTTAAGAAAAATACTTTCTTCGATTTTATTGATGCCGGAAAATATTTAATTAAAGAAAACTACACTTCATCAAAGCATTTATATGCAATGGGCGGAAGTGCCGGAGGATTATTGGTTGGAGCAGTTATCAATTACGAACCGAAACTATTCAACGGAATTGTTTCCCAAGTTCCTTTTGTAGATGTTGTGACAACTATGTTGGATGAAACGATTCCATTAACGACTGGAGAATACGACGAATGGGGAAATCCAAACGACAAGGAATATTATCAATACATGAAAGATTATTCGCCTTACGATAATGTAGAAGCGAAAGAATATCCTCACATGTTGATTACAACAGGTCTGCATGATTCTCAGGTTCAATATTGGGAACCTGCAAAATGGACTGCGAAATTAAGAGAGTTAAAAACTGATAATAATCTTTTGCTATTCAAAACCGACATGAGTTCAGGCCACGGAGGTGCAAGCGGAAGATTTGAATCATTAAAAGAAGACGCACTAGAATATGCCTTCTTATTAAAATTAGAAAACGAAAAAGGATGATCAACGAAGCTGAATATTGGAAAAAAGTAGAACAATTTTTCGAGGACAACTTTGAGACTGAAAAAAATCCGCCAATCGAGACAATATTATTTCTGATTGGTCTTCAGGAACTTGGAAGTGGTCAACAAAAATATACGAAAGACGACAAATTAAACATTCTTCATATTGCCGTTTGCAGATTATTAGAGCCTTTTGGTTATTATAAATTCACGCATTACGAAGATGGATGGCCTCATTTTGAAAAGCTGGAAGGACTGCCGGAATTAAAACCCAATGAGCAATCATTGCTTATGAAAAAAGCGGTTATTCAATATTTTCAGGATGAAGAATTGATATAAAAAAAAAGCTTGGAAATTTTTTCCAAGCTTTTTTAATTTTTAAACCATTAAGATTTGGTTTAAATTATTTTAGAATTTCCTCAAGCTGATTCAATCCCATTTTGAAACCTTCTTCAAAACCCATCTCCAACTGCTGTTTTATACCTTCCGGAGATGCAAAATGAATATTGACCGTCATTTTTACACCTTCCTCTACACCCGTAAATCCAAACAGCCATTTTGATTGCCCAAAATCTTGATTAATGTTGCCATTTTCATCACAGAAAGCATCTGTTCCATCAAAACTACGATGCTCCGTGATTTCGCCATATTTTACCTGTGCATAATGTCTTTCTCCTTCCGGACCAACCATTGAGTACAGCCAAATTCCACCTTCCTTAAAATCCTGTTCTTTTGTTTCACACTTCCATGGTTTTGGAGCCCACCATTGATCCAATAATTCTGATTTTGTAAAATAATCCCATACTTTTGACACATCTGTATTAAAAATTTTCATTACATAAACTGTATTAGAATCAAAATCTTTGTTAAAAACGATATTAGATTTCATAAGTAATTATTTTTAACAAACTTAATATATTATTCTCTGACAAGGCTTTTCCTATGACAAGTATTTAAAAATTTATAATAAAATGTTAAAAAACGTGGTTTTAAGAAAAATTACACAATTTTTTGGCTCGTTTTTTGTTTATGAAGTCTTAAAATAATTAATTTTAACATTCATAATTCCAAAATTTTTAAAATAAAATAATGAATAATAAATTCATCCCAATAATTTCAGTGTTTATGACGATCTCACTGATTGTCTTCGTTACGCTCCAATTTTATTGGTTGAAAAGATATTATAATGTCCTAGAGCAAGATTTTTCGAGCAAAGTATATACTGCCTTAGAAAGTACCGCCAAAAGCGTTACCGAAATTGAGATAGAAAAATACATGAACGAGAATAATAAAAACTTCCGAAATAATATTCTTGCCAACAATAAACAGCCTTCTTTAACCACTATTCAGCAGGTTGAAGATTCTGGGACTCAGAGACAAATTATTTATTCTAAAAATATTATTGAAAGAAGTCAGCTACCGATTTCTCAAAGTGGAGATTCTATAAAATGGACGACACTTTACAGCGATGAAGCTGCCTATAAAATAAAAAGGGATACCACAAAACCTCAACAGCTTACCTCAGAACTTAACAATGAAATAGAAAACGGAGATTATACCATAAAAGAATTTGCAAAAATCTATGGCAATAATTTACCCATCACCAAAAGAGTTGATGATAAAGTGCTGGATTCTATTATCTCAAAGGAGCTTAAAATCAGGGGTATTTCTGCAAAATTCGGATATGGAATTACGGATAAAAACAACAATCTTACAAGCATAGTCAACAAAGATTATAAAGATAAAAAAGACAATACGCCCTACAGCTACCCTCTTTTTACGGACAATAAAGAACGTACCTTATATTCCTTGGCTTTAGTTTTTCCTAAGAAAGAATATTCTTTGGCGATGAACAACTGGCCGATGCTTTTGGGCACTTTCCTTTCATTATTGACGATTTTGGGAATTTATATTATTTCCATTAATTATATGATGAGACAGAAAAAATTGGCCGAAGTAAAAACAGACTTCATCAATAACATGTCGCATGAATTCAAGACTCCTCTGGCAACAATTTCGGTAGCAACAGACTCGTTGGCGAATGATAAAATTGCGACCAATCCTGATAAGGTTAAATATTATTCAGAATTGATAAAACAGGAGAATCTGAGGATGAAAAAACAGGTAGAAAACGTCCTCAATATGTCTAAACTGGAGAGAAACGAAGTCAACCTATTCCTAAAAGAAGCCAACGTAAGAGAATTAATCAAAAGAACGACTGAATCATTTAACCTGATCGTGAAACAAAGAAACGGTTCATTGACACAAGAGTTCAACGCAGAGAAATATATTTTTAAAATTGATGAATTTCACATTTCAAATATGTTAGTGAATTTATTGGACAATGCCAATAAATATTCTCCGGAAACCCCTGAAATTCATGTAAAAACAAGAAACGAAGGCAATTTCTATGTTATTGAAATTTCCGACAAAGGAATGGGAATGGAAACCCAGAATAAAACGAAAATTTTCGACAAATTCTTTAGAGAAGAAACCGGAAATATTCATAATGTGAAAGGACAAGGGTTGGGGCTTTCTTACGTTAAGAAAATTGTAGAACTGCATAAAGGACAGGTCATTGTAGATTCTCAAAAAGAATTAGGAAGCACGTTTACGATTAAGCTTCCAATGAGTTAAAATAAATATTAAATCACAAAATAAAATAGTACAAATAAGAAGGAATAGCTAGTTCATTCTTATTTATTAATTATTAATTACTTGAAATTATGAGCAACAGAATATTATTAGTAGAGGACGATCAGAGTTTCGGCGCAGTGTTGAAGGATTATTTAACGATCAATAACTTTGAAGTTACGCTGGCTGTAGATGGAGAACAGGGATTAAAAGAATTTACAGAAAACGAATTCGACATCTGTATTTTTGATGTCATGATGCCTAAAAAAGACGGGTTTTCATTGGCAGAAGATGTTAAAAAAATCGATAAAAATACACCAATCATTTTCTTGACTGCAAGAAACATGAGAGAAGATATATTGAAAGGATATCAATTGGGAGCTGATGATTATATCACAAAACCATTTGATACTGAATTACTTTTATATAAAATCAAGGCAATTCTTCAAAGAAGTTCTACATTGGAAAATGAAGAGCAGGAACAATTCAAGATCAGCAATATTTTCTTTGACTCTATGTTGAGACAATTAAGAGTTGGAGATAAAGAATACAAACTTTCTCCAAAAGAAAATGAATTGCTGAAACTTCTTTGCATCCACAGAAACGACTTCATGCCGAGAGACTTAGCATTAAGAAAGATCTGGAAAAAAGAAAACTACTTCACCGCAAGAAGTATGGACGTTTACATCGCAAAACTTCGTAAATTATTAAAAGATGACGAAGGGTTGGAAATTATCAACGTTCACGGAGAAGGATTCAGACTTTTAGTTAAGAATTAATTCCAGATTAAGATTATAAATATAAAATTAGCAAAACAATTAAAAATGTTTTGCTAATTTTGTTTCATACCATTTTGGATATGAAGAATATATTTTTAAGTTTAATTGCCGTTTCCATAGTAACCGTTTCTTGTAAAAAGGACGAAAGAGCAACATACATTGAAGAGGAAGCCAGCGTTCAGTCGAATGCAGTTGCTAATGCACCTCAAACATCCCTTTTAGATCAGGCCGGAATTTCCAGTCAAAACACGACTGCTGTAGCATCCGGAATTAATCCTGCCCACGGACAGCCTGGTCATAGATGCGACATCCCTGTCGGACAGCCTTTGAATACAAAACCTGCACCAACAGCACAAAACGCACCTGTTAATAATGTTCCAAATGCGGTTCAGATCGATCCAAATACTTTACCTGCAGGACAATTCGTTGTTCCAGACAAGAGACAGGTAAAAACAGCACCGGGAATGAATCCTCCACACGGAGAACCGGGACACAGATGTGATATTCCTGTTGGACAGCCCTTAAACAGCAAACCTGCCCCGCAAGCAACACCTGCTAATGTAGTTCAATCAACTCCGGCTCCGACCCCTAAACAGGCTCTTGCAACTGGTGAAAAACCAAAATTGAATCCTCCTCATGGTGAGCCTTTTCACAGTTGTTCACTAAAAGTGGGAGATCCTTTGCCATAATTTTTGTAAATTTGCACTCGTGAAGCTAGTTCAGATTTTGACAATCATTTTCTGCCTTGGGATTTTTTTAATTCCTAAGGATAATTTCTATGCTCAGGCTTCACAGGAAACTTGTTGCAAAAAAGAGTCTAAATCAGACGATTGCTGTAAAAATCATCATTCTTCTTCTAAAGAAAATCACTCTAAAGAAAGTAAATCATCTTGTAATGATGACTGCTGTACTTTTTGCGTGTCTTGCGCACCGTTTTTAGAAATTACATCTTCTAAAAACTTGTTGTCTTTGGACTTTTCAAATTTTAATCTTACTGAAAACTTACAATTTCAATATTCTGATCCTTATGTTTCAGATGGTTTAAAAGATATCTGGCAACCGCCCAAACTAGGTTAATTATCTATCAAATAGTTCATTATTTTATGATGAACTGATTTTTAATTAATCTAAATTTTAAACAAAATGAAATTATATATTTCCAAGGTCATTCTTGGTACATTCTTACTATTTACCCAAATTATTTTTGCTCAAAATCTTTCTAAAAGTCAGTTTAAAGTTAAAGGAAACTGCGAAATGTGTAAGGAAAGAATTGAAACAACTGCAAAAAAGGCAGGCGCAAAAGAAGCCCGATATTCTGTTGATTCTCAAACCTTAACCTTAGAAACTGACAGTAACGTTTCAACTGACGAGATTTTAAATAAAGTTGCAGAAGCGGGACATGACAATGAAAAATTCAAAGCATCAAATGAGACGTATGAAAGTCTTCCCGGATGTTGTCATTACGAAAGAGATTTACAACCTAAAATTGCAGAAAATCACGAACATCATTCCAAAAAGGAGAATGAGTTTTATGTAAAAGGAAACTGCGCATCTTGTAAAGCAAGAATTGAAAAAGCAGCTAAAGACGCGGGTGCAAAATCTGCGGACTGGAATGCAGAAAAGCAGACCGTGACATTAGATTTTGATTCATCAAAAACCTCAGCAGATAAAATTTTAAAGAAAATTGCAGACGTTGGTCATGATAATGAAAAGTACAAATCCAACGACAGCACTTATAAAAACTTGCCCTCATGTTGTTTGTATGACAGAGAAATCGCGTTAGGAGAAAAAAATCCTAATGTTCATTATGAAGAAGGTGCAAAGTCTGAACATTCAGAACATAAGGACGCAAACGCTTCAAACGAAAACCAAGAAAATCACGACAATCATGAAAAACACATTGAAGGCGTTGTTGTAACAGGTGGCAAAGCAGCAACTTCTCTAAGCAAGAAAGAAGCAGGGCTGGTTTTTAATATTGATAAAAAAGAATTATTAAAAGCGGCTTGCTGTAATTTATCCGAAAGTTTTGAAACCAATGCAACGGTTGATGTTTCTTTCAGCAATGCAGTTACAGGAACAAAACAATTGAAAATGTTAGGCTTAGATCAAAAGTATACAAGCTTAACTAAAGAATTACTTCCTGAGATCAGAGGTTTGGCTTCTGCGTATGGATTAAGCTTCATTCCCGGAAGATGGATCGAAAGCATCCAGTTAACCAAAGGAGGAAGCACCGTTACCAACGGATATGAAAGTATTACAGGACAGATTAATACAGAGCTTTTAAAAAACGCTAAAGAACCTGAAACTTCATTAAATCTTTTCTCTGATTTTAATGGAAGAGCTGAAGCTAATATTACTAACGTTTCTAAGATCAACGAAAAATGGTCACAGACTTTTTTACTTCACGGAAACGGAACTTTCGGGAATACGGATATGAATGATGATGGTTTCCTTGACCGTCCAAAAGGAACGCAGATCAACGCAGCTTATTTATTGAATTATAATGATTTAGAGAAGTCAGGTTTCGGTTCGCATTTTGGAATTAATTTCATTAAAGACGAGAGAACGGCAGGCCAAACTCATTTCAACAAACAATTGGCTCAGGACAAACAAACCGCTTACGGCGTTGGAATTGACATCTCAAGATTTCAGGTTTGGAATAAAACAGGATACGTTTTTAAAGGAAAACCTTACCAAAGTTTAGGCTGGATGAATCAATATGTTTATCATCAGCAGAACAGTTTTTTCGGTCTCAGAAATTATTCAGGAAAGCAGCATACGTACTACTCAAATTTAATATTTGAAAGTATTTTAGGAAATACCAATCACAAATATAAAACGGGTGCAAGTTTTATGTACGACGGTTATGATGAAACGTATTTGACAGATAATTTCAAAAGAAACGAAATTGTTCCGGGAATTTTTGCTGAATATACTTTGACAGGCTTAAAATATACTTTAGTTGCCGGAGCAAGAGCAGATTTTCACAATTTGGCAGGAACTCAGTTTACCCCGAGATTGAATTTTAAATATGATTTCACTCCACAAACTATTGTAAGACTTTCTGCGGGAAGAGGCTTTAGAACGGCGAATGTTTTTGCTGAAAATCAACAGTATTTTGCATCTAACAGAAATATTCAAATCTTGCAAAATAATGGAGATATTTATGGTTTAAAGCCAGAAATCGCTTGGAATTACGGCGTGAGTTTACAACAGGAATTCAAATTATTTGGAAGAAAATCTTCGATTATTGCTGATTTTTTCAGAACAGATTTCCAGAATCAGGTTTTGGTTGATCTAGACCGTTCTCCTCAGCAGTTAACTTTCTATAACTTAGAAGGTAAATCTTTCGCCAATTCTTTCCAAACGCAGTGGGATTTTACGCCTTTCAAGAACTTTGATGTAAGATTAGCTTATAAATATTATGATGTACAGGCTGATTATCTGGACGGAAGAAGAGAGATTCCTTTCATGGCAAAACACAGAGGTTTTGTGAATTTAGCTTATGCAACCAATAAAAATAACAATGGCGCATTTTGGAGTTTTGACACCACTTTAAACTGGGTTGGAAAACAGAGACTTCCGAATACATCAAGCAATCCCGAAGAATTTCAATTGCCAACCTACTCAGAATCTTATGCGGTGTTGAATGCTCAGATCTCAAGGAATTTCAATAAAAAGATCAGAGCTTATGTTGGGGGTGAAAATTTAACGTCTTATTACCAGAAAAATGCGATTGTAGATTTCAAGAATCTGTTTGGAAATTACTTTGATGGCGGAATGGTTTACGCGCCTATCATGAAAGCTAATTTTTATGTTGGATTGGATATAACATTTTAATTCAACCACAAATCGAAAATTCGACGAAGTCAAAAGAGACAAAAGATTTATAACACTTTAGTAATTTTAAGCTAAAATAAAACTACAAAGAAGAACACATAAGTTTTCTGAAAATCTTAGATTTTCATTTTTGTGAACTTTTAATTTTTAATTTTTAAGTTAAAGCTTAACATAAAGCTTTTGTGACTTTTGTGGTAAAAAAACTCAAGCATGATTTCAATAATTTAATATCTTGAAATCATGCTTTTTTGTATCTTTAAACTAAAGTAAAAGTATGGGATTACAGGATCTTGTTTTTGAAGACAATTATAAAAAATTCGGGCTCAGTGTATTTTCTAACGAAAACCTTGAAACCATCAACAAAATAAAGTCTCAACCTTATATCAAAATACTTTTAGTTCCTGCAGGTTATGAACTGACCGTAGATTTCAATCATTATAAAACAGAAGCTCCTACTCTATTTTTTCTTACCTATCAATATTTAGATATTAAAAATGGAGATTCTGAAGCCGCTTCTCTTCTTTATTACAACCGAGATTTTTATTGTATCCAAATTCATGATAAAGAAGTAGCTTGTGACGGCCTGCTTTTTCATAATGTTTTTGAAATTCCAAAAGTTGATCTTGATGATTCTGAAACGATCATCATTAAAAACTTATTTCAAAATATCAACGAAGAACTCGAATGGAAAGAATCTTCCAGCGAAGAAATGATAAGAACATATTTAAAACAGATCATCATCCGCGCTACCAGAAAATGGAAAAAGCAAAATCTGGACAACGATACGGTAAAAATTCCAAGCAATGAATTGGATGTTTTCAGAGATTTCAGCAGACATCTGGAAATCCATTTCAGAGAAAAGCACAATGTGGCTGATTATGCAGATTTACTTCACATCGCTCCAAAAACGTTAACTCATAAATTTAAAAACTTAAATCTAGATTCGCCCAATCAGTTTATCATCAATCGAATTTTATTGGAAGCCAAAAGATTGTTATTTTACACCGATAAACCTGTTAAAGAAATTGCATATGATTTAGGTTATGAAGATCCGGCCTATTTCAACCGGCTTTTCACCAATAAAGTTGGAAATACCCCTGTTAATTTCAAGAAAAATTACACTTCGGGAAAAAAGTACAATATTTAGTTCTTTTTATCTATTTATTTGGACAAACATCTGACATATCTTTGTATCATCAAAAACAAACAACATTAAATAAAACAAAAACATTATGAAACGTAACGCAACAGCCGTTTGGAACGGTAACATTAAAGAAGGTAACGGACATATCACTACTCAAAGCACAACTTTGAACGAAACTCAATATTCTTTCAACAGCCGTTTTGCTGACGGAGTAGGAACAAATCCTGAAGAATTATTGGCAGCAGCTCACGCAGGATGCTTTACCATGAAATTAAGTGCAGAACTTTCTCAGGCCGGTTTTACTCCGGAAGAATTAATTACAAAATCAGTAATCACTCTTGATCCAAACATCGGAAAAATTACAAAATCTGAATTGACTTTAACTGCTAAAGTTCCGGGACTTTCAGAAGAAGATTTTCAAAAATATGCTAAAATTGCAGAGGAAGGATGCCCTGTAAGTGCAGCTTTCAATTTTGAAATTACTTTGAATGCTACTTTGGCTTAATTAAAAAATTGAACCATTAAGATTTTCTTTAAGGAGTTAAGTGAAATTAAGGAAAGAGATAAACTTTAAATTCGCTTGCAAATTCTTAATAATCTTAACTCCTTAAAGAAAATCTTAATGGTTTAAAAAACTAAATCTGAGCTTTTAAATACACTCAGATTTAATTTTAAAATAAAATATACCGATTGGTATATTTTTGTATCTTTGTACTATATTTTCATTGAAAGAAATGTCAAAAGCAGAAAAGACAAAACAATTTATTATTGAAAAAACAGCCTCTTTGTTTAATACCAAGGGCTATACTTCTACGTCGCTTTCGGATATTACGGAAGCAACGGGCTTAACGAAAGGAAGTATTTATGGAAATTTCGAGAATAAAGATGAAGTTGCGCTTGCGGTCTACAAATACAACTCAAGTTTATTGGGTAAAAGTATGTCGCGATCGCTTGGTGATGAATTTCCGACAACTATTGATAAACTAAATGCTTTTGTGAATTTCTACCGTAAAAGCTGGAAAATGGTTTTCGAAACCGGAGGTTGTCCATTGATGAATGCCGCAACTGAAGCTGACGACAAATTTCCTACGTTGAAAAAGCAGGTCACAAAATCTTTCGAAGGCTGGATAAAAAATATATCAGAAGTCATTATTCAAGGTCAGAAAAATGGTGAAATTCATGAAAATATCAATGCTGATGAATTCGGATCGTTATTTATTATGCTCGTCGAGGGCGGAATTTTGCTTTCCAAAACAACAGGCGATGAAAAATATCTCAATCTAGCTTTAGACAGAATATTATTAATTATTGATAAAGAATTAAAACACCTTCCATCATAAACTTCACAATATGGAAACAAAAAAAGTAGCAATCGTAGGATACAACAGAATCCCTTTTGCCAGAATGAATACCGCCTACGCAGACAAAGGAAATCAGGATTTACTGCTTTCCGCTCTGGATGGTTTGATCAATCATTACAACCTTAAAGGAAAACTTCTTGGTGAAGTTGCCGGAGGTGCGACGATCAAGCATATTTCTGAAAGCAACCTCATCAGAGAAACAGTAATGAATACTTCTCTTGATCCCGCAACTCCTGCCTGCGACCTTCAACAAGCGTGTGACACAGGAATTGAATCAGCAGTTTACATCGGAAATAAGATTGCTTTAGGCCAAATCGAAAGCGGAATTGCCTGCGGTGTTGAAGCCATGAGCAACATCCCGTTTGAATCTTCACTAAGATTAAGAAAAGCATTATTAAAAGCCAATAAAGAAAAATCAGCTTTCGGAAAACTAAAACAATTATTAAGTCCGAAACTGAAAGACTGGATGCCGATTCCTTACAAAGGTCAGGAACCGAAAACAGGTTTGGTAATGGGCGGACACACAGAAATTACCGCAAAATACTATCAGATTTCCCGTGAAGATCAGGATGAATTAGCTTTTAAAAGTCACCAAAATATGGCAAAAGCGTATGATGAAGGATTTTTTGATGATATGATCACTCCTGCTTTTGGTTTAGACAAAGACAATAATCTTCGTCGTGATACAAGTTTGGAGAAATTAGCTTCATTAAAACCCGCTTTCGATAAACAAAACGGAACTTTAACAGCCGGAAACTCAACTCCATTTACAGATGGAGCTTCTGCCGTTTTATTGGCCAGTGAAGAATGGGCAAAAGCCAATAATTTACCAATTTTAGCTTATATCACATTTTCAGAAATTGCTGGAATTGAATATGTTGAAAATAAACAGAACTTATTACTCGCTCCCGTTTTTGCAGCAGACAGAATGCTGAAAAAAGCAGGAATGAGTTTGGAAGATTTTGATTATTATGAAATCCACGAAGCTTTTGCAGCACAGGTTTTAGCAACATTAAAAATTTGGGAAAATGATGATTTGGCTAAAAAATTCGGATTAGAAAAAGCATTAGGAAAAATCGATCGAAATAAATTAAACGTAAAAGGAGGAAGTCTTGCAGTAGCACACCCTTTTGCCGCAACCGGCGGAAGAATTATCGGAACTTTAGCTAAAATTTTACACGAAAAAGGAAGCGGAAAAGGATTTATTTCCATCTGTGCTGCTCGTGGACAAGGAGTAACGATGATTTTAGAAAAATAAAAATTGAAAAATGGACAGATTAGAACAATTAAAACAATTCATCGGAAAAGAATTTAGTCAATCTCCTTCTCCTTTTATGAAATGGCTCAACCCCATCGTACTTTCTGTAGAAGAAGGACATTTGGAGTTTCAATATAAAGTAAGGGCAGAATGGCTAAATCCAATAGGAAATCTTCATGGCGGAGTGACCGCAGCAATTGTTGATGACATCATTGGAGCTACCATGTTTTCCTTAAATGAAAATTCTTTCATAACAACCATCAATAATGTTATAGATTATTTCTCCACAGCAAAAGAAAATGATAATATTGTAGCCGAAACGAAAATCATTAAAAGAGGTAAGCAATTTGTAAACGCTCAATGCGAAATATGGAACGCAGATAAGACGCGTTTAATTGCAAGGGGAACCTCTAATCTATTTAAAATCAATAACTAATATGAAAAGAGTTGTCATTACAGGACTAGGTGCAGTTACACCTTTGGGAAATAATGTCGAAGATTTTTGGCAAAACAGTATTAATGGTGTCAGTGGTGCTAATCTAATTACGCATTTCGATACAGAAAAATTTAAAGTACATGTGGCTTGTGAGGTTAAAAATTTTGATCCAAAAGCACATTTAACTCATCAGGAAATTAAAAGAAGTGATTTATTTTCACAATATGCAATGTATTCTAGTGCAGAAGCTCTTAAAGATTCAGGGCTTGAACTGGAAAATATGGATCCGTTTGACACCGGCGTAATCTGGGGAACCGGACAAGGCGGAATGTGGACTTTCGAAAGTGAAGTAATGGAATTTACAAAAGGAGACGGGACGCCAAGGTTTAATCCGTTTTTCGTGCCGAAATTTATTGCTAACATGGCATCAGGAATGATTTCCATGAAATTTGGTCTTCAGGGTATTAATTATACAACCATTTCAGCTTGTGCTACAGGAAATACAGCGATAATGGATGCTTTCAATTATATCAGATTAGGAAAAGCGAAAGTAATCGTTAGTGGAGGTTCTGAAGCAGCCATTACTCCGGCTTCTGTGGGAGGTTTTTCTATCATGAAAGCAATGTCTACAAGAAATGATGATTATGCAACAGCAAGTCGTCCTTATGACGCCAACAGAGATGGTTTTGTAATGGGTGAAGGTGCCGGAGCATTAATTCTTGAAGAATATGAGCACGCTAAAGCAAGAGGTGCAAAAATTTATGCAGAATTAGTAGGAGCAGCGATGACAGCAGATGCTTATCACATGACAGCACCTCATCCAGATGGTGTTGGAGCGATTAAAGCAATGCAGTTGGCACTAAATGAAGCAGGAGCGAATATAGAAGACATTGACTATTTAAATCCTCACGCAACTTCAACACCAATGGGAGATTTGGTTGAATTAAAAGGAATTAATAAATTATTTAAAGGAAGTAAAAACCTTGACATCAGTGCTACCAAATCAATGACGGGTCACTTGCTGGGAGCAGCCGGAGCGGCGGAAGCTATTCTTTCTATAAAAGCAATCCAACATGGAATTATTCCACCAACGATCAATCTTCATAATATTGATGAAAATATTCCGAAAGAAGTGAATATTGTTTTCGGTGAAGCTAAAGAAAAGGATATTACTTTTGCTTTAAGCAATGCTTTCGGTTTCGGAGGGCATAATGCGACTTTGGTTTTTAAGAAGTTTACTTCGTAAAAGTCTCTCGCAGATTAAATATAATGGTTTAGATTCTTCCTTCGTCAGAATGACAAACGCTCTGGAAAATCTTAATGAAAAATCTTATTTTAGTTAAAAATAAAAAAGCAGTCAAAATTTGACTGCTTTTTGCATAATACTATTAATTCAGATAAAATTAAATCTGGAATAATCCTTTACTTTGAATCTGGAATAAAAAAACTTTCAGCATTTTCAGCAATTGGAATATATAGTCTTTCCCATTTCTCTCCTTCTTCTATTTCCCAACTATGCCCTTCTCCTTCAACATCTTCAGCTAAAAGAATAAATCCAGGCTCAATAAGAAATGTTGAACCATCGCTTACCTTAAACCTGACCTTTCCTTTCAAAGTCACTACATATTGCCGTCTTGGAGCCGGATGATCTGCTTTTTCCCATTCTTCAGTTTTATTGCTGATCCAAAAAGCAGTGGTATTCATCGGTTTTAAAACAGGAATTTTCCCATTTTCAAACGTACTTGTCCCATCAGGATTATTCATTAATCTTACTGCAAAAATAAATTCTGAGGCGTCAATCATCTTAAACTGATGTTTTTAACCATTCCGATTTTGAAAGATAATTCTGATCGGGATAATAAATGAAAAGGCAATTTCTTCCTTTTATTGTGTTAATGATCGGCTGTGTAAGATCTCTTGGAACAGCTGGACATCCCCAACTTCTTCCAATCCTCTTATGCACAGCGGCAAAATCGTCACTTACATAATCAGCTCCGTGCATTACGATGGCTCTTTTGTAAGCTGCATCATTAAAACCTTTATCCATTCCCAACAATCTTAAAGAATACCCGTTGTCGCCGTTATAAGTAGCATCTGTGATATAAAACCCTAAGCTGCTTTGAAGCGAACTGTTGGTATTCGAAAAGTTAGTGGCAAATTCTTCACCCGTATTCTTTCCGTGTGCTACCAATGAGTTGAATAATACTTTCTTTTCTTCTGTGTCAATCACCCAAAGTCTTTTCGTGTTAGAAGACATTGAAAAATCGCATACCGTTAATAAGTGAGCATCCTGATTAAGCAAACCAGCTTTCTTTAAATTCTCAAAACCTGTTAAAGCTTTAAAGAAAACTTCTTCGTTAAGTTCGTGCCCTGCTTCAAATGTAATTGATTTGTACAATGCTTCTGATGAAGATACTGTAGTGATTTTTTCAGTTTTAGTTTCGTTTAATCTTTCAATTTTTGTAATGATTTCATTCTTTACTACCGCTTCTTTTGGAGACAGATAAAATGAAGTCGTAACCATGTAAACAATACCTAATACGCTATAAAATCCTTTCATTCAATATTATGTTAAATTCAAATTAGTAGGCAAATTTATAAAAACATAATTACCAAGCAGTTAAAAATGAAAGAAGTTTAACTCAATTTAAGAAACTTTAACTTCCTGATTCTGTGAATTAAAAGGCTTATTTTTGCTAATCAGGAACAAATTCCAAGCTTACAGAATTCATGCAATAGCGCAGTCCTGTAGGCTTCGGACCATCATCAAAGACATGCCCCAAGTGCGAGTCACATCTTTTGCAAAGTACCTCCACTCTTTCCATTCCATAAGCATTGTCTTTTTTATAATATACGCCTTCTTTGTCTGCTTCAAAGAAACTTGGCCATCCGCAACTGCTCGAAAATTTTGAAGTAGAACGGAATAAATGATTTCCACAAACCGCGCAATAATAATCCCCGATTTCGTCGAATTCATTATATTTTCCAGTGAAAGCTCTTTCTGTTGCGGCTTCTCTGGCTATCGCATATAGATCCTGAGCTAAGATCTTTTTCCATTCTTCATTGGAAATATCAAGTTTAGTAGTGTCTGTTCTTGAGTAATATGGATTGTTTTTTGCTTCTGTATTTTCCATAGGATTAATTTAAATATTTTTTGAGATTAAGCTTAAAAATTAAACCACAAAAGACACATAAGCTTTTTGACACTTTAGAACACTTTAGTTTAAAAAAGCTTACTACTTTGAAAACAGTAAGTTCACATAAGAAGAAAATCAAAGATTTTCAAAAACTAATGTGTTCTTCTTTGTAATAAAATTTTAACTTCAAATAACTTAAGTGCTTAATTCTTTTGTGACTTTTGTGGTTAGATTAAATACTAAAATTCACAACCAAATTTAGTAAATTTGAGAATATGAATGATGAAGCGAAAAGAAAACAGTTAAGAAAATATAAAGCATTTGCCACAGGACTCTTTGTGTTGATGGCCATTGTCTTTATTATTACTACGATTCTCCAAAAATCAAATGATTCTCATTGGATCGGATATGTTCGTGCTTTTTCTGAGGCGGCAATGGTCGGGGCTTTGGCAGACTGGTTTGCGGTTACCGCTTTATTTCGCCATCCACTTGGATTACCCATTCCACATACTAATTTGATTGAAAATAGCAAAGAAAGGCTTGGAGATAACCTAGGTAGCTTTGTTGTGTCTAATTTTCTTTCCCCTCAAAATATACGTCCTTATATTCAGAAACTTAAAGTCTCTAATTTTGTTGGAGAATGGCTTACTAAAGAGAAAAATCAGGAAGTTTTAATTAAAAATCTTTCCGATATTGTGTTGGATATTCTGAATAAACTAGATGATTCTACGGTAAGCAGTTTCATCAGTAAAAAGGTTTCGGAAATGACGGATGATATTAAACTGAACAACATCATCGGAAGCGGAATCAATTATCTTTTAGACAAAAATGATCATCAAAGAATTATCACCAACCTCTCCAAACAAATCAAAGATTATATCATTGAAAATGATGAAATGATTCAGAAACGTGTAAAAGAAGGAAGCTATTCTTTTATTCCGTCTTTTGTTGACAATAAAATTGCAGATAAGATTGCCAGCGGACTTGCAGACTTTTTCAAAGAAGTGGAAGAAGATCCTGAACATGATATCAGAACTTTGATCACAAAAAAAATCTACGAATTTTCAACTGATTTAAAAGAAGATCCAAAATGGGAAGATGAATTTAAAGATATCAAAAATAACTTCCTGAAAAATGATAAGCTGGATGAATATTCTAACGATATCTGGTTTTCCATTAAAAAAACGTTGATGAAAGAACTTCAGGATGATGAATCTTCATTAAAAAATTATCTTTCTAAAAATCTGAATGAATTTTCACAAAACCTTAAAACTGACGAAAAACTTCAAAACAAAATAGATCATTGGGTTCGTGTCACCGCTTACAAATACATTCTTAAAAACACCCATCAATTCGGAAACCTCATCAGTTCAACCGTTGGCAATTGGAAAGGCAAAGAATTAAGCGAAAAACTGGAATTAGAAGTCGGAAAAGATCTCCAATTTATTCGTGTCAACGGAACTTTGGTTGGCGGATTAGTTGGTTTGATTATCTATACAATCTCACACTTCTTCCTCTGAAAAAATTAAACTAACTATAACCAAACCATGAAAAAACTTTTAACGCTCTTATTTTCTTTAAGTTTAACCTTTTTCCTCTGTCAGAAAGTTGAATTAAAGAAAGTAACAGATTCATCTCAGATTTTCAAAGGAGAAATTGCGGGAGTTCCTGTCACAATGCAACTTTACTTTGCAGGAATTGCTGATTGTAGTTTGTATCAATATTTTGTGGACGGATGGTATTATTACGATAAATATCAGAAGAAAATTCCGTTAACAGGCATTTACGATTATGGAAAATTGTCTTTGTATAATTTTGGAGCCAAGCAAAAGCAGAATTCTAAAAGTTTCAGAGACAGTATTACTTCACCTCAAAAAGTAGAAAAAACTGCAGAAATCGCAGAAGCTTTGCATCCTAAAGAATCTATTATTTTTGAGCAAAACGACAAAGAAAATCCTATTTTGGGTAATTTTTATTTGAATGAAAAAACTCAGCCTGCGAAATTATTCACCGGCAATGATATGATTTATCGTTATAATAATTACCTGATTTTGCCCAATAATAAAAAGATCAATACCTTTGATTTTATTAATAAACATGGTGGAAATCAATTAATTTCTTACGCTTCGGGAGAAAATGGAAATCGTGTTTTGCTGTACTTTGAAGAATCATCAAATTTCAATGCGTGCGGAAGATGCGGAGCAAGTGAGGGCGAAAAAGGTTACAGAGTTTTGTACTTCACAAAAGACTGGAATTACAAAAGTTACGAAGAATTTCTCACAGAAAGCTGTCTTGAAAATATTTACGATACTAAAGAAACAAAATCAAAAGATAGAAAAATGTTAACTTTTAAAGTAAACAAAACAGAATCTACATCAGCTTACACTTTTACGGTTGATGTAAAAAATGCGTCTGGTAGAAAGTCAAAATAAAAAAAGAGAGTAAAAAACTCTCTTTTAATTTATCTAGGTAATCTGCTTGCTCTTTTTAAAATCTCTTTGTTGATTTCGTTGATCAATTCCGGGCCTTCATAAATAAATCCCGTGTATAACTGAATTAAAGTCGCTCCTGCATTTAATTTTTCGATCGCATCTTTTGCAGAGTGAATTCCACCAACTCCGATGATTGGGAAAGCTCTGTTGCTTTTATCCGAAAGATATTTGATCATTTTTGTGCTTCTCTCACGAATAGGTTTTCCGCTTAAACCGCCATTTCCTATTTGCTCTAAAACTTCAGGTGAAGTTTTCAATCCTTCTCTATTTACTGATGTGTTGGAAACTACAATTCCGTCGATTTTTGTCTCTGCAATCAATTCTATAATTTCATCAAGTTGCTGATTGTTCAAATCTGGAGCAATTTTCAGTAATATTGGCTTCTGTACAGATTTTGGCTGGTTGATTTTTTTAACCTCCCTAATCAATTCACGTAAATATTCTACATCTTCCAATTTTGCGTGGCTTCCTACATTTGGACAGCTTACATTCAGTACAAAATAATCTACGTGAGGATGAAGACCTTCAAAACAATCCAGATAATCCTGCGTGTAATTTTCCGGGCTTGTATCTGTATTTTTTCCTATGTTTCCACCAATGATTATTTTTCCTTTATTGCCTTTCAATTTTTCGATCGCTGCTTCCAAACCGTCGTTGTTGAAACCCATTCGGTTGATGATTCCGCCATCTTCTATCAGACGAAATAGTCTTTTCTTAGGATTTCCGGCTTGCGCTCTTGGAGTTACCGTCCCGATTTCTACAAATCCGAAACCTAAATCTCCCAATTCATTGAACAACACTGCATTTTTATCGAAACCGGCTGCCAATCCAACAGGATTTTTAAATTTCAATCCGAAAACTTCTCTTTCCAGACGTTTGTCTTTAATAGGTTTAGGGAAAAATAATTTGGTAAGAAATCCAAAACTCTTCAGCATCGAAAAAGTAAAGTGATGAACTTCTTCAGGATCAAATTTGAAAAGGATCGGACGAATAAGCGATTTGTACATTGAAAAAAAGTTTTACAAAAATACTCATTTTAAAATTAATGGTTGATTAACGTATGATATTTTATGTAAAAATGTTTTATAAGCATTGTCTATAAAACACAAACATCTGTTTAATCTGCGAAATCAACGAGAAATTTTTGACACAATGGTTCTATTTAACCAAGCGCGGTTAAGACAATTAATATTATGAACAAAGTGGAAGGATAACATAGTTTTTATCCTTGTCAAGGTTTAGAACCTTGACAAGGATATTTTCTGGAGACTTTCCCCTCTAGTATAGATATTTATTAATAAAATCTTTGCGTTTAAATTAAGAATACGCACTCAAATCGAACTTCAAAATATCTCCTACTCTTTTGAACTCATCATCTATAGTGGCATTCACCGTAATTCTTTCGTTAGAAATAGGATGATTGAAAGTCAATTGATGGGCGTGAAGCGTCATTTTGTTGATGCCAAATGTTTGAAGCCACAATTTATTCTGTTTATTGCAACCATGTTTACGACAACCTAAAATCGGATGCAAAATATGTTTAAAATGTTTTCTCAGCTGATGAAATCTTCCCGTTTCAGGAATGGCTTCAACTAAGCAATATCTCGAAGTTTGATGTTTTAAAAAAGGTAAATCTATTTCCGAAGTTTGTAAACGATGATAATAGGTAATGGCGTTTTGCTTAACTTCATTTTCGTTAATTAAATCATAATCGATGGTTTCCTCTTCTTTCGCCCAACCACGAAGAATTGCAATATATTTCTTATCGACTTCTCGTGATGCAAACTGATTGCTCATAGTTCTCAAGGTTTCTTTATCTAAAGTGAACAACAAAACACCCGAAGTTTTTCGGTCAAGACGATGCACTGGATAAACTTTTTGTCCAATCTGGTTTCTTAATTCCTGAATAGCATAAGTATCCGCTTCTCCGGCATAAAAAGATTTATGAACCAATAATCCACTTGGCTTATTGATGGCAATAAGATGTTCGTCTCGATAAAGAATTTCTAACATGAGGCAAAAGTAGAGATTTTTGGATGATTTAGCCCTGATTGAACGGCATGTTTGAGCTCATTTTTTGAGTTTCGGCGCGGCGGCGGAGCCGCCGCGCCGAAACTCAAAAAATAGCGAGTAGAGAAAGCAGGTTCCCGGCTCCTGAAAATTTTAATTCTTATATTTCCGATAAAATCTCAGTTAAATTTCTTTACATTCGTAGAAACAGAAAAGTCTAAAAATTATGGTAGACTATTTTAATTTTTTCAAATCACTGATAATCATCTCTATTATTACAGGTGCTCTTACCTTGGCTGCTACAGATCCTAAAAAATATCGAACAATAAGAATATTATTATTGATTATTGCGGGTATTTTATTGGTTGTCGGTTTAGGCGGATCCATTTTAATGTCTGTCTCCAATGTAGGTTCTTACCGATATTAATATTTTCCCAATAAAAAACATTATTTTTGTGCTTCAGACGTAAAAAAATTATGGCAAAGCAAGAAGATGTTTTCAAGAAAGTGATTTCTCACGCTAAAGAATATGGTTTTATTTTCCCTTCAAGTGAGATCTATGACGGTTTATCCGCTGTTTATGATTATGGACAGAACGGAGCCGAATTAAAAAATAATATCAAACAATATTGGTGGAAAGCGATGGTACAGCTTAACGAAAATATTGTGGGTATTGATTCTGCAATCCTTATGCACCCAACAACTTGGAAGGCATCGGGCCACGTAGACGCTTTCAACGATCCATTGATTGACAATAAAGATTCTAAAAAACGTTTCAGAGCAGATGTTTTGGTGGAAGATTACTGTTTGAAAATTGAAGATAAAGAGAATAAAGAAATTGAAAAAGCAGCGAAAAGATTCGGTGAGTCTTTCGATAAAGCTCAATTTGAAGCTACAAATCCTAAAATTTTAGAATACAGAGCAAAAAGAGAGGCTATTCTTTCAAGACTGGCAAAATCTCTTGAAAATGAAGACCTTGCTGATGTAAAATCTTTAATTGAAGAATTAGAAATTGCTGATCCTGACACCGGTTCTAAAAACTGGACGGAAGTAAGACAATTCAACCTGATGTTCGGAACTAAATTAGGTGCTTCTGCAGATTCTGCGATGGATCTTTATTTAAGACCGGAAACAGCTCAGGGTATCTTTGTTAATTTCTTGAATGTACAAAAAACTTCTCGTCACAGACTTCCTTTCGGTATCGCACAAATCGGAAAAGCATTTAGAAATGAGATCGTTGCGAGACAATTTATTTTCAGAATGCGTGAATTCGAACAAATGGAAATGCAATTTTTTGTAGCTCCGGGAACCGAACTTGAATTCTACGAACAATGGAAGCAAAAACGTCTAAACTGGCACTTAGCTTTAGGTTTAGGGAATGACAATTACAGATTTCATGATCACGAGAAATTGGCTCACTACGCTAATGCTGCGGCTGATATTGAGTTTAATTTCCCATTTGGATTCAAAGAATTGGAAGGTATTCACTCAAGAACGGATTTTGATTTAAAAGCGCATGAAGAATTCTCAGGAAGAAAACTTCAGTTCTTCGATCCAGAAAGAAATGAAAATTATGTTCCTTATGTTGTTGAAACTTCTGTTGGTTTAGACAGATTATTCCTTTCAATTTTCTCTCATTGTTTAAGAGACGAAGTATTGGAAGACGGTTCAGAAAGAACAGTTTTATCATTACCACCGGCTTTAGCACCAATTAAAGCAGCAATTCTTCCATTAATGAAGAAGGACGGTTTAGCAGAATACGCAGAAAATATCTTTAACGATCTAAAATACGATTTCAACTTATTCTACGAAGAAAAAGATGCGATCGGAAAACGTTACAGAAGACAAGATGCGGTTGGAACACCTTATTGTATCACCATCGATCATGATTCTTTGACAGACCACACGGTAACGATAAGAGACAGAGACACCATGCAGCAGGAAAGAGTTCCAGTTTCAGAACTGAGACGAATTATCGACGAAAAAACGAATTTCAGAAATTTACTTTCTAAACTATAGACAATGAAAGCCTTGAGAAATCAGGGCTTTTTTTTATTTTATACCACATTCATTAATTATCTCGTAGAATTTATTATTTTAGCGAACTTTTTAACACTCTAAATAATAACTATGAAAAAATTAATTATTTCGTCTTTGGCATTATTTGCTCTTGCTAGCTGTACCTCATCGGATGATACGGTAGAAGAAATCCAACCAGTTGATCCAACAACCATTCTTCCAACAAAATTTACCGAAATTACTCAGGATAACCAGACTTACGTGGTTACTTTTAAATATGACGGAACAAAATTAGTAGAATCAAACGATGTTGGCACCAACGAAAAAACTGTTTATACTTACAGTGGCGACAATATCGTAAAAACTCAGGATTTTGAGGGCACTGCGATAGTTTACACAAGAGAATTCACTTATACCAACGGAAGAGTTACTGCTGAAAAAATCACTAACAAACATTCAGGAGGAACTTTGGTTTATACAAAAAACTTCGAGTATTTGAGTGATAATCATGTGAAATACAATGAATATACATCGTCTACCTACAATCCCGGAACCGGAGTACATACAGATATAAAATCTACCCAGTATGACGTTTACATTTCCAACAATGGTAATCTTATTACCGGAACATCCAACTATGAAGGGCATATAAGAAACTACACGTATACTTATGACGGGCAAAACAATCCGACCAAGAATATAAAAGGGTTTTTAAAGATAAACCTTCTGCTATCACCTGAGGGAGATGTTGCCGCCAACAATCTTTTAAAAGTGAGTAGTGTTTATAGTGGTCCGACTAACGGGCAAACCAGTAATACATCAGTGCATACCTATAATGATAACAATTTCCCTACAAAAACGGTTACTACTTATACAAGCACTCTATTTCCAACGAATTCTCATACATTTCTTACTGAGTACAATAAGTAACTTATTACTTTTTTTAAAATACAGCCTTGATTTTTTTCAAGGCTTTTTATTTTTCTTCAACTTTACGCTTAAATTATTACTTTTGAAATTCAAATTTCAACCATGAAAAAAATAACGTTATTAATGTTTGGCCTTATCCAGACATTTTCATATTCTCAAACACAGGATTTAGCCTCTTTAGCTTCAGGAAAAAATATCGGAATGAATGCCTTGTTTGATACAAAAGACAATCTCTATGGCTATGTTTCTCTCTATTCCTACGGAAATACAGATAAAAAAATACAAAAGTTTGAATATGTAATTTTAGATAAAAACCTTAATCCTGTTGCCAATAAAGAATTTGAAGCAGGCCCTCTTGTTTCTAATTATTACGGATATGTGGATTTTAAGGGTCAGATTATTCTTCGTCCTTCAGATTTCCATTATCTACAGGCTTTTGCAAAAGATGTGACAGCTCCTGTCTCGATGGTCATTGATCCTAAAACAAATACTGTAAAGCCAAAAGTTTATTACGATTATCAGGAAGATGGCAAATTTAAGGAAATCACTCAACCTAAAAGCTTCAAGGAGGAAAGAAAAGAGAACCGCGCGGAGAAAAAAGAAAAAGGCTACAATTACGTTTCTGCCGTTGGCGAAATTAAAGAAGGAGGTTATCTTGCCGCTGAATACAATGATTATGGGAAATATATCAACAAAAACAGTCTGATTAAATTTGATGAAAATAAAAAAGAGATCTGGAGATACAGCTACAATACCAATGGTGATAAAAAAGTATTCTCCGATCTTACCGTTCTTGAAAGAGATGAAAATCGCCTGTACGGAATTCTGAGAAAAGTGAATGACGACGATAAAACGTTCTCCCTTTTGGTTCTTGATATGAAAACCGGTAAAGAACTTTCCAATAAGCCGATCACAGGACTTTCACCAGACACTATTTATAATATTGATGTTCTAAATTCCGGTAGCGGAAGCATTGATAATGACAAAACTTTTGATGATAAAATTGTTTTATTAGGAAGAAACTATGTTCCGAAAGACGACAGAGGTTTTGCAAGATTGATGGTTGATAAAAACAATTATAATGTAGATCTCAAAACCTTAAACTACAAACCGGATCTGTCCAATCATATTCCGAAGCTGAGTGCAGACGGAGGGGTAGAAAACGGATATTATCTGCAGACAAAGGATGTGTATTTCATGAGCGACGGAAGTGTGGGAATTCTTTCTGAAAAATTAAAACCTGCAGGACAATACAACGCGCCTAAAACTACGGATTTAGTATATATAAATACAGATAAAGACTTCAAAGTAAAAGAGGTTCAGGTTTTTGAAAAAGAAAAATCAAAGTGGGTAAATAGCGATTATCTTTTTTCTCAATATTTAAATGATGGTAAAGATGTTGTATTTTTCTTCCGGGATTATCAGAAAGATCAGGTAACGAAAGAGAAAAAATGGAATCTTTTCATTAATACAATTATTGATGGAAAATTCAAACAGGAAGTAGTTCCTATTTCAGAGAAAGACAATTACAGTGTAACGCCGTATGTTGCGAAAGAAGGCTATATTTTACTTCGAGAATATAATGAAAAGGAAAAATTCAATAAAATTCGTTTAGAAAGATTAAATTATTAATTGGGCTTGAAGACAGGAAGTAAGAAGATGGAAGTTATTGAAAACATAAGATTCAACCTTAACCTTTTTTAAATATCATATTTATAATAACTAATAGTAACCTCTCCCCTACTTTTAACCTTATTAATAAACAAAAAAAATCCTGGCATTCGTCAGGATTCTTTATTTTGATAATAATCGGCGATATTTTTTATTTCATCCAGACTCAGATTCCACATAAAATTCAAAAACTGCTGATAACTTTCACTTTGATTTTTTGGATCTACTCTATCCAGATATCGGTTTAAGTTATAATTTTTCCGAGCTTCATAAATTTTAACGAAACATTTTCCGAGCCATTTTTTATAATATTCCTCTTCTTCTTCATCCTGTAAAAACTGAAGACTTGAATAAATTCCAACCCCATAATCTTCCGAATAATAAAAATTGGGCAATGTTTCCATTCTCGCTATTTTATCAAGAATAGCATAAGATTCCGAAGGTTTTCCATCTGCATTTTCAGTTTTCAATTCCGGAAATTTTTTTTTAAGCCGATCAATTCTCAGGACAATTTCTGGATGCGACTTTAACGAATCTTTATTCAGTTTTTCTTTAAAATTATTATAATTATACAGCGAAAAATCTTCTTTTTTCAGCCACTTCTCTTTAAATTCCTGCTTAGGAAGACCAAAATATTTTTTATAGGTTTCTACTTTTAATACTCTTGGCGAAATGGTATCGAAATCTTCCAGTCTTTTTAATGTATTAACAAATTCAGTTTTCTTAAAATCACTATTTTTAAAAATAACATAGCCCAAAGAATCGGCCTGCATTTCCTGTTTTCTATTTTCAACACCCTTTCTGTAAATTCGGTTTTTCAGCACATCAAAAGCCCTTTGATTACGGTTTTCTTTGGTTGATTTAATATTCTGAACCACTGTTTTATCCATTTGATCCTGATCAATCATATTCAGAAAAACCTTCAGCGTATGTTCCGAAATTTTGTGCCCCAACTCATGGGAAATTACCGCCGCCAGCTGATCATCATTATTTAGCCAACTGAAAAGCCCCATATTGATCACAAAAGTTCCGTCTGCAAAGCAATAAGCATTTGGTGTGTTGTCTCTGGCAATAAGAATTTTTAAGTTTTGAGGAATTTGAGGGTTATTTTTTCTTAATCTTTCTATCAGACTTTTTACTTTAGAATCAAATTCAGCGTTAAAAACAAAGCTTTTTTCCTTTACCTTTTTTTCAAACTCTTTCGAGAATTCTTTATAGATTTTTGATAATTCGGATCCCTTTTTTCCCGGAAAATTAGATTTGCTTTTTTTGCTTAGATTTTCAATATCTGAAGAAAAATTTCTGAGAAAATCTTTTCTCTTTGCATAATCTGCGGTATCCATAGGTTTATATACCTGTCCGAAAGTCATTATGAAAAAATAGAAAAATAAAAAGGAAATTAGTTTTTTCATCATATTTTGCATCAAATAATCACAAAAATAAATCATTCCGTTTCATATTTTCAAATTTATTTTAAATTTGTTGAAGACCAACTCACATGAAAGCACTAAAATATATTATTGGCGGAGCAGCCATTACAGTAGCAGCAGCCTATATTTTCGGATATGATTACTTATTCAGCGGGATTTCCAAAACGTATCTAAAAGGAAAAACGAGTGCTAATATTGATGACGGGAAACTTTTTCCGAGAAATCTTATTGCAACGGAAGAGCCCAAACTTTGGGAAGAAGATCCTGAATACAACCAAAAAGAACTCCCTGAAAATATAGTTGAAGATTTAAAACATTCTCACACCGCTGCTTTTGTTGTCATTAAAAACGGGAAAATTCTTCATGAGCAGTATTGGGACGGTTATAATCAGCTTTCAAAAACCAATTCTTTTTCGATGGCAAAAGCTGTGACAGTAATGCTTTTGGGGAAAGCTTTAGAAGAAGGTAAAATTGAAAATATTGATGCTCAATTCTCCGATTTTTATGATGAATTTAAAACTAAAGAATTCGGAAATCATGTAACTCTTAAAAATCTTGCCCAAATGGAAGCCGGACTTGATTGGGATGAAGATTATGCTAATCCTTTTCGCCCCAATGCTAAAGCCTACTATGGAAGAAGTCTCAAAAAAGCGGTTTTTTCAAGGAATTTTAAAGAAGAACCGGGGCAACGATATGAATATCAAAGTGGTTCGACACAATTGCTGGGTTTTGCAGTGAGAAAAGCTATTAATCAGTCTTTAGCCAGTTATTTATCTGAAAAATTCTGGATTCCACTCGGAATGGAGCAAAATGCAGAATGGAGCGTTGATGACAGCGGAATGGAAAAAACCTACTGCTGTATTCATTCCAATGCAAGAGATTATGCAAAATTGGGGCAGTTATTTTTGGATGACGGAAAGGCTGATGATGTTCAATTATTAAATTTAGATTTTATTAATTTAATGCGAACTCCGACTCAAAAATCTAAAGAAATTTATGGAATGGGACTTTGGATCAATCATGACAATCCTATTAAACATTATTATTTCTTAGGACTTCAAGGTCAATACATTATTATGGTTCCTGAACATGATATGGTGATCGTAAGAACAGGAAGCTACAGCAATAATCCTAAAAATGACCGAGGAAGACCGGATCAGGCGAAATTTCTGGTGAATGAAACGGTGAAATTATTTCAAACAACATAACCTCATCACTTTTAAACTAAAACCTTAGTGGAACCTAAAATTAGCTTCCGTCAACGTATTATTTTTTAAGAAAGCTTCGTATTCAGGGGATAATTGCGCGCGTCCGAAAGTATTTTCTCCGCTCATACTCCCCAAACGAACTTTATCTTTTCCGTATTTTTTATTCATCGCGTCCATTGCTCTCATCACAGGCAAGTGCTGGTTCTGAGTATCTTCTTCGAAAAGATTAATCAACCTCTGATCTTCAGGAACAAAGTCATTAACGATAACTCCGGCTTTTTTATAATGAAAACCTTCTTTAAAAATCGCTTCGAAAAGTTCATTAACGACGCGACCGATAATAATAGAAGAATTGGTAGGATTCGGAAGAATTTTGGTCATTGCATTTCTATATTCCGGCAAATCTTTTCTGAAACGATTGGTCTGAACAAAAACGGTAACCATTTTACAGCAGGTATTTTGTTTTCTCAGCCTTTCAGAACAATACATTCCGAACGTTTCCACGCGTTCCCGTACGTCATCTTTTTTCATCAACATTTCCATGAAGCTTCTGGTAACTGCGATTGATTTTTTTGGAGAAGGAGAATCCAGTTCAAGCTGGCGAATTCCTTTTAATTCATTGATCATTCTCACACCATGAATTCCCATCACTTTTCGAACCCACATTTCGGGTTTTTGAAGTAAGTCCCAAGCTTTATAAACTCCGCTGTCATTCATTTTTGCGGTAAGCTTTCGTCCGATTCCCCAAACATCTCCGATGTTAAGCCACCTTAGAGCTTTTTCAATTTTTTCGGGAGTATCCATAATATAAACTCCACTAAATTTTTCAGGAAAATCTTTTACAATTCTGTTCGCCACCTTGCATAAAGTTTTGGTGGGTGCAACCCCGATGCTTACAGGAATATTTACATTTTTATGAATATCATTTCTGATTTCTAGACAATAATCATAAAGGTTAATGTATTTAAAGTTTTTTAAATCTAAAAACAGTTCATCAATACTATAAACTTCAAAATCCATTTTATCAACATACGAGGTTGCTACATCAATAACCTGTTGGCTTTTAAAATTATATAATTCAAATTTTGCAGAGAAACTTTTAACATCGTATTTCTTGAAAAGCTCTTTATACTTAAATGCAGGAGCGGCCATCGGAATTCCCAAATCTTTAGCTTCCTTACTTCGAGACACAACACATCCGTCGTTGTTGGAAAGTACCACAACGGGCTTGTTTTCGAGCGAAGGATCCAAAGTTCTTTCACACGAAACAAAGAAATTATTGCAATCTACTAAAGCGTACATGACTTAATAATGAATATTTGAATACACAAAATTATAACTTTTAAAACGGAATATTATGTTTAATTGAGACTTTAACATAAGATATAAATTATTAATTTTCAAAGTATTAAAAATTTAAAACACGTCAAGTTTTGTCGTGTTTACAATCTATCTTTGCTATTTTAAAATTCCAGAATAAACGCAATGTTTATGAATTACAATTTTGGAATATCTACAATTATGGAGAATTTTATTGTTTTCAAACCTGTGAATAAAAAATAATTATGATAAAGTTGAATAGTATGAAGCTGTACTTTTATAGAAAAACATCTTCATATAAGACTCCCTATTTTAAACCATATAATTTTTAAGGATATTATACTTATTATTTAAGCCTAAAAAAGCTCGCAATTTTTGCGAGCTTTTCCCATTTATGTTTAGTACTTATTAATTTCTTTATTTGTAACAATAATTAAAATAAAATCTTATTTAAAAAAAACATCATATATTCTTAGCCCAAAAACCCCTAAAGTATCTGATTTTACTTGAGAACTCCTATTATATTCATAAAAATGAGGTTTACCACCTACCTTTACTATCCATTTCTTTAAACTATAATCCGAATACATTGTATCCTTACAATTATTTACAAATGCATATTTATAATGAAATTCTTTAAGTGAATCCCTCTTTTCAAAAGTCTTTACAGATTTTTGTATAAGCTCATAAGAATAAGGTAATTTTCTATATGAAAATTCATTTTCTTGCTTACCAAAAATCCAAAATCTTGTTTCATTAATTGCAATACTGTAATCATTATTGTACAAAAAATTATATCCCATAAGCTCATTTTTCCCATCTAGCAAACATTCTTTTACATTTTGTTTTGATTGGATATTATCTTTTAAAGGCTTATGATTGCAAGCTATTGTAAGCATTAATAACATTAATTGACACTTTATTCTCATTTTATTTTTTTGATTCTTTATTAATTGTCGGATTATCCATACGAACATTTCTTGTTGCGCTGTGATCTATTTTTGTTTCTTCTCCTAAAAGAAGATTAATTGGATTATTATCATCTACAGCGCTTTGTTCCTCAATAGCTTTCTTTTCAGAATCATTCCCAATATAAGAATTATATATCTTATTTGATTCAGCACTACCATTCGCATGTATACTATGAACAATTTCATGCCCCAAAGCCGAAGTAGGTGAGTTAGTAAATTTTTTACCATTTTTAATGAATTCATAACCATACTCATCATTAAACTTTATAGTACCATAAGTACCATTAGGACTATAAATGCCATCCGTATCAAGTTTTGCAAAACCTGAATTAGGAATATATCCATTTGGTTTATAAGTAGAGCTAAGATTGGCTTTGTTCAGTCCTTCCTGGAAAGGTAGAATATTTAAATTTTTCTTTTTATCATTAATCACTTTATTCAAGAAGTTCCCATCAATTTTAATTCCTTTTCCATCAGTTTGAGCTTTATAAACCACTATGTTGTCAAAAGCATTCTTTTCAATTAGTTTATCAATTACTGATATTGTATTCTTTACAAAAGAATTATTCGGAATTTTCATATTTGATCCATAGGTATACTTTCTCTCACGTCCGTTTTCCATATAGTATATTACAATTTCTCCACCATTTGGATCCTTAAATAATATGGGATTATTCGCTCCATAAGCATATGGTGAAATAGTTGGATACTTTTCCACCATTGGGTCTACAGACAACCAAAGACTTTTTAGTGGATCATAATACCTAGCTCCATAATAATATAATCCGGTTTGAGAATCGAATTCCTTACCGTTATATTTATATGGATTATTATAATCCTGGTTTGATAATTCCATTAATGATTCTCCAAACGGCATATATTCGTACCAATTGGTGATTTTAGAACCGCTGTTTATTAATACCGATGAACTTCCTAAATGATCAGGATATATCCAATACATCTCTGAATCCAATATTTCCGGCAAGGTTTCGCCAGTCATACATCCGTCAGGGTTATCCTGAACAATATCATTTAATAATGTACAGAAGCTTCCTCCACTTGTCAATGTATTGCTATACATATCTAATAACATGTTATAACAAGATTCTTTATCTTCATGTTGTGAAAAATTGATAATTAATTGTTCAATTGTATAATCACAGTCTGCTTCATTCACCAATGTATTTCCAGGAGATGTATATGTTCCTTGCGTATCTGCATTTGGAACCCAAACCACTTCTGGATATTGAGCCTGATCAGCAATATCTGTAACTTCTTCCTGCAACCCTCCACGTAATCCGTGATATACATCGGTTTCATCAATTTTGAATATATGTGTGGGAATATTACTCACTCTAGTTGCAATTCTCTGATCTCCAATAAAATAATGCTTACTCATTGTTTTCTCTCCAAGCACTACATATCCGCTAGGATAATAAGTATAAGCTCCCATTTGAGTCGTATTTTTGGGATCATTTCCATTAACATACATTTTTTTGGAAACACCATCACTTTTCAATATACGTTCACCTTCTGCGTCATATACATAATGACTCAAAACACCTTTTTCACCAATAGCTTTTAGATCCTCTTTCTCAGACCAAAATAATTGTCTGAATAAATCCGGTTTTCCACCAATAATATTGAAAACCTTATCAAGACTACCATTGGCATTATAAGTAAATTCTTCAGCTCCATCTGTAGGAAAAATATTTGACCATAAGCCACAATCTAGAGGCGAATTGAATGCATAATTCCTATTATACTCTATTCTAGAGACCGCATTTGGATGACCTGGAGTATCATAAAAATAAGTTCCTAACTTTCCAATATTACCTGGATTCTGGCACGTTATATTATTTTCATAAGACTTTTGTCTATAATCTTTTACCTGAATATTACCGACGCTATTATATGTCATATTCAAATCATAATATTGTGAATACTCTTTACCTTGAGTTGTAATCACAGAAGATGACAACCTATTGAAACCGTCATATTTATAACTTTTTTGACTTGCCGCAGTAATCCCGCCTTCTGGAAAATTTCCTGCCATTGGTGTAGTTCCTATTACATTTACTATATTTCCATTTCCATCAAATGTATATTGATTATTTCGTATTTGTGTGACTGTATTACTATAAAATAAAGATAATTCAGCAAGTCTCCCCCATGCATCATAATTATAATTGTTTTGTGTAGTATTTCCTGCCGTAAATGAAACCATCTTATCCCGATTATCATAAGAAATATCGCTTACAATGGGAACTAACGGCTGATTTACAGGCAATTTACTATAAATATTCTTAAGTAAGCCAGCTGCATTATAATTATAATATACCTCTTCAGAATCTGGATAAGTAATTTTATTAATTCTATTATATACATCATATACAAAAGATGTTTTAAACAGTTTTGGAGCATTATTAGGTGCTACTACAATTCTTGTATTTTCCTTAACCTGTCCTAATGCTGTATATTTAAAACTCTGCGAGCCTGTTTTATCCACTTGACTTACTAAACGTCCCGCAGAGAAATCAGCAGCTCCCGCATCCCCATATTCATATTTTACAAAATCATAAGTCCCAAAAACAACTTTTGAAAGCCTATTATAATCATATGTATATGTCATTGTTTTTCCCAAAGCATTAATTACCGAATTATCTGAGCTTATAAGCTTACCACTATTATCATATTGATAATTCATTTCTCCAGCATCAGGCTGTATTATTTTTATCTTTCTTCCCCATATATCATATTCATAGGAAGTAATGTTATTATTTTGATCTTTAACCTGAATTAGCTGGCTAAGTGCATCATATTTATTACTTACCCATAAATTCTGGCTTCCATCTGTCTGTTTCGCTGCTGTTATACGTCCTTTTTCATCAGTATACATTACAGCAGTATTTCCTAATGGACTAATAGATGTACTGGTAAACTGAGCTATCCCATCCCTATCAGGCCCAAATCCATATACGTTTTGGTTCACAAGGTTCTGCAAACCATTATTCGTCTGCACATTATTCTGAGTTGAAGTTAGCTCACGCCCCATTTCATCATAGGTTGTTGTTATGTATATCTTAGCAGCCTGGTCCTCAGCAGTCACATAGTCATCATACTTTTTTAGCGTTGGGATAACATTACTACTACCAGTAATTACAGTAACTTTATCCCTAAGAATTGTTTTTACTGGTCTCGCTAAATAATCTTTAATTTGCAAAACATTATTAGCAAAATAATATCTATTCACTACATTAAATAACTTCTTAACTGAGATCTCATCTCCCAAAGCATTGGTAAATAAGCTACTAAAATAATTTATACTAGGAGTAACATTATTCACTATAGGTGCTTTTCTTTCAGTAATGGCTACTGGAATAACTTCATTAGGATAATAATAAAACTTGATTGTCCAATCATTGTCAACTGGCGATCTATACTGTGTTACTCTTCCAAATGCATCATAGTTATAATAAGAACTTGCACCATTTGCATCTGTCATAACGGTTGGAACACCGAACAGATAATTAGAATCATATTGTGTAGAACTAGACAAATTATATGAGTCTTTAATACTAATCAAATATGTATTATATATCGGATCATATTCGTATCTTTTTGTAAATCTTTGTGTATTAGCAGACGCTGGTTCTGTTACTTTAGTAACATTCCCATACGAATCATATTCCATATCTGTATCGGCCTGTTGCCCATTAATTAATCTTGAGATATTAGTGATGTTACGATTGCTATTTACATTAGAATTGGTAACTCTAGTAATATTTCCTGCAATTATAGTGTGCGTACTTGGAATACCTACAACATTTTTAGCTCCTGGATCATGATATCCAATTCCAATAACTATATCATCTGATGTATAACTAAGAGTAGTTCCCCTATCTGTATACAAAGTAGCACTTCCATATTTATCATATTGATCTACCGTAGAAATTAGAGTCTTACTATGACTGTTATTACCTACAAATTCTGTCGTTATGTTTTCTATTTTGTATAGTAATGGAACAATTCTGCCTATATCTTTATATTGAGGCTCAGCCTGTCCTTCGGATAATTGATATCCCATATTTGATAACTGATCAAAATATCGATATGTGTATTTAGTTTCAGAACGTTTTCTTTGACCTTGATCTAAAAGATAAGTTGATCTTACTAATCCTTTTTTATAAAAATACTGTCTTACTCTTGAATCATTATAATTAACAAAGAAGTCACTTGAGTTAAAGTTTGTCTCATATTCAGTAACATATGTTTGATAAGGTGTAAATAATTGATCTTCCAGACCTCCATATGTTATTGTTTTTACAATACCAAATCCTAAAAATTCTCTTTCTCTTCTATCCTGAATTCCTTTTTCATATTCAAATGTTACTTGAGATTTTGGTATTATTCTTGGAACTCCCTGAACGAAAGTGTTTTTTGAGGCATAATCAAAAACTGTAGCTCTTATCAATGCCATTTTTGAAAATGGCATCTGATAGGTTCCTCCAATTAGGCTTCCATAATTTTTCTTTGTATTATAAATATCATAGTCCAATTCTATTTTTCCCTTAAGAGGATTGGTGATTCCTACCAATAAATTGGCCTTTCCTAAATTATTATGATATACTTTTAAGCTTGATTCATCATCAGAAATCAAAAGATCTGGAAGACCGTCACCATCAAAATCTCTTAAATCTACAGTCTGCTTACTTACTGATTTATCTTTATTATATCCAAAACCAATACATACCTTTAGTCCTAAACAAAAGCATAATGTACCATACAGGTTAAACCCTGATGAATTTTGCTTATTTTCTAGTTCAAAATCTGCACTCATCATATCGTTAGTAAATGTTGTTCCTGTATTAACAAGCATTTCATAAGTGTTACCAGATTTCACAATTTTATCTTCCAAACCATCTCCATTAATATCTATAAATGCAGTGTTTGTTGTAGATTTTGATTTTGACAGACCCACTCCAAAAGATAAGCTTCCATTCGGCCAGCTAAATCCTCCACCTCCTGATAAAGATGATGAATTATTATTTGAAGGCTCAGAGACATTCCAATTATGAGATTCACTAACAAAGTTTCTCCCATTATTAATGTATAATATGCCATCAGATAAAAAATCTAACAGTCCATCACCATTAATATCAAACCAGATTGCTTTACTTTTTGAACGAGCTTGTCCTAATTGAACATTTAATCCTATACCAACTGCATTTGCAGAAGTTGTTGTATGAGTTGCTTTCTCTCCTCCGGTTTTGAATCCTCCATTTGACGTATTACTAAATTTAGTAGGAACAGGAACACCCAAACCAATACCAAAATTTGTTGTTGTATTGTATATTTCTCTTTCAAATGTATTCCCGGGATTTCCTAATTGACCTAAAAGATTAGTAGTTTGAAATGAATAACTTGACACTACATCCGGATAACGATCTCCATTAAAATCAACAAAATGATCTTTTGTGTAGTCCTTTGAAAATCCTGCGTTACCTCCTATAATAAATGCACTTCCATACATGTTAATCCCTGATCCTTTTGAATATTTAATAATTGCCCTAGGATTTGGCACTGAATAACCTGGATATTGAGATTCTGTATCTGGATCTGTAAATGTTCCCAATAAAGCAGGCTGTAAGTGATACTGGCCTACTTCTGCCGACTCTAAAGAAGATGTATAAGTTTCTGCATCTCCTTTTAAATCAATAGGGGTAAAGTACCTTGTGTTCATCATTTGGCTTACATAATTGATCACACAATCCTGATATGCTTGAGAAGCTGGATCTCCCGAACAAGGAATAGAAGGGTTTTGCATATTAACATTAAAACCACTCAAACTAGAATTAAATTCACTTTCTCTGATTGTCTCACCTTTGTATTTGGATCCGTTATAAGAAAAGCCTCCCCAACCTTGGTATACTAAGCCAGTGGTAATATTATAATGCGTATTGTTTGCCCTATATGCAAAGTGGTCAGCTTTATGTCCTGTACTTGCCGGAACAAATATATATGTTCCATTCGGCTGCCCCACTTGAAGCCCGTTTGGTTCAAAGTTTGAATTATAAATATCAGGATTAATGGCAGCAAGATATTTTGCAACATCATAATCTAAAGAACTTATTTCAAAATAATGATCCATATCATATAACTGATAATCATTTATTCCATAATTGGCATATAAATCAGCTGCTATCTCGCAATAATTTAGCCTAGGCGTTGGCATAGAATTATTTACTACATCAACAATGTTTTTATATGTATAGACCTTACCTGAAGTATTTTTTATTTTTAAAGAAAAAGTAACTTTAGTATTATGAAGTTGAGGCAAATTTAGCGTCATTACATCATTTATACTGGATCCATATTTAGGATATAGCATATATCTACAGCTAGACAACTGTCCTAATGGTACGTATTGTCTGAAATTTTTAGCAAGGTTATCTGTAAGTCTCTCACCATATGGCTTATATTCCACTAAAGCTTTAAGCTGCAGGATTTCAGTATCTGTAGTCACCTCCAATTCTGGCTTCCATCTAATCTTATCCCAAGAAACATTGGTGTCTGCAGAAACATCAAAATTGAAAAATGTAATTGTAGAGTCAGAAACGACTTGATTCACTAATAAATTTGAAAGATCAACTCCCGAAATCAAATTACTCGTAGTAGCTAAAGTATTAAGCGTCTCTCCTTTTAGCAACTTATGATGATAAATAAGATTGGAAATAGAAGGCTGAATAAATCCTGTTGTATCGGATTTAGGAATAACGATTTTATAAATTTTAAAATTTATGTCATCTGTAAATTCCTGATTCCCCATATTACCCCACGAAATATTCACTTTAGCTTTCTCTCCAATCATATTCCCTTTTTTGCTTGATGCCAAATAGGTATATGATGAATTGAAACCATATAGATAATTCCCATTTGCATCTTTAGGAATTCCCGTTGGGCTATTCGGAAGAAAATATGAAATTTCCGTATTAGATACAATTCTATCTTTTACAGGATTTTCTTTTGCACTTGCTACTACAAAAATTCTTTGTCCTTTTTTCACATCTACCATTTCACTGATTGAAACTGGTTGTCCTTGGTTTGTAAGTGTAACAGGTGAGGTAATCATGGTAGAATGTGGCGGGACATATGAAGGATTATCTTCATAAGCTTTTATCATTCCTCCCAGCTCCATCCAAACATCAACTCCATCTACAGAATTTGCCTCTAGTTCTGCATTAGTGGTTACTTTAATTTTACCATCAATAGGAGCCTCCCACATTCTTACAATATTACCTAAAAGCTGCGGCCCTGTTTGTCCTGGTTCAATAATTTGTACAGCAGGTACTCCACTCAAAATTGCATTAGGTGTTGTTTCTGTTACATTTGGCCCATTTTCCTGCTGTGGCTCAAATTCCGGAACCCCGTTTCTTATTCTACTGAAATAAACATCTCCATAACTAATTAAATCCGGAAGACCATCACCATTTACATCTGAAAAATATACTGGGGTATTACTATTTGTCCAGTTAACATTTACACCTGCTGCAAAGCTTTTGTAATTAAATTCAAAACCAGCTGAACCAACATATGAACTAGTTTTCGAAAGTGGTGTTCCTACCGGCCAATTAACAGTGTTATAAACTCCTCCAAAATTGAACATGGCATTTTTTCTAAACCAAACATTTCCGTTTATCCCATAGAAAACTTTGTCGGGTAAACCATCGCCGTCTATATCCATTAATTGGCTCTTGCCATACGTTTTATTTTCACTATAAGAAGCATTGACTCCAAAAGTATTTTTCTTGTTGAAACCTATAAAGAAACACCCTGATCCGCTTCCAACCGTAAGTGATCCTCTTGCTTTATTGATGTTATCACTAAAGTCTCCACTAATAGCAGATACATTTCCGCCATTAAAAGGTCCCACATTTCCAACATCGCTTCCAGTATTATATGTTTTAGGTTGATCTTCAAAGATTCTTGCTGTATTATAAGAAAACTGATGCCTGTTAAATTCATTACCATTACCATCCTTCTGTATAACTTCTGATAAAAGCCTTTTATTAAATTGCCCTACATTAGTATTTAAAAGCTGATATTCCCTTATCTTTATATTAGCTCTAAATACAGAAATTTTATTTAATATCTTGGCTTCCGTAAGCTTAACACCCAATTTATAGCTGAAAGCTCTATCATTCCTAACTCCGGTTTCATTATCAAAAGTAATAACTGTATTGTTGCTATAAGTAATTGAAGATAAATATTTACCTTTTCCGCCACCTTCGAAAGAATCAGTGTACTTATAATTAATAATATTATTATAACGATCTGTGACTTTTGTTAAATACCATCTAATCCTATTCCCTGAAGTATTATTGGAGGCATTATCAGTTAAGAATTCTGAATATTCTTTTGTAATACCATTTCTATCTAATACCTCCCATGTATACGACGTCGGAGTTGATCCTTTTCTTTTTATGAATAAACCTTCTGTAATCCCTGTTCTATAATAAAATCTTGTGTCCCCAGAGCTTCGATTTTCCTGAAACTGAACTTTGTTGGGTAGATAACTATCATTAAATACTAATTGCTCACCATCGAGTGTATAAATTTCACTTTCTTTCAAAGGATCAAAAGCAGGGACTCCCCAACGCGTATCGATATCAATAGTTTCTACAGGAATATCCCAACCTGTTCCTGCCCAACCGGATTTACTATCACTATTATATGTAATTGCTATACTAGGCTGAAGCCCACTGGTTCCTTTAGGAATTTCAATAGGATACTGTACCACTGCTGAGCCTTGTTGATTAGCTGAAGGTGCGGAAATTAAGTTTATTTTTGATGCTGGATTAGCTATAGGAACGTCATTTACAGTGGTAGGAGTAAAGGCGTTCGTTTCAGGGCTTTCAGGCTGCTTTATAACACCATTAATGTAATCTATCCCATTTCCCAACAATGCCCGAAAAACAACATATTTCTTTTTAAAATTTATACTGTCAACAGCAATTGACATCCACTTTTTCTGTGTATAATCAAATGTGAATGTCGTAATATCATTTTCATGATAACCATTTGGAAGCTTTGATTCATCATACGGGAGATGTATCACAGCTTCTTTCGAAGTATTTCCCATGAAACGGAACCCATAATAACCTCCGCTTATATTAGAGATTGAACGGTCTACAGGCGGTAAATCTATATTTCTAAGCCCTAAAACAATTCCTGACTCATTTTTATATACAATATTCTTTCCTAATTCTTTATATGAATTTATTTCTGAGACAACATCTTGATTTTGGTCTTTCGAAACAATTTCTTCTTCTATACTTTTATCATTTTTTACAAATTTCACTCTTATGGAGGCTTCTTTGTTTTCGTCCAAGGATAAATATTCAAACTCATTTCCTCGAAGACTAACTCTCTTATTTTCAATTTCAATAAAATCAATTTTAGAGCTTGGATTTACAAATCCACGAATATAAAATGCTTTGTCCCGATAAATCTTAGATACAATTTCGTAATCTTTTTGTTCAGAAATTTTATTTTCAGTAATCTTTACATTTTTTATTGTGTAATATTCTCCTTTATTCAAGGCATTAAAAAGTATCATATTACCTCCAGCCTTTAATAAGCTGGGATCAATATTTTCTTTTACTTCTGTCCACCCTGATTTCTTTGTTTTGAGATACCCCCCAACTGCATAACTTCCATTAATACTCCTTGTAACAGAATTAATATTCGAATAGCCATCTACATCATATGTTAATGTGTAAGAACTATTTTTATTAATATTTGACAGCGGAATATTAAAGAGGTTATCCGAAGGATCGGCGTCCCAATAATTATTGTCTTTATTTCCAATTTCACCTATATAACCCGAATTCACAAGTCCTTTATTTTCATAATGCATGTTATCTAATTGAGCCGAAAACAATTTTTTATTGATTTTTCCAACTTTGGTGGCAGACGGAGCAAATAATGAATCTGAAGACGAGCTCTCCGAAATTAATGGCTCTTTTTTCTCTACAGCAGAGGTAGAAAATGGTTTGAGAAAGTCACAATTAATTTTAAATGGACTAAAATATTGATTTTTAGAAGCTTTTATCTTTTCATTCTTATGAGCCACTTTATAAATAGTCCAGCTACATAGGGAAAGTATGACAGGTATAAAAACCGGTAATAAATCAATATTTTTAATATTGAAGAAAAATCTTTTTCTCATGATAAATATAGGTCGTTAGCTTTTTTAATAAATAATAAAATTGACACCTTTTCCTTCTTCAGGAATGAATACTTTAATACTATAATATCCTGCAACAGGTGGGATAGACATAGGAATTGTAAATTCTGATGCAGAATTATATTGCCCTTGCTTAACCAAAACCCCCATGCTGTTGAACACTTTTACAGTTAATGGTTTTGCAGACTTCAATTCTACTCTTATACTGATATTACCATCACGGGAAGGGTTGGGAGACACCTGAATTTTTTTAAATAAAGAAGTCGTCTGTTGAGACTCATAATCTGCACGGTTGAGTACCGTTAAATTTTTAATAACCTCACACCCAAGCTTGTTTTTTATTTTAAGCTGGTAATTTCCTGTTCCATTAAGAAAGTAAGGTGCTATCGTTGTTGTCTGACCATTTGGCCGTGTAAGTACATATTGAAAAGACCCTGTATTCAAATCCAATTCAATCGGTGTACCCTCCCAAAGGTAACTAGTATCAATATTCTGATTAACAACACCCTGTAGATCAAATGTTCTTACAATATCATTATACCCTTGTTTCTTCAAGACAAGCTTATAATTATCCGGATTTAAATTATTAAATACTAATTGATTATTAGTCCCCTGCGTCATATTTACTACCATTTGATTTGTTGTCAAACTTTGTAAAGAGTAATCGAAGGGTATAATATTTGCGGGTACTGAAATTTTGATCAAATTATTTCCTAAATCTTCACAGTTGCTTGCTAATTGAATATTGAGATCACTTTGATTATCATTTAAACTAAAAGTAAAATAGTCAATCCCATCTTTATTAACATCCCAAAGAATATCTTTAAAAACATACAGTGTATCATTTATTTTTTTACCTGTAATATTTGCAGATATGTCATTTTGGTAATCGGTCTCACTTTGAAATACTCTTAATCTAATCGAATTACCAGAAGGCTGAGCTGGTAATACCGCATACATGTTTGTCACCTGGACTTGTCCATTTCCACTTCGATTCTGCATCTTCCACATTCTCAACATATCTTTCCCTGGATGTTGCGAAAGCAAATCAGCTTCTTTAAATGTTAAAGCCTGATTATTATCTCCCCACAATAGAAAATTTCCATTTTCAATAGTCCCGGTATTAAAATTATTGGTAAGCTTTAAACTGTCAATTGCTACTGTTACATTTCCTTCATTAGAGTTTGTGGATTGTTTTTGATATAATTCAAAAGCATCGTCTCTTCCAATCCCAGTAATTCGAAAATTATAATTTTTATTTTTCTTTGAATCCCATAAAATTTGATCACTAGAAGAAATATAATTTTTTTCCGATATATTATTAATAGTTATGCCATATTTTATTGATAAATAAGTCTCAATTTTTTGAGTATCTATATCAGACAAATTATTATCAAATACTAAAACCTCAGGAATAAGTATTTTTTTATCAGTTCTTTTATTAAAAAACACGATGGGATTAATTCTTTTGTTTACATCCCTTTTAGTAAATGTTAAAATTTTAGAATTTATCTCCTGATTTGTAACTTTTAAAGAATCGCTAAAATCCGTAATTCCAAGATTACTTATGACTGAACTTCCGATTTTGGCATAGACCTTATTTTCTGTTCCTCCAAATTTATTTCCAACCATAAAGAAAGTTGGTTGATTTAGGCTTACACTAAGCTTTTTGAAAAAATTCTGAGAAGAATTATCTTTAATAAGATGATAATTTATAAGACGATCCTGTAAAGTATCAGTCTGTAGAACAGTTTGTTTTACACTATTTTTTCTAAAAGCTAGCCCTGAAACGGGTCCAAACATTGTTGTTTGGGAAAATAAAAACAGTTCTAAGAAAACAAATAATAATGTAAATGCTTTTCTCATAAGATGATTATAGTTTTTTGTTTATTAAAAAGAAATGTATCTCAGAGTATAGAGATATTTATAATTTGATGACTATATCAAAGCCCTTTAGAAAATAAGGTCAAATTTAAGCCTATAGTATTAATTTTCACCGTATTAAGTTTTTGCATGCAAAACTAATAATTTGATTATTAAAAACAATATTTTTTTATATTTTTTTTAACAAAATTTAATATTTATTAATACATGGAAATTTAAAAAAATTAGTTAGAGAAGTTTAAGTACAAAAATATATTTAGCACGGAATAATAACTCACAAATTTAATCTTCCTATGAAGTATCAATAATATTATCCTTACAATGTTATCACAAGGTACATTGAAATTCAATATTTTACAGTGCTAAATAAATTTAACTTGCGATTACATTTAACTTTTGATAACACGAAACAAAAAAATTATTGCAATCTACTAAAGCGTACATGACTTAATAATGAACATTTGAATACACAAAATTATAACTTTTAAAATGGAATATTATGTTTAATTGAGACTTTAACACAAGATATAAATTATTAATTTTCAAAGTATTAAATATTTAAAATGCGTCAAGTTTTGTCGTATTAAAAATTTATATTTGCTCTTTTTATAATTTAATTTCAGTAAAAAGTCCCAGCAAAACTGAGACTAATTACAGAATAGTTTTTGGTTATGCTCTTTTTTAATTTAAAACTTATATGCTTCTTCCAGTACTGCTTTTATCGCCACTGCTGAGCTATTGGAATTAAGCCCTTTGAAGGCAATTGATAAAGGCGTATTATCTGGAATTACCTTTTGAATTGTTTGATATATTTGAGTAGTGTCGTTATAGGCCGTACCATGATTTATGCTTATGCTAACCATATTGTTTCTTTTGGAAATGACAAAATCTACACGTACTTGGTTAAAATTTGGAATTTCGTAAATACGACTTGATGTTTGCTCATTTAGATACTTTCTTACATCAGCCCAATCATTACCTTCAATGGTAATTTTTAAAGAAGATAAAGCATCAATAGTTAAGCTATTGCTATTGTTAGCGTTCACTAATCCTATTAAACCTCCTCCTATTAAGTGTATACTTCCTGATAAAATAATATATCCTTTAAGTGAAAAATTATCTGTTCCTGTAAATATTTGATTTGATTTTGCAGAACACACAACTGATAAATCATTTCCAAAAGGCTTATTATTTACATTTGTTTTGAAATCTAGCGTACCCCCATTAATCTGGATTACATTCCCTACTTCTGATTGCGTATAAGCTATTTTATCCCATACAAACGCATTTACGTCAACTGAATTAGCATTACTGGTAATCATAATATTGTTAAGACCACTCGTTTGGACTGTAGCAACTCCATTAAATATTTTGATGCTATATTCACCATCTGCAAAAGTATTAGGTTTAAACCAAATAGAAATTAAGTTGGGATCTCCATATGTGATCTGCGAATTAGGAATAATTGTTTCTACTCCCGAAATATTATTAATAATACTGATTACAGCAGAAGTAGGACTAATATTTAGATTGGCTCCATTAACAGTAATAAAAATACCGTAATCAACTGATTTAATTACATTTGGAAACACATTGGCAACACTCATCATATTGGTAGTCCAGCCTCCGTTCATTTCTGTTTTCCAGGCTGTTTTTTCTGCATCAGAAAGTATTGAAGGTAAGTTTAAAAAAGGTTGTTTTCCATTTGTTTTTCCGATACGCCCGGCTGCATTTTGAGACAATAATGTGTTGAAAGCAGTATTATTTGAAACATCGCTTAATCCCGTAATCGAATATGGCAATCCTGCCGTATTCATTGACCAATCTGCTCCTAAATTAAGTCCGGCTCCGGCAATGGAAGTCAAGGAAGAGTTAGCCACATTTTTCCCCAGATCTCCCGCAGCTTTTGGGGTTCCATCTGCAAGCAAAACGTAATTAGAATTAAAATATTGAGGAGCTACTTTTTGATAATATTTTTCGTCACTTTGTTCTTTGGTGTAAGATGTTCCTGAAATTGGATCTCCGTTATCATCTTCTCCATCATTGGTAGCAACATTGTCGGGTAATTCACCTACATTAAGCACACTTTTCCAAGCGGTTATATTGTCTTGTGATAATTCTGAAGCATCCTTATTTGCTTTTTTTACCTCTAATTGATTGATATTTAATTTATCTTTCCAATCTTCTATGTTTGTAATATTGCTTCCATCTTTAATGGCAAAATATTGTAAAGATGAAGCTTCTGCTTTATTGGCCAAAGCGTTCTCTAATCCATAAACAGCATTCATGGAAAGAAGTTCGTTTTTGTGATAGTAGCTGTCCATCCAAGCCCAGAACTGATCCTGTGTGGGTTTTTCTCCGGTGACGAACCAGCTTTTTAATATTGTTTTATCTGTACTCATGATTTTTATTTATGTTATACTCTGATTTTTTATTCTTATTAAAATGTAAGATCTATCACCCGCTACTTCAGATTAAGCAACGGATGATAAAAATTAAATCAGATTAATTGATTAGGTATTTTTGTATGAAATTTTAGATATAAATTCTCTTCGCTATTCCCGTTGCAGCAGTTGTTAAACCATAACCAACTCCCGTTTTAGTAAATGAGATTAAAATCTTTAAAGGATCTACAGAAGAATTATTGAATGTTCCTGCATACAACAAACTATTATCAGACGCTTTATATAAAATAGTTTTGTACCTGTTTCCTCTTTTTTGTAAGGATACTTTAACTGTTACCGACTGCTGTTGTCCCGAATCCGAATAAACAGTATATCCAACGGTGTTAGCTGCTCCTGTCATAATTCTAAGTGCATTACCATATATATAACCAAGGCCCTCACTTTGAACTCCACCACCAGCTCCAACGTGAACATTCGTGCCATCCAGAGACAGTCCTGCTCCAAATACAATTGCTCGGTTTAAGAATGATGCACCTGAATTTTGTCCCGTAAATACTCCTGAGATAGTAAATCGTATATCATAATCTGAAGATGTTGAAAGTGGATTTGCACTTACTATTTTTGCCGTATTTCCAGAATTAACACCAGATACAGTGAATGATCCTCCTGTATAAGTTGCAGTTGACATCCCGTTATTTGTTAATATAAACTCATTATCCGGAATTACCTCATCTGTAAAGCTATTATAAGCTGTAATACCTACTTCCCCAAGAATAATAAGCTTTCGAATAACTTTTAAGGTATATTCTCCGGTCATAAATGTGTAAGAAGGTTCGAAATGAAAACTTACAGCCAATTCGCTATTACTGTTTACAGAGTAAGAAGTAACATCAAACATATTATCCGGAACAGGATTTCCGTCGGGACCAATCAGTTCCATAGTTACTTGATCTAAACCTTGTAATTTATTGATATTCAATCCATAAATTGTAACAACATGATCTTGAGTTCCGTTGATGAAATTTCCGTCAATTACAGTAATCAGCTGTAAATAAGTATTGGCAATATCTACATTCATTTTGGAGATCCAGTCATTTCTCTGTGTTACAGTCATATACTCAGGGAGCTTCATAAATAACTGAGTAAGATTTGCATACGCTAGTTGTCCGGAGTTATTCTGAACCAACATATTCGTAAAAGAAGATTCATTTACTTTATCGGCAAGTCCTGTAATATTGAAATTCTGAGCTGCCGTATTCCACGTATAAGCAGAACCTAAAGTCATTCCTGCTCCTGCAATTGAAGTAAGAGATGAATTAGCAATGTTTTTACCTAAATCTCCTGCTGCTTTTGGAGTTCCATCCGCAAGAAGAACATAGTCGGAATTAAAATATTGAGATTCTACTTTCCTATAAAATCTTTCATTACTTTGATCTTTGGTATAGGACGTTCCGGAAATGGGTGTTCCTGCGCTATCCTCTCCGTCATTGGTGGCAATATTTGGAGGTAAATCTCCGACTCCCAATTTGTTTTTCCAATCTTCGATGTTGGTGATATTACTTCCATCTTTAATGGCGAAGTATTGTAAAGAAGAAGCTTCGGCTTTATTAGCTAATACATTCTCTAACCCATAAACAGCATTCATCGGAAGTTGTTCATTTTTATGATAGTAGCTTTCCATCCACGCCCAGAACTGATCCTGTGTAGGTTTTTCACCTGTAACAAACCAGCTTTTTAATATTGTTTTATCTGTACTCATGCTTTTTATCCTATAAATTCAATGAAACGAATAACTCTGTAAGGCTGAAGGTTGTTGTGCGCCTGATTTCCTCCCACGGTTGAAGTATTATTCGTTTGCTCTCCGTTAGGTCTGTCGTATCCGGCACTTCCGCCTGGGTGACCTCCTACGTTGCCCGGTCCTCTTTCTGTATGACTATGACTTGGCATTTCAGACACTAATAATTTATGTGTTTTTGCTCCATCTGCTTTACCAACAATACCAAAATCAAGATTATCGTTTGGATCCCAGCCCACAGGAACTCGCCCACGAAGATCAGTACATTCCTGCCAACCTGTAGGAATTGCTGTAGTTGCCGGTTTATTCCAAATAGCGATCATCCCGACAGGAATTGGTGATGGTCTGTTCTCAAGAGCTGCAATTCTGGCTTCAAAATTATCTTTAAAGCTTTGTATCTGTACGGTTGGGAAAACTCTTTTGAAATCTGCCCACGGATAGTTTGTCACACTTGATCCGAAAGTAGCAAATCGTTTACGTAGAACCGTCTTGCTTTCTCCACTTTCGAAAACTCTGTTTTCCGGGTCTTCCGAGATAATAACATTACTACCTAAAAGTCCTCCTTTAAAAGCCAATACTTCACCGTTAATGTATACTACCCCATCGGAAACCGTGCTTCCATTGATGTTACATCCTGAAATAATGGCAAAATTACCCGCGATCTCGCCCAAGGCATTAAACAACGAATAAGCTGTTTGCATGCCATCCAATATATTTGTTGAAAGAGGAAATCCTCCTATCTGATTAAAATCAAATTTATTCATCAGTATTTCTGAATTTTATAGCGTTTAGACGCCAGTTTATAAAAATTTATCATTGTTCTCATCGAGTAGTCATCGTAGATTAATCCATCCGGAACTTCTACAATAAAATCTACTCCCGTGTCTCCGTAATCTGAATCCTGATAAAGAAACATTGTCCCTAAAAATCGTGGCTGGATGTTATCCAAATAAATATATTGATACTTATATTGGTTTCCCTCCACAATTCTGATACGTTTTTTTTCAGTATCAAATTTAAAATTTAGAGCTCCGCGTAGATAACAGATCTGCCCATTATGTCCAAGTTTATATAAATTATCGGTACGGTTAGCACTCCATAAAATATATAGTTCTTCAATTGGATAACACAATGACTTTACCCAAGCTACCATTTTCTCTTTACGTAAAAATGTTGGTAAAAAGCGGACAGGTAATTTTTCAAAATCTACATTATACCACATATTCTATTGTGCTTGAGTTATCATATTTTTCTGGATATTCCGGATCATCTGGATTCAGCTCATCTTCGAATACTACTTTGAAATATCCTGAGCTAGGTATTTTCTTGACATCTACTCCTGTGAAATTCCCATAAACTCCTGAAGTTGAATCTATCCATCTCGTGGAAGCTCCTACAATATGAGGGATTTCTACTCCTTCAATTTTCTGTAACTTATCAACCAAATGAGCTAAAATCAACTCTCCATTAAAAGGAAGATCCTTCATGTATTGTCTAATGGCATCTTTTACAGGGTTACTGCCTCCACCAGTTAATACAAGGGTTCCGTTTTCGTCTAATACGAGAGGATTTCGATATATTTTTAATTGAAGTTTTAAGATATCCGGTTCATAATTCACAACCGTAACTCTAACTCCGGCATCTTTAATTTCATTAATATATTTTTCGAAATTCGTTTTCTTGTCATTTGAAATCGGGCTCAGTTCATTGTCTTTTTCTGTCGCGATCTTGATAATTAATCTACTTTCAACGCTAGATTCCGTGACTGCAGAGTATTTTATGATCTTTGAATTTGCTATCTGCTCTTCCGTTGCTTTTACCCAGGAATCTGTTTGAACAACATAATAATCATCTCGGAAAATATCACTGTCCTCAATTAAATCAAAACCATCCTGAAATGCCAATGCTTTGTTGCGATACCATCTTGGAGAGTGTGGTTTTAATTGAGCCAATGCATCATTAACCTCAGCTTTATGTTTATCAAAAAGTGTTTCGAGAGTCCAGATAGCAACAGATACGATATAGATCCAAAGTTGCCAGATAGCCGTTTTACTATTTGTTGTAAGATCCTGTAATGCCTTTTCTGTGTTTTTGGCAAAAAGGATGCTTTGTTGTATTTCTTCTATTTTACGTGCCATTATTTTACTATAAAGTTTTTCTTGATTATCCAATATCCGATGCCTTCGGGCTCAACGACCATCTGTGAAACGTCTACCGCAGTGGCCGGAATAGAGTTGTTACTCTGCAAACTATACAGAACCAACCTATTAAGTTCTTTATCTGTAAATATTTTGATCGTTTTTCCGGGCATAATATCGTCGGTAACAGAACTTCCGTTCAATACTGCCAAGTCCATTGCATAATCTACTTTTCCGTACAGATAGATAGAAATGTCTTCCCAGATCTGTTGATCGTATACTTTAAAATCAGCTGTATTTTCCATTAATTTCTATTCCTGTTTCTATTATTTTCAATTTTTCTATATTGAATCCGTCTGCCTGCATCTGTACCCTGATATTACGATCCAATAGTACATTGATGCTTCCAAACTGAGCTTTTGCTATATCGCATCCCGTTTCGGGATACTGTTTCCATTCGCCCTGTTTGCTCATCAATACAAATTCTACGGTTTGAGAGTCGCTTTCGCCAATCTCAAAATCTCCTCCTGATATGTTTAGATCATAATCTTCTAAAATAAAATCCTTCATCTTATGTTATTTTTCCTAGAGTTAATGGGCCTCCGCCGGAAGGACATGTGCCTGTAACGATCGCCGCTTTTAATTCATCAATGACAGCTTTTGCAATTGCTCCGGCTATTTTATCAAGAGAACCATTGGGATCGTTTTCTTCAAGCTGACATGTTTCCATTGCCTCTTTTATGGTTTGTTTAAGTCTTTGTTCTGAAATAGCCATTTTTTAATCTTTTAAAAATTTTGCAAATCTGTTTTCAATGGTTAATAATTGCGGTTCGTTAATAAGCTGTATTGTGCTTCCGGTATTGGTGGTGAACTTCATCATTCGGATCTCTTTGATAAGATCTGTCATTAATGCTTTTAAAGTTTCGGATTCTTTTTTGAGTAAAAAACCTTCCTTATCCATTTGAAATTCAACTCCTTTAATTTTAACTCTAAACTGTTTAAGCTCAGAAGGATTCACAACACATGCAATCTGCTTACTGATAAAGACAACGCAAACTAAAGAGCCCTTGGCGGGCTCAAGATACATTGATCCGTTTGCGTCATCAGTTACCAGGTAGGCATCCAGGATGTCTGCAGATCCGTCTAAAGGTCTCAGATCTGCAGTTTTACTATCATCATCTATCTCCAGTACTTCGCAAATCTTTGCGTATACCTCATCTCCTGTAGCGGCCAAGGCCTGAATTATATCTTTCATGGTGATAATGGCTGTCCCAATTCGATTTTCTGGCGATAGCCATTGATTCCGAATGAGATCTCATTTTTTTTAATTAAATAAACTCCGTTCTTTTCTTCGCTGGGAAATATTTCAACGATATCACATGTATTGACTTCAGGCTGGCCGAAGGTTTCAAAAGATCCTTTTAAACCTCCCTGTTTATATCTGTCCAGCGATTCCTGTGCATATTTTTTGAGTTCCGCTTCTGTTAATCCGTCAATTCTTATCTTAATAACGTCTCCATCTTTGTCTCCCAATTCTACAGTCTTCTTCACATGCTTGGCGTCGAAACTTATAGCCTCAACTTTAGCCTTAATTTCTTCCCGATCCTGATATTCAAAGCTTTCGGAAATAATATTTTTTCCGTAAACGAATTTGTATTTTTCACGATTATCCAAAGGATAAATCAATCCTACATACAAAACATTTTCCCCGTCAATTGTTCTGAAATAAGAATTAAGCATATATTTCTCCTTCAATTCCTGCAGTTCATCGGCGATGGTTGGCTTTGAGGTTCTGTAATTTCCTACTTTCAGGGTATCATCAACCAATTTAAAATCGATTCCCGTTCCTTCTAATATATATTTAATAACATCCTTTAACAGAGCCTTTTTAAAAGCTTTTGGAGTTACTTTTTTTTGTTTTAAAAGAAACATACTGTCTTCACATTTTATGACAACCGGTGTTTTGGCATCTACTGTTTTGATAAATCCGGTAAATCTGGTTTTCAGTTTTCCGTCATATCCTAGCTCAACCGTTACTTTGTCGCCTCTTTTAAGTGGAGTTTTGAAATTGTCGTTCACTAATCCCTGCCAAACTATTTTTTTAGGTAAAGTAAGCTCACAGGTATCTGTAAGACTGGTAATATCCTGAACAATAGAACAATTATTGACAGAATAAAATTCCCAGGTTCTTTTTCCCTCTATTGTAATCTTACTACTTAGCTTCAACATCTTTCTGCTCTTTTAATTGTATTTCGTAAGGATAATCAGACAACATTTCTATCTTGATGCTCTGTCTGTTACCAAAGGTTTCCTGTTCTAAAGAATAAGATTTAATAACAGCAGAATATATTTTAAAAATTGATAAAAATTCTGAATGAACAGTCAATGTTTCATCTGATTCCAGAATCTTCTGAAATTCTTTTATTCTATCCAGCGGATATTCAGCTGATGCGTATGTTACCTCTGTACCTAAACCGGAAATAATATTAGGAATGTATATATCTTCATAATTTACAATACCAACCATGATGCTTATATTAAAATCACCTTTACTTATATATTCTTTAATAGTTCCGTCTCTACCTTGTAAAGGAGTCGTTACAATATTTTTTTCCTGATTTATTGTAATGATGCAGTCTACAAACTCAAATGTATCTTTTGCTTTATTTGTAATAATAAGATTGGATAATGTAGGAACTCCCATATTATCAGAAATTTCGCTAAAATAAGGTTCCATTTTATCTTTTGGTACAAGGGGTTTTGAAGTCTGCATCCCAAATTTATAGGCCAGATTTACGCCTGCACTTTTAACCGTTTGTTCCAATGGTGGAAACTGAAATGATTTTGACTTTTCCATATTAATAAGTGTCTTTTTGAGCCAATGTAAAATCTGCAACCGCCGTTAATAATGCTTCTCTTACCATTTGGATGATTGCATCTTTACTCATCGTACTGTTTTGGTTGTAGATATTCATGTTCTCAATTAGTTTTGTGATGTTAAGGTTTCCTACAGATTTTTGTCCGCCCATTCCGGCATCTCCGCTCATGCTTCCTTTTCCTCCAAAGGCGGAATTTCTAGACTGAACGTTGCTCAAAGCAGAAGCTCCAAAGTTTTTGAAATCCAATTGTCTTTCATGTTTACTACTAAAAATTTCTCCTCCAAAAGCATCGCTTGATTTAGGTTTACCGTTTCCAGCTTTCCCCTTCTCTCCTTTTTCGTCAGCTTTTTTTCTATCTTCTTCAATTTTATCTCTCAGCTTTTCAGCATCAAATTCATCGCCTCTTCTTTTAGCTCCTTTTTCTCCTCCTTCATTTATATTGACAGTACCTTCTGACGAAAATATCTCCCTTAATAATTTTTTCACAGGTTCGAATAAGCTGCTAAGACGACTGATAATCTTGTCGATAAGTCCGGTAATCCATGTCCAGACACCGCTAAATGCTTCTATAATTGGGTTTAAGATAGAATCATAAATCCAGGCTTTGAATTTTGAGAAAATCTCTGTCATTCCGGACCAAACGCCGACAATAACGCTCCAAATGCCTTTAAATACTGAAACAATTGCACCCCATATTGTTTTGAATACCATAACAACACTTTTAAAAAGAGATACAATGAATTTCCAGACACTGCTAAAGACTGAGACGATCCCAGACCAAACAGCTTCAGCAAGACCTCCGATAGCAGTAAACACTGATTGGAAGCCGGAAATAATTTTATTCCATCCAGCTTTAAATGCTAAAACAACAATATTAAAAGCCATAACAATCCCAGACCAAGCTGCTTTTGCAGTATTTACTATAGCTGAAATAGCTATTTTAAAACCTGTAACAAATCCGTTCCATGTTGCTTTCAATGATAAAACAACAATATTAAAGGCCAAAACAATCCCAGACCAGGCTGCTTTTGCTGTAGTTGTAATTGTTGAAACTGCGGTTTTAACCGCCAAAACAATTCCTGCCCAAGCCATTTTAAGTGCTAAAACAGCAACATTAAAAGCTGTAACAATACCTGACCATGCTGCTTTAGCAACAGCTCCAACGAATGAAAAAAGTTCAATGAAACCTGAAACTACATTTTCTATAAGAGGTTTTATTGCTAATTCCCAAAGCCTTGTTGCATAAATACCGATATTATGGAAGACCGCTTTTCCTGCTCCTTCTATATATCCAATCATTTCTCTGAAACGTTTTGAATGTTCCCAAAGCTGTTTAATTGCAATTACCAAAGCAACAACTGCCGCTACCACCAGAATAATTTCTCCAATTCCGGGAATAGCTAATAATGCCATTCCGATTTCTGTAATTGAAGCCATGACACCAGATAATCCGGCTCTCATTGCTGTAAATACAGTTCTTAATTTCGGTAAAGCTCTCTGTATTAAAGCTCCAATACTTTCTCCAATAGCCGGTATAAGCTCCGCTCCGCCTCCGGAACCAGATGAAGAATCTTTATCTTTCCTTTTTCCGGTGATCCTTTCTATAAGATCCAGAACTTTACCTATTGATTCTGAAGCTTCTCCCAGCTTATTAATGACATCTATAATTTTATCAAAAAGAGATTGTTCTTTCTCTTCTCCTTTTTCTTCAGAAGTAGGTCTGAGGATTTTTGCAGATTGGCTAATAGTTTCTTTATACGACAGTTCAGAAAAGTTTTGAGCCATTGAACTGATTTTTGAAAACTCATTCATAGCTCCTGAAGTATCAAAAGATATTGTAGCAACTTGAGGTTGAGCTATACTACTAGTAAGATCTTTAAACTCTTTCGACAGATCTTTTACTTTTTCAATAGAAGATTTGGTAAAAGAAGAAAAAGAATCAGATAAAGACCGAATGCTGCTTGTAGTTTTTTCAAGAGAAGTGTTAACATCTTTAATAGAACTATTTAAGTCCTTAAAAACATATACGCTCCGTAATAACTCTAAATTAAATATTGTATCCATTTTTTTATCATAAATTCTTTTTATTATTCTTTACCAAACAGGCTGCTTAAAATTTCAGCCTGATTTTCTAATTTCCATTTTTCCAGCCACATAGCTTGTGCGTAAAGTTTTGCCCATTGAGAAAGTTTCAGCTCTTCGGGATCCATATGAAAATTGGATCGTATAAGAGCGTCACCTTTCCAGCGTTCGTATTCACTTTGCTCGCCATTTAGCGAGCTTATAAGTTTTTTACTGAAACACTAAAAGAATTCATATGATTGGCTACACACTCAACCGCTTTCAACTGAAGAAAATCTCTTTGTTTGATAGCGTCATCCGCAGCAACAATACAATTGTCGAAAAGGGCTTTTGTTCCTTTGATTTCATTGTTTTTTGCGATAGCACCGGTTGCTTCCAGTGTTTTAAAATTGGGCTCTTTGAAAATAGCCTTGTATTCGTTATCGCCTTGTTTCACTGTTCCCTCAATTAAAAGCCCGTGTTGGGCTTTTAATTCGGTGATTTGAGCTTCTGTAAGCCCGCAAATTAATTTTTCTGTACTCATTTTTTATAAAGATTTATCTACGATGTGAGAGATTAAAAGTTCTAATTCTACTTCTTTGCTCATGTCTCCTTCTTTCCAGTCAAAAGCTGTTTTCTTGAATTCTGCATTTTTTAATAAGTGAGTTACAACAGGGCCCACTTCCGGTTGGTAGCTTACCACAACAGTAAATGGTGCGATTCTGTGAAGCTGTCCTTTGGGAGCTTTAGATTTCAGGGCGAAAAGTGTCCCCGAAAGTAATGTGATAGATGCTGTAGCTTTTACCCTTCCGTAACCTCTGCTTACGGGGTTTCTGCCTGCACCATAAATATTTTCCTTTTCCTGTTCCTCTTCATATTTTACAGCTCTGATACCTGTTACCGGCACTCCGCCAATATTTACTACGATATCACTCCAGCCGTATTCTCTTCCATTGATTAATGGTTCTAATTCTAATGCCATTTTTAGTTAGTTGTTAATGTTAAACCTATTTTTACAGTAATTTCTCTTAGCGTTCCTACAGGAACAATTTTTAATACAACCTCAAGTTTTGAGTCTCTCAAGATTTGTTGCGCAGGGTTGATGTACACTTTATACCCGCTGATTTCTCCGTCTCTCACCATCTGGTCAAGAACGTCATCACATAATGCTTCTAGAGCAGATACAGATGAATTTTCTAGGAATCCGGTATCTGGATCGATGTATACAGGTGAAGAAATTTTTGGTGTTAAAACTCTATTGATCTCTCTGATCGCCTTATCAACAGTTGTGTTGTTTTCGATATAGGCAAAATCATCATCCATTGTAGTTGCTGTAAAGCTGTCATTGAAATAAGATCCCGCCTGACCTGCATATTTGATACCGAAAATGTATCCTTTCTCATTCATTGCCTGAATTTGCTCAGGTGTATAAGCGCTTAATAAAGATCCGTCACAGAATCCTAAAACATCCATCTCTCTTGCCAATTCATTATTATCAGCCAATAATTTTGAATACGCTGCAGAAACCAGATTTTGCTTTTCTACCCAAGCAATAGATTCATGTACTTTTGCTTTTGAACTTGCTCCCAATACAGCTCCGATTGCGCTTAAAGAAGGGTTTGCTCCTGATAAGAAACGTCCTAAACCTCCCATATCCTGACCTAATACTACACTTACATTTTCAGCATTCAGTGTATGTAAAGATGGTAATGCCGTCATATCCTGAGCCGTCACTTTCACAGATAAGAATGTGCTTAAAGGAATGTTCAGCGCTCTTAGATCTTTTGCAACCTGGTTAAGAGTTCCTACCGCCGCACCAAGTGTTGATGCCGCTCTTTTAAAATCACATACAGCAACTCTTCTCAATTTACCTTCAGCAAAATTTTGCAACTGTTTTACTTCTGAGTACGTTCCATCGGAAGTCGCTACTCCTTTTACGTACAATTTTGCTCCCGGGTTGATCCTGAAAAATTCACTGATCTGATAAAAGGTAACCGGCATATCTTCAACCGTGATTCCTTTTTCGGCCAGTTCTTCAACTGATAGTATTAATTGGCTTTCAAGAGCCTCTTCGCCGACAACTACTAATCCTGAAATGTGATCTTCACCAGATAATAATCTGTTTAGACCTCCATTTTCTCTTACAAATTTTACTCCGTTCATTTACTTTGTTTTTACGAGTTTTTTAAAATTATTTTTTACAGAATTGTGCAACTTATTTTGAGTTGCGTTTTGAAATTTGAGCATTTTTAAAAATTTAAATTTTGATAATTATCTCTTGTTTTCTGAGGCAAAGTTGCGACGTTAAATCTTCATATGGAAAGAGTTGTCAGATTTGCAGACACATCTGTAAGACGTTCTTACGTAGCTGTACGATTCTCATATTCAATATTTTATCCCGAATCAAATTAGCAGAGCTTTGCATCATTCAAAACAATACATATATATTATGAAGACAATTTTAGAGAGTATTCAGACTCGCCTTTCCACCATCACAGAATTCAATTATATCGGAGAAGATTGGGGACAATTAAATGCAAATCCGGAAGTGACCATGACTTGGCCTTGCTGCCTATTTAATCTATCAAGAGGGTTTTATAATGACCTCGGTAGAGACCAAACGAAAACACCTAAAAACAGGCAGACCGGAATATTTAGACTGAAACTCAATATCGCAAATCCAAGACTGGATACGCCCGCTGAAAGCTGGAAAGAGCATGATCTTATGGAAAAAGTACATACTTTATTACACGGTTATTCCCCTGCTGAAAATTGTTCCGTTCTTAAAAGGAAGAATTATAAACGTTTAAAACGCATGAATGGAATGGTTGTGTATAAAGTAATCTATACTTTTGAAGTAACTAATGTTTAATTAATCAGGAAAAAGAATGAGGAGCGTTTGTTTTTTCAAGCTCCTCTTCTATTGGAGTATTTAGAATACGATACAGTGTATCTCTGCTGATGTGAAACTTCGGATAGATAAACTCCCTCCAGATAACGGTAATAGGAGTATATCTGCAGTCGTGTTTGTTAAATTCATCCATCACCTGCTGATATCGAAGTAATTTATTTCTCTGCGCTCCCAAAGATTGTTTTGTGCCTTTCATATTTATATTTTTTTTGATAACTAGGTTTTTAGTTTATAAGAATTAATGATTCAGGTATTCCTGTATTTGAGTGGTTAATCTCGGATGATTTTTAATATATTGTGAAGCGAGCAACCAATTTTCGGTTTTAGGATCATAATATTCTAAGGCGTTATTTTGATTGTACCTCATCTTTGGAGAATACCATTCGATTTTTTTTACAAATTTTAAAAGTTTTGTCGCTTTTTCTGTTACTAAAGTTTTTCCCTGCATATAGGTATGTAACGATACCCTGTCGTACCAGCTTAAGACGTTATAAATACTGTCTAAAGCAAGGGTAGAATTTTCATAATTAATGATTTCCATTTTGTTTTAAATTCAAATTAATATTGTGTTGGTAAGGTAATTTGTGAGATGCTTTGTTTATTTTTTAATAGGAATTTTCAGAATTGTATTAATTTCTGTTTTCATCTATTCTGTGTATAAGACCTCGTGTTTTTCTTGAAGCAAAGATGAATATGGAAAGCGTCAAAACTTGACGCTTTTAAAAAAATTTCAACATTAATTTAAAATAAATAGGCAAATTTCACCTAAAATACTGGTCATCAATTAATTTCTATAAGCAAAAATTTATTTTGATTTTATTGAACCATGAAATATGACTTTCAAGTGCATAAATTGTAATTAAACCAAATCATTTCCACGAAGATTCATCTTGTAAAAAAGCAAAATTTTAATATTATCATGAATTTATTTGAAAAAACAATCACAAAATATCACCATTTGATGAAAAATATATTAATTTTAGACTTGTTAAACAAAATCAAAAATAATTATGAAAAAACAAATTTTATCGTTGGTACTATGTGGATTATGCATACTTTCCTGTTCAACTGAGAATATGGCAGTGAACAATGTTGAAAGTATGAAATCTGATGAAATGGTAAACTTCGACAAAGCCATGAAAAGTCTTATGAACCCGGAAAACCTGTCTAATCCAGAGGAGAAAGCCAAAAATGGGAATTCTACAGAGCTTAATGACAGAAGTAAAGAGATCCTTTATTTAGCTTCAAAAAAATTAATCTCTGCAAACGGAATTTCTGAACAGGAACTCGCTTCGAGAACTTCTAACAGCAGAGAACAAGCAATTTCGCTAGCCCAAAAGATATACTTCGAAAAGTATAATGACATTCAGAAAAAAATTAAATCTGAAAATTAATTTATCAATCACATCAAGCGTTTTACATTAGTTAAGAAGGTAAAACATCAATAATTATTAAATTTATTTATATGAAAAAACTAATATATTTTGTTGCATTATTCTTAGGTTTTACAAGTTTCGCGCAAGGTCCTTTGCATATTTACAATTATTCCAGTTATGATCTTATAGGCAGGTTATTTGCTAATGCACCAAGTTCATCAAACTGCCTTCCAACGGTTTTTACTTCTTATAATGTTCCCGCAGGAACTTTGGTGGATATAAAATCATTTAATACAAGTAATTTAAGCTATCCGCCAATTAACGTATGGTCAGTAGGAACCTCTACAAGTGGAGGAAGTACAAATCAGACCGTACCTTCGGGATTATTTATCACAATGGGAAATCTCACACGCTGGCATTTCTATTGGTTCCAGACAAGATATGCCGGAACAAATAATGGAACTCCCGATCCTGATTTTCCGATGGGTGAAAATTTTTGCAGCTGGAGTTCTAACACCGACTACGTACATGGTGTACTGACAGAAGCCAAATGGTATTACGATCCTACAACAAATGAGACGACACTCATTGTAAAAGATATTTAATATTAATTCACACAAAAAAAGGTTGCTCGATTGAGTAACCTATTCTTTTTAATACCATTTCAACGAAATAATATTTATAAAAAATACGTCAAGTTTTATCGTACCTCTTATCTACACACTCTTTACACCAAATGTAAAATTTTAAGGTTATTAATAATTTATTTAAAAAAATAATCGCAAAATATCACCATTTGATGAAAAATATATTAATTTTAGACTCGTTAAACAAAATCAAAAATAATTATGAAAAAACAAATTTTATCGCTGGTACTATGCGGATTTTGTATGCTTTCTTGTTCAACTGAAAATATGGCAGTGAACAATGTTGAAAGTATGAAATCTGATGAAATGGTAAACTTCGACAAAGCCATGAAAAGTCTTATGAACCCGGAAAACCTTTCTACTCCAGAAGAGAAAGCACAAAACAGGAATTCCACAGAGCTTAATGACAGAAGTAAAGAGATCCTTTATTTAGCTTCAAAAAAATTAATCTCCGCAAACGGAATTTCTGAGCAGGAACTTGCTTCAAGAACTTCCAATAGCAAAGAACAAGCAATTTCGTTAGCCCAAAAGATATACTTCGAAAAGTATAATGAGATTCAGAAGAAAATTAAATCTGAAAATTAATTTATCAATCACATCAAGCGTTTTACATTAATTCAGAAAGTAAAACATCAATAATTATTAAATTTATTTATATGAAAAAACTAATATATCTTATTGCATTATTTTTAGGTTTTACAAGTTCAGCGCAAGGGATTTTGCATATTTACAACCACTCAAGTTATGATATTGAAGGAAGATTATTTGCTAATAATCTTACAAACTGTACTCCTGAAGTATTTACATTTTATAAAGTTCCGGCAGGAACAATGGTGGATATAAAATCATTTAATCTTAGTAACTTAGCTAACCCACCGATCAATTCATGGGCAGTTCGAACCTCTACTCCCGTAATGAATGTGCCTGTACCTTCAGGTTTACTAATAACTATGGGCAATCTTACGCGTTGGCATTTTTATTGGTTTAAAACCAAAGTTGCAGGAACTTCACTCGATACCGGTGATCCTGATTTTACTATGGGAGATCAACATTTTTGTGGCGACACAACTTCTCAGGATTACATACATGGTGTAGTTACAGAAGCTAAATGGTATTATGACTCCACAACAAATGAAACCACCATCATTGTAAAAGATATTTAATATTAATTTATACAAAAAAGGTTACTCGATTGGGTAACCTTTTTTTTTTAATACCATTTCAATGAAATAATATTTATAAAAAATACGTCAAGTTTTGTCGCACCTCAGGCCTACTTTTGTTTTTCAAAACCACAAAATTTATATTATGGATAAAGTGACTTTACAAAGAATAGAAAAACTTCACCCCGTCGTCCGGGAGGAAGTGAAACAAATCATTAAAGACTGCGATGAAGCCCTTACCGGAAGGGCAAAAATAAGAATCACACAAGGGTTAAGAAGCTTTGAAGAACAGGAAAAACTATACGCCATCGGAAGAATTACAAGCGGGAAAAAAGTAACTAATGCCAAAGCCGGACAAAGTATTCACAATTACGGTCTTGCGGTTGATATTTGCTTAATGATCGACGGAAAAACAGCAAGCTGGGACACCGTAAAAGACTGGGATAACGACAAAGTAGCCGATTGGTACGAATGTGTGAAAATTTTCGCCAAATACGGCTGGGACTGGGGCGGAAACTGGAAAACCTTCAAAGACCTTCCCCACTTTGAAAAAAAGAGCATTCCAACAAAAAAAGGCGTGATAAAAACGAGCTGGAGAACGCTTGCAAAAATGGCTCGGGATAAATCAAATTATATCATAATTTAATTCTCTTTTATTTGAAATTTATTTTTAATACGACACGTTCTGTCGCCTCCTCCGCCTACCTTTACTTTACAAGAAAAACATTAAAAGCAATGATATTTTAATGCTGAAAACCAACAGTTAATTATAAAAAACTGTTGGTTTCGTTATCTAAAATTGTAAATAAGTTAAAAAAAACAACCAAAAACATCATGAAAAAGACAACAATTCTTTCTTTGGACGGAGGCGGAATAAGAGGTATTATCACCTGTATTATTCTACGCTACATAGAAGAGCAGCTTCAGTATTATGATAAGCCAAGCGCAAAACTTGGAGATTATTTTGATCTTGTGGCAGGAAGCAGTACAGGAGGACTGATTGCGTCTATTATTCTTTGCCCCGATGAACACCGAAAAGCAAAATATTCCATCCAAAAAGGACTGGAATTATATGCTGAAAAAGGTGGCGACATATTTCAAGTTTCTTTTTGGGAGAAATTGATCAATCCTTTCGGTTTGCTTAATGAAAAAATCTCTCAGGAAGCCCTTGAAAAAAACCTGAACGACTTTTTTGGTCATCTTGAATTAAAAGAATTAATAAAACCCTGTTTAATAACAAGTTATGACATCGAAAACAGAAGAGCAAAACTTTTTAATTCCTGGGAAGCCAATATCAGTACAGATAATTTTTATGTAAAAGACGTTTGTAGAGCAACTTCAGCGGCGCCAACTTATTTTAGTCCGGTTCAGATAAAATCGATGTACGGACAAATTTTCAGCTTAATTGATGGTGGAATGTTTGCTAATAATCCCGCTCTTTGCGCTTACGCAGAAGCGAGAAAAATTCCGTTTGCTGAGGTTTTGAAGAATCATCAGAAAGCTAATCATCCAATGGTAAACGATATGATCGTTGTCTCAATCGGAACAGGAATTGAAGCAAGACCTTATTCTTTTAAAAAAATGGAAAAAGCCGGAAAAATTGGTTGGGTAAATCCAATTATTGATATTTTAATGTCCGCCAACGCAGAAACCGTTGATTATCAGCTTTGTCAAATGTTTCAGACTTTAGGTTTAAGAAATCAGAAAAATTATTATCGTTTAAATCCATCCTTAAAAAATGCTTCTCCGGGAATGGACAACGTAAGAAGATCAAACATCGAAAATCTTATTCAAGCGGGACTAAGCTACATTGACGACAACAGAGAAACGCTGAACCAAATCGTTCAGAAACTAATCAGAAATAAAATATAAGCGTTTTTACTTATAACAAACCATTATAAGCTTTTTAGATTATATTTGATTTTAAATTAAAAATGAATAACAAAATGAAAGCAACATTCGCATCTCTTCTTATGAGTACATTATTTTTCATTTTTGGTTATGTCATTTTATATTTATTATTTGATTTTTTAAATCCTCCAATTACAGATGACGGACATAAATACATGCCGATTGGAAATGTTTTATATTCAGGAATAATTACATTTTTTATTTCAATTTTGTTTTTTATTCTGATCAGAAAATATCTAAAAAGAAAATCATAAATTTTTCGAAAATATTTTAAACACGTCAAGTTTTGTCGCTTTTGAGAACTACTTTTGAAGTATAAACAAAGACACAAAACATAATCATTTAAAAACTTTTAAACGCCTTTGAATTCAACATTTATAAATGCTGGACAGCCAGAAATATGTTCAAATTTTAATCAAATTACCAAAACACAAGACATGGAAGCACCAAATCACAATCCAGATATACCCTTTGATGAAGAGCTCTACACCGTAGAATGGAGCGACATCGAAAACGCAGAGATAGACTATGAAAACTATCTCGATGATATTGAAAATTTTTTCAGAGAAGATTTCGAAAATGATATTTTAGAAGAAGAAATTTATTAATAAAAACTTTAAACACGTCAAGTTCTGTCGCTTCTCAACACTACTTTTGAAGTAACAATAAAACACAAGCAAATAATCAATTAAAATTCGCAAAACGCCTTTGAATTCACCATTCACAAAATGTTGAACAGCCAGAACTGTGTTTAAAAAACAACCTAATGAACTAAAAATTACAATAAAGATGAAAAATTAAAAATCCATGTGGGAAATTTCGCCAGAAACCACTTAAAAAACAAGGCACAATCTGAAGTAACTCTAATAAAAAGAGCCTTCAAATATTTAATTAACCAAATCAAAAATAATGAAAACAAAACAAGAATTAAAACTCTATTTCGAAAATGGAGATATACCGACACAAAATCATTTCTGGGAATGGCAGGATTCTTATTGGCATAAAGAGGAGAAAATTACTCAAGATTCTATTGAGTATATTGAAAAGGTAGTTCCATTAATTATCAACGACGAATTTATGGGATCTTTCTTATCAGTTACATTTCCAGATACTATAAAAAAAATAGCAAATAATGCATACAACTACCAAGGTTTTTTATATCAAGTACGAGAAGTTGTTTTAAATGAAGGGCTTGAAGAAATCGGTAGATCTGCTTTTGGGGCTCAATGTATAAAAAAAGTCAAAATGCCTTTGACATTAAAAATTATTAGATATGGTGCTTTTAGTGGACAGGCGAATATCAACAATTCTTCTGATTCTCTAGATGAGATTATTTTAAACGAAGGATTAGAAATAATTGAAGATTATGCATTTAACAGTTCAAGTTTAAAGAATTTATACATTCCTAGTTCCGTAAAATCTGTGGGACTAAATGCATTTTATATCCCTTCTCTTGAAACCATTTCGGCTCCTAGTGGATTAGATCTAAGCAATGCAGGTATTCCAGAAACAGCAATAATCACATACAGATAAATTATCTTAAAATGAAAACAAAACAAGAATTAAAACTTTATTTCGAAAACGGAGATATACCGACACAAAATCATTTCTGGGAATGGCAAGATTCTTATTGGCATAAAGAGGAAAAAATATCTCAAAATTCTGTTGATTCTATTGAAAAAATCATCCCATTTATGATTAATGATGAATTATTAGGTTCATCTATATCTTTAAATATCCCTACTAATACTAAAAAAATTCGAAGCGGGGCATATCCTTTTACTGGAATGTCATATCAAATCACCGAAGTTACATTTAATGAGGGACTCGAAGAAATCGGACTAGGAGCATTCAATAGCCAAAATATTAAAAACATTATAACACCATCAACACTGAAAACTATTGAGTCCTCCGCTTTTAGTAATCAAGCAAACACTATTAATGGAACAGATTCTTTAGAAAGCATTAAGCTGAATGACGGATTGGAAACAATTGGAAGTTATGCATTTAGTTGTCCTAGAGCAACTATCATTAAGCAATTATTTATTCCTAGCTCTGTTATTTCTGTTGGTCAGGGAGCATTTACGATTCCATCATTACAAACCGTTTCTGCGCCAATAGGATTAGATCTAAACAATGCAGGTATACCAGAAACAGCAATAATCACATACAGATAAATTATATTAAAATGAAAACAAAACAAGAATTAAAAAAATACTTCGAGAACGGAGACATCCCTAATCAGGAACAATTTTGGGAGTGGCAAGATTCTTATTGGCATAAATACGAAAAAATATCTTCAGATAAAATTGACATTGATTTATCTCAAAAAGCAGACTTAGTGAACGGAAAAGTTCCTGCAGCACAGCTTCCTAGTTATGTTGATGATGTACTAGAATTTAATTCTCTTTCTGCATTACCTGCACAGGGTGAAGCCGGAAAAATTTATATTACTACAGACAATGACAAGCTTTATAGATGGACGGGAACCAGATATGTTGATATTACTCAAGGTGATGTTGGCACACTACAAAAAGTTACTGAAAGAGGAAGTGAAACATCAGAGAATATTAAAATTCAGGGAATATATTTTGGAGGAAATGATATTTCTGAGAATATCGTGATCGGAAATCAATCAAAAGATGTAAACCTCAATGCTACAAATACTATTGCAATCGGAGCTTATGCTACACCACTGGGCACTGACAATATTGGAATAGGAAAAGGAGTTATGAATAATTCTGATTCAAGTGGGTTAGGTAATATAGGATTAGGACACTATGCAATGCAAGACGCACTAGGTGCAAATGAAAATATTGCTATTGGGTTTAATACATTTAATAATTCCTTATACGCTCAGGGGAATAACGTGATTGGGACTAACGCAGGTACAGGTTCAGGTAACTCAATAAATTTTAATAATATTATTGGATATAGCGCAGGACGAGTTCTTGGGTCAGGATCCAATAATAATTTAATATTAGGAAATAATTCAAATTTTTCCGGTTCTATTTTCTCAAACAAATTATATATCCACTCTTCATCTTCAACTCCTAATGTAACTGTTTCTGACGCCTTAATCTCAGGAGATTTTGTTGACAGATATGTAAATATCAATGGTGTATTTTCAGTTACTTCAGGAAAAATGCCTTCTGCAGATAGCAATTACACCAAAAACATTGTAGCAAAGCCCGATGGAACTTTTGGGTGGGAAAACAAGGTAGAGTATATTGCACTAACAGGAACAGAAGATACAAAACCTGTTACAGGAAATATCCTTATAAAAGACAATTCTGGTAGCACAAGACTTTCAGCCGGATATGTATTTGTTTCAGATGCCACAGGCAACGAAACTGTTATGAGTAGCTCATCAATAAAGTTTATGGAAGGAGCAGCAGGCGCAGCAGGCATGACTAAGACAGGTATTACAACTCTTGAAGGTGAATTTACTATTGCATGTTATAAACCTGATGGAAGGGGTATCATAGGACAGTTTGATCATACGAAAAACTTGGAAGAGCTTGATTATGTTCAAAAGAAATATGTAGATAAAAAACATTCTTATTCTACTCATGAAGAGAAGACAGGAGGAACATGGATCAATGATAAACCCATCTATAGAAAGACCGTTGTTTTTGATACAATACCTTCAAATGGGGAAATTGATATTACAACGGACTTTCCTGATATTGAAGTAATCGTTTCTAATCAGATGTTTACAGAATGGTGGGCTAGAGATTTCGCTTTTGCAGGAAACCATTGGAGAGGAGTAACCTTTATTACTTTAAAATCAAATATGGTTGCATTTGAAGATGTCAATGCCATAGATTATTCTCAAATTGACTCATTTACCCTTACTCTTGAATATACCAAAACAACAGATTAATCAATAAAAATCACAAATATAAAATGATAACAAACGAAACAAAAAATAACGCTTCACAAACTCTTTTTAGATTTGTAAGTTTAAGAAATCCACAATTAACAGAAACTAAAAAAGATAACTTAGGATTTATTTTAAGATCTTCTCAACTTCCAAGTGCGTTTAGTTCAGTCGTTAATCCTAATGATACGGCACTTGCGAAATTTCAAGCCGTTGAACGTGCTTCAAAAAATTTTGACACTACAAATTATAAAACTGAATTGCAAATTGAGGAAGGAGATTTATCAGAAGCTTTAAAAATTGGTAGAAAAATTTCAAAAAGAGAAATAATTTCTACTGCTGACGAAAATACTGCAAAAAGCCTATATAATACTGCAAGTATTCAGGCTAAAGTTCCTGCAATCTGGGATAATTTAATGTATCAAACGGTCACAGAAAACAATTTTTATGTAAAAGAAGCCTTGGTTCATATCTTAAAAGCGCTTCATTTTGGATATGCTTGTGATTTACCAGTAACTCCCGAATTAATAAAGATTAATGGAGAAGATTTAAAAGCTAAGGCTTTGGAAGCAAGAGTTGTATTACCTATGGAGTTTTTTGGCGACGGATATGAAGGTGTAAGTTCTAATCCAGGATCAGGATCTGGTTCTACAAAGAATGCATTCCAAGTAAATGTATCTAAAATTACAGATGGTGTAATAAATGGGACTGCCCTTCCACTTTCAATTCAACATCAGTTAACCGCCGAAGGTGATAAAATTACAGAATTATCAAGGCTGAATTTCGAAAAAGAAGGTCTTACAAAATTAAAGGCTGAATTAGAAAAAATTCAAGTTGTTTATGTCAAATCGAAAAACAAAGCTTATGAAACAGCTTATGCAGCTTACAAAGAACAATACAAAGATGAGATCGATGCTTACAATTCGCAGCTGAGACAAATAAAATCTCAGATCACAGAAGGAATGACGCAGGAACAAATTGATGAATTGTATGAAGCACTTCAGCCATTAGAAATTCCACCCTTTGAATTTGTGTATAAAGATCAACTTAACTTTGGAGATTTTAAAGCAAAACTTTCATTAGATTCTTTAAAATTATTTGTAAATATTTTCACAGAACTTGAAAGCGGAGAAATACCTACCGATGGATTTGATTTCTCAAATATTACAGTATTATCCGACAGAAAATTAAAATTAGGAAATGTGACCGTCGAGATGATTGATTTCTACGACACTTATGTTGAGGTTTTCGAAAAATTAGATGAAGAATCATCAGCAAACACGCAATTATTATTTCAAAAATCACCACTTCAAGAACAGAAATATCTTAACCTTGGAAATGTTTTAGTTCCTGTAAGTAATTCCAGAAGTAATCTTTCACAAATTATTTCAAGAACATATTATCTAAAAGCAAGTTATGATTCGATTGCATCCAGAGCGCCTGCTTCCCTTACATTCTATTATCAGGCAGAAAGTAATTCTTATGGCTTAGGTTCGGCAAAAGTAACGGGTATTACAGATTTTGGAACTTTTGAAGAAACATATTCTAATATTCCAATTGTAGATAATAAGGTAACGTTCCCTCCTATCTTAGTTAATAAATTTGGAAAATTAATTCGATCATTAAAAATTCAAATCTTCTTCAATAATGGTAAGCAAGCAACTGTAGAGCATACAGATATACTTATCGACTCACCCTATACCGGTATTTTATATTCAGAAGAAATCACCGTTGAAGAACCTGAAAATCCTGGAGAAGGAGGTGAAACTCCTCAGCCTGGAACTTTCTTCCCTAAACATTTCGGGGTGAAAAGATTGGGTATTGCAGATTATTTGAAAGTTGAACAAAGTGTTCACGCATATGTTCCGGGCGAAGTTTCTAATATTGAAAACGTCATGGCAAGCGAACTTCGTCATAAGTCTTCTGTCGCAAGAGATTATTCAGAGATCACCGATACTACTTCAGAATTAATTGAAACTGAAAAAATTTCAGATACTACAAAAACTGAAAGGAATGAAATGCAGACAGAAGTTGCAAAAGAACTAGAGAAACAACAAAGTATTGAAGCACATACATCGTTTACAGCGGGTGGTAAAGCTTGGACGCTTGAAGTTGGGGGAAGCTACGCTAATAACTCCGCTCAGCATGATAGTACCAGACAAGCCGTTTCTAAATCTCAAGAACTTACTGAGCGTGCTATGGAGCGAGTTTTGACGAAAATTAATAAAGAACGTATTCAGAAAGTTATCAGAGAGTTTACTGAAACTAATGTTCATGAGTTTGATAACAGAGGTAAAGAAGGTGGAGCTGCACCACAGCATATTACAGGAGTTTACAGATGGGTTGATAAAAAGATGAAGAATCAGATTTACAACTATGGGAAACGTACCATGTTTGAATTCATGATTCCTGAACCTGCACAACTTCACCGCTTAGCAATGGCAGCTACAGCTACAGAAACACTAACCGCACCAATCGACCCAAGAACAGCACCTTCTCCACAAACAATGAAAGATGCTAAAACTGCAACTTTAGATCAACTACAATATTGGGCAAGTTATTACAATGTAAAATTGACCGAACTTGTTGAAGCCACAAAGAAGTTTACCACTGGTGTTCATTGGCTGAAGTTAGATGGAAATAATCAATATCAACACATTACAATTAGTATTCCAACAAATTATCAGGCAAGCCATATAAAAATGTGGTATGGATATGAAAAGGACGTAAGAGGTATCGCAAAAATATATGCAAGCAACTTTACCGGCTCTATGCCTTTACTTCTTGAAACTTATTCTGATTCTGATGATTTCATTGTAGATTATGATCCTCAAAATGTAACAGGAGATTATGATTTTGTATATCAAGGGCATAATATAGATTCTATCAACTTCAATTTTGAAGTCACATGTAAGCTTTCCGATGCATATATGGCTGTTTGGAAACAGGAAAATTTTGATGCAATTATTAAAGCATATCAAGATGCATATGCTGCATTTTTAGAAAAGCAAAAAGAATTAGAAGCAGCTCTTAAAGAGCAGGAAGCAGAAAACCAGGAAAAAGTATCTATTTTCTATCGTGATATGGAGAATGTGATTCTTAAGCATAACTGTATTGCTTTCTTACTTCAGGACTATTCTGCTTTGGGTAAAAACATGACAAACAGTGCGAAAACAATGCAGGATTTCAGTGTCATTTTAGATGATAATCTTGATCAATACACAGCATTAGCCAAGTTTATGGAGCAGGCTTTTGAATGGAGCATTATGGATTATACATTCTATCCTTATTATTGGGCAAATCGTACCGAGTGGCAGAAAATGTATTTGTCAAACAGTACAGATCCATTATTCAGAAGTTTCTTACAAGCAGGTATGGCGAGAGTGATCGTAACTGTTAATCCTGGCTTCGAAGATGCTGTTCAGTTCTTCTTAACAACCGGAAGAATCTGGAACGGTGGTGAAGTTCCTGTAATCGGAGATCCGATGTATATGTCTATTGTAGATGAATTGAGACAGCCAACAGGCGAAGCTCAAGGGAAATACTGGATCACCAGAATCCCAACTACTTTAACAATTTTACAAGCAGAATCTGTAGGATTAAAAGTAAACCAACCTTTACCAATCTTCCCAGAAGATCATCCTGAGAACTGTGAAAATCCTAAGGATTTGGAATTTGAAAGCTCATTCTTTAAAGAAGATTTGAGAATGGAAGCCGGAGAAGGTGACAGTACACTTGCAAAAGCTCAATAAAAGAATAGCGGTTTAAAAGCCGCTATTTCAATCTTTTAACTTTAAAAATTAAAAAAATGAGTATAATTAAACCATTAATAAGAGATAAAATTGGAGCATTAGGATTACACAATACTGAAGGTTTTGATAATTCTCAGCAAAAATCTTTAAGCATTAAATATACATCTTGTTCAAAAGATGATAAATTTATATATTTACGTTTAGAGGTTTTTGCTAGAAACTTAAATGATGACTTAGCAGTAGTTTATGTTGATGAACTGGATGATTATGTAAATGACAATGCTATCCCAAAAACAAATATTAAAATTGCAAAAAATACAGATGTTGGTATAACATTAAAATTTGATAAAAATAAAAACTTTACTGAAGAATTTTATGATGACGGCAATATATTTCAAGCCACAATAACTTGTAATAATATTTCAGCAAAAAGTCAAAAATTTAACTTAAATTTTCCGCAAGTTGTTTCAAATAAAAAAGCTTGTTTTTGTAATAGAAATATGACCCCTGATGAATTAAAAAATATTGTAATTGGATTAAGAAAAGAAGAAATTTTTATGAAAAGCGGTAAATTAATTAGAGATACAAAAGGTAATGCAATATTAAAAAATGGGAAAAAACAATATGTAGATATCACTATGTATGACCAATTACATGAAAACCTATTTAATTTAGATTATCCAGAGAAAATAAATCCTAAAGATGCTAGCTTTGATAGTTTTTCTAATGCTCTTAATAAAACCTTTAACTTTAAGGATTATGATATAAGTACTTGTATTAGAAAAATACATTTTTTAGCTCAATGCTATCATGAAACTCAAAGATTTACAATAACTTATGAAAAAAATCCCAACTCAAATGTTCATGGTGGTGCTTTTTATAGGGGAAGGGGACTTATACAGTTAACCCACGATTATAATTATGAAAAATTTAAAAAAGCGTTAAAAATAGAATCTTCTTTAGATGAGTTTGTTCCAAAGGTAGCAAAAGAAATTAATTTTGCATGTCAAGCATCGGGCTATTTTTGGAAAAATATTGGAGCTAAAACGGGAAATATAAATCAATATGCTGATAAAGATGATGTTTTAACTGTTTCTAGGGAAATTAATGGTTATGTGGAAGTTCCTAACGGATTTAATGACAGAAAATTATTTACAAATATTTTAAAAAAGGTAATGAATTATGACCAATGTAAAAACAAAAAATAGTTTAATTTTATTAATTATGTTTTCCATTTTTTCATGTAAAGAAAATCATAAAATCGATCATCATAGAGACAATCTTAATTTCAAGATTGAATTTAACGATTTTGGAAAGCGTCAAATAAATATTACAAAAGATAACTGGGATAAGCACAAAGCGAACGACTTTTTATATTTTGATATTTTATTAAAAAATGCAAATAAAAAGAAAGTTATCATAAAGACAAAAAAAGTAGCAAACAACATTCCTCTATTAATTAATTATACAAAAAATAAAAACAACGTTATTTCTCTAGAAATTATCCAACAATTTAATACGGTATATTCTGATTCTATCGTTTTTAAAGGCAGCAATGAAAGTCTTAAAATCAATAATGCATTTAGAATAGGTCATCAGCATAATGGTACTGATGAAGTTTGTCCTTTAACCATTATCGAAAAGGCTGATACACTTGATATTTCGAATTATGAAATGAAAAATTGTATTCAAAGAAAGAAAAGTTGATATCATTAGTTAAAAAATATGGTACAAGAAGAAATGGATTACTTGATAGTTTCTCTGCTTTTTTTTATGATTATGAAATAAAAGATTTCGGAAATGGATATAAAAAACAAGTGCAAACTGGTTTTGAAACTTATGATTCTTATAATTTATGGGAATCATATGACGATATTGTAATAAAAATTAGTTAGTTTTATATTTATTCCCTATGAGAAAAGTTTTAATTTTTGGCATCTTATTTTTTATAATGTCTTGCAAAACCTCAAAAGATTTAGATTTTGTAGATGATAATATAAATCCTCAGAATATGGATTTATATTTTTATACTATTAATAAAAATATCTATTTATCAAATGATTCAATATCTCATAAAAATAAATCTTTTCATATTAATGGATATTACACCAATGTAAAACCTTCAATTTCTAATAATAACATTCCTACAAATATTTTTACAAAAGATAATGAATATTTTAATAAAAAATTAAATAATAAATATATTATATATTATGCAGATGGTAAAAAAATAAAGATGAGGATTGCTTATTTTGGTAATAATTATAAAGAAAAGTTTGAGACTTTAAACGATGTTTATAATTATTTAAAGAAAAAAAAGATACCATATAAACTAATTAAAGAAAAAAAAGATATAAACGGAATCCCATATGCTGATATCTTGTTAACTAAAAATTCGCTTTTTTGTAAGATTTTTGCAACAAAAAGAGAAAGTGTATCAAATATATATTACAATATAAATGATACTTTATCTACAATACAATATGGAGACAACAGAAATTTCTACAAATAAAGGCAGATTCTCTTACTTCTACCGCTCCGCAAAGTCTTCTGACTTTGCGGTTTTTAATTCTGTTACTTTAATAAAAAAAATAGATAATCACTTTACACAGTCTTCTTATTTTAATCAAGGAAAACAATTTCTTTATATTTGAAAAAAACGAAATAAGACTATACTATCAAAGGTCAGCAGAAACAAATATTATCACTTTACTTCTATTATAAATAAAATCCTTGACAACAACTAAGATTAAGGCATAAAAGCTTCAAAGTCAATAGACTCTGCGGAGTGGATTTAAAAATCGATCCAGCTGGACATATCTAAATTTTTACATAAATAGTAATAACCAAACATTAACTAAAACAACATCATCAATATGGAAAATTCAAAGAAATTAATTTTATTAATGATTCTATTTTCAATTATTTCCTGTGAAAAAAATTTAAAAGAATGTCAAACTTGTGAAACAAATAAAGATAGCTTAATCTTTATTAATAAAGATAAAAATGAAATCTATTTCAGGGCAAAATCTATTGATAGACATCCTAAATTGCAAAAAAGATTGCATGATAATAATTATTTTGAATTTTATAGTACAGTTAATATTTATTCTTTGAGCAAAGAGGTTGATTTAAAAGAAATCGTTGATACACAGTCTTTTAGAAAAATAAATAATAATTATTTTGAAGATAAAGAATTTATTTATTTTGTTCCTCAAAATTTAACTAATAATTATCTTAATATTTTAGATAAAAAAGAAAATGTAAAGTTTAGTAAAAATAAAGATACTATATTCAGTGCTTATGGAACCTTCTATAAAGGAGTTCTAATTCGCAATTCTTATCCCATAAAATAAAATACAGTTTTTCTGACACTTTAATTTAACTTATAATAGATTTATCAACACGATGAATCTTTACTAAAATTCCAAAGAAAGCAATGAAAAAAATAAGTTTAATTTTATTAATTATGTTTTCCATTTTTTCATGTAAAGAAAATCATAAAATCGATCATCATAAAGACTATCCTAATTTCAAGATTGAGTTTAATGATTTTGGAAAGCGGTCAAATAAATATTACAAAAGATAATTGGGATAAGCACAAAGCGAACGACTTTTTATATTTTGATATTTTATTAAAAAATGCAAATAAAAAGAAAGTTATCATAAAGACAAAAAAAGTAGCAAACAAAATTCCTCTATTAATTAATTATACAAAAAATAAAAACAACGTTATTTCTCTAGAAATTATTCAACAATTTAATACAGTATATACTGATTCTATCATTTTTAAAGGCAGCAATGAAAGTCTTAAAATCAATAATGCATTTAGAATAGGTCATCAGCATAATGGTACTGATGAAGTTTGTCCTTTAACCATTATCGAAAAGGCTGATACACTTGATATTTCGAATTATGAAATGAAAAATTGTATTCAAAGAAAGAAAAGTTAATTTCATTAGTTAAAAAAAAATATTTTAAAAAATCTATAATATGAGAACATTCCATTCCATTTTATTAGCTATTTTCTGCCTTTTGATGAGTTCATGTCATATACAGACGAAAAGCCCAGACAAAAGATCACTTAACGCAACAACTACAGAAACCATAAATCAAAACGACAGTACATGTTGCTTTAGCATTAAAATGTTCGAAGAAAATTCATATAAACAGGAAAGAAATAAAGAAAATTTCAAAAAATCTGGATTTTCATATGAATATACACAAGAATCAGACAATGGAGTAATTATTCGTCAGGTAACAACTTATCCTGACAAAGACAAACTAAACTCTCAATATTATGTAGAGGATATCACAAAAAAATGGAGCCCTTTTACCATTCAGAAAAGGTATGATTATAAAGGTAGATTAATATATTGGGGGAAGTCAATTAAAATTGATGGGGTAGAAAAAAGTTATGAATATGATGAAAATGGAAAAGCAATTGTCACAACTGATCATGAGAAATTATTCAAACATACTTTTGCCGATATTCGTGAATTTTTATTAAAAGAAAAAGGGATAGATATTTATGACACAAGGCAGGCTATCGCAAGAAGAGTAAATCATGAGGGAAAAATTTCTTCAGAATCTTATTACAGAGTTTTAGTACTTGGAAAAGAAAACTTACCTGATTATTATATAAAAATAGTAGATGTAACATTAGAAATAAAACCAGAATCTTAAATCTAACCTATTCATCTTAAGTAACTTGAACTACTTTAAATTGATTTTTAATTATATTAGTCATAATTAATATTGTTTCTCCGCTCCGCAAAGTCTCCTGACTTTGCGGTTTTTAATTTTGTTACTTTAATGAAAGAAAAATAGATCATCATTTTACATAGTCTTTTGACTTTAAGCAAGAAAAACAATTTCTTTATATTTGAAAGAAACGAAATAACACTATATTATCAGAGGTCAGGAGAAACAAATCTTATAACTTGTACTACTATTGTAAAGAAAATCCGTAACAAAACCAAAAGCCTCAAAGTCGGGAGACTTTGCGGAGCGGGATGATAAAATTAAAATCAGAATAAAATCAGTCGATCATTTAGCCGGTACAAGTGACTTAGAAAACTTTTTAAATAAATAAACTATGGAAATAATATTCTTACAAAAAATGTTGAAAAATCCTACCCTACGAAATTGGTCTAATGAAGGATTAGCTATAGATGAAATAAAAATTTTAGAACAGAAATATAATACTAATAAAGAATTTCCTAAGTCACTTAGAGAATATCTTTATATAGCTGGTCGCCAATCTAATTTAAGCGATATTGATACAGGACTCGGATATGATTGGATGCAAGAAACTGCAAAAAAGGAATTAAATGAATGTGGGAAAAGTATTGAAAGACCCTTTTTTGTAATATCGCAATTAGATGCATGCACACAATTTAGTTTTATATATCTAGATGAACTTTCTGAAGATCCAATTAAATATAATTGTTTTGCGCATGAATCTTACTGGGATAATGATACTAATTTCATAGAAGAAAGCCCTACTGGTAAACTCTCCAACTTCATTAACATCTGTGTTGATAGATCTATTGAGGAAGACAATTTCATCAATTGATAACCAATTTTACAACTCTCTTATTTGTAACAAAATTCAAATAAAAAGATGACTTTAAGTAATAGAAGACCAGAAAAGGAAAGAATAGATGTTGAAGATTTGGAAGAAAAAGATATGAATATTTATACTGGAGGTGTATATTATAATTATTTGGGTAAACCATTTACAGGCTTTATGATTCATGGATATTTTGAAAATGGTCAATTGTCTGGAGAAACTGAATATGTAGAAGGAGAAGATATGGGTTGGGTAATAGAATATTACGATAACGGAAGGGTAGAAAATGAAAGTTTACAGTATGGTGCAACTAACGTATATTTTGCAGAATATGACAAAGAAGGCAGTAAGATATCAAGTCATTTTTTCGCACCTGAACTTTTAGAAAAAGTTTGTATAATTACAGGAGAAGACCCAAATAATGTTAAAGAATAATTGAATTTATTAATCAAATAAATCTTCAAAACTTCCCACAAAAAAATAAAACACGACACCTTTTGTCGCATTAACCCCATATATTTGTCTTATAAAATTCATCCATGAAAAAAGACTTTTACCTGACAAGATATGCCTTAATTATAAAAAGATTAGAGAGTTCTCCGGCGACGTATTCGCAGCTGGAGGACTATCTTTTAAACTCTTTTGAATTTCAGGATGCGGATATTAAGAGCTACTCTATCCGTACCTTGCAGAGGGATATTCGTGAGATTTTAGGTCTTTTCAACCTTTCTATTCATAACAAAAAGAAAGGTGACAATCGATATTATATTGAGAGCCGACCGATCATGGAAGTGGATGAATACAACCAAAAATTATTAGAATCTTTTCAGGTAAGTAACGCGCTGAATCTTCATCCGGATTTTTCCAATTTCATCTTTTTTGAATCTCGAAAGCCGACCGGAGTAGAACATTTTTATGATCTTTTCTTTGCCATTCGTAATAAAAGAGTCGTGACTTTTGAGCATTACAATTACAAAAATAAACTGATGACTTCCCGAAAAGTTCATCCTTTGGCCTTGAAAGAATCCAAAGACAGATGGTATCTCATCGCGATCGACACCAAGGATAAGGCGTTGAAATCTTTCGGTTTAGACAGAATTAATTATCTCGATGTTGATAAAAATAAATTCCGTGAAAAGTATAGTTATAATTTCAGAGAACATTTTAAAAATGCTTTCGGAGTGATGAATTTAACGGAGCAAAATCCTCAGAAAATTGTTCTTAAATGTACTAAACATCAGGGAGAATATATTAAAAGTTTTCCGCTTCACCAGTCACAGCAAGAGACAAAAGCAACCCTTGAAGAAACTTTTTTTGAGTTTTTCTTACACCCAACTTACGACTTTATGCAGGAAATTCTGTCTTACGGAAAAGAAGTTACTGTTTTGGAACCTAAAACCTTAGTTGATGACATACGCAATCATTTGCAGGAGTCTTTAAACAGATACTCAGAGCTCTAAAAATATTTATTATTTTTAATCTTTTTTTGATTATTTTTACATAAATATATCAATTTGAAAGCATTATTTCTTTACCTGTTTTGCCTCATTTCTTCCTTTTGTTTTTCGCAACAGACGGAGGATTTTAAACAAGTGAAGAGCTATTACAACAATCACCGAAGCATGTTGGGAACCGAGTTTAAGAAAAAATTCGATGCAGAAACCAATGTATTTAACAAATCTGCCATAAAAAATGACTTCCGTTTTTTCATGAAGAAAATGGACAGTATTGAAAATGTAGCCTTAATCGGAGCTTTATTAAAAGTGAAAAACATTGAAGATCTTGCCAGAATTCAAAAGAAAAATACCAATCCTCAAGATCCTTCCGAACTCAAAGCAACGACAGATAAAACAGCAGCTTATCCGGGCGGAGTTGATGCTTTAAGAAAGGAAGTGGTTGATCTTTTTTATTCAGAAGGCGTTCATTCAGATTTAAAAATAATTAAAACCAATGTTGCTTTTATTGTTGAAAAAGATGGAAGTATTAGCAATGTTCAGGCTCAGGGTGATAATTTCACCTTCAACAGACAGGCCGAGATCGCTTTATATTCTATTTCGTCGAAGTTTTCGCCTGCAACAATTAATGGGGATGCCGTAAGATTTCGTTTTAAACTTCCTCTAACTTTAAATATCGAATAATATGAAGAACTATTGTACGATTATTTCCCTTTTTATTTTAAATTTTTACTTTTCACAACAAACAGAAAGTCTTAAAGCTATTAAAGAAAAGTATGAAAATGCAATTAAAAATACTGAAGAAGAATACAATAAAAATATATCTCACAATATTTCTAGACAAGAAAAATCAATACTTTTCAGTAAAAAGACTAAGGAATTACGAGATTTAGATTTTAATAGAAATAGAGATTACTTAAACGAAATATCCAAGATAAAACCCAGTATTATCCCTTTAGATTCTAGTAAAATTATTAAAAATGAAATTGGCGAAATTATAGCAGTACATCCAAAAGGCTCTGAATTTTTCAAAAAAGAATTTATGGCTAATTTTTTAGGTGATGAAATTAATGCTAAAGGAATTATAGCTTGTAAAATTTCATTTATTATTGAAACTGATGGAAGTATTCAAGATGTGAAAGCCATTAGTGATAATGAAGATTTTAGTAAATATGCTATTCTTGCTATATACCTTACACAAGAAAAATGGATACCAGCAAGATTAAACGGATATCCTGTAAGATATAGGTTCTCTCTTCCCCTAACTTTAAATTTCGAGTAAATGTTTACCGACGAATATTACATGAAAATAGCTTTTCAGGAAGCTGAAATTGCATTGGAAAAAGATGAGGTTCCTATCGGATGTGTTATAGTTTCTAATAATCGAGTGATTGCGAGAGCGCATAATCTTACAGAAACTTTAAATGACGTTACAGCTCATGCCGAGATGCAGGCAATAACCTCAGCAGCGAACTTTCTTGGTGGAAAATATTTAAAAAACTGTACCCTTTATGTGACGCTGGAACCTTGCGTGATGTGTTCGGGAGCCCTTTCCTGGTCGCAGATTTCAAAAGTTGTGATTGGTGCCAGAGATGAGCAGAGAGGATTTATCAACAAACATCTTTCGCTTCATCCAAAAACAGAAATGGTTGTTGGCGTTATGGAAAACGAGTGCTCTTCAATCGTTAAGGAATTTTTTAAATCTAAGCGTTAATCTTTATTTTTAAAAACAGAATACATCGGAATATCAAAATATTCTCCGTTTTTCTTTAAATGTTGTTTCAATAAGGCTTCTTTTTCCATTCCTATTTTTTCCAAGACCTTTCCTGATGCTGGATTGTGTAGTAAATGGGTAGCGTAGATCTTGTTTAAATTCAATTCATTAAATCCAAAATCGATAATCGCTTTTGCAGCTTCTGTGATGTAGCCTTTATTCCAAAACGAAGCGCCCAGCCAATATCCGAGTTCTGCCTTGTCGTCTCCCCTATCATGAAGTCCAATTGCTCCAATAATTTGATCGTTTTGATTTCGAATCGCGAAAGTAAATCCTGATCCGCTTTCGAAAGCCTGTTGAGAATTATTCAACCAAAATTTAGCATCATCTACAGTATATGGAGAAGGAATATTTGAGGTAAGATCAGAAAAAATTTTCGATTGGAGATATTCAACCACCAAAGGAAGATCTTCCTCTTTCAATTGAGAGAGAATCAGTCGTTCTGTTTCTATTCTTGGAAATTCTTTCATTTATAAATCTTTTCCTAAAAAGTATAATCCTTTCAAGGTATGAAGCCTGTCTGTAATGTGTATTTTGTTCGTTAAAGGCTTATAGACGTGCGAAACACCACCCGTTGCGATCACAAAACAATCGTCATTCACCTCATCATTAATTCGGTCGATAAAACCTTCTACCATTCCTAAAAATCCGTAAACCATTCCGCTTTGCATGCAGGTCACAGTATCCAATCCTAAAACGGTTTTTGGCTTTTTTAATTCAATTTCAGGAAGCTGGGCAGTTTGACTGATTAAAGAATTCAATGCTGTAATAATTCCCGGAGCGATAATTACGCCCAAAGTTTCGCCTGTCTCCGTAACGCAACTTGCAGTAAGAGCCGTTCCAAAATCTATAATGATTTTCTTTCTGTCCGGATACAAATTATGCGCAGCGACAAGATTGGCATAAATATCAGTTCCCATCTGCTTAGATTTTGCCACAACTCCTGAAGGCGTACTTCTGTCAACAATCACGGGAAGAATTCCGTGGATTTTTTTTATCGCCGAACTCACCACTTTAGTAAGCTGAGGAACCACAGATCCTATAATAACTTTAGTGATGTCTTTTGGCTCTACTTTATAGGTCTGATACAACATCAACATCTGAACGTAAAGTTCGTCTGCCGTTCTGTAAGGTTTTGTATTGATCACCCACGAAATATCACAATTGTCATCATCAAAAAGACCAAATCTGATATTGCTGTTTCCTACGTTGATTACGATTGAATTCATTTATTTAAAAATAATTTCAAATTTATAAAAAATAAAAGGAGTATTTTCCAACACTCCTTTATATATTTTATTTTCTACTGTTTCACTTCTAAAAAGTTATCCTCCATATTCACATCTGCAATTCTCTGACTGAAATCTATTCCCAGAACAGATAATTGAGACTTTGTGTACGGAACCGTTAACGTATATTCTTTCTGTGTAAAAGGCCAATACGCTACCGTTTTAAAATCCCCATAAGCATCTTTTGACTTCCAAGTGTGGGTAAGATTTGTTGGAATCTGGTAAGTAACAATCTTTTTATCCGTAGTCATTACACTGAAATCAATCGGCATGGGAACCTGTCCGTTATTAACCAAAGTGATCGTTGTAGATTTTGCATCGTATTTTACATCCTTAATTCCGTAATCGATCGTTTTTATGGTGTTAATCCAGTAATGATGGAACCATTTCAAATCCATCCCTGAAACTTTCTGAGCAATATGAAGAAAATCTCTGTCCGTAGGATGTTTCATGCTCCACTGATCGTAGTATTGTTTCAAGGTTTCGGCTAAATTTTGCTCACCGATGATATAGCCTAGTTCGACCAAATATAATTCTCCTTTCACGTAGGTAGAATAGGTATAAGAAGTTCCATTATCATGGTGATCTCCTAGCCAAACTGCAGGTTCTTCAATCTTCTTTTGAAGGAATTTTCTGTAAGCATCCAATGTTTTAGCAAAAGGATTTGGCAATTCTTCTGGAAATAACTGATACATCGTGTACCCTTCTGCATAGCTTGTAAATCCTTCATCCATCCATGGTCGCATAGACTCGTTGGTCGCCAACATCTGCTGATACCAAGAATGAGATCCTTCATGAGCCATTAATCCCATTAAATCTTTAATATTTTTAGCTTCACCTAAGATCATTGTACACATTCCGTACTCCATTCCGCCATCTCCACCTTGAATAAAGGCGTAAGTCGGATAAACATACTTCCCGAAATGAGCATTCATGATCTGGAAATATTTTGTAAGATAAGCCGGAGCTTCTTCCCAAGCTTTTGTTTTGTCATTGTTTTGATAAACCAAGAAAACTTTTGGACCTTCCGGAACATCAAAACTCTTTACAACATAATCTCTGTCTGCACTCCAAGCGAAATCCAGCATATTTTTGGCTGTCCATCTCCAAGTTGCTTTTTTATCTTTTTCGGTTTTGATTTTTGCATTGGCATCGTAACCTTTAACTTCTGTCGGATTTTCAAGGATTCCCCCTGCTCCAACTACATAATCTTTATTGATTTTAATCGTAACATCAAAGTCCGAGAACGGTGCATGAAATTCTCTTCCCAAATAATCGAAAGTAGCCCATCCATCATAATCGTACTCTGAAATTTTAGGATACCATTGCGTCATGGTCATATCAACGCCTTCTTTGTTATTTCTTCCGCTTCTTCTGATTTGCTGAGGTATAACAGCATCCCATTCCATTGTGAAATTGGTTGTAGAATTTGGCTTGATAGGTTCTTCCAAATATACCTTCATGATCGTTTCCTGAATTTCAAACTTCAGGTTTTGTCCGTTTTGTTTGATCCAGTGAATATTTTGAGCTCCTTCTTCATTTTTTGGAATAGAAGCCAATCTTGAAATACCATCTTTTTGCAATCTTGAATCCCCATTTTTACCCTGGCTTGCCACTCTTTGATCCATCATTGAATTAGGTTTAAAGGCATTCCAGTATAAATGGAAATACACCACGTTCAATTCGTCCGGAGAGTTGTTGGTATATTCTAAATTTTGATTTCCCTGATAAGTAAATTTTTCCGCATTAACATCAATATCCATCTTGTACTTCGCAGCCTGCTGATAGTAAGGCGTCTGCTGCGCCTGAAATTGAGAAATGATAAATGCAAATAGGATTGCAACCGATTTTTTCATTTAAAATTTTATTTTTTTTAAAGATAAGTAATTAAAATAAGACCTAAAAAATGGAGTTATGCTGAGGTTTTATTCTGTTTGATCTAGTTTTAGATGAATTTTAATTGGATTTGTTAAATACTTAAACACGAATATCACAAATGAATTCACAATTTTAAACACAAATAATATTCGTGTTATTCGGGAGAAAATTAGTGTTACTTGTGTTTAAAAATAAAGCTTATATATCTTTCAAAAGCTTTTTAATCAAAGTAATCTGCCCCAAATGATAATAAGAATGTTCAATCATTCCATCAATATTTCGAAGATAAGTTCCATATTTCTCATCAACAAAAACTTCATCCATTTTAGAATCAAGCATTTGTTCTAATAATATTGCAAACTTTTCAGAATCGATCCATAATTGATTTAATAATTCTTCCCACTCCTCCTGAGATTCAATTGGAGGGAAATCGAAACTGTATTTATCTTTAATTTCGAGATCACCACCTTCAAACACATTAATAAGTCCTGCAATATAATAATGAATATGAAAAGTAAGCATTGCAATAGTATTCAAAGAACTCACTTTTGTTATGGCCTGTTCCCAGGTTACATTTTTAAGCTGATCTTTAAAATTGGTATTTGCAATCCAGAAACCATCAAGCAAAACTTCTCTGAATCTTTTTGATAATTGTGAAACTGAGCTCATTATTTTTAATTTTTTTAAAGATAATTAATTTAAACTTTTTTATGTCTCGCTGATCTTTCTAAATTATGTTATTTGATATTATTTTGACCACAGATTTTCACGGATTTACACAGATCTTATGCGCAATCATCTGTGAAAATTTGTGCAAATCTGTGGTTAGTAAAAGAAACAAAAAACCTCAAATGCAGAACACTCGAGGTTTATATATAATTTAGAAATCAAAATTATTTTTTAGCAGGTAATTTCTTTCCGCTTTCTAAAATCTTTTCTAAAATTTTCAATGTAATCAGATACGTTGGTTTTACCCCTGTAAGTCCTAAACCTCCTGAAGATAATGTACTTCCCGTTTCCAAAGGATTATCCGAAGCATAGTAAGCATAGCAAACAAAAAGATCTGGTGCAATGTGATGTCTGATTTTTGACGCCACCTGAATTGCTTTTTGATAATGTGCTCCTTCCATTTCCAGCCCGATTGCTTTCCAAGAAGTATGCATGAAATATGACAAGATATCTCTGTTTTGAAGTGATGTTCCTAAAACAGTGATCATCGTTCCTTCAAAAGCTTTTAATTCATCATCTTTAAAATCATCCAGTTTTAAAGCATTTTCAAAAGGATAGTTATCTGCTGTACCTTCAAAAATATGAGAAGTTGGAATCATGATGTCTCCTTTTGCACCTTCTAAAATTCCAGCTTTACCCATGATGGAAACAGATTTAACTTTCATCATATAAACCTCTCCTTTTTGTTCAAAAGGTCTTAATAACTCATCCATCACCTCAAAAGCCTGTTCTCCGAAAGCATAATCAAAAACCATAATTACATCGTCTCCTCCATATTTAATATGACCGAACGGTGTGTTTTTAAGTTCTGTTTTGCTTAAATCAATGATCTGAACATCAATATTACTTCCACTTTTATCATCAATATAAATTAAACCTTGGTCTAATGCATATTTTGAAACTTTATCACGAAGATCTTTCTTGTCGGAAATATCTCCGTACATTTTATAGTCTACTTCTTTGTGATCTTTTTTCTTCAGAGCATCATTTCCATACAGCATGTTTTTAACTGAGTGCATGTTCGCAGAAATAATATGTAACGGACGCATGTGAAGATCATTTTCAAATAAAACTTCTTTCACTTTGTTGGCCCATTTTTCTCCAAAATAATGGTGACCTACTCTTTCCTTTAATATAGCACTGAAATGAATTTCTCTTTCTCTGCTTTGTTTAGCATCTTCCAAACTTACTTTTCCTAAGTTGTAAATGATCTTAAACAAACGATCTGGATTACTATCGTCTCCGAAAGTATTGTAAGCTCTCAACGTTTCATCAAAAGTTCTTCCTATTAAAGAAGATAAGTGAATAAGAGCAACCTCTTTTTCTCTTCTGCTGAATTGTTTTTCGCCTTTTACTACTTCTTCGATAATTTTGAAAGCACGTGTCGGCTTCCAGTTTTCGTCCTGAATGAACGCCAGATTACGGATCTTGTCCGCTTCTATAAATAAGAAGGTTAAGTGAGTAAGAATGTCATAGATTTCAGAACGTCCCAAAAGAACTTCGATATTCATCTGGTGTTCGTCTATTCTGTAACAGTTTCTTCTTCTCTTTTTAGGTACAATTGGTTCGAAACTTCCTTTATCAAAACCCTCATCTGATGTAAGATGAATAAAAGCACATTCCTCAATTCCCTCCGGAAGTCTGTCTAAAACATACATCAAACCATCTAGCTCCAATTTGTTTGGAACATTCATGGTACCATAAATTTCAGGATTGATTGTTTTCAACAAACTTCTAATACTTTCTCCAGAAACACCTGCCGGCTTGAAAAATCCTCTATAAAATAAATGTCTCATAGAGATGTATAGTCTTTCAATTGCCTCTGTTGTTTCTCTTGCTCTAGAATTTGTCATAAAATAAATTTCACACAAATATACGAAATCTCCCCTCAACTTATTTTAAGTATCTTTTAACAAACGACTTAACATAATAAGGATTTGATGAGGTTTAAAAATTAAATTATTGTTTAAATTTTTATAAATTTCACAGACACCCCTAAAAAAATAAGGGTAAAAATATTTTCAATCTATTTTTTTTGTAAATTTGCCCCACAAAATACAACCTTAATATGTCAACTTTAAGATTTAAAGCATTAGAAACATTACCATTCAAGGACTTTAGAAAAGATAATTCAGTAGAAATTCCTGCGAAATTGTCAGAATTATTTTGTGAAAATGTATTCTCTGAAAACACAATGAGAGAATATTTAACAAAAGAAGCATTCCAATCTATTATGGATGCTATTAAAAAAGGAAGTAAAATCCAGAGATTAATTGCAGATCAGGTAGCAGTAGCTATGAAAGATTGGGCAATGAGCAAAGGAGTAACACATTACACGCACTGGTTTCAGCCTTTAACAGGAAGTACTGCAGAAAAGCACGATTCATTCTTCACACCAATTGAAGGTGGTAGAGCGATCGAAAGATTCAGCGGCGGAATGTTGATCCAGCAAGAGCCTGATGCATCTTCTTTCCCGAACGGAGGAATCAGAAACACTTTCGAAGCTAGAGGATATACTGCTTGGGATCCTACATCTCCTGCTTTTATTATGGGAACTACACTTTGCATTCCTTCAATCTTCATCTCTTACACAGGAGAAACTTTAGATTATAAAGCACCTCTTTTAAGAGCTTTGAATGCTGTGGATGAAGCTGCAACAAACGTAATGCAGTATTTCGACAAAAATGTAACAAAAGTAACTCCTACTTTAGGTTGGGAGCAAGAATATTTCTTGGTTGACTCTGCATTATACCAATCTCGTCCTGACTTGGTATTAACTGGGAAAACTTTATTAGGACACTCTCCTGCAAAAGGACAGCAGTTAGATGACCATTATTTCGGTTCAATTCCTACAAGAGTAATGAACTTCATGAAAGAATTGGAGATCGAATGTATGAAATTGGGTATTCCTGTAACAACAAGACACAATGAGGTGGCTCCAAACCAATTTGAACTGGCTCCGATGTTTGAGGAAGTAAACGTTGCAGTAGACCACAACTCTTTGTTGATGGATGTTATGGCAAGAATTGCTCACAGACACCATTTCCATATTTTATTCCACGAAAAGCCATTCGCAGGAGTAAACGGAAGTGGAAAGCACAACAACTGGTCTTTAGCTACTGATACAGGTGAAAACCTATTAAGCCCAGGAAAAAACCCTAAGAAAAACTTACAGTTCTTAACATTCTTCGTTAATGCTATTAAAGCTGTTCACGAATATGCTGATCTTTTAAGAGCAAGTATCGCTTCTGCAAGCAATGACCACAGATTAGGTGCAAACGAAGCTCCACCGGCAATTATTTCTGTATTTATCGGAAGTCAGTTGTTCAGAGTGTTAGAAGAATTGGAAAAAGTAACTGAAGGAAAACTTTCTCCGGACGAAAAAACAGATCTAAAGCTAAATGTAGTTGGAAAAATTCCTGAAATTCTATTAGATAACACTGACAGAAACAGAACGTCTCCATTTGCATTTACAGGAAATAAATTTGAGATCAGAGCGGTAGGTTCTTCTGCAAACTGCGCAGAATCTATGACGGTAATGAACACAATTGCTGCAAAACAATTAAACGACTTCAAAAAAGAAGTTGATGCTCTAATTGAAACAGGATTGAAGAAAGACGAAGCTATTTTCAACGTACTAAGAGAATACATCAAGCAATCTAAAAACATTATGTTTGAAGGTGACGGATACTCTGACGACTGGGCAAAAGAAGCTGAGAAAAGAGGTCTTAACAACTTAAAAACTACTCCTGAAGCTTTAAAGCAAGAAATGGATCAGAAGTTTGTAGATCTTTATGAGGAAATGGGAATTTTCACTCACAGAGAAGTTGAAGCAAGAAACGAGATCAAATTAGAAAAATATTCTACAGTTATTGATATTGAAGCAAGAGTTTTAAGCGATATCGCAAGAAACCACATCATTCCTTCCGCTTTAAATTATCAAAACAGATTAATTGAGAATGTAAAAGGTCTTAAAGAAATTTTTGAAGACAAAGAGTTCAAAAAATTAGCAAAAGAACAAATGAGTTTAATTACTCAGATTTCTGAAAACATTTCTAAAATCAAATTAGGTGTTGAGGATCTTATGAAAGCGAGAGAAGCTGCAAAAGCAACGTCTGACAGCCAAAAGCAAGCAGAAGTATACTGCACGAATGTAATTCCGTTATTTGATCCGATCAGAGAAGCTTCTGATGATCTTGAAATGATGGTTGATGATGAGCTTTGGCCAATGACGAAATATAGAGAAATGTTATTTACAAGATAACATCTGTAAAGTTCCATATTAGTTAAACTCCTCGGTTTTTTCCGGGGAGTTTTTTTGATTTATTAACAGTCTGAAAATTGGCGCTTTAAAAACTCAACTATGATTAATAGAGGAAATATCAATTATTATGTTAAAGAATCATAATAAAAAAAACCGCTCATTCACCAAAAATGGGACGTAGCGGTTTGTTTTTCTTTAACATACTTAAAGTATATGTTAAAATATGTTAAATACAGAACCTGATAATAATCATATCGGGCTCGTTTTACTCGGAATCTCTACTTTTGTAAGGCTTTTGAAATAAATATCCCTTTAACACGGTAATAAATATGTATATGAAGAAAAGAGTTTTGTCTTATTTAGTAGCTTTAGTTTCTACAGTCTCACTACAATCTTGCGTTACAAATTATGTAGTTTCAAAACCAGCAACTTACTCTAAAGAATACAAAACAGATGCCAAACTAGCTTCACTAGATACAAACAAAATGGAGCAGGATAAGCAAAGACTTATTAACTCTTTTCTAGCAGAAAAAGCGGCATCTATAGCAAATGCAAAAAATTCTATTAAAAATGCAGGCATTGCTAAAGTAGTAAAATACAACAAAACAATAGACAATATCCTAACGGAAGCTGAAACATACCTAGGAACTCCTTACAGATACGGAGGAATGACGAGAAACGGTATAGATTGTTCAGCTTTTGTGCTTTCTGTATTCGGAGCAGCAGCAGGGCTTAGCTTACCAAGAGTAGCAGCTTCTCAGGCTCAGGAAGGAGAAAAAATTGAGAAAGAGAATCTACAGAAAGGAGATTTGATTTTCTTTTCTCACGGTAGAAGAATTTCTCACGTAGGTATTGTAGAAAGTGTTTCTGAAGAAGGTGAAATCAAATTCATCCATGCAGCCACTTCAAAAGGTGTTATGATTTCTTCTCTTAATGATTCTTATTGGGGACCTAAATTTAGATTCGCAAAAAGAGTGATCAACGAAAACGGAGAAGCTTACAACAACCTAGCTGCAACAACAGCAACAGCCGCAACAAGTTTTTAATTTTAAATAATTGATTTAAATAATGAAGCCATCAAAAATTTTGATGGCTTTTTTATTGTTGATGAGGTTTTCGTTGATTTGAAATCCATCCTTTCAGAGAAGGGAAATTTTAATATCCCTAATACTAACTTCTAATTTCTAGTATCTAGCTTCTAAAACTAGCTATTTCTTTCTATTTGTATATCGAGCTTATATAATAGACCATGCACCTCAGAAAGGGAGAATTTAGCCTTTTTAAGCTTGTTAATATTCGGATCTATGGAATAATTGATGGAAGTCCTGAAATCTGTTTTTTCAAGGTTTGCATTCACAAATACAGCGCCAGCAAGATCACAGTTGGTAAATACTGAATTTGAAAGATCGCATTCTTCAAAATCAACCTCAATTAATTTCGAATTTTTGAAAGAAGTCTTTTTAATTGTTGTTTTATAGAAAGTGGAATTATTAAGAGAGCATTCATCAAACTTAAATGATAATCCAAATTCATTACAATCACTAAACTGAAGCCCAAACATTTTACATCCTTTAAAAATTACATCACGAAAAGCTGTGTTTGAAAGCTTTGCCATACTTAAATTGCATCCGATGAATTCACAGTCGGTAAATTTAAATTCGGAGAGATTTGCGTATTCAAAATTACAATTGAGAAAAGTGCAGTTTTCATATTCGCCTTTTTCCAATGGAGATTTTCCAAAATCGGTATTTTCGAAATTTTGGTCAAGAACGTATGCTTCTTTCATAAAGCTTATTGATTTAATTAATGATTTATTCTCCGCAGATTCTGCAGATATCGTAGTTTTTAAATTTAAAAACTGACTGAATATTTTTAAACTTCCATCACCCAACTTCAAACTTCCCTCTTAAACCAAGCTGTTCTTATCAGCATAATTTAATTTAAAGAAAATAAAAGTCATGATCGAAAAGGCTAAAAGAGAACTTCCACCATAACTAAAGTACGGCAACGGAATCCCAACGGTCGGGAAAAGCCCCATAACCATGCCTAAATTGATTGTAAAGTGCATCAAAAGAATCGAGGCAAAACAATACCCGAAAACTCGATTAAATATAGATTTCTGTTGTTCTGCGAGATAATAGATTCTTCCGATATAAACCATGTAGCAAAGTACAAGAACCGCACTGCCTACAAAGCCCCATTCTTCACCAACCGTACAGAAAATATAATCGGTTTCCTGCTCGGGAACGAATTTTCCTTGTGTAACAGAACCTTCACGATATCCTTTCCCTAAAATTCCTCCGGAACCGATCGCTGTTTTGGAATATAATAAATTGTAACCGGAAGTATCTCTAAATGCTTTTTCACCTTTAAAAAGAACTTCAATCCTTTCTCGTTGGTGTTTTGGAAGTTTTTCTAAAATATATGGTGAACCAAAAGCCAATCCGCATAATAAAACAATAGACCCGATAATACTCGCGATGGAAATTACATCCCAAGACATTTTATAGTAATTCATGGCAATCCATCCTGCTGCAATCACCAAAATAGCAACAACAACATAAATAGGATTTATAGCCAAGGATACTAAGAAAACTCCCGCAAAAAGAAATCCGATACCGAAAAGCAAACCACTTAATCCTTCTCTGTATAAAGCAATAAAAAATGCCGTAAAAACCAATAAGGAACCTACATCAGGAATTGCCAAAACAACAACCGCAGGAATAGCAATAATCGCCAATATTGTTAAAAGAGATCTTCTGTTACTTAAATTAAAATCCGGTCCGGAAACATAATTGGCCACCATAAGCGTGGTTCCTATTTTTGCAAACTCTACAGGCTGCATGGTAAAGCTCCCGAATTTATACCAGTTTTTTTGCCCTAAAATCTCTTTACCAAAAGGAAAAAGACCAATAAGTAATAAGACTCCGCCGATATAAAAAATACCCGCCATATTTTCGAAAAACTTACTTCTTCCAAAAAAGATGATAAGTCCCACAAATACCGAAATACCGAAAAAAATCAATTGTTTTTCTCCTAATTTCTGGTCAACACTGTAAATATTCGCGATGGCAAAAATGCAAAGCATGAAGTATAAACCAAGACCCAACTTATCTATTCCCTCTGTCCATTTCATTGCTTCGTGGTTTTGATGTTTTTGGTTTCTTCGTCTATCTTTTTCTGCAGTTTCGCTTTCTGTTCTTTAATAAAATTAAGACTGTCCTGAATTTTTTTCAATTTTACAGAATCCGGTTTCGGATCTACATATAATCCTTTACGTTTTAAATCTGCGATCCATTGTCTTTTATATTCAGGCATAAAGCTTGAAGTGATCATCTTTTTATAAAGATTTTCTCTTTTCAGATCTCCTGTAATATATTTTTCCGCAATTACGGTACAAGCAGGACCCGCCCAAGTTGCTCCAAAACCAGCATGTTCCATTACGGCAACAACTACTATTTTAGGTTTATCAGCCGGAGCGATCAACACGAAAATGGAGTTATCTTTTCCCTGAGGAACCTGTGCAGTACCTGTTTTTGCTAATTGTGTAAAGTCGTTTGATTTTAATCCTCTTGCTGTTCCTCTTAAAACTACGGCTTCCATTCCTTTTAAAACAGGCTCAAAGTGTTTTGGATCAACAAGTGTTTTATGTTTAGTTTTAAATCTTTTATCCGGATTTGGTTTTCCATCGATTGCTTTTACGATATGAGGTGTGTAATACCAGCCTTTATTGGCAATAGCTCCAACATAGTTGGCCAATTGTAAAGGTGTTACCAAAACATCTCCCTGCCCCATTCCGTTGAAAACAGCTCCGGTAGCCAAAGCATCCCAGTTTTTAGGATCTTTTTTGGCTCCACTTGCTTTATAGATGGACTGCATTCTTTTTTCATAAAATTCCCCGGAAGGAATTCTGCCTTTAGCTCCAACAGCTAAGTCATTGTTTAGGAATTCTCCTACTCCAAAGCTATTCAGGATTTTTTTCCATTCATCAACTCCTTTTGACGGATTTCCCGGATATTTATTCATAATAGCTAAATAAGCATATGAAAAATAACAGTTACTTGAAATCTGTATCGCCGGTATCAAAGGATCTGCACCCCCGTGACCTTTAATTCTTAATCCTCTATAATTAAATCCTCCTCCACACGGAAAAATAGTATTTTCATCCATTACTCCCATCTGCATTGCAGAAAGGGCAGTCAATAATTTGAATGTTGAACCTGGTGGATAAGCCGCCTGAAGCGATCTGTCAAAAGTTGGTTTATTTTCGTAAAGGGTATCTTTTGATAAAGCGTATAAATTCCTAGATTTATTAGGCCCTGTGAAAACATTGGGATCAATATCCGGTCCCGTTGCTAAGGTTAAAATTTCACCATTATTTGGATCGATGGCAACGATGGCTCCGTGTTTATTCACAAGCATTTCTTCGGCCATTCTTTGAAGGTCGTAATCAATGGTAAGCGTAATATCTTTACCTGTTACTACATCTTTATCTAAAGTTCCATCTTTGTAAGAACCAATATTTCTAAGTCTGATATCCTTTTGAATATATTTAATTCCCTTTATTCCACGAAGTTCTTTTTCGTATGATTTTTCAACTCCGGATTTTCCTGCAAAATCTCCCGGTAAATAATAGGTAGAATCTTTTTTAATATCTCTTTCATTCACTTCACTCGTATAACCCAAAAGGTTTCCGGAAGTAGAAACTTCATACTGACGCTGAGGTCTTGAAACAATACTGAACGCAGGATATTTAAATATAATTTCCTGTACTCTGGCAATATCTTCTCTACTGAGGTCTTTCAAAAAAGTCATCGGAGTCAGCTTAGAATAATATTTCTCTTTTTTAATGATATTAATTCTTTTAATGAAATCATTCTTATCGATTTTCATTAAGCTGCAAAAAGCCAATGTATCAAAATCAGGTTTCATTAAGGCTTGAGTAAATGAAATCTCATAAGCCGGCTGGTTGCCCACCATGATCTTACCGTTTCTGTCGAAAATTACTCCTCGTTGGGGAATTACGTACTCCGTTTTAATGGAAGTATTGGCCGCATTAAGTGCATAACGGTCGGTAAACAACTGCAAATAAGCAAGTCTCGCCACAAAAATAAGGGCAATAACAGCAAGGGCGGAAAAAATTTTTAAATAACGTGTGTTCAAACTTTTTGTTTGATTTTAAATATTAATGCGTAAATAACGATAAATATAAATGAAATTACGCTTGTTACCAACACATTAAGTAATATTTCAAAAATTCTGCTAAACTTAAAGAATTCAATATATTGTACAAAAAGTTGGTGCAAGAATATACTTGAAAACAGAAACACTAAAAACTGCGCCCATTGAAGGGACTGAAAAGAGAAAAAGTCTGTAGATGTATCTGTAGATGTCCTGAAAATCAAGGTTCTGTAATAAGCGATCAAAGTGGTTGCAAATGCATTGATTCCCCATGTGGACAAGAATGCATCAACAGAAAGCCCGATTAAGAAACTTAAAGCTAAAAATTGATATTTATTTCTGAAAAAAGGATAAAACATAACGAACACAGGATATAATACCGGAGTATATTTTCCGAAAATAACAATCCTGTTCAATACAAAGATCTGTAATGCAACAAGAAATATCATGATTAATATGTCCGTAAATAAAGTCCTGCTAATCATTTTCCTTTTTTATTACAGCTTGCATTGTATCCTGAATCTTTTGAACTTCAGCTTTCTTAAGGTTTTTAACAACAAAAATCTTATTCAGAGCGCCCATTTTTTCACTAAGCTCAACCGAAATATCCCAAAAACCTGTTTTATTATCAACGGAGTAACCCGCAATTGTACCAATCATCACTCCTTTAGGGAAAATTGCTGATTTGCCGTCTGTTACAACGCTGTCCCCAATTTTTAAAGCAACATATTTAGGAACGTCTGCCAAGTGCATTACTCGGGAGTTATCACCACTCCAAGTTAATGTTCCAAAATATCCTGAGTTTTTAAGAGCAGCATTAATTCTGATTGTGTTTACACTTAAAACAGACTGAACCAACGCATAACTATCTGTAGAATTAATAACGATTCCCGCAATACCTCTCGGAGCCATAACTCCCATTTGAGGATAAACGCCGTCTCTTCTACCACGGTTAATGGTAAAATAGTTGTTTCTTCTATTAATACTGTTGAAAACTATTTCTCCGTCTACAAATGTATAGATTTGTCCTCCTCCTAAAGTATCATGAACTTTTCTGAATACCGGATTCTTGGCGCCCTCTTTTCCGTAGAGCTCCACCATCAAAGCCTTATTTTGAGCTACAAGATCTTCGTTGACCTGTTTTAGCTTAAGATAAGTAACTCCTTCATCAATATATCCGGAAACCCTAGAGTTAAGCGCAGCCGACTGGCCGGCAACCCAAGATCTCTGCATGGCATTCTTAGAGAATATCAGAACCAGAGCAATGATTTGCAAGAAAATAAAGAAGACAAAAAGAGAGTTCTTCGAAAATAATCTCAGCAAAAATCCCATTCAGATAAAGTGTCGTAAAAGTTAAAATTATTTAATTAAGAAATTGAATTTATCCATATTCTTAAGCGCAATACCCGTTCCGCGAACTACAGCTCTTAACGGATCTTCTGCCACAAAAACAGGAAGACCAGTCTTTTTGTGCAGTCTGTCTGCCAAACCTCTCAATAAAGCACCACCACCAGCAAGATAAATACCTGTTTTATAGATATCAGCTGCCAATTCCGGAGGTGTTAAAGACAGAGTTTCCATTACAGAATCTTCAATTCTGATGATAGATTTGTCCAGCGCACGAGCAATTTCTTTATAGCCAACCATAATTTCTTTTGGCTTACCCGTGATAAGGTCTCTACCTTGTACCGGGATATCTTCAATATCAACATCAAGATCTTCAACAGCAGAACCAACTTCAATTTTCACTCTCTCAGCTGTTCTTTCTCCGATGTAAAGATTATGGTGTGTTCTCAGGAAATAAGCAATATCATTTGTAAATACATCACCTGCAATTTTCACAGATTTGTCACAAACAATACCTCCTAAAGCTACCACAGCAATTTCTGTAGTACCGCCACCTATGTCGATGATCATATTTCCTTCAGGTTTCTGAACATCAATCCCAACTCCTATTGCAGCTGCCATTGGTTCGTAGATCAACCTTACTTCTTTTGCATTTACTTTTTGAGCAGAATCTCTTACCGCTCTTTTTTCAACCTCCGTAATTCCGGAAGGAATACAGATAACGATTCTTAAAGCAGGCTGAATGAATCTACCTTTGATCCCGGGAATTTTTTTGATAAATTCCTTGATCATGTGTTCAGAAGCGTGGAAATCTGCAATAACACCGTCTTTCAAAGGACGGATCGTCTTAATATCTTCGTGAGTTTTCCCCTGCATATGCTTCGCCTGTTCACCTACCGCGATCGGTTTACCGGTAGAACGCTCAATTGCAACAATTGAAGGCTGATCTATAACAATTTTATTATTATGGATGATAAGCGTGTTGGCAGTTCCTAGGTCTATCGCAATTTCTTGCGTAAACATATCGAATAAACTCATATTTTTCTTCTGATTTTAAGATTACAAAGATATAAATTTAACGTCACTAACGAAATTCCATAAGCATATAATTTGGTTAAAATTTTATTAAATTTTTCAATATTCTATTAACTTTTGCATTAATCAATTACAGACTTTAAGTGAATTAAGGTTTAAGATACTTTTGGATAGAAGTCAGAACCCGGAAATTGGGGATTTTTTGACAACAAAAAGGCAATTTTGCTCATTAAAAAATCATCAAATTAAATTTTGAAATTATTTTAGCACAAAACCTGAAATTTTCATTTTTCATACCAATTCAAAGCTTATTTAGAAGCATCCCAAAATAGTTTTTTACGATAATTATCATATACATTATCAGAAAGGGGTTAACAAAAAAAGCGTTAAATTTGCAACGCTTATGTTACAATATTCCAATATAAATCAAACTTCAAATTTTGCGGTTCTTTCTATAAGCTACGAAAAAGCTGATGGAGAAACTCGCGGGAAATTTGCATTTTTTGATGAAAATATTAAAAATTTTGTCTCCCGAATTCATGATGAAAATTTAGGCGATGCTTTTGTGGTTTCCACTTGTAACAGAACCGAAATTTACACTACTTCTCCGAATTACCTTTTGGTAGCCGAAGAATACTGTAAAACAATCGGGGTAAATATCACAGATTTTCTTCAGTTTGCCAATATTTTAACCAAAGAAGAAGCTCTGACGCATCTGTTCAGAGTTGCTGCAGGTTTGGAAAGCCAGATTATTGGTGATTTTGAGATCATCGGACAGATCAAAAAAGCCTACAACCGTTTTAAAAAAGAAAGACAGAATTCTAATCCTTATCTGGAAAGAGCGATTAACTCGGCTATCCAGATCTCGAAAAGAATTAAAAACGAAACCGGAATCTCCAACGGAGCTGCTTCCGTTTCTTATGCTGCCGTTCATTATATTTTAAACAGTCAAAAAAGAATTACCGAGAAAAATATTCTTTTACTTGGAGTTGGAGAAATTGGACAAAACACGGTTGAAAATCTTGTAAAACATGTTTATCAGCCCAAAATAAAAATAGCAAACAGAACTCAGGAGAAAGCTGAAAAGATATCTGAAAAATATAACATTCCTCATGTTGACTATTCTGATTTTGACAACGAGTTGAAAAACACAGATATACTTATCGTTGCTACCGGAGCCAAAAAACCTATCATCAACGCTTCTCACTTCCCGAACGGAAAAGAAACATTAATTATCGACCTTTCCATTCCTCATAACGTAGATAAAGATGTTACGACGAACGAAAATGTAACCTTAGTTGATGTTGATGAGCTTTCAAAACAGATTCAGGAAACTATTCAGCAGAGAGAAAAAGAGATCCCAAAAGCCGAATCTATTATCAAAGAAATGGCAAAAGAGTTTCTTGAGTGGGAAAAAAAGAGAAAACTAGCACCAAATATTCACCATTTCAAAGCCGTTCTTAAGAATATGGAACGCAACGAGATGCATAATTTTTACAGAAAAAATAAATATATAAACATCACAGATATGGAGCTTTCTGAGAAAATGATCCAGAAAATCACCAATCGTTTTGCAAAATATATCATCGATAATCCTTGGAAAGCCGAAGAAATTAGTAAATTAATGCACGAAATATTAGTTGAACAACCAAACAACGAATTCAATGAAAAGCATTAGAATCGGAACGAGAAATTCCGCCCTTGCACTTTGGCAGGCAAGAGAGGTTGCCAGGCACCTACAAAACAATAATTATTTAACCGAGATTGTACCTATCGTTTCTTCTGGCGATAAAAATCTTAATCAACCGCTTTATTCTTTAGGAATTACTGGCGTTTTCACGAGAGACCTTGACATTGCATTATTAAATGATGAGATCGACATCGCCGTTCACTCTTTAAAAGATGTACCGACACTTCTTCCAGAAAATGTTGAGCTTATTGCTTACTTGGAAAGAGATTTTCCTCAAGATGTATTAATAAGAAAGGAAGCATCCAGAACGAAAGAGTTTCACGAGTTGAAATTGGCAACAAGCAGCTTGAGAAGAAGAGCTTTTTGGTTAAGAAATTATCCTCACGCTGAGTTTTCAGATATTCGCGGAAATATCCAGACTCGTCTACAAAAATTAGAAGATCAGGATTTTGACGCTACTATTTTATCTTTAGCAGGAATCAAAAGAATGAAAATGGACATTGATTATGAAATGCTTCCATTAATGATCCCCGCTGCGTCGCAAGGTGTAATTGCCGTTGCAGGACATTCTGACAAGAAAGAGATCAACGAAATTTTAAGCAAAGTAGCCAATCATAAGCCAACACAAATTTGTGTTGAGATCGAAAGAAATTTCCTAAGCACTCTGGAAGGAGGCTGTACTGCACCAATCGGGGCGTTTGCTGAATTTTTCGGAGATCAGATTCGTTTCAAAGCTGCACTTTGTTCATTAGACGGAAAAAACTGCATTGCTACAGACGAAAATTTCGAATACAATGAATCTGAAAATTTTGGAGAAAAATTTGCAAAAATCGTTCTCGAAAACGGAGGAAAAGAATTGATGGCCGAAATTAAATCTTCTTATTAAGAACTTTTAAGCATATTTGTACCTTTATATTTTAACGTACAAAATAATGAAAAAGGCTCTGTTTTTATTGCTCCTCGCATTCTGTGTGTTTACTGCAAATGCACAGAATAAATTTGCGCTTCAATTATCTAACGCCGCTTTGGGGATTATAGACAAGACGATCACCTACGACCCTACTTATTTTATCCTTACCTATCCCAATGGAGATGTTCCTTCGGATAAAGGCGTATGCACGGATGTTATTATCAGAGCCTACAGAAAAGTTGGTATTGATCTCCAAAAAGAAGTTCATGAGGATATGGCGAAAAACTTTTCAAAATACCCAAAGACCTGGAAGTTGAAAAAGCCTGACACTAATATTGATCACAGAAGGGTTCCTAATTTGATGGTCTTCTTTTCTAAATTTGGAAAAGTAAAATCAATCGAAACCAATCCTACCCTTTATATTCCGGGTGACATTGTTACTTGGATCCTACCCGGCAACCTAACCCATATTGGAATTGTTGTGAATAAAAAATCTGCAGACGGGAAAAGATTTTTAATCGTACATAATATAGGAAGCGGACAGGTTATGGAAGACGTACTATTTAAATATACCATTACAGGACATTATCAATACTCTAAATAAGCCATTTTTATGAAAAATCTTTTTTATGCTTTATTCGTATTGATAATTTGCTCTACGAAGGCTCAAACCAATGAATTTAAAATAATTAATAAACCTATTGATTATTCTACTGAAAGAATACGCCTAAGCTTGGAGTATCTTAAGGATCATTATCAGATTGTTCAAAAGTCTCCAACTATTTCACCTAAAATAATTGTATTGCATTATACCGCAGGTGGAACCGTTGAAACCAATTATAAGTATTTCAATAAAACACATCTGGAATCTGCCCGAAATGTTTTAAAAAAACAAAGTACATTAAATGTTTCGTCCCAGTTTATTGTAGACAGAGACGGCACCATCTATCAACTCATGGAGCCCAATACGTTTGCAAGACACACGATTGGTCTTAATTATTGCGCAATAGGCATCGAAAATATCGGAAGTAAACAGCAACCGCTTACCGAGAAGCAAATTGCATCGAATGCTCAGTTAATTAGATTTTTAACCAAAAAATACGATATAGAATATTTAATAGGGCATTCAGAATATGGTATCTTTAGAAATTCTAAACTTTGGAAAGAAACTGACCCGAATTATTTTACAATAAAAGACGATCCGGGGAAAGATTTTATGAAAAAAGTAAGACTGTTAGTTACTGATTTACATTTAAAAGACAGACCTTAATGAAAATTTTATTCACCAAAAACATAGACCAATCCATTTTATCCCAGCAATTAGGAGAGGATATTTTGGCGGATTGTGTTGAGGTTATTAAGACCAACCCTATTCAGATGAATTCTTTTGATTTAAAAAATTCTTCTCTTATTTTCACAAGTGTGAACGGCGTAATTTCCTTTTTTAAAAATCAATTTAAGCCCAACGAAGATTTTACAGCCAAAAACTACAATAAAATATATTGTGTTGGCGAAAAAACAAAAAGAGAATTAAGAAAAAACGGTTTTGGAACTTTTAAGGTGTTGAAAAATGCTGAAACGCTTTCAAAATTCATCATCACCCATTGCCAGCATGAAAAGTTTCTTCATTTCTGTGGAAACTTAGCTATTGATGTTCTCGACAAAGAACTTCCCCTGCAAAATATCAAATACAATAAAGTTACAGTTTATAATACCGAAGAAATCAATCCTTTGGTACCTGAAAAATATCATGCTATAGTTTTTTTTAGTCCAAGTGGAGTTCGTAGTTTTGCAAATCAGAACTCTTTGGAAGGAATGACGCTTTTTTCAATCGGTGAAACTACTTCCAACGAACTAAGAAAATACACCCAAGAGAAGATTTATACTTCCGCGGGAAACAGTCTCGTATCTATCTTTGAATTAATACGAAAGACCGTTAAAAACAATCTTTAAAATGTGATTGCCCGAAGGTAACGAACGGCAGTAATAGTCTAATAAATTATGATTAAAAACGACCTATATTTAAAAGCACTTCGCGGAGAAACCGTAGAAAGACCGCCAGTTTGGATGATGAGACAAGCCGGAAGATATTTGCCGGAATTCATTGCTCTTCGTGACAAATATGACTTCTTCACGAGATGTCAGACTCCCGAATTAGCTTCTGAAATCACAGTACAGCCAATCCGCAGATTTCCTTTGGATGCTGCTATTTTGTTTTCTGATATTTTGGTAGTTCCTCAAGCGATGGGAATTGATTTTAAAATGAAGGAAAATGTTGGTCCGTGGTTAGACAACCCGATCAGGACAATGGAAGATGTTCAAAATGTTGTCGTTCCGGATGTGAATGATACTTTAGGATACGTTTTTGATGCTATTGAATTAACCTTGATAAAACTAGACAATGAAATTCCATTGATCGGTTTTGCAGGTTCTCCGTGGACGATTCTTTGCTATTGTGTGGAAGGAAAAGGAAGTAAAGCTTTTGATATTGCGAAATCTTTCTGTTTCCAACAACCGGAAGCTGCTCATTTATTGCTTCAAAAGATCACAGATACTACGATTGCTTATCTTAAAAGAAAAGTAGAAAAAGGAGTTTCTGCTGTACAAATTTTTGATTCTTGGGGAGGAATGCTTTCTCCAGCAGATTATCAGGAATTCTCTTGGCAATATATTAATCAGATTGTTGAGGCTTTAAGTCCGCTTTCTCATGTTGTGGTATTTGGAAAAGGATGTTGGTTCGCTTTGGAAGATATGACCATGTCTAAAGTTTCAGCTTTAGGTGTTGATTGGACGATCAAGCCTGAACTTGCAAGAACATTGACGAATCATACAATGACGCTTCAAGGAAACTTTGATCCGGCAAGATTACATTCTACACCTGAAACCATCAAGAAAATGGTGACTGAAATGATCAACCGTTTCGGAAAAGACAGATATATTGCTAATCTTGGTCACGGAATTTTACCTAATATTCCGGTGGAAAATGCAGAAGCTTTTATTAGAGCTGTTGTGGATTGGAAACCGAATAATTAAACTTTACATTATTGAAACCTTCAAGGTTTAATTCTCATAAAACAAAATCCCTTTCAGTTTTCTGAAAGGGATTTTTCTATGAATAAAATATATAATAATTAGTTAATCTCTGTAATGAAATCTTCTTTAGACTTTCTTACTTTCGCAAGATTCACCAACCAGTCGTTGGATGCTTCTCTGTAACCGATTGGCAACAATAAAACACTTTTTAGTCCTTTTTCTTTTAAGTTTAAAACCTCATCAACAGCTTCCGGAGAAAAACCTTCCATTGGCGTTGAATCTACTTCTTCAAAAGCTGCTGCAATAATTGCTGCTCCGAAAGAAATATAAGCTTGTTTTGCCGCATGAGTGAAGTTTTCTTCAGCAGATCTTTGAGGATATGTTCCCAACAGCATTTGTCTGTAATTTTCCCAACCTTCATTCTTGAAACCTCTGATTTCATTCGTAAGATCGAACATATTATTGATTCTTTCTTCCGTATAGTTATCCCAAGCTGCGAAAACTAGAAGGTGCGAACAGTCCGTAATTTGTGGCTGATTCCACGCATGTGGTTTGATTTGTTCTTTCACTTCCTGATTCGTGATCACAATGATCTCGAAAGGCTGTAATCCGCTGGAAGTTGGTGCTAATCTTGTCGCTTCCAATATTTTATCTACCTTTTCCTGAGGTACTTTTTCACCGTTCATTGCTTTGGTTGCAAATCTCCAGTTTAATTTTTCTATTAATTCCATTAAATAAATTTTACGCAACAAAATTAATAGGAATTAGTATAAGCTCAGAGTCGAAAAATCAAATTTGATGTATTGTTAAAATCTATTATTTAGAATGAGTTTTAATTATAAACCTGCTTACACTTTTTATTTAAACCACAAAAGATACAAAAGCCATTGTTAAATAATGTAAAACTTAAATATTTTGAAAACAAAAGTTTAAAAAAAATAAAAATCAAGATTTTTAAAGCTAATATGGTCTTAATTGCTGTCTATTGGTTAACTTAAAATACTAACGTGCTAATCCTGTATATCTTTTGTAGTTAAAAAAAAGCCTCCAAATTGAAGGCTTTATTTTTTATTTTTTAAGAATTTTCTTTGTGATGACTTCTTTTCCATTATCAATTAAGATCATGTAAGTTCCGTTTGGCAGATCAGAAAGATTATATTTTTCAGATTTTCCCTCGAAAGTTTTCACTTTTTTTCCAGACATATCCATTACGCTTACTTTAGCATTTTTTAAATCATCAGACTTAATGAAAAGATCATCTTTTACAGGATTCGGATATACTTTAACCTTGTCAGAAGCAGAAACCTCCGAAGTTCCCAATGTAGTCGTTGCTGAAATAACAATATCATCCACCGCTATTCCATACGAATAATCTCCTACATCATCATATACAAATCTAAGGCGGAAATTGGGATTAACGTAAGGTGTTAGATCAATATTTGTAGCATCCGCATAAGTAGTAAGAACATAGGTAAGTGTACTAAAATCTATACTCCAAACTCCCGCATCACCTGAAAAAGTAAATATCTGAACCCAAGAAGTTCCGTTAAAAGCCTCAACTTTCAGAGTTGTATCGTCCTGGTAAACCATATTGGCATATTTAAAGGATAATTTAGGGCTGGAGGCTGCTGTAAGATTAATAATAGGCGAAACCAATCTGGCATTGGTATTTACACCCGATGGCCCGGCATCGTCATCATCAAAAAACGCCGCTCCTGTTGGAAATGAAGCAAACCCAGCTTGAGTTCCTACACCCCAATTATAGGTAGTATCAGGGTTATTCACTGTCCACCCTGTAGGTAAAGCTGCCGTATTAAAGTTCTCAGAAAACAATTGAGCATTGGCCATCCCGCAAGCCAAGACTAAAGGAAGTAATATTTTTTTCATGGTAATCGTTTTAATATAGCATCAAATTTATAAAATAATTATTTAAAATTAATTATAACAACCAGATAATCAATAATAATTAATTACAAACAAAATAATTCACCTTTACAAAACAAAAAAATCACCCCTCAAAAATGAAGGGTGATTGTATTTTAATTAAAATAATGTAAAGTCTTTTAAGAAAGCATTCTTTGTGCTTTTTTTACCCCTTCCACCAGAGAATCAATCTCTTGGAAAGTATTGTAAATCGCAAAACTCGCTCTCACAGTTCCTGCAATATTGAAGAAATCCATGATAGGCTGCGTACAATGATGTCCTGTTCTCACAGCAATGCCCATTTTATCAAGAATCATCCCAACATCGGAAGAAATCCCTGTTCCTTCCAGATTAAAGGAAACAACCCCCGTTCTGTTGGCTTTTTCACCATAAACTTTTAGGTTTTCTATCTCCAATAATTGTCTTTGAGCATATTCCAACAAAGCATTTTCATGATTTTGAATGTTCGATTGTCCTACTTTTTCAATAAAATCTATCGCAGCACCAAGAGCAATATTTCCCCCAACATTGGGTGTTCCGGCTTCATATTTAAAAGGTAGACCTGCGTAAGTCGTTCCATCAAAAGAACATGTTGCGATCATCTCTCCTCCTCCATGAAACGGCGGTAAATCTTCTAAAATCTCCTGTTTTCCGTATAAAATACCTGTTCCCATCGGAGCATACATTTTATGACCTGAAAATACGAAGAAATCACAATCCATTTTCTGAACATCAATAGTGAAATGCGGAGCCGACTGAGCGCCATCAATTACAATATAAGCATCAGAATTTTTTCTTGTTTTAGCAATAATTTCTTCAATCGGATTTACAATTCCTAATGCATTCGAAACCTGATTTACAGAAACAACTTTTGTTTTTTCGCTTAAATATTCATCCAAATAATCAAGTTGAAGAATACCATTTTCATCAATTGGGATAACACGAAGTTTCGCACCTGTTCTTTCACAAAGCAATTGCCAAGGAACTATATTTGAGTGATGCTCAAGGTAAGAAATGATAATTTCATCATCCTTTTTAAGCTTCTGAGTTAAAATATAAGCGATGAGGTTTAACCCTTCCGTTGTTCCTTTTGTAAAAATTACTTCAAAATCATGTTTAGCATTGATAAATTTCTGAATTTTTCTTCTTGAAAGCTCCATTTCTTCGGTTGCTAACTGACTTAATGTATGAATTCCTCTATGTACATTGGCATTAAGCTCGGTGTAATATTTATTCCAAACTTCTAAAACTGAATTTGGTTTTTGAGATGTTGCCGCATTATCTAAGTAAACTAATGGCTTACCGTTCACCTGCTGGTTTAATATAGTAAACTGACTTCTTATTTCTTGAATGTCAAACATTTATTAAAATTTTAAATTAAAATGCTCTTATTTAGAACACTTCAAATTTACGGCTTTTTTTTCGAAAGAAAGTTTTTAGGAGAGGGTTGATTGTTGTTGGTTGATAGAAAGATTCGATAAATAAATTATATTTTGTTAATAGCTTACTCGAAAATTAGATCATCAATCATAAATTTTGATTTTTCACATAAAAAAAACCTGCCAAAATACATTGACAGGTCTTATATTGTGATTAAGAAATTTCTTATTCAGCTGCTGCTTCTTCAGTTACAGGAGCATCTCCTTCAGCTACAACTTCTTCTTCATCGTCATCATCAGCTACTGCACCACCTTTCGCTGCATTTCTAGACATCTTAACAGCTACTACAACTGCATTGTCTGGGTGTACGAAAGAATAACCTTCAGCTTTGATAGATCCAACATAAAGTTTGTTACCAATTTTAAGAGAAGTAATATCTACTACGATCTCGTCTGGCAAGTTTGCAGGAATAGCTTTTACTTTCAATTTTCTGAAAGACTGACGTAAAACACCACCAGCTACAACACCTTTAGAACGACCAGTGATTCTTACAGGAACTTCCATAACAACTGGCTTATCGTCAGATAATCTGTAGAAGTCTGCGTGAATAATTCTGTCCGTAATTGGGTGGAACTGAATATCTTGAAGAACAGCAGGAATTACCTGTCCGTCAACTTCAATAGATACCGTGTGTGCTTCAGGAGTATATACCAAACCTTTGAATGATTTCTCTGTTGCAGAGAAGTTCAATGGCTCGCCACCTCCGTAAACAACACAAGGAACTAATTCAGCATCACGTAAAGCTTTTGTCGACTTTTTGCCCACGCTTTCTCTTTTTGTACCTTGAATTGTAATTGATTTCATTTATAAAAATTTAAAAATTTGTTTAAAATTTAATTTGCAAACAACTAACTATCAATTAAATAACAAACTTACTGCTAATTGATTGATGCTCGTGAACCATCTTCATAACGTCCGCAAATAGAGGGGCGCAAGATAGCACTTTTATTTTAGTTGTCAAATTATTTTTCACAGGAATTGAGTCAGTTACAATAACTTCCAATAATTTTGAGTTCTCAATATTATCATAAGCCTTGCCTGAAAGTACTCCGTGAGTTGCCATTGCTCTTACAGATTTTGCTCCTTTTTCCATTAAGATATCTGCAGCTTTACAAAGTGTTCCGGCAGTATCGATCATGTCATCAATAAGGATAACATTCTTTCCTACAACATCTCCGATAAGGAACATTTCTTCTACAACATTCGCTTTTTTTCTTTCCTTATAAGCAATTACTACATCAGCACCTAGGTGACCTGCGTAGTTTTTCGCTCTTTTAGCACCTCCCATATCCGGAGAAGCAATCGTAAGATTATCTAAGTTTAGATCTCTAATATAATCCACGAAAATGCTTGAAGCATACAAATGATCCACAGGAATTTCAAAGAACCCTTGAATTTGGTCTGCATGCAGATCCATAGTCATAATTCTTGTTGCTCCCGCAGCCGTTAAAAGATTTGCAACCAATTTCGCACCTATCGGCGCTCTTGGCTTGTCTTTTCTGTCTTGTCTTGCAAGTCCGAAATACGGAAGTACAACCGTAATGCTTTTCGCAGAAGCTCTTTTTGCAGCATCAATCATTAGAAGAAGTTCTAAAAGATTGTCTGCTGGAGGGAACGTAGATCCGATTAGGAAAACTCTTCCACCTCTTACAGATTCGTCTAAAACAGGTTCAAATTCACCATCGCTGAACTCCTGAATGATGATTTTCCCTAATTCTTTCCCATAATGTTGGGCAATTTTTTCTGCCAAGACCTTACTCGTTCTTGTAGAAAACAGATAACTTAACTGATCGGCCATTTTTACTTTTTAAAAGATTTTGCAAATTTATAAAAAAACCACAAGAATTACTCCTTGTGGTTCATATGTTTTTATTTTCCTTTTATTAAGGGAATTTCACTCCCGAATATTTATTCGGATCTACCCATGGTAGTGTAGATTTATAAGTAGCATTGATTGACTTAATGAATTCATTAGCAATAATTGCATACCCTCTACCCGTAAGATGCACTCCGTCTAAAGAGAAAGCTCCTCCTGTAACGAATTTAGCAGTATACTTCACACCATCCCAAGAAACTCCTGACTGAGATCCAAGCTCATTCATTTTCTTATTAGCATCAACAAAAGCATAGCCTTTTGAAGCAGCTGCAGCTTTAATTGTTACGTTGTAAGCATCAATAGCCGTGTTGATTTCTGTAATTTCAGATGGAATCAAAATATATTTATCTGCAAAAGGGAAAGCAATACCTCTAGCCGATAAAGAAGCAGGAACACTTGGTTCCGGTTTACCAATTTCAGCTTTTGTAGTTAAAGGCACTAAATCTCCAGCTTTTGCCTGTCTTGCCTGACCATAAGTATTCCCAAGATAAGTAGCCAAAGCAACTAACTGAGCATTTCCTGAAGCCGCCGCAGCCGCTGTAATTTGAACCTTTAGATCTGTTAAACTTTCATCCTTAATAAGTAAAGGATTTGCAGCAGTTTTAGAAAGAGGTTTAATTCTGTCCCCAGCTCCAAATGCAGTTAAGATCTGATTTAATGGTCCGTAAAGGTTTGTATTTAAATTATCAATATTCGCTTCACCTGCAGCAACATTTCCATTTCCTAGAACAGCAGATGTAAGAGGATTTGTAGGAATCGTTGTTAATGAAGGAATAGATGTTACACTAGGAATATTTGCAACAACCCCTTTAGCATTAGTTGTAGCAATCTCAGCGATCAATGCATTATAATATGTAGCAAACTGAGCTGGAGGCGTTAAAGTTTCTACAGAACTATCTGCACCAGCTAAAGCATAAAGTAAAGCATCATTATTACCAATCCATAAAGAAAAGAATGTAGGATTTTGAGCTTTAAAGTCTGCAATAACCGAAGTTGTTGGACTTGAAGCAAATCTTACGAAATAAGGATTAGCCGTTTTTAGTAAAACTCCCGAAACGTTTCCGTAACCCGGAGCTAATAAATGAGCCACTTTTGCTCCCGGAACTCCCATATTATTGAAAGGACCAGCTAAAACAGTATTTGTTACAGTTGTTGCAACGTTATTATTAGCATTTTTAATGTCCGGAGCACCTGCAATAAAGCTATCAATATAAAGTTTTGTACTGGCAATCTGTACATTTGCACCAACATTCAGAAGAAGACCTCCATTATTATCAGCCATTAAAGGCTGTTTGAAATCTCCACCACCAACAAGCTTCATTTGCTGAGCAATCATTGAAGGGTAAGATTCATTTTGGCCATCAATATAAAGAGCACCGTCTCTGTAACCAGAGGTTAATGAGTTTCCTAAAGAAACATACTTAGTAAAATCGGCTTCACCTTTAGAAACCTGAACATCCTTTACGTCTGTATCAAATTCATTTTCGCAACTCGTTGTAAAAAGTAACGCGGAAATAGCGATTGTAGAAATTATAATTTTTTTCATAGTCTTTCTAATTAAAAAGGATTATAAGATAAACCTAGACCTACATAAAATGCCGTAGCTGTGGATTGTCCGTAGAAACCAAGATTAGCATTTTTCACGTCTCTTGCCTGAGGCATTGCGTATCCTCCAGAAACATCAACTCCGAATTGTTTTAGTTTAAATCCAACCCCACCCGTTACAACATATGTATTGTATGAAGGTGTTTCAGGGATAAAGTTTTCGTCTCCATAAGGAGATTCATCATAATAAGCACCAAGACGACCAAAGATCTTATCTGTAAATGCATATTGAGTTCCTAATCTAAATGTTTTAGTATTGTGGAAGTTTTTAGGAGAAACAGAAACTGTAGGATCTGATGGCTGATTTCCAACCGGAGCACTGCCAAAATCCAACGTCAATTTACTGTATCTTTCCCATCCATGGTAGTTGAAATCTGCTGAAATCAACCATTTTGGAGTAATTTTATACGTTAAACCAATAGTGTACTCTTCCACCAAAGGTAAAGTTGCAGTGAAGCTATCTTTCCCTGATGCATCAAGACCTAATAACGGATAGATAGAAGCTGTCGGAAATTTGAAAGTAGCCTTTCCTTCCTTAGCTTTCATATCAACTGGAGAACGGTAAGCGATACTTACATCAAGCTTTGGATCTGGTCTGAAATAGAAACCAAAACCATATCCATGTCCGCTTGCTTTACTGTCAAGATTAAGCTCACCTCCAAATTGTGTAATAGCCTTATCCCATTTCACATCTCCTTTTGCATAGATATAACTTGCACCAAATGCAAACCAATCATTAAATTTATATGAAATCATTGGCTGAAAATAGAATGCCTTCAGCTCAAGTCTCTGAACCATTTCTTTTCCTTCCCAATCACTTGGGTACTCAATTGTACTCCCGAAAGGAGTAGAAAAACTGAAACCAACTGATAATTTCTCAATCGGTCTATAAGCAATTGCTGCATAAAGAGGAGTTCCGATAGGATTATCTGTTTCTGTACTTTGCAGAGTATTCGTATTCTGGAAGGTAACTTTATTACCTGCAGCAAAAGCTCCCACTGAGATACTCAGTCTTGAAGGAATGAACGACATACCCGCCGGGTTAAAGAATGCCACACTTGCATCCTCAGCATGCGCACTAGTATGTGCCATTGCCAATTGCTTTACCCCTTGCAGAGACACTCTGAAGCCTCCTGCGTAAGATAGAACACCCGCCAATAAAGCAGTTGATACTAATATTTTTTTCATAGACTATTATTATATAACCCAAATATAAAATTATTTTGGCTACAACTGTTAATAAATCTTAAAATTTTAAACATTATGCTAAAAGAAAATTATGTTTAAAATAACACTTTGCCAAAAACAAGCCTTAAACACATAACTATTAAGCATTTAATAATGTTTTACTGACTAATCAAGTTTTTCGTTTAATATTAAACAATGATGTTGACGAATATTTGAATTTTTTAGAATTACATAAAGATAAAAATATATAAATTTGCAAGAACAAATAAAAGTTATATGAGTTGTGGATGTAAAACATCCGGCGATTCTGCACATTCTTGCGGACCCAAGAAAACCGCGAATGGCTGTGAAAGTGTAAATACCTGTGGTAATAGTTATAAATTAAGTGTTTTCGACTGGCTGTCTAACATCAATAATCCTGCATCTAACAGGTGTGATTATGTTGAAGTTAGATTTAAAAATGACAGAAAATTATTTTATAAAAATGTAAATAATGTTCCTTTACATATAGGTAGCGTAGTAACAGTAGAATCAAGTCCCGGACATGATGTAGGTGTGGTAAGTCTCACCGGAGAATTAGTGAAAATTCAGATGAAGAAGAAAAGAGCTTCTGAAGAATCAGCACTTAAAATATATAGATTAGCGAACCAAAAAGACATTGAAGTCTGGCAGGAAGTTAGAAAAAAAGAAGACAGCGTAAAAATAGAAGCCCGAAAAATTGCTCACAAAATTGGCCTTGAAATGAAGGTTACAGATGTTGAGTATCAAGGAGATGCTTCTAAAGTTACATTTTATTACACTGCTGATAATCGAATAGATTTCAGACAGTTAATTAAAGAGTACGCCTCAACTTTCAGAACTAAAATCGATATGAAACAGATCGGTTTCAGACAGGAAGCTGCAAAAGTTGGAGGAATCGGATCGTGTGGAAGAGAATTATGTTGTTCAACTTGGTTAACGGATTTCAGATCGGTAAACACCAACGTTGCAAGATATCAGCAATTGAGTATCAACCCTCAAAAACTGGCTGGACAGTGCGGTAAACTTAAATGTTGTCTTAATTATGAATTAGACAGCTACCTTGATGCTTTAAGCAACTTCCCTTCTTCGTCAACAGTATTAGATACAGAAAAAGGAAGGGCTTTTTGTATTAAAATTGACGTTTTCAAAAAGAAAATGTGGTTTGCGTATGTAGACAGTTCAATGGCTTGGTATGATTTTGATATTGATTTGGTTAAAAAATTAATCGCACAAAATAAAAAAGGCGAAAGAACTCCACCTCTTGAAGATCTTAAACAACCTGATGTGCCTTTGCATACGATTGACCTTATTCAGGAGAACAGTGTTGATAGATTTGAGAAGAAAAATAAGAGTTTTAACAAAAACAGACCTCAAAATCAGAATCAAAACAGACCGAATAACAATCAAAACGGTCCAAATCAAGGTCCTAGAAAACCAAGACCAGAAAGATCATCAGACAGACCTCAAAATGCTGAAAAATCTGATCGTCCGGAAAGAACTGAAAGACCAGCAAGGTCAGAAAACCCGAACCCGAACGCCAACGCTAATTCTAACAAACCGAGACCTCAAAAGCCTCAGCAACAACAGCCAAAAGCTCAGTTAGAAAAAGCAGATGCAACGGCAGCTGATCCTGAAAAAAGTGCTCAACCAAACCCAAATAAGAAAAAATTCAAGAAGAAATTTCCTCCAAAAAAAGATAACAATGCGTAAAATTTTAGGGTTATTAACTCTTATCCTTTTCTTTAGCTGTAACTCTTCTTCGGAAGGGGACGTTACTATGAATTCTGTTGATAATAAATGGAATAAGAAAAGTGAACAAAAATTTAATCTAGAAATTTCAGATCCGCAAAATCCTAAAAATATTATATTTGTTGTAAGAAATAACAATGATTATCCTTACAGCAATATAAGATTTATCGTAAATTTCACCAATCTTCAAAACAAGAAAAAGGAAACCGATACCTTGAATTATGTATTGGCAAAACCAAACGGAGAATGGCTTGGTACAGGTTTTGGTGAGACGAAGGAGACGCTTTTTCAATATAAATTGAATTACAAATTTCCTGCGAAAGGCAAGTATGAAATCGGCGTGGTGCAAGCCATGAGAAACGATGCCCTTCACGGAATTGAAGATATTGGAGTAAAAATAGAAACGGCTAAACCGTAATCATAAATGGAAGTAAACAAACAAAACGCAGGAAGTAAAGGAAAAACATTCCCCCTTCCTCCCAAAAAAAATGGCAAAAAAACCGGTTGGAAAAAATGGGTTAGCTTTATTTGGATTGGACTCATTGCAGTCGTTTTAGGAATTTCAGGACTTTTCTTTGCCGTTTCTCAAGGTTTTCTTGGAGAAATGCCCGATGTAAAAGAGCTTGAAAACCCAGATATTTACGTTGCATCTGAAATTTATTCATCTGATGGTTTATTATTAGGCAAGTTTGAAAAAGAAAAAACTCAGCCTATTACCTATAAAGATCTTCCTCCTTATCTTGTTTATGCTTTACAGGCTAAAGAAGATGAGCGTTTCAAAGAACACTCAGGAATTGATTTACAGTCAGTTGCCAGAGCCGTTGTTTACGGAGGTGGACGAGGTGGAGGTTCTACCATTACTCAACAGCTTGCAAAATTACTTTTCACTAATGGAGCTTCTCAAAATAAAGTTGCAAGAGCATTCCAGAAATTAAAAGAATGGGTTGTTGCTGTAAGTCTTGAAAAAAGATATACCAAAGAAGAAATTGTTACTTTATATTTCAACAAATTCGACTTTTTATACAATGCAAACGGTGTTGAAATGGCTTCAAGAATCTATTTCAATAAAAAAACTTCTCAACTTACCCTTCCGGAAGCTGCAATGTTCGTAGCGATGCTGGAAAACCCGGTAAAAAATAACCCTATGAGAAATATCGACAGGGCTAAAACGAGAAGAGATGTTGTGTTGGAGCAAATGCAGAAAACGGGTTATATCGATCAGGCAACTTACGATAAAGCCGTTAGTACGCCAATTACTTTAGATTATCATCCAATTAAAAACATTAGTGACGATTATTCTGCTTACTATAAGTTTTATTTGAAAAAGGAAATTGATAATTATCTTAAAGACTACGAAAAGCAGACAGGTAAGAAATTAAACCTTTATAAAGATGGTTTAAAAATATATGTTACTCTTGATTCTAAAATGCAAAAGTATGCTGAAGACGCGATCAGAGAACACTTAACAGATCTTCAAAAAAGATTTGATGCTGAGCAAAGAGGTAGAAAAAACAGACCTTTCTATTACTTAACAAATACTCAGGTCAACAGCGTAATGCTTCAGGCGATGAAAAGAACCGGACGTTACAAGCAATTGAAGGCTGCCGGAGTTTCTGAAGATTCAATCATGATGGAATTCCACAAACCAATCAAAACTTCACGTTTCACTTGGGCCGGAGAAGAAGAAGTTGAAATGTCTCCTTGGGATTCTATCAGATATCACAAACAAATTGCTCAGGCAGGTTTGATGTCAATGGTTCCCGGAACTGGTGAGATTAAAGCTTGGGTTGGAGGTATCGATTGGCAACATTTCCAATATGATCACATCAAACAAGGAAAAAGACAGGTTGGTTCAACATTCAAACCTTTCGTATATGCAACTGCTATTATGAAATTAGGAATGACACCTTGCTCAACAGTATCTAACGGGACTTACGATCATAAAGGATGGCATGTTCCGGGAAGAGGAGGAATGCTAACACTTAAAGACGCATTGGCACACTCTCAAAACCCTGTAGCTGCTAGACTTATTGAAATGACAGGTGTTGATGCTGTAATTCAAACGGCAAGAGATTTGGGTGTAACGGAAGAAATTCCAAGAAACAATACAATTGCTTTAGGTTCATCAGATATTACAATCTATGAAATGCTTGGAGCCTACAGTACTTTCGCCAACTACGGAAATCACAACAAACCGGAAATGATCTGGAGAATTGAAGATGCCAACGGTAGGGTAATTAAAGAAGTAAATGTAGAACCAAAAGAAGTAATGAACCCGCTTTATGCTTACACCATGATTGAATTAATGAAAGGTGTTGCACAATACGGAACCGCTTCAGGTGAACTAGGAAGAAGAGGAATTTCAAAAGCTGTGGAAATTGCTGCTAAAACAGGTACAACGCAGAACAACTCGGATGGTTGGTTTATGGGAATTACACCAAAACTAGCAACAGGAGCTTGGGTTGGATGGGAAGACAGAGCAACCCACTTCTTAGGAACAGGAGAAGGTCAGGGAGCAAAAATGGCTTTACCAATCTGGGCAATCTTTATGAAGAAAGTCTGGGCTGATAAAACATTAGGAATTTCCCCTGATGACAAATTCACAAAACCTTCCGATTGGAAAGACGGATGTTCCGGATTAAAAGGTATTGGCGGAGGTTATGGTGATGACGGAGGTCTTCAAACGATTGACGAGATCAAAAATCCGAAACCGGTGGATAATACCCCTAAAAACAATTCACAAAAGAAAGATGAAAATGTTAATGAAAACCTACATTCAGCAGATGAGGTAGATTTCAATAAATAAATTCTCTTTTAGAAATACACAAGACCTTTCAATTATTTGGAAGGTCTTTTCTTTTATTATTAATAACTTTGATTCATGAATATCGAAAACATCAAACAACCTTTTATAAAAATTTTTCCTGGAGATTTTTCTGGAAATACTATTCAGAGAAATACACCTAAAGTTTTATTTTCAACTATAAATCCTGTGGGTTTTGAAAAATCTGAATTAATTGTTTTTAATGATAAACTTTCGGAAGAAATAGGATTAGGAAAATTTGAAGAAAAAGATCTGGATTTTCTTGTTGGAAATAATCTTCCTGAAAATATTCAAACTTACGCAACAGCCTACGCAGGACATCAGTTTGGAAATTGGGCAGGGCAATTAGGTGATGGAAGAGCAATTTTAGCTGGTGAAATTACAAACGATTCAGGCAAAAAAACAGAAATCCAGTGGAAAGGAGCTGGTGCAACGCCTTACTCCAGACATGCAGACGGAAGAGCTGTGTTGAGATCTTCTGTTCGAGAATATTTGATGAGTGAAGCTATGTTTCATTTGGGAGTTCCTACAACAAGAGCGTTAAGTTTATCCTTCACCGGAGAAGATGTCGTAAGAGATATGATGTACAGTGGAAATCCTCAAAAAGAAAAAGGAGCAGTAGTTGTAAGAACAGCAGAAAGTTTCCTTCGTTTTGGACATTTTGAACTGATGTCTGCTCAACAAGAATATGGCACTTTAGAAAAACTAATTAATTTCACTATTGATAATTACTATCCCGAAATAACTTCCGAAGGAATTCAAAAATATAAAGACTTTTTTGAAAGCGTTTGTAAAAAAACAGCCGATCTTATGGTCGAATGGTTCAGAGTAGGTTTCGTTCATGGGGTAATGAACACGGATAATATGTCAATTTTAGGATTAGCTATAGATTACGGTCCTTATTCTATGATGGATGAATATGATTTGAATTTCACTCCCAACACCACAGATCTACCTGGAAGAAGATATGCCTTCGGAAAACAAGGCCAAATTTCGCAATGGAATCTTTGGCAATTGGCAAATTCACTACATCCAATCATAAAAGATGAACAGTTTTTAGAAAAAACATTAAACGAGTTTGGAGACTATTTCTGGAAATCTCATGACAATATGCTTTGTAAGAAATTTGGATTTAATCAATTACTTGATGGTGATGAAGAGTTTTTCACAAACTGGCAAGGACTTATGCAGGAATTACAATTAGACTACACTCTATTTTTCAATCAATTAGAAAAATTTGATGATAAAAATGATTTGAAAGCTATGTTTGAAAGCGTTTCTTACACTCTTTTAGATACTGCAAAACTTTTAAAAATTGAGGATTTCATAATTACTTACAAAGCCAGAATTAGTAGGAATTTAATCTCAAAAGAAGCATCCATTAGCTTAATGAGAAAAACAAATCCAAAATTCATTTTAAGAAATTTTATTTTATACCAATGTATTGAAGAAATTAATTTAGGAAAAACTGAAATGCTTAACAAATTAACAGCAGCATTAGAAAATCCTTATGAAGAAATTTATTCTGAATTTTCAATAAAAAGACCTTCAGAATATGATGATATATCGGGATGTTCGACGCTTTCGTGCAGTTCTTAAATTTGTTAATAATCCATTAATATAGTATTTAGGTTGAGTTTTTTTTATCATTAAGCTTTTTTTGTTATATTTACATAAAATAAAAAATATCATGAAAAAACTTCTACTATCTCTAAGCTTACTTCTTACTGGAGCAGCTACACAAGCTCAAACAGTATTACTAAATGAAGACTTTGAATCTTATACAAATTTTGCAATTACAGGCTTTGGAAGCTGGCTTACTCTAGATTTAGACGGCCTAACTACTTATACCGGAGGCGGTGACCCAACTTGGGATAATGCTGGTGAAGCAATGGCTTATCAAATTTTCAATCCTTCAGTGGCTGGTGTAACAAATCAAGCAACTCCAACTACTGCTGATCCTGAAACTAGAAATTTTGATCCTCACAGTGGGTTAAAATATGCTGCTTCTTGGGCTGCGGTTCCAGTTGGCACTGTCACTGCAAACAATGATTGGCTTATATCTCCAGCAGTCACATTAGGCGCAAGCAATAATTTATTATCTCTATGGACGAAAGCAATGTCTTCAACATATACTCCAGAAAGATATAGAATAGGAGTTTATGTAGGTAGTGGAACACCAACTGCCGCCGCAAATTTCACAATTATCTCGGGAGCAAGTCCATTAACTGCAACACCCCTAACTTGGCAACGCATAAGCTATGCACTTGATGCATACGCTGGGCAAACTGTAAGAATTGGTATTCAATGTATATCTGCGGATAAATATATGTTCATGGTCGATGATGTAAGAATCACTACAGGATCTCTTGGAACAAGTGAAGCAACAAAAGCTAAAGCAACAAACATCTATCCTAACCCAACAAAAGGAGAAATCAACATCAAAACTGATAAAAAGATCAAATCTTCTACAGTATTAGATTTTTCAGGAAAATCAGTATTGAAATCTACATCTGATAGAGTTGATATTTCTTCACTTCCAAAAGGAGGATACCTATTACAGGTTGAATTCACAGATGCAACAACAACTACAGAAAAAGTAATTAAAGAATAATTATTCATTATATAATCTTTTTAAAGCTCACCAATTTGGTGAGCTTTTTATTTTTACATTTGCAAAAAATTGATAACAAGTGGCTTTCAAATCCAAATTAATTAATATTTTAAAATTAATATTTCCATCAAGCTTTATTGAATTAGGCGTTTTTGCATTTTTCATTATTTGTTATGGAATTTTAGGCTCTTATATTGCAATTAATTACAGAATAATTTTTGACGACAGAATCCCGTGGGATGCTTATTTTAGCTTTGACAACCGCTCAATTATAATGACCGGAGGAAGCTTTGAAAGACACCCTCTAGCCTACTATTTTTTTAATTGGATAAGAGAATTAGCTTTATTGATTTCAGATGGAAAAACAAACGATACATTTAGGCTTACTCTAGCTTGGTTTAGCAATCTAGTCATTAGCTTAGGTCTGGTCCAGATTTTTAAGTATATCAAAAATATTATTAGCCTTCCATTATTCTTTAGCCTATTAATAACTCTCTTCTTTGGATTATTTTCGACAAATATTATCCTTTCTTTTACTCCCGAAAACTTTACATACACCTTATTTTTACTGACTTTATTTAATTATTACGCAGCTAGAAAAATTAAAAAAGAAGAAAAAATCCCGGCGATACCCTTAATTTTAGCTGGAATTTCAATCGGTGGACTTACCGTAACAAACATTATAAAAGTTTTTATCCCAGTAGCATTTGAAAAAGGACTTTTCAAAAATTGGAAGAAATTTGGAAATGCCATTCTAAGAATAGCACTAACTTGTATTTGCTTCATATTATTATACTTAAATAGAATTGATTTTAAGTATAAAACAATCTTCTCAAAAACAAACAGTCAATATGAAAAATTCTCCAATGTAAAATCAACTCCGACCTGGGACATGATTTCATCTTATTTTTTTGGAGGGAACATTTTATTTCCAAGTTTTATCATTCGTAATAAACACAACATGAAAGGCTTCGATTTCAAAGGCTTATTTATGGCTGTTTACACTTCTTGGATTCCTTATGTATTCATTTCTATACTTTTGATATTGATTTTGTGGAGTTATTTTAAGAATTTCAAAAGCAAATTTGTTCAGATATTAATGATCTCTTTTTTCATTGATATCATCATCCATTGCATTATGAGATTTGGACTTCACACCTCTTATATCTATGGTGGACACTTTGTTTTTGTCTATCCTTTACTTTTAGGATGGCTGTTTTATTCATACAAATCATCGCCTAAAATTCTCTCTTTTTTAACTGTTATTCTAGGACTTTTATTTACTTATTTAGCCTTCAATAATTATTTAAGAATGACAGAATTTTTTTGGTTTTTAAATCAATATTACCAATAAAAAAAGCTGAGAAAATTCTCAGCTTTGATATTTTATATTTAAAAAAAATTATTTCGCTTCTGCACAGAAAATTCTGTATTGCACAGGAATTGCTGATTTAAAATACTCTCTAACCTTAGACAAATCCGAAGCAGCACTCTGTTTTGTAAAATAACTTCCAGCCAAAATTTTATAATTTGGTCTTAGTGAAGCATCCGTCTCAACTTTCAAATTAGGGAATCTTCTTCTGAAATAAGACTTCACTTCATTTGCCTCTTCATTACTCTTCACAGTCGTGATTTGAAGTTTATATCCTAAAATTCGAGGGTTTTTTCTGCAAATTTCTGCATTTGTAAGCTCTCTGTTCGGAACATAAATCTTTGTTGGCTTCGTATAAGGAGTGTCATCATCATTATCTCTTGATGAATTATTAGTTGCTACTCGGGAACATTTATCCTCTAAATTCCCCAAAGCATCGCTCACTTTCGGGTCCATAGACATGATTAACTCTGTTCCAGACAAAGTATCTTTCTTCACAACCTGCTGTGCTCCAATATTATAAAACCCTAATAATGATAATACTGAAAATATTTTGATTAAATTTTTCATTTAAACTTGTTTCGGCAAATTTATACAAATTAAAAAATTATGCCAAACGAAGTTATTTAGAATTAATACAAATTAACCACAAATGATATTTTCCCCTCTCGTTATGGCGTTAAATTCCTGTTAAAAATATTATTTTTGCGGGATTGATTGGTTCAATATTTTACTAACATAAGATAATTTAAATGATTAGTTGGAGAAAGCATTATAAACAAACGTTGATCGCAATAGGCTTATTGCTATCAACCAGTGCTTCAATTTACGGGCAAGACGGCGATCCTAAAAACGGAGAGAAACTTTTCAAAGCGAATTGTACTGCATGTCACGCGCTGGACAAACAAGTAATAGGACCTCCTTTGAAAGGGGTTGTAGAACGAGTGAAGACAGAAGGCGGTGTAGACAAAGATTGGCTTCACAAGTGGATCAAAGACAACAAAGCTCTTAGAGCTTCTGGGGATAAATACGCGAATGAGATTTTCGAAAAATTTAATAAAACTGAAATGTTACAGTTTCCGAATCTTACAGATAAGGATATTGATGACATCTTAGCTTTTACAACTAATCCTCCGGCTGTAGAAGAGCCTAAAAAGGACACAGGAACAGCGACTGCAGCAGATGGTGCACAAGCCGCTCCGGCAAGCAATACTACGACAAGTGTAGTTATTATTTCACTTTTAGCGATTGCTGCTCTATTAGTTTGGATCTTAATTAAACTAAGACAATTAGTAAAATTAGGGCAATCTGAAGACTTAGCTGGACTTAACGAAACTAGAGTTAAATCTTTCAGCGAAATCTATGAAAAATACCATTATGTAGGTAAAGGATTATTAACGATCCTAGCTATTTTGGCAACTTATGGAATTTGGAACTGGATCATGTGGATCGGGGTTTACAAAGGATACAAGCCAGAACAACCTATCTATTTCTCTCACAAAATCCACGCTGGGGAACAGAAAATTGACTGTCAGTTATGTCACTCTAGTGCTAAATACGGTAAAGTATCTGAGATTCCTTCTATGAACGTTTGTATGAACTGTCACAGAACAATTTCTGAATACGGAGCTAATGATTACATGGAGCCAGGAAAAGACAAAGCATTCTATGACGGAGAAATCCAGAAGATTTATGCTGCGACAGGTTGGGATCCTGCTAAACAACAGTATACAGGTAAAACTCAGCCAGTAGAATGGACGAGAATTCACAACATGCCGGATTTCGTGTACTTTAATCACTCTCAGCACGTAGTTGCAGGTGAACAAGCGATCATTAATTCTTTCAACAAAAAGAATCCAACAAACAAAATTGATGTTGTTTGTAAAGCTTGTCACGGAAAAATTGATACAATGAATGTTGTTCAAATGGCTAATGACTTCACAATGGGATGGTGTATTGAATGTCACAGAACTACTGAAGTGGACATGAACAACGGTTATAATAAAGAATACTTCAAAAATCTACACGAAAAGCTGAAAAAGCAATACCCTAAAGACGGAGGTAAAATTACTGTAGACGCAATTGGAGGTCTTGAGTGTGGTAAATGTCATTATTAATAACTAAAAATTAGAAGTATAAATGGCTTCAAACAAAATACAATTTAGAAGTATTCATGAACTTAAAGACCCGGCTTTAAATAATAAGCTGGCTCAGAAAGAGTTTCAGGAAGAAATTCCGGTAGAAGATTTCCTTGGAGATGCTGAACAAAACGGATCAAGTACTTCAAGAAGAGATTTCTTAAAGTTACTAGGATTCTCTACAGCAGCGGTAACGCTTGCTGCTTGTGAAGCTCCGGTAATTAAAACGATTCCTTACGTAGTAAAACCTCACGATATTATTCCGGGGGTTCCAAATTACTACGCTTCAACATATTTTGATGGGTTCGATTTCGCTAGTGTTTTAGTAAAGACTCGTGAAGGTAGACCAATCAAAATTGATCCAAACCCGGCAGCTGGTGATTTAGGTAAAACTAACGCTAGAGCTCAGGCGGCTGTACTTTCTCTTTATGATAATGATAAAGTAAAGCAACCTAAGCTAGACGGCAAAGACGAAACTTTCGATAAAGTAGATGATTTCGTTCTTAAAGGATTAGAAGAAGCTAAAGCAGTTGGTAAGAAGATCGTTCTTTTATCTCAATCTTTTGCTTCACCAACTTTCAAAAAGTTATTCGCTGATTTTAAAGCAAAATATCCTACAGCTGAACTTGTAACTTTTGATGCTTTCCCTTACTCTGCAGGATTAGATGCTGCTCAGGAAGTATTCGGACAAAGAGCATTACCAGTTTACGATCTTAAAGGTTCTGAATTAGTAGTTTCTTTCCAGGCAGATTTCTTAGGAGATTACAACGCTGGAAGCTTAGAAACTTCTTTTGCTGAAGCAAGAAAACCGGGAGCAAGCATGTTGAGACACATCCAAGTGGAATCAAACATGTCTTTAACTGGTGCTAATGCTGACTCAAGATATAGATTAAAGCCAAGTGCTGTAAACAAAACTTTAGTTGAAGTTTACAATGCAATCGTAGGAGGAGGCGCTGCTTCTGACAAGATTGCTTCTGAGATCGTAAAAGAATTACAAGCTAAAGGCAGCAAAGCTGTTGTATTGGCGGACGGTTCTAAAGGAGCTCAGGTTCTGGCACACTTGATCAACCAAAAATTAGGTTCAGTAGCTTTCACTGGTAAAGCGAACTTCTTAAGAGAATTTGACCAAGCGAGATATAACGAATTCTTAGCATGGGTAAATGCAGGACAAGTTGGAGTATTAATTACGAACAACGTAGATCCTATCTACTCTCATCCAAAAGGAGAAGATTTCAAAAAATCTTTAACTAAGGTTCCTTATGTAGTTGCTGTTGCAGATAAGAAAAATGAAATGTACAAAGCAGCGAAAGCTGTAATTCCTGTAGCTAACTGGCTAGAATCTTGGGGTGATATGGAACCTCAGACTGGAGTTTATACATTAATGCAGCCTACAATCCAAAAAATCTACAAATCAAGACAGATTGAAGAATCTCTATTGGTTTGGAAAAATGGAAAAAACAACGCTGCTAATAATTACTACGATTATTTAAAAGCTAGTTCTGCTTCAATCTTAGGAGCAACTTCTTTCAACAAAGCTTTATATAATGGTATCGTTCCTTCTAATAATGCAACTACGTTGTCTTATGCAGGTGGAAACGCTTCTCAAGCTATTGCTGAATTAGGAAACTTCAAAGCTTCTGATCTGGAATTGGTATTATATACTAAGACTTCAATGGGAGACGGTACTCAGGCAAACAACCCTTGGTTGCAGGAATTACCAGATCCAATCACTAGAATGTCTTGGGATAACTACTTGACAATTTCTCCTAAAGATGCAGAAAGATTAGGTATTGAAAACGATCTTAATGCTAGAATGCAGTTAGACGGTTCAATCGTAAACCTTACTGTAAACGGAGTAACAATAAAAGATGTTCCTGTATTCATTCAGCCAGGACAAGCAGACGGATCAGTAGGTCTTGCGCTTGGATATGGTAAGAAAAACTCAGGAGCTACTGCTGATACAGGCGTAAACGCTTATCCTTTATTTGATGGTTCTAACTTAGCTATTTCAAATGCTAAGATCGAAAAAACAGGTGAAGATCATGAGTTTGCTGGTATTCAGCTTCAGAATACTCTAATGGGACGTTATGAAATCGCTAAAGAAGTTCCTTTAGCTGAATATATTAACGTAGCATTCGATGACGAACACAAAGGATGGAACAAGCCTTTGGAGTACCACACCATTAGCGGAGCGCTTCCAGCAGGTAAAATTGACCTTTGGGATGCATTCGATGATACAGATGGTCCTCACTTCAACTTATCTGTTGACTTGAACTCTTGTACTGGTTGTGGGGCATGTATTATTGCTTGTCAGGCAGAAAACAACGTTCCTGTTGTAGGTAAAGAAGAGATCAGAATGTCTAGAGACATGTATTGGTTAAGAATTGACCGTTACTACTCTGCTAAAGAAAAGATCGAAACTAAAGAAGGTATTGACAGAGGACTTAACGTTCCTAACTTATACGACATCTTAATCGAGCCAAACGAAAGTCCTGATGTAATTTTCCAACCGGTAATGTGTCAGCACTGTAACCACGCTCCATGTGAAACTGTATGTCCGGTAGCGGCTACTTCTCACAGTAAGCAAGGTCAAAACCACATGGCTTACAACAGATGTATTGGTACAAGATATTGTGCAAACAACTGTCCGTACAAAGTAAGACGTTTCAACTGGTTTACTTATAACTTGAATGATAAATTCGACTTCAATCAAAATAACGATTTAGGAAGAATGGTTCTTAACCCGGATGTTGTTGTAAGAACAAGAGGGGTTATGGAGAAATGTTCAATGTGTATCCAAGAGACTCAGGCTACAATCTTAGCTGCTAAGAGAGAAAACAGAAAAGTATCTGACACTGAATTTAAAAATTCTTGTGCTTGTGCTGCTGCTTGTTCTACCGGAGCAATGACGTTTGGAGATATGAATGACAAGGAATCTGAAGTTAGAAAATTATATTCTAGCAACAGAAGATATTATTTACTAGAAGAGATCGGAACCAAGCCAAACGTGTTCTATCACACTAAAGTAAGAAACAGAGTAGAAAAATAAAGTTTAAATAATAAATAGGTAAAAAATGTCAGGACATTACGAAGCTCCGATAAGGGAACCTCTAATTATTGGTCACAAAACTTATCACGATATTACAGAAGATATCGCACGACCTATCGAAGAAAGAGCAGGAAAATTATGGTGGGTATCACTATATGCAGCCTTAGTTCTATTCATCTACGGATTCGGCTGTATCGCTTATACTATCGGAACAGGTATTGGAGCATGGGGGCTTAACAGAACTATTAACTGGGGTTGGGATATTACCAACTTCGTATGGTGGGTAGGTATCGGTCACGCCGGAACACTTATCTCCGCAGTATTATTATTATTTAGACAGCGTTGGAGAATGTCTGTAAACCGTTCAGCTGAGGCGATGACTATCTTCGCGGTTGTTCAGGCGGCAATCTTCCCTGTTATCCACATGGGTAGAGTTTGGGTAGGATATTGGGTTTTCCCTTTACCTAACCAGTTTGGTTCTCTTTGGGGGAACTTCAACTCTCCTCTACTTTGGGACGTATTTGCGATCTCTACGTATTTCTCAGTATCAACCGTATTCTGGTTCATGGGATTAATCCCTGACTTTGCGATGATCAGAGATAGAGCAAAAACTCCTTGGACAAAGAAAATTTATACATTCCTAGCATTCGGTTGGGGTGGTAAAGCAAAACACTGGCAGAGATTCGAAGAACTATCTTTGGTTCTTGCAGGTTTAGCAACTCCACTTGTATTCTCAGTACACACTACCGTATCTTTTGACTTCGCAACTTCGGTTATTAAAGGATGGCACTCTACGATCTATCCTCCTTACTTCGTTGCTGGAGCAATCTTCTCAGGATTTGCAATGGTACAAACACTATTGTTGATCGCTAGAAAAGTTTGTCACTTAGAAGACTATATTACAATGTATCATATCGAAATTATGAACATCGTAATTATCTTAACAGGTGGTATGGTAACTGTAGCTTATGCAACTGAATATTTCATCGGATGGTACTCAGGATCAAGATTTGAAGACTTTACTTATCTTTCTCCAGGTGCAGCAACCGGTCCTTACTGGTGGGCGTTCTGGGCATTGATTAGCTGTAACTTAATTATTCCTGCATTATTCTGGTTTAAGAGAGTTAGAACAAATATCATTGCAACATTTATTATTGCATTAATCATCAACATCGGTATGTGGTTCGAGCGTTTTGATATTATCGTTATCAACCTTTCTAGAGACTACTTACCTGGATCTTGGACAATGTTTAAGCCAACGATCATTGATGTAGGTGTATACTTAGGAACAATCGGATTCTTCTCTGTATTATTCTTACTATACGCAAGAACATTCCCTGTAATTGCACAGGCCGAATTGAAATCGATTCTGAAAATCTCAGGTGAAACTTATAAAGCAAAAGAAGGAGATGAGCACCACTAAAATTGTATACGGACTTTATGCTGATGACGACGATCTAATGAACGGCGTTAAGGCATTCAACGATAAAGGGATTGCGATAAACGAAGTTTATACTCCATTCCCGGTTCACGGACTAGATAAAGCTTTAGGTTTAAAGAAAACTAGAATCTCTGATGCTGCTTTCTTCTATGCTCTTTACGGTCTTACCATTGGTGCCACTGTAACTTGGTATGTGATGAATCATGACTGGCCTCAAAATATTGGTGGTAAACCTGCTTTTGACTGGGCACATAACATGCCTGCATTTGTAGTTCCAATGTTTGAATTGATGGTTTTCTGTGCTGCTCACATGATGTCATTAACTTTCTTGGTAAGAAACAAAATGTATCCTGGAGCTCCTGCACAAAACCCGGATCCTAGAACTACAGATGATAAATTCCTTATGGAGTTTGTAACTGAAGATGTAGAATCTGTAAAGCAGTTGCTTATTGAAACCGGAGTTGAAGAAATAACTGTTAAAGACGCTTAAAATGAAAAAGAATGTATTAAAAATTACAGCAATTTTAGGTTTAACTACAGTTTTACTTAATTCTTGCGGACCGAAAGAAAACACTCCGTTGGTATATTTCCCGGATATGTACTTTCCTGTAGCTTATGATCCATTGATGAAAGCTCAGGATGCGTATTCAGATCATGAAAATGAAATTCCGGCATTTGTTAAAAATAGTTTTGCAACAGGTCTTGCTCCAGTAGAAGGATCGGTTGCTCAAAATAAAGATGGCGTTTTTGAAGAAGGTTTACTTCCAAAAAATGTAGACGAATATAACGCAGGTTATGATGCATCTAAAAAACTAAATGCTTCTCCTTTAAATCCGGCAAACGCTGCTAAGGATATTGAAAGAGGAAAAATGTTATTCGACCATACTTGTGCTGCATGTCACGGAACAGGAGGTGATGGACAAGGACCAATTGTACAAAGCGGTGCTTTCTCTGGTGTACCAAACTATGCTGATAGAGAAATTACTGTAGGATCTGTTCATTATGTATTAACAAACGGTAGAAATGCAATGGGTTCTTATGCTGGACAGCTTAACGCTGGAGACAGATGGAGAGTGGCAATGTATGTGATGAGCGCCTTCAAAAAAGGAGCACCAGCACCTGCAGCAGCTACAACGGCTACAGCTACACCAGCTGCAGCTGCAACAGAGACTACTACCGAAACTAAAAAATAAGAAAAGAAATGTATAGTTTTTCACCAAAATTAAAATCAACTTCTCTAATACTTCTTGTTGTAGGTTTAGTTCTGTTTGGTATTGGTTTTTTCTTGAATAAAGGAATTAGCACAGAAAGAATAGAACAAATGATGGAAGCTGTTCATGCTTCCGGTCATACTGCTCCTACACATTCAAGTGAAATGATTGGTCCTCAGGATCACGCTGCTCACTTGGAACATGCAGAACTACAGATTCACAATCAGCCTTTAGCGGCTATACACTTTGTGGCTGTATTTTTCTTTGGAGTAAGCTGCGCGGTATTATTTTTCTATTGTATTCAGCACGCTGCTCACGCAGGATGGCCAATTATTATTACAAGAGTAATGGAAGCTATTGCTTCTTACATCCCTTACGGTGGTGCAATCTTGGTAATCTTAATGCTATTGAATATCTTCCACCAAGGTCACTTATTCCATTGGATGGATCCGGATTTAACAGATCCAAACTCTGCACATTTTGATGTGATCTTATTTGAAAAGAAAAGATTCTTAAATATTCCTTTCTATGCAATCAGAACATTGATCTACGTTATCGGAGCATCATTCTTCGCATGGAAATTGAAAGCACAGTCTAAAAAAGTAGATGATACAAAATCTTTAGTTGAGTATCAGTTCCTTTACAGATGGGCTGTTGGATATATCGCATTCTTCGGGTTTGCTTCTGCAGCTTGGGCATGGGACTGGTTGATGTCTATTGACCCTCACTGGTATTCTACAATGTATATCTGGTATTCAATGGTTAGCTGCCTATCAAGTGGTATTGCTGTTATCATTTTATTAAGTGTTTATCTTAAGAAAAATGGTTTCTTACCACAGTTCAATGACAATCACTTGCATGATTTAGGGGTATTCCTTTTCGCTACAAGTATGCTTTGGACGTACACATGGTTCGCACAGTTTATGCTTTATTGGTATGCAAACGTACCGGAAGAGGTAAACTACTTCTTCGGAAGATTCCAACACTACGGAGTTACTTTCTTACCAATGTTGATCATCAACTTCTTATTACCATTATTGGTATTAGTAAGTAGCAGCATCAAGAGAAACTACAGAGTAGTTACAGTAATGGCGATCGTGGTTATTTTAGGTCACTTATTAGATTACTTCAATATGGTTATGCCGGGAACGGTAGGACCTTTCTGGAACACTCCGGAAGTATTGTTACTAATATTAGGAGCTGTATTATTTGTAGTTGGATTGTTTATGTTTACAGTGCTTTCTGCATTAGCTAAACTTAAATTGATTCCTACAGGTAACCCATTCTTACATGAATCTGAAATTTATGAGTATCCTTTCTAAGGACTTGTAACAAAATAAAACTTTAAAAGACTGATTATTAATTAATCAGTCTTTTTTTATGGAATGAATTCACCATTTCAGGCAACTTTTTTAAAATTGTTTCGTCTTGTCATTAGATTGGTTATATAACTATTAAAAAATTATTATGAAAAAAAGTTATCTGTTTTACATTCTATTTGTTTTGGCATTTCAATTTATAAATGCACAGTCTGTTACTTTTGTTTCGGAAAAAACAAATAAGCCACTTCCCAAAGTTTCAGTTTTTGGAAAGGACGGAAGTATTCTTGCCTTTTCTGATATTGATGGAAAAATAGATAAAAAGTCAATTGATCCGGCTCAGGAAAAATTTCAAATTATATATGATAACTTTTCGGTTGCCACACTCTCCTATTCAGATTTTGATAAAGAGATTATAAAAATTAATGACAGAGTAAAAGATATCGAAACAGTAGTTATTAAAAATAATAAACCTGCAAAATATATTTTCGTGAAAGGAAATTTCAATTCTTATGTAACCGTTAACAACAAATTAAATTGCTATACAGACGGAATTGTCACCTACATTTTCGATAATAAAACGAAGAAACTGAAAAGTACAAATGTTGAACAATACAGAGTTTACAGACTCGAAGATGTAAAGTTTGAAAAAAAGCAGACTGCAATGTGGGATTATGATGCAACATTGGAGGTTCCGGATTTGAAAGAAGTCGGAAATATTTTAGATTATAAAAGTAAAAGATCAACCATCAAAGAATTAAAAGGCGGCCAGAAAGATCAAATTGAAATCACGGGTGAAGCCTTACAGAAAAAAGAATTTGCATTGTTCGGATACAGATTTTTTGATATTAAAAGTATCTTAAATTTATCCTATGAAAAAGGAAGCAAAAAAACATTGCGCGATTTATTAGAATTTAATGAAATTAATTTTTTAAAGCTAAAGCATAAAAGTGAACCAGATTACAATCAATTAATTCTTTACACCAACTTCTATCCTACAGAATTAAACTTCAGCAACGAGAATGATATCGAAAAAGTGAAATTCAAAACAGATAACAGCAATTATCAGTCAAAATTCTGGGAATCGCCATCTTTTCCGAATATGCAGAGTGTTTTTAGCTCATTTTTTAAAGATGATTTAAAAGAGCAACAAAATAAAAAATAAAAAATGTCTTTTCGTAAAGGTTTTATTAAATTTGTAGCAAACCAAAAAAACATGAAAAAGTTTTCTTTTCTACTAATTTTCAGCTTATTGCTTTTCACGGCATGTAAGAAGGATCATGTAGATGCTACAAGTACACAAACTTTGCAGTCTAGTATCAATGATATGACTTCTAGCCTTCCAACCATTAAACAGATAAAATTTAATGAAGCTCTTTATATTCTTAAAACATTTGGAGTAGAAGCTGATGGCGATGTAAACGAATTGAAAGCTCTTGGAAAGCTTATTAACGGAAAAAAAGTTCCCGAAATTTTGACGATGGCCGATCAGGTTGCTCAAAAAAACGGTATCGAATGGGCAAGTACTGCTCCACCTTCACTAGGTGAAATGAATATCTTCGGTGACGAGAAAGCAAAAGAAAGCGATCCAAACGACGTTAAAGCAAGCTCTTTAAGCATCATCACAAGACCTTCTGCGGATGATGGAAATGGGGCAACTGCGATCCAGATCATTCCAAGATTGGTAGATAATGCAGGAAATCCTGTTGCATTTACCGGAGCCGGTCTAGAAGCAACTTTGGAAGTTTTCAGTAATGGAGTAAGACTTTCTACCTCTAAAAACCTGATGCAGGATAATAATTTCAAAGGATTTAACTTGAAATTCTCATCACTTCTTGCTTCAAAAGTGGTTGACAATAAAATCGACATCACGGTTTCTGTAAAAACAACTGCAAAAACTTTCCAAATGTCTAAAATCGGATTGGATGTTAATGCATCTGCATTGAAAGTTCCTGCACCACCAAAAGTAGATTCTACAGCGGTAAACCAAGATCCGGCAGCTATTGATCCGAACAATCCAACGACAACAGTTCCTCCAACTGGAACAACAGATCCTGCAGCAACTACAACGCCTGCTACACCAAAACAGCCGACTGCAGATCCTAAAAATACAGTAACTAAGTTTTTAAATAACGTAAGTTCACAAAACCTAAAAGCGGCTTTTGACGCATCAAACAACCCAAATTGGGGAAGTTATGAGTCTTTCTCGAACCCAACTTCAGGTTTTGGATCTGTGAAAAATGTTAGCGTTAAAAACATCAGTTCAAACGCTACCAATCCTAACAATGCAAGTGTAAATGCAACCTACGATGTTACCGATAAAAATGGAAAAACAACTTCATTAAAGGTAACTTTCGGGCTTAAGAGTGTAAACGGAGACTGGAAAATTTCCAGCTATAAAATAAACCCATAAATGGCTTCAAAAGAACTCATCAAAAAATTAGAAGATACGATTGAAAATATTCCTGATTTTCCGATTCCGGGGATTCAGTTTAAAGATATCTCTCCAATTTTCTTAGACCCAAAACTTTACGAAGATGTTATTAAAGATCTGGTAGCATTCAGTAAAGGAAAAGTAGATGCAGTCTGCGGAATTGAAAGCCGAGGCTATTTATTCGGAATTGCAATTGCGGTTGCATTAGAAGTTCCGTTTATCCTGATCAGAAAAGCAGGAAAACTTCCTCCACCCATCATTTCAGAAAAATATGATCTGGAATATGGAAGTGCAGTAATCGAAACCCGCGAAGGACAGATCAAAAAAGGACAAAGAATTTTAATTCACGATGATCTGTTGGCAACGGGCGGAACTACAGAAGCAGCGGCTAAATTAGTTGAAAAACAAGGCGCAACCGTAACTCAATTCAGTTTCCTGATTGGTCTTACAGGCTTAAATGGTGATGAAAAATTAAAAAAATTCAACTCTGAGATCTATCATATTTTAGAATATTAAAATGTAAAATATAAAGATGCTGAACAATGTTGAGCATCTTTTTTAATCTAAAAACAAGCAATTTTTCAAGAGTTTAAATGATTTATCTAAAGCTTTGATACAGTTTTATTAATAATACTCATAAAGTATTTTGTAAATCATTCAGAAACAATTAAATTTGCAGTTCAATTTTTAAGAATTTATGGCAAAACTTACAAAGAATGCTCAGCACGAGCAAGAAGGTAAAGAAACAGTAGAGTTTTTTAAAGACCTTGACAGAGAGGCTTTAAACACAGAAAGGTTTCTTGAGAAATATTCAAAGCCTCTAGGTATTGTTTTTGGCGCACTTGTTTTAGGTGTTCTAGGGTTTTTCGCTTATCAGCAATTTATTGTAGCTCCTAAAAATGTTGAAGCTATGAAAACTTTCCTTTCTGCTCAGAAAAATCTTATGGAAGGTAAAGATAAAGAAGCTTTAGGAGGAAAATCTGCTGCAAACCCAGGTTTTGTTGGTACTTATAACGATTATTCTTCTACAAATGTTGGTAAACTTGCCGGATATAACGCAGGTCTATTGAAATTCAAAGAAGGAAAATTTCAGGAAGCTTATGATCTTTTAGATCAATTTTCATCTGATAATAAAACATTGATGGCAATGAAATTTGGCGCAATGGCAGATGCAAAATCAGGTCTTAACAAGAATGATGAAGCTTTATCATTATTAGACAAAGCATCTTCTGCATCTTCTGATCCTTACACTACTTACTATTTCACAAGAAAAGCAGGTATTTTAGCTTTAGGATTAAAGAAAAACGCAGATGCTAAAAAATATTTTTCTGCAATTGACGAAAAATATCAGGACTACGACAACGGAATGTCTGATTCTTATATTGAAATGACTAAATATTACTAAAAAATGGCAACAGTTAATCTATCCGATTACAAGCCACTTCATATAACTAATGCCGAAGATTTTTCTATCGGCATTGTTTTTTCTGAGTGGAATGATTTTGTAACATACAATCTTCGTGATGCAGCTTTGGAAATCCTTGAAAAAGAAGGCGTAAAAGCTGAAAACATTAAACTTTTCCCAGTTCCGGGAGCATTTGAGCTTAACTACGCAAGCATGCAGCTTTGCAAAGAAAGAAAATACGACGCGGTAATTGCAATTGGTTGCGTGATCCGTGGAGAAACTCCTCACTTCGATTTCGTTTGCTCGGCAGTAGCTCAGGGGATCAAAGACTGTAATATCTTAACAGATACGCCGACTATTTTCTGTGTATTAACAGACGATACAAAAGAGCAGTCTATCGCAAGAAGCGGTGGCGATCTTGGTAACAAAGGTGTTGAAGCGGCTGTTACAGCACTAAGAATGGTAGATTTTAAAAAGAATTTATCTGAAAAAACCGGAAATATAGGTTTCGGACACTCATAATTTTAACATTCGTTATAAATTCATAAAACAAAAAGGACTATTATTTATAGTCCTTTTTTTATTGATAACTCTCTTGTTTCCCGCATTAAAACAGGTTTTGTCTTCGGATATTTATTTTTTAATGGTAAATTAACCATTTATAAAACTCCTAATAATTAAGATGTTTATGTATTTTTTATTAAATGATTGTGAACAAAAAGTATCTTTGCGAAAAATCAACTTATAATTCAACCAGATGATTACTCAAAAAATTAAACCTTTTTTATATTTAGGTATTTTTTACCTTATAGTTTCATTAGTTATAAGACTCGTTTTCTTATTTCACCCCATAACTACCGCAAGTTTTGGATTTTTTGAGATAATTAAAGTACTATCGATCGGAATTATTAATGACATTTTTGTGTTCACCATTGCGAGTGTGTTCTTAGCACTGTACTTTTTATTTCTATCAAATTCGAAGTACGATAAACCTTACGGACATATCATATTGGGAATACTTGTACTTATTTTCCTTTATATCCTCGTTATTCCAAACAACATTTTCAAACAATACGGAGGCTCAATTGCAGAGATTGCCCTTGCTTTTATTGGTTTAAAAATACTTTTCTTTGGCTTAATGCTTTTCTTACCGAGCAAAAGAATTCAGATCAGAAATGTTCTTTATTTCATCATCCTGTTTTTGTATTCGGTAATTATCATTTTCAATGCGGTAAGTGAGTATTTCTTTTATAATGAATTTGGTTTGAGGTACAATTTCATCGCTGTAGATTACCTAATTTACACCAACGAAGTTATCGGAAATATCATGGAAAGTTATCCTGTTGTTCCTTTATTCCTTTCCATATTTGCGATTGGACTAGCAATTACTTTCTTCATTTATAGAAAAACAAGAAAAGAGCTTTTAGATCTTCCGAACCTGAAACAAAAATTCATCTTATTGGGTTCTTTCATCGTATTGGTTGCAGTAAGTTTATTTGGATTAAGTTTTACAACGAAAATAACCTCTCCAAATGTCTTCGCAGAAGAAATTGAAGCTAACGGATTGCCTAAATTTTACTGGGCATTTACGCATAACGAACTTGATTATTTCCAGTTTTATCCTAAAATAGATCAAAAATTAGCTGAAAAGAATTTCTTAAGTGAATTTTCTACTCCAGCTTTAACAAGAAATATCACCTCAGAACAGCCTGAACTAAAGAAAAATGTAGTTTTAATTTCCATTGAAAGTCTATCCGCAGATTTTATGGAACATTATGGAAACACAGAAAAACTGACTCCATTTTTGGATAGCCTGGCAGATAAATCGATGATGTTTACCAATCTTTATGCTACGGGAAACAGAACTGTTCGTGGTTTGGAAGCATTGACGCTTTGTATTCCCCCAACGGCTGGAGAAAGTATCATTAAAAGAGAAAATAATAAGAATAAATTCACGACCGGAAGTGTTTTCAAATCTAAAGGGTATGATGTGAAATTTTTATACGGCGGATACAGTTATTTCGACAATATGCAGGATTTCTTTGCCGGAAACGGTTATGGAATTGTAGACAGAGATAATTTTAAACCAGAAGAAATTTCTTTTGCCAATGTTTGGGGCGTTGCCGATGAAGATATGGCTAAAAAAGCAATTCAGGTGATGAATGCTGAATCAAAATCAGGAAAGCCGTTTTTTAATCATTGGATGACCGTTTCCAATCACAGACCGTTTACTTATCCTGACGGAAGAATTGATATTCCAGGAAATGCAAAATCCCGTGAAGGCGGCGTAAAATATACCGACTATTCGCTTAGAAAGTTCTTTGAAATGGCTAAAAAACAAGATTGGTACAAAAATACAGTCTTCGTTATTATCGCCGATCATTGTGCTTCCAGCGCAGGAGATACAGAATTACCGATGGATAAATATAAAATTCCTGCAATGGTTTATTCTGAAGGATTTATTCAGCCTCAAAAATTTGATAAACTGATGTCTCAGATCGATGTAATGCCAACTGTTTTTGGTTTATTGAATTTTAATTATCAATCTAAATTCTTGGGTCAGGATGTCTTAAAAAGTGAATTTCAGCCTAAAGCTTATATTGCAACGTATCAGGATTTGGGATTTGTGAAAGATGATCATTTAACGATTATTTCGCCTGTAAGAATTATCAGACAATATTCTCTGAAACAAAAACCGGGTAAATTATCTCCTCAGTTCAATATTTATTATGACGAGAATATTTTAAAAGATCATAATCAAAAGCTTGTTGATGAAACAATTTCCGCATATCAGTCTACTTCTTATTGGTTAAAAAACAATCAGTTGAATCGCTAATTTTGGTTACAGAAAATATTTTTATTGATAATTTTTCATGTAAATATTTAATGTTAATATTAATTTTATATTTTTAACTTTACTAACAAAATTAAACACATTATGAAATGGACAGACGATAGAGGTGGCAACGTTGAAGACCGTCGCGGAGGCGGTGGAAGCGGCGGTGCAATTGTAGGTGGCGGACTTGGAACTTTAATTATTGCCGCTATCATCTTCTTTCTGGGAGGAGATCCTTCAAGCATATTAAGCTCTGGCAGCATGTCTTCACCACAAACTCAGACCGAACAACGAGAATTAAGTGCCAACGACAAGAAAATTGGAGAAATGGTCGACATGATGGGAAAATGGAATATCCTGACATGGGATCAGGTTTTCAAGGAAAACGGCATGACTTATACTCCTCCAAAAATCATTCTTTTTACAGAAACTACTCAATCCGGTTGTGGAACTGCACAATCTGCGATGGGGCCTTTTTATTGTCCTGCAGATCAGTCTGTTTACATGGATATGAGTTTCTTTAATGAGTTACAGCAACGATTTGGCGCAAAAGTTACCGAATTTACTATTGCTTACGTTTTGGCTCACGAAGTTGGTCACCACGTACAGACGCTTTTAGGAACAACCCAAAAAGTTGATGCCTTGAGAAGAAGCGGAAGATATTCTGAAACCGAAATGAACAGAGTTTCTGTTGCAACCGAATTACAGGCTGATTTCTATGCTGGAGTTTGGGCTAAGAAAACAGATTCTAGAGAACATATTTTAGAGCCTGGTGATATTGAATCTGCGATTGAAGCCGCACAGGCCGTTGGAGACGATAATATTCAGAAAAGATCTCAGGGATATGTAAATCAGGAAAGCTTTACGCACGGCTCATCTGCACAGCGTAAAGAATGGTTTATGAAAGGTTATACTACCGGAGACATCAGACAAGGTGATACTTTCAACCAACTTTTAAAATAAATTAATCCTTATAAAAATTAAAAACCCTGAAGAAGCTCTTCAGGGTTTTGTTTTATTTTAATTCTATCGGGTTGCTATTGTTTTTAGCTTCCTCTTTTATTCTGTCTTCCATTCTTTTTCTCATTTCGGCAGGATTTTGATTTCCGCCACGGCCACCTCCGCCGCCGCCACGATTACCTCCAACTATTCTGGTCTGGCTAAATCCGCCACCGCCACCTTGTTGGCTCATGAATGACATAGGATCTGTTCTATATTTTTCCTGTTGTTTTAAATAATCTGCTCTTTTTACTTTAATGGTATTTCCAAACTGATTCATTGTCGGGAAATCGGCAATTTTATAGTTTTTCATTAAATCAAAAGAATATTCTCCTTGAGCATCCTCTACTTTTACGATCAAACCGGGAAGTCCTGTAAATTTGTACGGTCCATCCTGATAAGGTAGGTCTGTTGTAAACCAAGCCGTCCATTTTCTTCCAGCAAAATCAGTTTCAGCTTTCTGAACTTTATATTCTCCAATTTTTGTGGTTTCAGGAAGAATTTTCCAGCTTAACGGGCGATCTTCTTCGTAAGAATAAATATCTCGGCCTATTCTGTCTTTAAAAAAAGTCTTTTGGTTGGTTTTATCTTTTTCTATTGAATAATTAATATTTGAACGCAAACCTTCCATCTGGTCTCTGTTAAAACCTCTTGCACCACCGCTTTGGAAGTTTTTCTGCATGATAGAATCTCTTTTCAATCTGTTTTCAGAATAGAACATCGATTTTTCTGCTGAAATGTCTAAGTATGCGTTTTCGGTTTTTATATCAGTTTTGTTTGCTACATCCGGTTTCATGGTCACCTGATACACAAATCTGTTGGCTTGTGCATAAATGTTCTGCATGAACAACGCTAAAGCAATGATTCCTATTTTTTTCATTTTAAATTTATTTTAATTCAATTGGGTTTTGGTTAATATTGTTTTTAAAAGATGTATTTTCTGTGTTAGCGCTTGGCATTGATGGATTATTACCGTCCATTCCTCCTCTGTGGGACATTCCTTCACCGCCACCTGAGTGATTGCCGCCTCTCATACCGCCCATTCCGCCGCCATGTTTTCCGCCACCGCCGTTAAAACTTTGCATTCCATCTCCATTACTACCCAGCCTTTTGTTTTTTACGAATTCTAGCTCCAGTGCCGCTTTATCTCCATTAAAGTTTACTCTTGTGCTTAGCTTAGCATCAGAACTAACAGGTTCTTCAAAAGCATTTTTAACTATAATTTTCTTAATAAGATCAAATTTATAATCGCCTTTATCATCTTCTAACTTCACAATCAAGCCTGGCAATCCGGAAAGTTTGTAGGGACCATCAGAAATAGCAATTTCTTTTGTAAACCATGCCGTCCAGACTCTACCTCCAAAGTTGGCAACTGCTTTTTGGGACGGATATCCATTCTGTTTTTCTGTAACATCTGTTATTTCCCATTTTACAGGTCTGTCTTCCTGATAATAAATTTGCTTCCCGACTACTCTATCATAATAATAAACCTTTTGTCCAGGAATATCTTTAGTAATGTAATATTCAAAAAAAGTAGGCTCAATATGTTTTTTTATACCAAGTTTTGAAAAATCTTTTTCTTCTTTTTTATTATCTTTTTTCTCGTCAAGTTTAAATGTCGAGAATAAAGAATCTTTAATTAATTTATTCTCACTGATAAATAATGATCGATTGTTTTTAATGTCTAAAAAAGTTTTTTCATTCTTTAAGCTCACCAGATTAATTGAATCCGGATTCACCGAAGTTTCATAAATGTATCTTGTAGTCTGTCCGTAAGACATTGTTACCAAAAACAGCGCTAAAAAAACAAGTACTTTATTTTTCATTATTATTTCTTTTATAGATAAAAAATCCTATTCAAAGTTAAATCAAAAACAGAGTTTCCTGATTGGGGATAGAAAATTTATACAATTTTAACATTAACAATCATATCGATAATCAACTTAATAAGATTAGAATCATTAAAATAGATAGCTTCAATTTGAGATTGCGGAAATTAGTTCGTATTTTTGCAAGATTAAATCATTCTAAATAAATACAATGATAAAAGTATCAGACCAAGCAAAGGCAAAAGCTATCCAACTTATGACGGAAGATGGCTTCAACCCTGCTGAAGATTATATAAGAGTAGGGGTAAAAAGTGGAGGATGTTCTGGTTTAGAGTATGTTTTGGGATTCGACAATCAAAAAGCAGACACAGATCAAATTTTCGAAGACAATGACGTAAAAATTGTTGTTGAGAAAAAAGCTATCCTTTATCTGGCAGGAACAATTCTTGAGTATTCAGGAGGATTAAACGGAAAGGGGTTTGTTTTCAACAATCCTAATGCATCCAGAACGTGTGGTTGTGGAGAGAGTTTTTCTTTATAATTAGAAGTTAGAAACCAGAGGTTAGAAATTAGCACATTGCGAATTTTTAACATCTGAAAATTTAACCTCTAAAATCTATTAAAATGAGTAAATATACTGAAGACGACTTAAGAGTCGATTTAGAAAATAAAAAATACGAATTCGGTTGGGAAACAAAGATTGATTATGAAGATTTCCCGATTGGTTTAAATGAAGATATCGTTCGTGCCATCTCTGCTAAAAAAGAAGAGCCGGAATGGATGACTGAATGGCGTTTGGAGTCTTATAGAATCTGGCTGAAAATGACAGAACCTGATTGGGCAAACATTAAATATACAAAACCAGATTTTCAGGCGATTAAATATTATGCAGCCCCTAAATCTAAGCCAGAACTAGCAAGCTTAGATGAAGTAGATCCGGAATTATTGGCAACTTTTGCAAAATTAGGAATCAATATTGAGGAACAAAAAAGACTTTCAGGAGTTGCTGTAGATATTGTAATAGATTCAGTTTCTGTTAAAACGACCTTTCAGGACACGTTAATGGAAAAAGGAATTATTTTCTGTTCAATTTCTGAGGCGATCAAAAATCACCCGGATCTTGTTAAGAAATATCTTGGTAAAGTAGTTCCTAGAGGAGATAACTTTTATGCAGCATTGAATTCCGCAGTATTTTCTGACGGAAGTTTCTGCTATATTCCAAAAGGCGTAAGATGTCCAATGGAATTGTCTACGTATTTCCGTATCAATCAGGCAGGAACAGGTCAGTTTGAAAGAACGATCGTTATTGCTGATGAAGGAAGTTACGTATCTTATCTTGAAGGCTGTACAGCTCCATCAAGAGACGAAAATCAACTTCACGCTGCTGTTGTAGAACTTATTGCAATGGATGGTGCTGAAATTAAATATTCAACCGTTCAAAACTGGTATCCAGGAAATGAAGAAGGAAAAGGAGGTGTTTTCAATTTTGTAACGAAAAGAGGACTTTGTGAAAGAAATGCAAAAATCTCTTGGACTCAGGTTGAAACAGGTTCTGCTGTTACTTGGAAATATCCTTCTTGTATCTTGAAAGGTGATAACTCAATCGGTGAGTTCTACTCTATTGCCGTGACAAACAATCACCAATATGCAGATACAGGAACAAAGATGATCCACATTGGTAAAAATACCAGATCAACGATCATTTCTAAAGGAATCTCTGCAGGAAAATCTCAGAATTCATACAGAGGGTTGGTAAAAGTAATGCCTTCTGCAAAAGGAGCGAGAAACTTCTCTCAGTGTGACTCTTTGCTAATGGGTAACGAATGTGGTGCACATACTTTCCCTTATATTGAAATTAAAGATCCTACGGCTCAGTTAGAACACGAGGCTACAACTTCAAAAATTGGTGAAGACCAGATTTTCTACTGTAACCAAAGAGGTATTGATACGGAAAGAGCAATTGCTTTGATCGTCAACGGTTTCAGTAAAGAAGTTTTAAATAAATTACCAATGGAATTCGCTATTGAAGCGCAAAAATTATTGGAAATTTCATTAGAAGGTTCTGTAGGATAGATATATAAGTATTAAGTTTTTATTTGATAAATTCTTAATGTTTAAAACAAAAAATAAAGAAATAGTATTTCATTGATAAGCGTTAGCGCCTTTGTTTATCTTAAAAAAGCAAAGGAGATTAAAAAATCTTAGTCTAACCTTGCGATAAACTTGAACATATGTTAAATATAAAAAACTTGCACGCCAAAATTGCAGATGGCGCAGAAATTTTAAAAGGTATCAATCTCGAAATAAAACCGGGTGAAGTTCATGCGATCATGGGACCCAACGGAGCCGGAAAATCTACTCTTTCTTCTGTAATTGCAGGAAAAGAAGAGTATGAAGTTACAGACGGAGAAATTCTTTTTCAAGGAGAAGATATTATTGAAGATGCCCCTGAAGACAGAGCTCACAAAGGTATTTTCCTTTCTTTCCAATATCCTGTGGAAATTCCCGGGGTTTCTGTAACCAACTTTATCAAAGCTGCTTTAAACGAAACCAGAAAAGCAAACGGATTGGAAGACATGTCTGCAAAAGAGATGTTAGCAATGATTCGTGAAAAGTCTGAGCAATTGGGAATTAAAAAAGATTTCCTTTCAAGATCATTAAATGAAGGTTTTTCAGGAGGTGAAAAGAAAAGAAACGAGATTTTCCAGATGATGATGCTTAACCCAAAATTGGCTATTCTTGATGAAACTGATTCAGGATTAGATATTGATGCGTTGAGAATCGTTGCAGACGGGGTAAATACATTCAAAAACGAAGGAAATGCAGTTCTTTTGATTACTCACTATCAAAGGTTGCTTAACTATATTCAACCTGATTTTGTACACGTTTTAGCAGACGGAAAGATCATCAAAACAGGAGACAAATCTCTTGCTTTAGAGCTTGAAGAGAAAGGTTACGATTGGCTTCTTAACTAAGAAGAAAAAGTTTTTAGCTAAGATTTTATCAATTTTAACTAAAAAACAAAGCGGAAAAACCGCAGTATTATTACAATATTCAAATATATAAAAAAGGTGTGATGGCCGAAATCGCAGTAATGGCTTTATACGATCAAATTATTGACAACCACGGTGAATTTTTGGAAAGTCTTCGTCACAGATTTCTGGATGAAGATAGAAAATCTGCTATTCAAAAGTTTGAAAGCATTGGTTTTCCGACCAAAAAAGACGAAGAATATAAATATACCAACATCAAGGAGATTACGGAAAAAAGTTACAATTTTTTCCCGAAAGAAAGTCACAATATCACCAAAGAGCAATTCGACCAATTGCATTTAGGAGAAGAAAATTTTGACTGGATCGTTTTTGTAAATGGTAAACTTCATAAAGAATTATCTAAAGTTTCTATCGAAAATGTAGAATTCTTATCATTCAATTACGCTTTGAATGACGAGAATCACAAAGAAGTTTTTGATAAATATTTTAATACAATTGCTGACGGAAATTCGGCTTTTACAGATTTAAATCTTGCATATTGCAAATACGGTTTCTTTCTGAAAGTTCCGAAAAATGTAGTGATTGAAAAACCAATCCATGTTTTCTATATTTCTCAAAATCAAGAGGAAAATACATTCTACAACACAAGAAACCTGTTGATCGTAGAAGATGGAGCAAAAGTAGAAATTATTGAAAGTCACCACAATTTTGATGATACATTTGTATTGACAAATTCTGTAACGGAGATTTTCACGTATCCAAATGCAAAAGCAGATTGGCATAAACTTCAAAACGATAATCATACTTCTTATCTTGTTGACAGCACTTTCGCAAAACAGGAAAAAGATAGTTTAACAACAGTAAACACATTTACTTTTGGAGGTAAATTGGTTAGAAATAACCTGGATTTTATTCATAATGGATCAAACATTAATTCATTCATGAACGGAATCACAATCATTGGGAAAGACCAATTGGTAGATCACCACACGGCGGTTCATCATAAGACGCCCAACTGTGAAAGTTACCAGAATTATAAAGGTATCTTCAAAGATAATGCTCACGGTGTATTTAACGGAAAAGTTTTCGTTGATAAAATCGCTCAGAAAACGAATGCTTACCAGCAAAATAACAACGTTTTACTAAATGAAGGCGCTACAATTGATACAAAACCTCAGTTAGAGATTTTCGCAGACGATGTGAAGTGTTCTCACGGCTGTACGGTTGGACAATTGAATGAAGATGCATTATTTTATCTAAGAGCAAGAGGTATTTCTAAAAAAGAAGCGCAGGCTTTATTGTTATATGCGTTTGCAAATGATGCGATGCAGAATATCGATATTGAACCTCTTAAAGAAAAAGTTTCAAAGCTTTTGGCAGAGAAACTAAACGTAGACATAGAGTTCTAAAAATAAATTGATACATAAAAAAGCACTTCAAATTTGAAGTGCTTTTTTTATTGAAGATGGTGTTTAATTAACAATTCACTTGCGCAGCAAAATTCACCATTCACCAACTTATTTCTTCATCCAAGACTGATTATCTTTTTTGTCAGAACGCTTTCTCCCATTATCAATATTATACGCAAAACCAACACCTAAAGTCTGTTTCAACTGCGTTTTTTTAATTTGATTATGATCATACATTAGATCCAATGTAATATTTGAAGAGATAAATTTATTGATCTTCATATTTAAAACAGCTCCATAAGCAAGAACTAATCTGTCCGGATGATCAAGATAATTTGAAAATACAGAAGCTGTATTGGTTAGGTTAATATTTTCCATCAATTTCACTTTATAAATCGCCGTTCCCAAGAAACCGAACTGGAAAAGCGAAGAATCTCCATCATTTTTTAAACCATAACTTCCTGCGTACTGTAAATCTTCATCCAAAACAAAAGTTATTCTGGCATTTGCCGGACGAAGCGTCATCGTAAAATTATCATTAGGACGGTAAGTCACACCAACACCAACATTTACATATCCCGGAGCCATAAAATTGGAGATTTTCTTTGCATCTGGATTGTTTCCGTCCTCATGACCTCCCGCAAACTGGGTTTGCAAACTTGCACCTCCGGAAAGATACCAGTTCTTTCTAAATTCTCTTCCGTAGTTGGTAGAAAGGTTAATAACGTCCTGTGTTTTTCTGGTTCCGACACCCTTTGTATTATTCTGTCCGTAGCCAAGAATTACGATGTTTTCCCAAAGATCTTTGCCTTTTTCGTAGGTCATGTTATAATTAACTCCGGCAAGCCAACCAACGTTATTGGCTCCACCACCGACCCAATTTGAAAAGGCAGCCTGATTCAACATTAAAGTATTTTGCCCCTGAATAGACCAAGCTTTTGTAGTATCTACCACTGGTGCATCAGCTTTTGTTTCCTGTGCAGCCGCACTTATTCCGAGAGAAATGGAAATTAGTAATAAACTTTTTTTCATAGTTTGAAGGATTTTATTAACACAAAAATATAAATATAATTTTTGTTAAAAAACAAATCACTCATTTTTGACATAAATATTTATTACATAATACTTTATTTATCTGAACGTTAAACCAGATTTAACTTAAATTTTAAAGCTTGAACTTAAATCTACTTAAAAGCAACTTTATTTAAAATCAAAAAAAGCAACCCATTTCTGAATTGCTTTTCAACATGCTATTTCCAGCATTTTATTTTTTAAGCCACCATTGACTGTCCTTTCTGTCAGACCTTTTTACCCCATTATTAAGAGTGTAAGCAAGGCCAACTCCTAATGTCTGCTTCAATTGTGTTTTTTGAATCTGATTATGATCATACAAAACATCTACAGTTATATTTGAAGATAAAAATTTGTTCACTTTTAAATTCAAAACGGCTCCATAAGCAAGAACCAATCTATCCGGATGATCCAGATAATTTGAGAACACGGAAGCGGTGTTTGTAAGGCTTACATTCTCCATCAATTTCACTTTATACAAAGCTGTTCCCAGGAAACCGAACTGTAATAATGAAGAATCACCATCCTGTTTCAAACCGTAGCTTCCTGCAAGTTGAAGCTCTTTATCAAGAACCAAAGTCCATCTCGCATTGGCAGGACGCATTGTAACGGTAAGATTATCATTTGGTCTGTAGGTAATACCCAAACCAAAGTTCAGGTATCCCGGCGCCATAAAATTGGATATTTTTTTAGCTTCAGGATTATTTCCGTCCTCATATCCTGCTGCAAACTGGGTTAGTAAACTCGCACCACCGGATAAATACCAACTTTTTGAAAACTGCCTTCCATAATTGGTAGAAACATTAATAACATCCTGAGTCTTTCTGGTTCCTATACCTTGGGTATTATTTTGTCCGTAATTTAAGACGATAATATTTTCCCAAAGATCCTTGCCTTTCTCATAGGTAATATTGTAATCAGTTCCTGCAAGCCAGCCAACATTGTTGGCTCCACCGCCGACCCAGTTTGAAAAGGCAGCCTGATTAAACATCAATGAATTTTTACCTAAAACAGACCAGTGTTTTACCGTATCTACTACAATCGTATCTTTCTTTAATTCTTCCTGAGCTTTTGCATATAATCCAACAAAACCGGAAAGAACCAATAAAAACTTCTTCATTCTTTAAGATTTTCATTTACAAAAATATCAATATAATTTTGGTTGAAACAAACCTGTCCCAACATGAATCTTCTCAACACCGTATTTTTTCAGCATTAACATACTAAAACTAAGCCAGTTTGTAAATTTCAATGACAAAAAATTTTGTTTACTATTTAAAACTGATTAAAATCATAGCGTTTTGTCTTAAAATAATTGAGGATCAATGAAATCATCGCCAAATTTTCCGAAATTTATCCTTGGCGTTTCATTTGACGTAAGATATTCATGTTTAAAAATGTAATTTCCAAAAGAGCGATTCTATATCCACTGCTAATGCTTGCTGCAATGTGGTTCGGCTACTTTTTACAAATGCAGGGCTTTTTTGAAAGTTGCTTTGGAGCGATTATTCCTTTATTACCGGAAGGCTTATTGGGAATCGTCACTTCTCCCCTTTTACATGGAAATCTGGATCATATCATAGGAAACTCAATTCCTATGGCGGTGCTGATGTTTCTTTTATATCAATTTTATCCTTTAGTCGCTAATAAAGTCTTTATTTTAGGCTGGCTGGCGACAGGTCTTTTAGTTTGGCTATTACCTCCGGTTGATATTACTACCGGCGAATATATTTATACATGTACCATCGGAGCAAGCGGTGTAGTGTATGTTCTGGCTTTTTTCCTTTTTTTCAGCGGTGTTTTTAAATGGGAAATGAAACTCTTGACAATCTCCTTATTAGTCGTTTTATATTATGGAAGTTTAATCTGGGGAATGTTTCCTGAAGAAATGTTCTATAATCTGCAAGAACCCAGCAAAATCTCTTGGCAGGCACATCTTTCCGGAGCGGTTGTAGGAAGCATAATTGCTTTTGCTTTTAAAAAAGTGGGCGAGAAAAAGAAAAAATATATTTGGGAATTCCCTAATTATTATAGTGAAAAAGATGATAAGCTTTGGCAGGAATACAAAGAAAACCATCCTGACGATTTCTTAGAATTACCCTATAAAAAAAGAGACGATATTTGGGATCATTTGGATGAATTACGAAAAAAATAAAACTAATTTTTCTACATTTGTGACATAAAACAACACAAATGTATTCTGAAGAACAACTTTACTCCATCGCTTTACGCGAGTGTAATCTTATTGGTGACATTAATTTTCTCAAGCTCGTCCGAACATTTGGAACAGCGAAAAATGCTTGGGAAAATGCAAAAAAAGAATATAATAAAGTAGACGGTATTGGCAGAAAAACAGTTTCAGAAATTGGAAATCCCACTTATTTGGAATTTGCAGAAAATGAACTGAAATTTTGCGAAAACAATAAAATTCAAATAAGATTAAGACATCTTAATCAACTTCCAAGATTACTGAATGAATGTGATGATGCTCCTGCCATTCTTTATCAAAAAGGAAATTTTGACGATTCCTTAGAAATGGTGAGCATTGTTGGGACAAGAAATATGTCACTTTATGGCAAACAATTTATACAGGATTTTTTTGAAGAAACAAAATCGGGTAATTATATCTCGGTGAGTGGTTTGGCGTTGGGTGTTGATAAAGAAGTTCATGAGCAATCTATTCAAAATCAAATAGCTACAGTGGCGGTTTTGGCGCATGGATTTCATACTTTGTATCCGGCAAAAAATAGAAAACTGTCTGAAAAAATCATTGAAAATAATGGCGCTTTATTTACGGAATTCAATTCTTCAAGAAAACCAGACAGAGAAAATTTCATCCAAAGAAACAGAGTCGTTGCCGGAATTTCTCCCGCAACAATTGTTGTAGAAACAGCTTTTGGAGGAGGTTCAATAAGCACCGCAACGTTTGCAAACAATTATAACCGAGAAGTTTTTGCCCTTCCCGGAAAAATCACAGATAAATACAGTCAGGGATGTAATCAACTGATTTTTCAGCACAAAGCGAGTGCAATTTCAACGATTAAAGATCTTATTAATTCATTGGATTTTAATAAGTCGTATCATAAAACTGAGGAATTATTTCCGCGCAGTGAAGAAACCATTCAATTAACTGAAAATCAAAAAATAATCTATAATTCCATTATTGAAAATCCACAAATAACTTTGGATGATCTTGCCCAGAAAATATCGTTGCCTTCACACAAAATTTTACCCATAATTTTAGAATTAGAGCTTTTGGGGAAAGTGAAATCGTATTCCGGGAGGCAATTTGCAGCAATTTGAGATTTAACTATTTCTTAATATTGCATTATTTCACACATAACATTTAATTTTCAACAAGATTTAAACCCAAATTGTGGATTTAATAATATTTCGCCCCGTTATTATTAAATTTTCAGCAATTATTAAATAAGGTATTGTGAATTTCGAAAAAAAAATTAAATTTGTTGACAATAATATTCAACCTTACTATATGGAACAATATAATATTGACCAGAAAATTCAGGAGTTTATTGCAAAAATAGAGGCAAAAAACCCTAACGAGCCAGAATTTTTACAAGCTGTAAAAGAAGTTGCTGTGACTGTAATTCCGTTTATTATGACCAAAAAGGAATATACGGGAATGAAACTTCTAGAAAGAATGGCGGAAGCTGAAAGAATCATTATTTTCAGAGTTCCATGGGTTGACGATAAAGGAGAAATCCAGGTAAACAGAGGTTTCAGAATTCAGATGAACTCTGCGATCGGGCCATACAAAGGAGGAATCCGTTTCCATCCTACAGTAAACTTGTCAGTTCTTAAATTCTTAGCTTTCGAACAAGTATTCAAAAACTCATTAACTACTCTTCCGATGGGAGGTGGTAAAGGAGGTTCAGACTTCGATCCACAAGGAAAATCTGATATGGAAGTAATGCGTTTCTGCCAGGCTTTCATGACAGAATTATGTAAGCATATCGGTCCAGAAACAGACGTTCCTGCAGGAGATATCGGAGTTGGAGCAAGAGAGATCGGATATTTATTCGGACAGTATAAGAAAATCAAAAACGAATTTACAGGAGTATTGACTGGTAAAGGTCTTGCTTACGGAGGTTCATTGATCCGTCCTGAAGCTACAGGTTACGGTGTTGTTTACTTCGCTGAGCAGATGCTTAAAACGATCGGTCAAACTTTCAAAGATAAAACGGTAAGTGTTTCAGGTTTCGGAAACGTAGCTTGGGGAGTTATCAAAAAAATATCTGAACTAGGAGGAAAAGTAGTAACTATTTCCGGACCAGACGGATATATTTATGATAAAGACGGAATCGATGGAGATAAAATCGATTATCTATTAGAGCTTAGAAATTCAGGGAACAACAGAGCTGAGGATTATGCTAAAAAATATCCTTCTGCACAGTTCTTCGCCGGAAAACGTCCTTGGGAAGTGAAGTGTGATGTTGCCATCCCTTCTGCAACTCAAAACGAACTAGACCTAGAAGATGCTAAGTTATTGGTTGAAAACGGATGTCTTTGTGTAACTGAAGCTGCAAACATGCCTTCTACACTAGATGCGATCAACTATTTCTTAGACAACAAAGTATTATTCTCTCCTGGTAAAGCGTCTAACGCTGGTGGTGTAGCTACTTCAGGATTAGAAATGACTCAAAACTCTATCCGTCTAAACTGGACTTCTGAGGAAGTTGATGCTAGACTGAAAGAAATTATGATCGGAATTCATAAAGCTTGTAGAGACTACGGAAAAGAGGAAGATGGCTATGTAAACTACGTAAAAGGCGCAAATATCGCCGGCTTCGTGAAAGTTGCAGAAGCAATGTTAGCTCAAGGAGTAGTATAAAATATAAAGGTTGGGAAATTTTCCCGACCTTTTTTGATACAGCCTGTTCCCGGGATTATAAATGGGAAAAAAGTAAAAAGTGAAAGGAGAAAGCGTTGATTTATTTCAACGCTTTTTTTATCTCTAAATATTTTTAATGTAAATATTCATCAATTTTAATACTCCTATTTTCGTTATTAACATCTTCTATGGCTTTCAAAATAGTCTTAATTTGGCTTTTATTAATGACATATTTATTAAAAAATACATATTCAATAGTCTTTGTATTTTTAATATTTTCTAACGGATTTTTTCTAAGCAATACCAAATCTGAATGATATCCTATTTTATTTTTCCCGTCTTACTTTTCATCCAATCGCCCGGCGCAACCGTTGCAGAATAAATAGCTTGCGAGTTGGTCATTCCGGATTTAGATAAAGATTCTAACTCATTATGAAGAGAAAATCCAGGGACAGAAGCCGGTACATTAGCATCTGTTCCAGCCATAATGGGAACTTGGTGGTCTACCAATGCCTTTGTCATAATATGTATTGCTTCTACATAGGTTTTCCAAAAAATTAATGATGATTTTCTTGCACTTGGCTCATCTTTTCCATCATATTCATATCCGTTTTTGCCAGGTAGCCAACCCATTTTATAAAGCGGAGTTCCTTCAATAATTTTGGGATTGACATATTTTAATTCTACTTCTTTAAGTTTAGATTTTAAATTAAATCTTTGCACTACAAAACTTTCGCATAACGCAACCGTTGAAGTAACACTGATATTATTTTCTTTTAACTTTTTCGCAATTTGATTAGAACGTACTTTTAAAAATGTAAGATATTCTTCGGGATTTTTAGAAATTGGCTTTCCAAACTCATCAATAGTTTTAACAGTAAGCTCTTCAATATGAGCCACTTCTTTTTGACCTGATTGATAAAAGGTTTCTAAATTAATTAAAGGTATATGCCCAATCACCGGAATATTATTTTCTTTAGCAATCTCATTGGTTGTCTTAACCATTTCCGGATTCACAAAACCGTACATTTTAATGGCATCATACCCTTGTTCACGTATTTTTTTAATTGCACTTTGAGCATCTTTTTTATTTGAATAATTGATAGATTTTCTTGTCCAGCTATAATAATATCCTGTTAATCCACTTTCACTAAATATTGGCGGAGATGCAATAAACATTCGTGGGCCAAGTCCACTTTTTTGTATTGATTTTCTCCATTCTAACGCAACAGACTGTCCAGCCATTTCTCTAATATAAGTAACTCCATTCGCTAAATATAAAAATAAGTCATTCTTACTTTCTTTTAAATGAACATGGCTGTCTACAAGACCCGGAATCAGATATTGATTTGTTCCATCAATAATAACAGCATCTTTATTTATAGCTTGGTGTTCGCCCAATTGAAGAATCATACCATCTTTAATGAGTACATCTTGATTTTTAATAAAATGACTGCAATCTTCCGACAGAACGTTCACATTTCTTATCAGGAGTATTTTTGAAGGCTTAATAATTGAAGAAATATCAATAGCTTTAGTAGACTTTCCCATGACTTTATTTAATTCATTATCAGCCCAAATAAAAGCACAGATAAGAATACCTAATAATGCCATAACTGAATACAAAATTCCCCTAACCCAACGTTTTTTCATAAATTATCTTGTTTAATTTGAAAAACAAAATAAATACAAATACTTCCTAAAATGATGTGAAAATGGGGATTAGGTACGAAATATAGCCTTTTAGGTACGGAAATTACAGAGCCAATAAATGCTCTCTATAATTTTTAGAAACCGGAAGTTCAATTTGGGTAAGAGAAATGGTGTCTTGATTTTTCCAAGCCTTAAAATGGGATGGATTTATTAAATGTGAACGATGAACCTGAACCAAAAAATCAAAATCATTCTGAATTTTTTTAAGTGTACTTCGGAGGAGTTTTGTTTTTAACTCTCCTCCATCAATAAAGAAAATCTCGACATAATTTTGTGAATTTGAAACACAGATCAAATCATCTTTCCTTATTTTTAAAATATCCAATTTATTCTCTCCTCTCATAATGATATTTTCATCTTCTGCAGGAATTAGTGTAACACCATATATTCTTGCCAAAACGATTATAGGTGTTGAAATTAAAGCTGATTTAAGAATGATCATCCTTAAAAATGTAAAAAAATCATATCCTCCATGTAAGATAGGGCTTTTGTAAAAACAAAAAGTACATATCAAATAAAGAAATTGAAAAAAAACAAGACTGGCTATTTCCAATCCAATATTCCATTTTGAAAACTTATGATAAATCTTTTTTTGAAGTAAGGCCAACACACCGTAACATAGAAATGCGATAAAGCTAAATCCAATACTGATAAGAATCCATACTTTAAAACTTATTGTTCCGTCATCAAACGGTCTTATAAAAAAAGCAAAGATAAAAAGCCATATACTTAGGAAGATTCCTAATAATAAATGGTGCTTAATCGATGGGTTTAGTTTTTTCATGTAATAAGAAAATGACTATGGTATAGTGATTAATTATTACACATAATTACAAAAAAAATCCTGAAATATTACATTCCAGGATTTTCATTGATTATAAAAGACTATTTTCTACTTTGCTTTTTTTCTTTTAGACTTTTTCTCTTCTTTCGTTGCGTCTGCCGGCTTCGTTGCTTCCATGCTTGTATCTGCAGTTACCGTTGCTGTTGCATCTGCAGTAGTTGCCGTTGTTGCTGCACCATCAATTGTTGTCGTTGCAGTGGTTGTGCTTGGTGTAGTTGCTGTTGCTCCCTGTGTAGCCGTAGCTGTATTCCAAGATCCTTGAGTCTGAGCTTGAGTTGATGTTTGGTTATTCGTTTCCGCAGGTTTTTGAGTTTCCGTTTGAGCTGATACCGCTACGACTCCGACTAATGTAAACGCTGCTGTTAAGATTAACTTTTTCATAATAAAAAATTTTAAATGGTTGTTTAATACTTTTAAAACGACCCACTTTCAATTAATATTATATCTAAAACCCTTATTTAACGTACTTTATAACTCTTTAAGACGAATTGGGATTATAAATTATTTTTCCAAATTTTTCATAATTCGTTCAACAAATTCAAAGGCTGCGGGACAGATTACGGTATTTTTCATCATTAAATCATTAATCTGGTAAATCTTTTTACGATCTGTATGCGGATATTCTCTGCAGGCTTTTGGTCGAACATCATAAATTGAACACGTATTATCACCATTCAGAAAAAAACATGGCAGATTTTGTAAAACTTTATCGTCATCTTCATCTACACGCAGGAATTTAGCTTCGAAATCAGCCGGTTTCATACGCAGATGTTTTGAAATTCTCTCGATATCTTTTTCTGTATATAAAGGGCCTGTAGTTTTGCAGCAATTGGCACATTGCAGGCAGTCTATCTTCTCAAAAACCTCTTCATGGGTTTCCTGAACAACATAATCAAGATTCTTGGGCGGTTTTTTCTTTAATCCGTCCAGAAATTTTTTATGCTCTTTCTGTTTCAGTAAAGCCTGTTTCTTGTAAAATTCTAAATTCATTTATAATTGTTCTTCCGCCAAAATGGGAAGATCTACTTTTTCATATTCATTAATTTTATCCAAATCTAAAACGGTCGTCAGATTTTCCTTGCTTGGATAGTACATCGTGGTAAATTTTGCCCCATAAATAATTTCTCTCGACACATATGAAGACCGCTGAACCACCGTATTTGAAAACACTTCATCAAATGCACGCACATGAACAATAATTTCAATATTAATATTTTTAAAATCATCCTCAGAGAAGCCATAAAATGGTGAATTTTCGTCTATTTTATGCACCACCGTCCAATTGAGCGCCAAGGTATTGATCTTACCTAATTGAGTATCTAATCGATAAAAATTATTCTTCGCCACACCATCTTCAATCACTTCAATCGCCGTTGACAAAATAACTTCAGCATCCGTTAATGCATTATTTTTATACGGTGCTAGTCTGAACATCAAAGCGGTCGTATCCTGAAAAGGGGCAATCACTGTAATGTCAGAAAATCTTAAGTAAGCTCTCGGCCTCGAAAATCTCCCATAAAATAAACCCGTTGCGATTGCAAAGGTAAGTAATCCTAAAAAAGCTTCAAAAGTCGCCACCAAACTCGCCATAAAGCCAACCGGAGCAATTCTTCCGTATCCAACCGTAGTAAAAGTCTGTGAACTGAAGAAAAATACATCAATAAATTCATTTAACGGATCACTTTTATCAATTCCCGTAAGATGTTCTACTCCAATTAAATAATAGATCATCGCAAAAACGATATTGATCAAAATATAGGCAACAACAAGATACGTCAGAAACCGAAATGTCGATAAATTCAGCATTGTATGATACCAGCTTAATTTATTGAAAACATTTACTCCTTTTTTCTGAACATTCGGAAGTCCGTCTTTATTAATGAATCTTCCGGAAGCGTTACTTCCAAAACCACTATTTTCAGTGTTTTTCTGTCGAATTTTTTGTCTAAACCCTCTTGCCATTTTTTTTAATCATTTTTGTTTTTTCGTTGGCTTGATTTTCTACAGCTCCGTTCTGTGAAGATAAGAGCGCGAGCGAAGCGAGCGTCAAAGCAGATCATATTAGCGATGTCTTACAGAACTTTATGAAGCATTTTTAATTTCAATTAAAAAATCAAATCAACAGGCAAAGATAAAATATTGTTTCCATGAAATGCATCAAAAGCTTTTGAGAAAGTCTAAGATGAATAATTTACAGACTGTTTTATGCTATTTAAATAATTAAGTAATAGATAAATTCATCTTTTTAATACTCATCCTTTATCATTCACGTTATTTTTCATGTCATTCACGACATTTTTTTGCTAAAGAGCTGATTAATAGTAAACTTTGTTCAAGAATTAAAAAACACAAAAACATGGAAAAGCGAACACAACACTCCACATTGCATCATCCAACTATTAAGATCCATCATAATTATTTTGATCAGTCTTGAACAAATCTGGTGACTTTATCGAAATAAAGACAATACAACGAAAAAAATTCCCTGCATACTAAGAAAAATTTGAATATAAAAAACTTAACCATTTAACTATAAAAACAAATTATCATGGCAATTGATTTCACAATTACAAGTAATGTTCTTTCCTCAGGCAGAACAACTTACAGCGCTCAAAAAAACAATTCACAAGAACCTAAATTCACTATCGGATTTAGAACCAAGTATGAAGATAATTTTGGATTGTTTAACACTTCGGTTACAGCAAATCAGGTTTATTTACCTGTAGACTATGAGGGGGAATATGGATTCTGGGCAAATTTCATATATCCAACTGCAATGGCTGAAAGCGGAGGTTCTTTTAAATGTATGAACACTTATGACAGGGCTAAATTTACCTTTAGCTTTATGCAATATGCAGCCCATGTTCCTAATGGTGATTTTGTACATTTCTTCAAAAAACTTTTAGCACTCCCCAATGCAAAAGATTATTTTCCAAAAATTGTTTTGCAAAACGATAGAATATTTTACAAAAATAACAATGGAACGTTGTCTCAATTGGAAAACGACACTTCCACTCAGACCTTAATGGATTATCTGAATCCGTCATTAAGTGAAGTAGAGAATCAGGAGCTTATCTGCGCAGCACGTTTTGTCCATTGGTCGGTAAACGATTTGCAACACAGACAAATACAGGTAAAAACTGCCATCGATCTTTATAAAGAAAATATGAAAGCTTATCATAAACGTTTTGGACTGGATCAAGCTCCAGCTAAAGTTTGTCAGTTGATATGCGATATAAGACATCAAGGCAGAGGAACCAATGACAGAATTGCTAATGCCTTAAATACTAATGGAAATTTTGAAAAAGCATATCAAAATCTTTGCAGTATAGGTTCTGCCAATTATCAGAGTAGAATAACAACCGTAAGAAATACCATAAACAAACTTACAACACAGGGAAAATTCGGTTTTAAATACGATGCTTCCGAAAAAGATTTCATTAATAATTAAAATTTACTACGATGAAAAAAATAATTGTCTTATTAATAGTACTTTTTTGCATTGTTGATTACAAATGTCAAAATAATTCAGTCATATTCAGTATAGATCTTTCTGACCCTTCAACTTCCAAAGATCTAATAGAAAACACGCAAAATCGAAACCGTTTAGTTGCGAAAAACAGAGAAATTATATCTTTCCGATTGATGAATCCAAATCCTTTTAAATACAAGTATAAACTGCAAAAAAATTTCATTAATTTCTTTGCACCAGATCGTCCTGCTGTAAAAAAAGATGAGGGAACAAATTCTACAGCAAATACTTCTGCACCAAATAAGCCAACTGAAGAAAAAAAAGCTATAAAGTCTATTGATCTATTGGAATTTGCAATAGACAAAACCCCTAATGTAAAGTATAAACAAGAAGAGATAGATAAGATGAACAATGCAATCAATAGTCTTAATTCTCAATTGGAAAGAGATACAAGCCAAACAAGTGTCAATAAACGAATAGATTTAATACCTTCTAAAACTTTTTCAGAAGGCGAAAAGAAGAAAATACAAAAACAATTAAACGAAATAAGGCTGAATCTCTCGATTTCTAATTCTAAAAAATATACTTACACGGATCATGATGTTAATGACTCTGTTCAGGCTGTAGAGATCGTACAAAAAGCACTTTATAAATTAAAATTGAAAACATCAACAATAGAACGGGAGCTTAAAAATTATATCAGAGAAATCTCAACCAAGGAAACTTTTAATACAAAAGAATACACTAAGAAAATTGACACCATACAATATGAATATGAAAAAGGGCTACGATATCTCGCCAATTTTGAAAATGAAGCCGAGCCTTTTCATAATGATGAGCATAAAAAAACGATAAATTCCATAAATGATTCTAATACTTATATAGGTGATCAATTGGATAAATTATGTGATTTTAGTTTTGAAAACTTCCTTCTTCCCGTAGATATTAATGGTGAAAATATAGATGCTGTAGAAGTAGTCCTTGATCGGTATACCAATGAACAGAACCCTAAGCATATTGACAGCAATAAATATACGATCTGGATACAGGGTGGATTAAAGCTGGATATTAGTGCCGGTATATTTATAACCTCTCTTGTGGATAATGAGTATTATACCGAAAAAGACAATGATACTCCAAATCTCTACAGTATAAACAAGAAAGACAAAGGAAATTTTGATTTCGGTTTTGGCTCGATGATTAATCTTACTTATAGAAGTGGAAGCTGGGCAAATCCTACCTTTGGTGTAGGTGCTATTTTCACGGCTCAACAGAAATTTCAGATTATTTCCGGATTAGGATTGGTAATGGGTAGAAAAGAACGACTTATTTTACACGGCGGTATCTCTATGGGACAAGTACAGGGTGCGTTGGGTAGATTCAAAGATGATGGTACAGAAATGTATAATTTGGGCGATAATCCTGTAGTTCCTATGGAAAATAAATTTCGATTTGGCTATTTCTTCGGGTTCACTTATAATATAACAGGATTTAAAATAAACAACAAGCCTTAATTCAGAGATATTAAAAAAATAACTTTTTTAAACTGATAGGCAGAAAGTGTATTCATAGGTAAAAATATTTAATTTAGTATTTGTCCTTACTTAAAAATATTAATCTCAACTATTCTTTTATATTGGATAGTATAGGCAATGACTAAAAACAAAAACTATGAAATATCCGTAAGAAAAACTAACCAAAAAACTCAATAAAATGAAAAAAAAATATGTAATTGTTGGCGCTAATTACAATAGATTCGGCAATTATAAAGCCATTCCCGGAGCGCAAAAAAGTGGTTTGGACTGGAAATCATTTTTAGATGAAAATGGTTTCCAGTCCAAAGAAATCATAACTGGTGAAAATGCGACCAGAGAAAATATACTTCCAGCATTAACAAATTTATTCGCCAATTTAGAAAAAGATGATTTTGCCGTATTTATATACGTAGGGCATGGAAATCAAACAAAAATTAAGGGTAAGAATTACCAGTTCAGTAGAGAGGAGACAGATGGATACGATGAAGTATTAATATGTGACGGCACACCTATTACCGATGATGAGATACGTACACTCCTTAATTTAAACAAAAATAAAGCTCCGGTCTTTATTTTGATAGATGCCTGTTATAATGGTGTGATCGAAAAGAGTACTCCCGTGTTAACTGACTTTTCAGAAAACAATGAAATTGCCATTTCCTCTGCCACTCAACTGGGAACTGCATATATGGAAGATTACAGCCATACGAAGCAAGCAGTATATTCTACTTTTTTATTGAAGGTGCTAAGAGAAAACATGACCAAAAATTACAATACCGTTTTTGATTTAACCAGAGATAAATTAAAGGAAAATAAATATCGGCAAAATCCACAGTTGGCATTTACAAACTATAGCATATTAAACAGCATTTTTTTCACAGCTCCTATAAATAAGTCCAGTCTTACCCTTACATCTTTTGAATATCAAACGATACAAAAAGATCCATTCAAAGGACAGACAGGACTTACCAAAGAAAATGAAAAGATGTTTACTTATTTAAAAGATTTAACCTTAAAAACTATTAATTATGTCAAATTTAGATTATCCCCACAGCATTGATGAGGTTGACAACAAAGCTCCTTTTACGCTTATTTATGATGAATACGACAGATTTCAGATATGTCATGTGAGATTAGGAGATGATATGAATTTTGTAGTTCTTATCAGAATCTTAGACTCAAAGATTGATACTGATGGAACTATTACTTTGAATGGCTTTGACCTTATGGTGATCCATAGCTTTTTTAGAGAAGAAGCAGACCAATGGATTGTACTGGATACTGATGATATTATAAATAATCCTCCGGTAAAAGTATTTCATTCAGATGATGATGAAAAACATCATAAGATATCTTTAGTCAATTTTAAAGTAAGAATAAAATTAACAGCTCCAATACCATTAACAGATCCTATTCCTTTTTATTACTATTCCCGTCCTGTAAAAATACGCACAGGAGAAAAATTACATTTTGTGATGGAAGGTTTAGGAGAAGAGTTTGATATGGGCGCTTCACAAGGCCGGATGTGTTTAGTAGATTCACCTGTAGGAAAAAGACTGGTTACTTATGAAGAATATCTAAAAATAACAGGAGGATAATCAAAATGAAATATATAGTCTCTTTTTTGCTTTTGCTGTCGATTAATATTTACTGTCAAAATATAGACAGTAAATATTATTCGCTCATAATAACTGATATCAATAATTATGAGCTGGAAAATGCATCAATCAAAATAAGAAAATTAACAGATGAAGATGTTAAACTATTATTCCAGAATGAAGTTAATTATTTAGAGACAGGTTTAATTTCAAATCAAATCCTGTCTTTAAATAATTCACAATATGATTATTATCTAAAAGGAATATATTATGCTTATTTGGGTGATTATTACTCAAGAGTATCAAATAAATTTAATGAAAAATCATATGAGTTATATTTAAAAACATACCAATTAGGTATTAATAATCAAAACATTAGCCTCCAACAGGAGAGTTTGAGAAGAATATTACATCAATTCCAAATGAATGAAATGAATTTTATTCAATTTTCAAGGTATTCCGACAAATATTTAAAATTGAAAAATGATTTTATAAATACATTTTGGGCAAGATATTACTCTGCTTTCAAACAGTATTATGAGAAAACAGAATATCATAAGAAAAATGCCTTTACGCCAAAAAGCTACGATTCATTATTAGTATACGGTAAGCAAAAGCCTATTTTGAAAGGAAGGGTATATCAATTGATGGGTATTTATTATGACGTTTTTAAAGATTATTCCAAAGCAACGGATTGTATGGAAAAAGCAAAATCTGAGTATAATAAATCAAATCAGTTTTACTCTCAGCTCGCTTTAAAGAGAATTGAATTTAACGAAGGTTATCATTATCTAGACATCAACAATTCTCAAAAAGCAATATCGGTTTTTAGGAAATCGGAGCAATCCAGATATTTTAAGAAAGATGTAAAAAGTAACATCCTTATTGCAGATGCATTGTATAAATCATACTCTAAAATTAAAAATAACGATAGTGCGCTTTACTATTTTAATAGGAAAACAGCATTTGAAGACACTTTAAAGAGAGAAGAAAATGCACTTGCCATTCACGAAATAGATACTAAATATCAGATCCATGAAAAAGATCAAACGATTTCTTATCAAAAGGAAACGCTAAAAACAAATAAAAAATACAGAGTTCTATATTTTATCCTTGCTATTACAGCACTTTTATTGGCGTTGTACTCATTTATCCGCTGGAAAAAACTGGACATAAAAAAACGGAAATTGGCAAAAGAAAAAGAGTCTTTGCAGATAGAACACACTCAGACAATTCGTGAATTGGAAAAAGTAAAACAGCTTATTATTGAAGACCATATTGTGTTAAAAAATAAAGCAAAGGTCTATCTTAATGAACTTCTTTATATAAAAGCCGAGGATCATTATCTACAGTTAATCACTTCTAAAAAGAAGGAATTTGTACGTGGAAAGATATCTGAAATTATTAACGAATTGCCCCCAAACTTTATTCAGGTTCACCGTTCTTATATTGTCAATAAAAACCTGATTACATCTCATAATGGAACATCTGTTTTTCTAGATGGAAAAATAGAAATACCTTTATCAAGAAGTTTTAAGAAAAACATTAATTAATCCCATAAAATAGGCTATTAAAGATTATTTATACATAATTGTCTATAAAATGAATCAGATTTTCCGCTTGCTTAAAAACTTTTAAAAGTTCTAATGACTGTAACTAAAGTGCTGAAGTGCAAATTCTCTTTTATTAGATAGTGTAAGCTTCCTTTTAGACATTTACTCCTAATGATGTAATTTCATTACGTGCTCTTTTTACAGATATTCCTATACCATTCAATATATTCCCTAACCTCTCTGCTTCTTCTGCTATTAGCGTATAATGACCAGACATATTATCAAATTCTACTATTCTTCCATTTTTAAATCTTACACGTCCAGCTGCTAAAACTTCTTCACGGTTACCTAATAAATGATGCTTATTCCCAATTTTCAATTGACCAGACTTTGTTATTACAAAATCAAAGTCATTTGAAGGAAAAATATTATCATTTAATTGTCTAAAAACTCCTTGAGAATCCATTTTATAATTAATAATAAATCCATCATCAGGAAACTTTTCTTTAGGATACTTATTCGTAATTTTTGGAGTTCTTTTACAAAAAGCTCCTAATCTAAGCTCTTCTAAGATTTCTTCTATTCTTTTCGAATTATAACTTACTTTTTTAAGGTCTTGTAGAGCCTTTTGATAAGCTTTATCATAACGGCTTCCTTCGGTTACAATTTCCCCTTTATAAATTAAAGCAAATCTTCGATTTGAACTTATGGCGCCTATTACATCAGGATTTATACCATTTCCTTTATTAATGCTTTCCATAATAGCAGCAGCATCCAACTCCATAAAAAAAGCACCATTCTGCACCAAAGCATCACACTCCGAAGTTTTTGAAAAGAACCCTGCGCTTGGGATAACCCATTCTGATGGCTGAAACAACCGAAGATCTTTCCTTTGAAAAACTCTACCGTTCAGATCTAAAAATTACCACAATTTTAATTAAAACAATAAAAAGCCATCTAAATAGATAGCTTTTTATTCATGTTAGTCAAAATCAGAATATTTTATTATATAATCCTCTTTAAAATACCTTTGTAATATGTACAAAATATCTTCATAATAAATTTTAAAAAATCTAAAAAGATCCTCGTTCGTATTCGGAGATTCTAGTAATATTTTGTAATCATATTCAGGATGCTGTATTATCCATTCAAAAATTTCTTTCTTTTTTAGAACACCATCAATATTTATATTCGATATATCCCTGTAGTTAATGTGTTTATACAATGGCTCTAGGAGCCGAAATATTAATTATTGTCATCTGTAATACTTAAATGCACAGACCTATTTTCTTGTAAACAAGAATCTATAATCCCAATCAATTTGTAGAGTTTCCAAATCAAATGATCATTATCATTATGACCAGTAGGACGAGGGTCTATTTCGATTTCTTCTCCAGAAAAATTAATAACATAAACACCTTCTCCCTTCTTATAAGGCTTTCTTTGTTTTAAAAGGTCTCTTATTTTGTTTTCCAAAATAGATTTCATCTCTTCAGATTCATTCTTTGATAAGGGTTCATCTTTGAATTTTTCTTTTCCTATTCTTGAAAGTACACTTTTAGGAATCATAAAAACATCCTCCATTCCAAATGTTGAATACTGATATCCTTTAATTCTTATAAATTCATCAAATGACTGAATGAATCTTTTGATATTAGATATTAAAATCATTTCCATAAATTATTTCTTTAAAAAATTAACAATTACTTCATTTGTATTGATTATATTTTTAGGTGTATCATATCTTACTTTTCCGAATCCTTTTGCTTTCATTTTTGAACCTGTAAAAGTTGATAACGCAGCAGACTCTACAGTTTCACCTTTATCAATAGCTTCCCAGAATTTAGTTAAATTAATTGATTGCCCTCCATAATCGTCATACATCGTAGCTTTTTTCCACCATCCAATAACTCCATCTAGTTGTCCAAACTTTTTATTCGTTTGATAAAAAGCCATTGCATCTGAAAGTACTAAATCTCCCAAGCCAGAGTATTTATCGGTAATGACTTTAGGAATATTGAAATCCCCCATTAGCATTCTTTCATTACCATAAACAGGTAATTCGTTTGAAATGGCGCTTTTCTCATCCAACAAACGGGTAAAACAATTTAGTTTTTCAGTTTTTCCTCTTATACTAATACTATACGTTAATTTATCTGCCTTTTCTTGAGCTCTAATGAATTCACCCGCATAATTTCCAAATTCATCAATTAACCTAAAACTCGTTTTTATACCTTTTTCAGGAGTTATGCCAAGTTGTACACCATCTTCAACGGAAACAATTCTTCTTCGATTAAATAGTGACTCTAAGGTTTTACTAACTTCCTCTGAACTGTAGCTTACTTTTCTTATATCCTGTAAAACTTTTTGATATGCTTTATCATAACGATTTCCTTGTGTAACAATTTCTCCTTTATAAATCAAAGCAAATCTTCTATTTGAATTGATAGTCCCAATGACATCAGGATTTATACCATTTCCTTTGTTGATGCTTTCCATGATAGCAGCTGCATCCAATTCCATAAAAAAAGCACCATTCTGCACCAAAGCATCACACTCCGAAGTTTTTGAAAAGAACCCTGCGCTTGGAATTACCCACTCTGTTGGCTGAAACAAACGAAGATCTTTTCTTTGAAAAACTCCCCCGTTCAAACACAAAAAGCTGTCTCAAAAATGAGACAGCTTCTAAATTTTAATCTTCTTTATAAATAGTTTGATAATTCTTCATTTTTATAATAAAATTTTTTAAAAAAGAATATCAAATCATTTATCTTCAATTCCTTTTTTTCTAGCATTAACAAATTAAAAATCAATTCATTGTCATTTAATTTTTCTATGACCCATTCATTGTTTTTTTCCAATATAACAATATCAAACTCTTTATTATTATAAACTGAACTAAAAAACTTTCTATTTTTATTATCTCGATGTTCTTTTTTTAAATGTACAAACCCTTTAAAACCAATAAGGTTCAATTTTTCTTCTATAGTCATAATTATTTATTTTTTTAAGAATACAACATCTACCGAAATATAAACTCCATCAGAGTTTTTAATAGTAGAAGATTCTAATTTAACAATATTAAATCCTAATTCACTTGCCATCTTTCCGGTAAAAGTGTTTTTTGCAGCTTCTTCTGGTGTCATTCCTTTTTTAATAAATTCATTAAAAGAAAATAAATTATCTCCAATTTTTTTACTTGCTCTCCAAGTTCCCCTAATTTTGAAAATTTCATCATATTCATTATTAATAAAGCTAAATAAATTTTTAAAAATCTTCCTCCCATTTTTTTCTAAAGAAGTGTCTTTTGTAACAATCGAAATATTAAACTCTCCATCACTATCTAACCAAGCTTTAGCAACATTTTCATTTTCTAACCCTCGAATAACAGCCCACCCATCTTCTTCGATAATTCTATTTATACGTACTTGTTTTATAAGTTCTTCCAATGTCTCTCCAATCTTTTTCACATCAGAGCTCTCCCGCTTTAAATCCGTTAAGATTTTTTGATAAGCCTTATCATACCTACTTCCCTGCGCAACAATTTCTCCTTTGTAAACCAAAGCAAATTTTCGATTCGAACTAATAGCTCCAATTACATCAGGATTTATACCGCTTCCTTTATTAATGCTTTCCATAATAGCAGCTGCATCCAATTCCATAAAAAAAGCACCATTCTGCACCAAAGCATCACACTCCGAAGTTTTTGAAAAGAACCCTGCGCTTGGAATTACCCACTCTGTCCGTTGAAATAAAAAGATGTTAAAATAAAATACGGCAACCATAAGTTGCCGTCAATTAAAGTTATTTTCCTTCTCTTATTAAAAACTCTTTGAACTCTTTTAAAAATTGAATAAATTTTTCGGTTGACCAAATAATGTCTGCTTTTTTTTGAGATCTATTAAGAAGATTAAACAAATGTGTTTCTTCTTTATCTGAAACTATTAATAAGTGACCTCCCTCAACTGAGTACTCAAAATCATTTCCTGTTGTTATTGAATTGATTTCATCAAGCATACTTTGAACTTCTTCGGATGTCCAAATATGGGAATTAATTTCGAATAAGGCTTTTTCATTATTTGGTAATGAATCATACTCAATACCATAAATACCTTCTTGACCAAAAACTTTTGTTGAAAATTTATATTTCATATTCTAAATATTTAATTATTAATTAATCTTTGGATAAGCACTTGTTAAATTTCCAAATTGATCAAATTCTATTTGTATTTCAAAGCTCTTAGTACTATCTAAAAAGAAAAATTTATTGTTTTCGTATCGAAAAGTTCCTCCGCTTTTCAACATTTTATCATATACTAATGCAATTTCCTTCTTAACCCTTTTAATATCCCAATTTCTAGGAAAGAATGAAGATGTATTTTTCTTTTTCACAATACCATTTCCATATTTCATTTCTACATTAGCTTTGAAGGGAATATCATCTGGCAAATCATGAAAACTGTTTATTCCCGGAGGTTTTCTTATAGGACCTAATTGAATTTTAGTTCCTATTACATCGTGGTTGCGTGCTCCGAAAAGTTCTAAAATATCTTCTCCACTTTTTTGTTTAATTAAAATTTCTCCATCAAAATGATGATGAAACTTAATCTTAAATTGACCTTCATATTTAAGATAAATTCTCTCATACAGTAAATCATTTAATATTTCCTCAACCTTATTTGCATTAGTACTTGCTTTTTTTAAATCAATTAAAGGCTTTTGGTAAGCTTTATCATAACGGCTTCCTTCGGTTACAATTTCCCCTTTATAAATTAAAGCAAATCTTCGATTTGAACTTATGGCGCCTATTACATCAGGATTTATACCATTTCCTTTGTTGATGCTTTCCATGATAGCAGCAGCATCCAACTCCATAAAAAAAGCTCCATTCTGCACCAAAGCATCACACTCCGAAGTTTTTGAAAAGAACCCTGCGCTTGGGATCACCCATTCTGTTGGCTGAAACAAACGAAGACATTTCTTTGAAAAACCCCGCTGTTCAAATCCAAAAAAAAGAAATCGTAATCTTTTATTAGTAAAAAGCAAAACCGCTCAAAATTGAGCGGTTTATAATAAATTTTAAAATTAATCTAATCCTTGATAAAAATCGCTTTTGCTATTTCTTTTTGTAATACCGTTTTCTCTTTTTTCAAAAATAAAATCTCCGTTGAGATCAAAATAATAATCTTCATCAGGGTAAATTTCATTGATTATCTTATGAGCCATATTTAAAACTGATTTCCTAAGTAATACTGAATCTGCATCCTTTTTCAAAATATCAAATGAAACTTCTGAAATCTCGTCAAATTCTAATTCTATCATTTGATTTTCAAAAGAACCATTAATATACCCATTATTATATGAAAGCAAACCAGAGATTAAAAAAAACTTATTGTCATTATTTTCGATTAATTTCTTAAGTTCTTGTTTTTTTTCAAGTTTTCTTTTAAACTTTAAATTATAAGTAAGTGACATAATTTTTATTTTTTTATTGTTAAATGATTAACTTTACCATCTTTTGTTATATACATAACTTCTTCCAATCCTTCTATTTCCCAATCAGAAAATTGTTGTTGAAGCCTCATCATATCTCCTTCCCAAATTTTAAGATTTAAAATCACTCGATTGGTTTGTTCTTTGAGTATTTTTCCTCTGATTTCTGACCAGATTCCTCGAACAGCCTTATCTTTACTAGGAGCATAGCAATCAAAAATCTCCCCTTCAATTTTATAATCGGGATTTTTCAAAGTCCCTATAATATTAGGGTTTTGCTCTATATCAAAACCATTTTTTGCTAAAATTTCTGCTGCTTCATTTTCTAATTCTAAAGAAATTTTAGTCGCATCATCTGTAATTTTTGGCATTTTAGTGACAATTCCATTAGGCCTGGCAAGAGAATTTTTAGGTTTACTTGGTTTTGTTCGATTCTCTAAAACTACTAATTCGTCCAAAATTTCTCCTACTTTTTCCGAACTATAACTAGCCTTTTTCAAATCCTGTAAAACTTTTTGATAATCTTTATCATAACGACTACCTTGTGCAACAATTTCTCCTTTATAAATTAATGCAAACCTCCGATTTGAATTTATAGTCCCAATTACATCAGGATTAATACCATTACCTTTATTAATGCTTTCCATGATAGCAGCAGCATCCAACTCCATAAAAAAAGCACCATTCTGCACCAAAGCATCACACTCCGAAGTTTTTGAAAAGAACCCTGCGCTTGGAATTACCCACTCTGTTGGCTGAAACAAACGAAGATCTTTTCTTTGAAAACCCCCGCTGTTCAAATCCAAAAATACGGAAATTGCCATTGCCCGCAAACCTTGTCTTACTTTTTCTGCTGTTTGAGGTAATTTCATTAGACTCAGACAGGCGCGATAAAATCCAACGATCAATTGTGGGGCAGCAACAATAGCTCCTCCGGTATTGTAGATGAGATCCCATTGTCTCAGAAATTCTTCACCGCCATCCAGCTTGGCAATTTCTCCCCGAAATGCCTGTATCGTCAAATCGGGTAAGGCTAAACTGAGGTCTGCTGCCGCTGCAAGTAACACATAAGGATTTCCTGAAAGAGCTAATGTTCCGATACCTAAAACAACGCCTACCATATCGGCAACAATTCGAATAGTGTTATTAATATCTTCCCAATTTTCTAAATCAGCAAAAGCTTTTACATAAATTGCCGGAACAATCATCGGGATGGGATCTTCTTCCTTTCCTTTAGCTTCGTTCTTTATTCTGGGTTGGGTTTCATCAATGAAATATACCATTTCGAGAGGGTAATACTGCTTTCCTTCTTCCAAATCTTCAACTCCTTGCTCTAATTTATTGGGATCTGCTTCTTTGGCAACAATTTTTGGTTTTTGCATTACTTCTTTCTGCTGTTGAAGAAAAAAAGTTTTTTCATTGGATTGCCCAAAGCCTAAGAATGGACCTGAAAGTTCAGTTACATTTGTATTTACCTTATAGTCATTTCCTATTCTAAAAGTATGTGGATTTTTACCTAAAGAATTCCCTGAAAATAAGCAATACTCCATAAGAATGGTCGCAAAAACTATTCTGTTGAGTGTTATTTTACCATCTAATTCACTTGCCTCATCCAGATTTGTATAGATTCTGTTGCAAAGTTCAGGTTGTTCAATGAATTTATCTACTAAAAATTTTGCATCTGAAAAAGTTTTTAGCACATTAATTAAAGCCGAACTTCCGTCTCGCCATCCACTGAAAAGTCCTGTGTCATCAAGCTCTGTGAGCTCTATCAAGTGCCTGAATACCATTTCATTATCCAAATTCATAGCTTTGAGGATATATTCGGGAGTTTGGCTGTAAAGAAATTTAATTTCTTCCTGTCCTTTTGCTTTTAAAAAATAGAATTTAAATATTTTAGTGAAGTAGTCTCTGTATTCCTGATAATTTTCAAAATCATCATAACCAACATAAATGACAAGGTTTCTAAATTCTTCGTAAGAAAAAGTCTCAAGAATAATGGCTTTTTGTCTTCTCAGTTCTTCTTTGTTGGCATTTCTATAATAAAAATACTTTAGTTTGCAGGATATTTTTTGTTTAGAAAGGTCGATATCAAAATCTATTTCACATTGTTTTTGTGACAGATCTACCAGTTCTATATTTTTATTAAGATAGGTTTTGAGCTTGATTATGTTTTCTTTTTCATCTTTTATATAATTCTCTTCAGCAACTCCATTGTAATCGGCAATATTATAATCCAAAATGAAACGTCTTCCGAAATCGTTACCGTATCTCAGTTTATTACACAGCAATTGTTTTCTTATATAATCATCAGTACGCCAATCCTGACTTATTATTTCTCTAATCTCCAGTGTATCCATCATGTTTTTGTTTTTTTGTTAAAGCTTCCAATTTGTTATCCGGAAAAATTTCAATAACAGTATGGTTTAAGCAAAAATCATCAGATCTTTCTTTGTCCAATACCAAAAGATCCAAATGATAATTTTTATCTACCAAAACTCCAGCATTCTTTAGCTTACATTTAGCCTGTACTAAAACATCCCAATCTTTTCCTTCCAGCTCGCTCCATTTTTCCAAAGGAACTCTGCCCCTGCTTCCGAAAACCATTATCTTTTCTACAGCAGTAATCTCACTAATCTTGTCTTTAAGACTCGTTAGGATATAAGGCAGCACTTTATCATGCTGCCAAATAGCCTCAGGTTTTACCTGACTCATTTTAATTATTTTAAAAATGAATAATTAAAATTAAACGAGGAATTTATTCAAGGTTACTTTGTCATAATACTCCGCCTGAGAAATAGTATTTCCATTTTTGTCTAAAATTCTTTCACTTCCATATCTGTCAAATGCAGGTGAATGGAGTTTTAGTGTTGAATTATCCAAATCAACAGAGAACTTCAGCATATCATGGTCATCATCACCGCCCGGTTTTGTAAACATGAAGGTTTTAATTTTACTTACATCGATCTTAAAAGTGACTCCTTTTTCTCCTAAAGGATAGGCTTCTAATCCTTCGATCTGGCAAAGCTCGTCTGATAAAGCCTTATATACTTTTCCTAATGAATCTGTTGCCTGCCAATTAGCATCTCTGTCGATAACAATTTCATTTCCCAAACACAAATATTTTCTTGAGAAAAAATTTACAGCATCAGCTTCTCCAATAGTTGGAATACCGGTATCCATTTTATCAAAGCTTATCTCAATCCATTTACCTGACAGCTGCCCAATCTGATTGTTATTCAGTTCGAAATTACTTCCACACATTTCACCAAGATTATCATCAAACTTCACTCCCGACTCACAGTTACAAGGCAATGCTTTTTCCACTTTCAAGCCGATAGAATCAGCCTGAAGAATGGTAAGGGAAGTAGGAATTTTTTCTCTCCAAGGTTCGCCTTCTTTTGTGGCTTTTGGAGAACGCATTTCATCCACAAGAGATAAGAATAATGCATCATCAATCACCGGAACTTCACCTCCGTTCCAGATTTGTCCGGTTGCCATGAAATGTCTTACCGCTTCTTCAAATCCAGGTCTTACCGTAACAATAACTCTTGCCATCCCAGACTGCATAAATGCTCTGAAGATCGGATCATTATCATCAAACTGATACATATCTGCCCATGATTTTCTCTCTCCCCAATAATATGGATAGAAATTATAGCTCATGATCTCCCACTCAAATGCCTGTTCCATAAATTTAATGAAAGCTGAATACTGATCCAGTTCGTGGTTGACTAAAATATCTGCATTCGTAAATGTTTCGCTCGCAGCATTGTCATTGGTATAATATCTCTTTTTACCGAAAGTCAGTAGTGCATTTGGATTCTGATTCAGCATATAAGAAATACAGTTTCTTCTTAAAATTGTATTTTCTATTTTTCTGTAAAAGCCTGGATTTGAGCCTTTGATCTGAACGCCTACTGCTTTTGCATCTGCCAAAGCAGCTTCATATTTAGCCAATTCAATGTTGTAAGCTTCCATGATCTTATTAAAGGCTTTCTGCATCCATCCGTTTTTATATTCTTCCTGCAAAACACATTTAATGTTAACAGTGGCATGGAAAAAGTGAGCATTGGTCGTAGCAATGGTAATCGGAACTTCTCTTACGAATTTTAAGAATGCATTGGCTGAGCTATCTCCTCCTACAAGTAAACTTGCTCCATTCCCCCAGCCGTTATAACCCGGGAAGGCATTACTACTTCTTACCACATAAGATTCTGTAATATAATGTTCAGGAATGGCAATTAAATCTGATTTTGAAGATGCCTGCTTTGATTCTGTAGAAGAATAGTCAATTGATTTTCCTACATAGACTACAGACTCCAATTTCTCATCTACTTCAACATTATAATATCCCAGCCAGTATTTCAGCTTTGTTGAATCTGTAAGAGCACTCCAGTCTTTGATCTGCATTGCAGGAGCTTCTCTTGGGTCGATCGGTTTTATTAGTTGGTTTTCGGCATTATTGCTTACTTTCATTCCCAATGAATGTAATTTGGCAGGTTCAGGAACCATGAATTCAAACATCATACGTTTCCCGTAGTTGAAGATCTGGTTTTTTACTACCTTATCCACCCAACGGTAAACACCTACAACATGACTGCTTCCTTTTGTATTGTCAAAACCATGTTTGTTGTTTTCTTCATATTCTTCAAGAATTTTATCAATACGTTCTTCTTTTACTTTGGTAATGATTCTGTCCAAAGCTCTTGCTGTAACATCTTTGGCTTCGGTAACTGCTTGTCTGTTGCTTTCCTCCCTAGAATTATGAGTAGCATAGTTGGCAGCTGTATTTAGCATAAATTTTGGAGAAACTCCACTCCCCGATCCCCACGATGCGCTAAACCCTGCCTGTGCTGCGAAGTCTTTAGATTCCTGAAGAATTCTGGAAACTTCACTTTGCATTTCGTTTCTTTCGGTAGAAGTAGTATCTGTCAGTTTTTCCTTTTCAGACTCAGTAGATTTTGTAACCTGAGATTCACTGCGTTTTAATCTTCGGGTGGCTCTTTCCTTATACTCCCTTGCCATGATATTTTCGATGTGTGCAACATCTCCTTCCAAATAACAATACGTACTTTGCTCTACTTTTCGGTAATCTGCAACACCAATGTTTTTCATTCCAAATCCTGAAGGAATGAAGATATCGTTTGGATTAGCAGGCATTTCCGGATCTGTTGGATCTGTCGGGTCTGTCGGATTATCTGGTCTTTTATCTTTTAAAGTAAATGTCCCTGGTCCCGTAAATTGAGGAGCATTATTAACTGTGGCTGTCACATTTAACGTTGCCTGCATTATATACACAAGCCCGTCATTAAGAGTAACTTCTCCTTCCAACAGTACAACTTCATATTTTTCCAAAACAGCTTTTGGAATACCATCCACACTATTATTAAATAAAGAAGTCACATTAGGAGCATCAAAAGTATATGCCAAAGAAGCACTGGCTATTACCTGTTGATTATAATCTTTAAGCTGATAATTTCCGCTTACAACATGTTTTGGGTCATTAATATCGGTTGCAAGAAGTATAGAGTGACGTAACGCCGTAAAGATGTAAAGTGATTTGGCAGTAAAAGGAATAACCGAATTATTATTGGTCAATGTGTTGGTAACAGGAACTACAACACCTCCTACAGTTGTAGAAACCTGTGGGCTAAGAACTGTATTATTTACAATGGTATTTTGTAATAATTGACTGTTTTGGTCGATTGCCTGAAAGAGTTCTGTAAAAGTAGACACCCCGCTTAATGCCGCAGAAGCATCAGAAGTTCCAAATATCCTGCTTAAGGCGCCTAAATTTTCCTGTCCTAAATTTCTTAGTAATTCTTCAGTTTGAATTTCCGGACGGAAATCAAACTTAAATTCAGCAACTTCAGGAACCGGAATATACTTTAAGTTAGATAGTCCTTCCTTATTGTCTGCCGCAAGGAAGATTTCTTTCTGGTATTCCTGTTCCTTTACAAGGTTGTCATACTCTGCCTGAGCTGGTCTTACCTCTTCCAGATATTTTTCATGGGCAGCAGCATAAGCACCACCATACTCTTTACGATAAGCTTTTTCCAATTTTTCTAATGCAACAGTCAAATCTTGATTTCCCTTAAGATTGATTGTAGCTTCTGCAGACTTCAATGTTCCTTCACTAAACGGAATACTTGGAGTATTAGTTTCTGCTTTTGAAACAGTTCCACTGGAAGATGAACCTGCTTCAGCTTTGAAAAGCTCTTTTGGAAGAACGACTTTTGCCTTTACAACATCCTCATATTGCTCCTGTGTAACACCATCATAATTTAATAAAATATGATTCAGGTGTAAAAACTGCATTAACGTTTCCTTGGCATAAAAATCTTTCTGGGTTACTACCTGATAAATTAAATTGCTCCAAATTTCAGAATCAATTGAAATGTCTTGCTGTAATGCTTTATATTCAATAATTTTTTTATCAAATTCAGTTTTTGTTGCTGACGCTTTATTTCTTGCCACCCAAACAGCTAGTTCGTAAAAGGCAGGATCTTTCTCTTTTAGGCTTTGCTCCGTCTCTATAACTAATCCTGTAGGATTTTCGCAAACTTTCTGTAATGACTCTCCCAGTTCGACTCTTTTATCAATTATCCCTTTTTGGGTATCATAATCTCTGAAGATAAATCTTCTTTCTTTGTTTTTGGGATCTGATAATTCGGCATTACGCATTGTCGCGAATCTGAATAGTGTTTGCGAGCTATTATTTTGATTTATTGTTTCCATTTTTTTGTGTAATTTTGTTTGTTTTTTTAGGTTAAGCTTTAAAAGCTCTTTTTATGAGAGTACTTTCAGGTTTTAGCCATATTTTTTTATGTGGTGTCTGGCAAAAGATATCCACCCTAGAATCTAATCTTGATTTTCATTATGAGTGTTTTTCTATAATGCAAATATCCATCAGGGAAGCGACAGAACTCGTCGTATTAAATTAATATTAAAAGAAAGTTCAAATACGAATTTGCAAAGTCTTAAAAATTTAAGCTTGCACTAAAACAGTAATAATTATTTTATGCTGACAGTGCCTTATTCCTAAAGCTTCTTTGATGTAGCAAAAATGTGATCAGCAAAGCAATCTTCCAATATGTTTTTTTAAGGAAATTTGTAACTATTGACTAAACAGCTTTATTAAATTGAATATGAAATTTAAAATAATAAAACTAACCGAAGCAGAGCTAACAGATATTTATCAAAAGAACTCTTAGTTTTCAGCGACTTATAATCATAATTAAAAAAAACTTTTGACAATGAAATTTATCAATCCCATGATTGAATTTTTAAATTGATTTTAAACTAAATTTGAAGTATGAAAAAACTGGAATCAAGAGAAGATATTGAGCATCTTGTGAATTCATTTTATGCTAAAGTGGTTAAAGATGAAACCATTAACTTTTTCTTTAATGATGTTGCTAAAGTAGACTGGGATAAACATTTACCAAAGATGTATTCGTTTTGGGAAACCATTCTTTTCGGACAAATGACTTATAAAGGAAATCCAATGGCCGTACACTTCCCTATCAACGAAATGGAAGCCATGGAAAGGAAACATTTCGACCAATGGCTTGAATTATGGAAACAGACCATCGAAGAAAATTTCGTTGGTGAAAATGCTGATATGGCTATTTATAAATCTGAAAACATCGCCAAATTAATGGCTTACAAGATGGAAATGGCTAGAAAACTTTAATGATTAAGGAACAATTACCGTAAAAATATATGCTGCCAAATTCACTAATAATACTGTTCCGTAAAGAACATTTGTTTTCCCTCGGCTTAAAGAAAGCATTACAATAAACACCGATAAAGAAAGCAGAATAATATCCTTTTTATCCAATCCCAATACAAAAGGAATATCATACATGATACAAACAACAGATACTGCGGGAATCGTTAATCCGATACTTGCCAACGCAGAACCTAATGCTAAATTTAAGCTCGATTGTATCTGATTGCTTCTCGCCGCACGAATTGCCGCAACTCCTTCCGGAAGTAAAACCACAGCAGCAATAATAACTCCAACCAAAGATTTTGGAGCTCCCACACTTCGTACCATATCTTCAATCGTTCCGGAAAGTCCTTTTGCCATTAAAACGACAATAACAAGACAGATAACCAAGAAAATAAAACTTACAGTCGTTGCTATTTTTGTAGGAATATAATGCGAATCAGGATCGTCGTCTGTAATAATAAAATAGTTTCTATGTCTTACGGTCTGTACCATTAGAAACACTCCATAAATCACCAAACAGGCAATAGAAACAAAGATCAACTGGGCTTTATTATAGAAGGGTCCGTTAACACTTGAAGTAAAATTTGGAAGCACCAGGGTTAATATCAAAATAGAAACAATACTCACCAAATAGGTTGTTGCAGAAGTTCTTGCAAAAAACTGCTCGTAATACTTCACCCCTCCAATTAAAATACATATTCCTAAAATACCGTTCAGAATAATCATTACTGCAGCAAAAACAGTATCTCTGGCCAGTGTCATTGCATCATCTCCACCAGCAACCATAAGCGAAATAATCAACGCAACCTCAATAATGGTAATACAAAGCGCCAAGATAATTGTTCCGAAAGGCTCCCCTACTTTGTGAGCAACTACTTCTGCATGATGCACTGCTGATAAAACACTTCCGGTAAGCAAAAGGCCGGCAATTACATCATAAATAACTCCGCCGCCCATTAATCCGGAAAAGTAATAAATGACCGCCAGAACAGGAAAAATATACGTATAATGTAAAAGTTCTTTTAATTTCATAAGTGTCTACAAAATACAAAAAATCTATTGAAATTCAAATATCAAAAGAAAATATTAATCTTATTTTAATGAGACCAGAGGTAAAAGTCCTGAAGATCTGTCAACATATGAAGCAAAAGTCCGATGCCAATAATCCTGATATTTCCTTTAAAAAAGAGCATCAAAAAATACACCGAAATAGCATAATAAGAATGTAAAAAATGAAACCCTACACTTCCCCTGTTCGGATCGAAAATAGGATTGGCAAATAAATGATCGAGATCAACAAGCATTGTAGCTAATAGAATAAAATAAGCCGTCTTCCAGTTTTTACGAAAAAATATCAACGCAATGAACACCGGAAAAACCAGATGTAAAAAGTAATGCGTGCATGTTTTTAATAAAAAAATTTCAGAAGAACTCATTAATAATTAATTATTTTTTATGTCAAAAATTAAGCCTTTTTATACTTTTATTTTAACCAAAAAAGGAACAAAAGCTATTATTGAACTATTTAAAACTTAATTATTTTGAGAACAAAAGCTTGCAAAAGGATAAAAATTAAAGATTTTTTTAAACTTATGTTTTCTTGTTTGCAGTTCATCATGAACTTAAATTAGCTATGCCTAAATCTTTTGTTTCTTTTGTGGTTAAAATCAAAGTTTACTATCTTAAAATCAAAGGTAAATCTCCTTTTTTAGCTTTCAGTTTTATGTAATAATTCTGACCTTTGTTTCCATAAAAGATATAGTCTAAATTAGAAATTATCTTTTTCTCAGTTGATTTTAAAGTCTTGAAAGATGATAAAAGTAAAGGATTATTTTTGACAAAAATATAGTTTTCTTTTAAATTTGAAGATGATTGCAGAGGTTTTCTGGTTGATTTTATTGTAAATGCAGCATTATTTTTCTCAATAGAATTAGGCTGAAACGGAATAATCGTAAATTGACTTTGCGCATTAATCCATTTTTTATCTTGAAAATATTTCCAAGTTTTTTCAGGATTTAAACTTTGAAGATCAATCACATAATTAGGCTGAATAATTTTTTGGAAACTCTTTTTTTCAACTTCATTAAAATCATCATCATAGCCATAACTTATAATCGTATCATTCACTTGCTCGAGTTCTGCAGTTACTTTTATGTAATTAATTTGCGAAGAATCCGCGATACTTTTATTGAAAAACTGAACGTATTTTTTAATATTTTGAGCATCCAATTCCATTTCTAAAAAGGAAGTTTTTTGCTCTAGCTTAGAAATAATTGAAGTAAATTCTTCCGAGTTTGATTCATTTTTAATTTCAATATCATCTTCATTTAATTCAATAGAAAAATTCCGGGTTCTATCTCCAGAAATAAAAGAAATACTTCCTACAGTATGATGAATAAAGCTATTCGAATTAAAATTATCTTTTTCTAAAGATTGAGAAAGTTGCTGATTTATATTTTTAAAATCTAAATTAGAAGTTCCTAAAATACATTTATCCCCTTCAATTTTAATATAAATCTGATCTTTCTGAAAAACATTTTTCCCTTTGTTTACAAATTTTTCCTGTTTTAGAAATGCTAAGAATCTCTGTTGATCTTTAAGTTCAATCACAGAATACCAATCCGAGAATTTAGAATTTTTAATGTGAAAAATCTGCAAAAAATCGGGAATTTTCATCCCCGAATCTTGTAGTGAAATTTTGTTATCGCTTTTATTTTTGTTCCCAAACCACTGTGAAGGATGGGTTATAAAGCTGGAAATATACTGTCTCGTCAGTTTTTTAACATCAATTAAAATTATGGCATCTGCGTTTTTTGGGACAAATTTCAGTGTTTTGTCTTTATGATAAAACACAAAATAAACAGCAATGGCGAGCAAAAGAACTAACGGGACAATAAACTTCTTTTTATTCATTGATTATAATGTTTTCAATGTTTTTTCCGGCTCTTCCATGATTTTATAAATATCATCAAACAAATCAAAGAAATACATCAAGCTGTTTTCAGATAAATCTTTAATATTATAATCCATTTCAGTTTCTATGCTTTCGCCTTTCACTTCGGTTTTATAATTTACTTCGCCAATGTTTTTTCTTAGCAAATCCAACGTTTTTTTCTCGGAAGTACTTTTGAATTCTTTTTCCATTCCTACTAAAAGTTTCTGAATGTTCAGTCTTCCTGACAATGGATATTTAGCCGATTCTTTTGCCCATTTCTTAGATACTTCAGACTGATCTTTCGGGATAATATTCTCCGTTGAAGTCGTAAGATACACAACTCCGTCTTTTACCGTAAAGAACAATTGATCAAGATATCCGCTGTCTTTTTTATCTTTAAAACTGTAAAACTCACCGTTTTTGGTAAAGTTTTTCGCTGTATTTTTGTTTGTTATTAATAAATTAAAAACACGATTCCAGTAGCCTTCATTTTCCGTTGCAAAGGCAAAAACGAAATTAGGAACCATAATATCTTTTGTTTTCTTTATTTCTTTTTCGTTGTAATCTTCATCGTAGTCGTAATCCGTGTAGTCTACTTTTTTAGATTTCAATTCATTTAAAACAAAAATTCCGTTTCCAGGTGCTATTTTGGCAATGGCTTCTTCGTCCAGAACAATTTTCATTGTTTCCATCATCAGCTCAACTTCTTTCTGATATTCTGCGTCTCCAAGATCTTTGAAAAGGCTGTAAATCATATCAAAACTTTTAGCTCCATTGATGTTAACAGCGTAATAACCAATACTTTTATCATTAATTAACGCGGTCAGTTTCTTATTCTTTTTGCCTTTGTAAACATCAGCCACGCTTTTTTGAACGTTCGCGTCTTTATGCTGATAATTGTTGACTAATTTTACCTTGTCTTTGTCAAAATACAGATTGTATGAAGAGTTTGAATTGTAAGCTTTCTGCAGAAACTGCGTAAATTCCAAACGCTTCATCGTTCTCCCGTAAATTCCTTCATTAACGATTTTTCCGTAATCTGTGTACACAAAAACATCAGAATTTGCATCACGGAAAGCCACCATCTGCGACGGAACTTCAAGGTCTAAATTTGAATTAAAATACTTATCAAATGAATCTTCCGCAAGCTTTCTCACCACTTTGAATTTCTCAATTCGTATAGAATCCATTTCCTTTTGATAGTCGGAATCTACTGCATATTCTTCATTTTCCATATCCTCTTCCTTTTCAGGAGCGCCTGCTACTTCTGCTTCATTTTCAGAATATTGTGTGTCCGTTGCACCTTTCTTTTCTTTTGGATATTCATGGTGCTTTTCAAGATACTTGATATCTTTCTGAATTTTCGCAATTTCGGAGTTATTTTCCTTTATATTTTGTTTTAAAGATTGAATATCTTCCTTCAAATATTGAATTTCTTCCTTATAATCAAAAGGTTTTTCGGCTTCTTCTGCATAGGCACTGTCTACAACGGCTGCGGTACTGTCAACCACGGCCATTGCGCTGTCTACGACAACTTCTTCAGTCCAATCATCTTTGTGAGGCTTGTTGTAATTGATTACGCTTAAAACAGCACGGTCGCCATTCCACGCAACAAAAATATCATCATCGATATCTACGTAAGAATATTTGTTTTTCTTGGAAATTTCTAATCCTTTTTTCTTGGTTGAATTAATGAATTCCAGAAACTTCTCTTTATTATCTAAAATAAAATGAGCGGTATACGATTGTACAGAATCATTGAAAGTTCCGTAATGATATTGCGTTGCATCGTATTTTATCCCTGTTTTAGAAAAATCGTTCCAAGACGGTTTGTCTTTAGTGTCTTTGTCTTTTTTATTGTTTTTCTGAGTTATTTCCTTTAAAAAAGGGTTGAATTTGTCCCAGTTTATTTTTTTATTAAGCTGTTTTCCGTTGATTTCCATGTAAAAGGCGACATCATTGGGAATTTTCATCTTTTGTTGTGCAAAAACCAGCACGAAACCGAAAAGTAAGAGCGTAATTTGTTGTGTTTTTTTAAAGATAGATTTCATGGTTTAAATTTGAAATTATTGGAAAAGGATTGTATTCTGTATTTGTTTCTTTTGAAGAATAAAATCTAAAACATTGGCCTCAAGTTTCAACGCTTTTTTATTGGGCGAAAGTAAATAAGAAGAATTTGTTTGAGATTTAATGGTGTTTTCGAACTGCAAGACAGAGGTATATTTGGCATTATTAAACACCTCTTTATCCGCCGTACTCATCTTGTCGTAATCTGTTTTGAATGTATTGATTTTGTTTCTCGTAAATGATTTTCCAATACTTTGACTGTAAATCTGTGTAGGAATCATTTTTCCAAGAATATTTTTAGACTTTAATTGTTCTAATCCGGCATTGATATTTTCAATTTTCTTGAAATTACAGCTTAGTTTAATGATATAATTATCAAAATCTACACTTGTTTTTACATTGCTGATTCCGGGAGTAGCTTTAAAAATCCTTGAAGCTTCATTGATTTTACTTTCAATTTCAGGCTTTTTTGGGACTTTTTTGCCGTTTATTGTTTCCATTTTAGAGATGGAAGCGAGTCTGGTTTTGCTTTTACTTGCATTGAGAATAACAGTGTACTCCCCTGTCCCATCAGCTTTTACATTGACTTTATCAATGATATCAAAACAACTCGTTAACAATAATAATGGAAGAAAAAGCATCAACCGCCTGAGAATAATTTTCATGACTTAGTTTTTAAAAAGCAAAACTACTTAATTCTAATGTATTAAGTAGTTAAATTTTTATATTCTGCCTTTAAGATAATCCTGTCTCACTTCTTCATCCAATTTTTCGATTGAATATCGCAGACAGGTTCTCGGCATTTCTTTGTAGTATTTATTTAAATAATTGATGAGCTCTGTTTCATTTTTCTGCCCCATTTCTCTTAACAGCCAGCCGTTTGCTTTGCGCATGAGATCGTGAGGATGCTTTAAGTTATTGGTTACAAATTCTTTAGTTAAATGAAATTCCCCTTTTTTCACGTAATGCATTGTCCCAACAACAGCGATTCTTTTGTGCCACATTTCATCGGAATCAGAAAGCTTTTTTAATAAGTCTTCTCGCTGATTTTCAAAAGCATACCGACCTAAGATCTTATAACAACTTGAATCTACCAGATCCCAATTATTGACGTATTGTAGATGATTCAAATAAAATTCAAGGACCTCTTCTTTTACTTTTGGATCTTTTGTTTTTTCAAACTTAGAAATTAACATGAATAAAGCAGTTAATCGATGTTCATGGTATTTTGAAGAAAGCAATTCGCTGAGTTCCTCTAAAGAAATTTTAGCATAATATTCTTTGGCAACACTTCTCTGATCAGGAACTTTTACGCCTAAAAATAAGTCTCCTTCACCATATTCTCCTTTTCCAGTTTTGAAGAATTTAGGGAAAAATGCTGCCTTTTCTGGAATGGATAAAACAGCTAATGCTTCTTGTATTTCTTTAACAATATTGCTCACTGATATTTAAATAATTAATGATTTTCATTTGAAGTAATATTTCCCAGCTCCTCTTCTTCTTTTGCAATTTTATTCGGATTGGCCACTTTTGCAATGGTAAGTCCCTGAACAATAATTGAAAACACAACTACACAGTAAGTGATACTTAAAATAATTTCACTGTATTCGCTTTTCGGGATAGACATCGCCAAAGCAATGGAAACACCACCTCGAATTCCTCCCCAAACCAATACTTTTACCGTTTGTGGACTAAAGGTTGTTTTCATCAATTTGGTAGGTCCCCAAATAGAAATTACTCTTGCCAATAAAACAATAACAATTGCTACTAGTCCCGGAACTACAAAATGTTTTAAATCCTTGATCATCAACAATTCAAAACCGATGAATAGGAATAAAACAGCGTTAAGAATCTCATCAATTAATTCCCAGAATTTGATCAGATAATCCTGTGTGATAGATTTCATTTTAAATCTAACATTAAAATTACCCATGAATAATCCCGCCGCAACCATCGTCAAAGGTCCTGAAATATGCATTTGTCTCGCAATAAGATAACCGCCCATTACGACAGAAAGCGTTACCAAAACGGAAATAATATAGTCATCTACTTCACGCATTAATCTGGAAGTTACCCAACCTAATACGATTCCTAAGAATAAACCTCCGCCAGCTTCTTTTAATAATAATAAACCGATGCTTTCGATTCCCAAATCAACTTCTTTTCCGATCGCCAACTGTAATACTACTGAGAATATCACAACCGCCATACCGTCGTTAAAAAGAGATTCTCCGGCTACTTTAGTTTCCAATGATTTTGAGACCTTAGCCTGCTTTAAAATACTTAAAACAGCAACAGGATCAGTTGGAGAAATTAAAGCTCCGAAAAGAAGACAATATATAAATGGTAAATTAATTCCTAGAAAAGGCAAAATATAAAACATTCCAAACCCGACAACAAAAGTAGAAATAACCACTCCCACCGTTGAAAAGATCACCACAGGCCGGAACTGTTCCTTGAGATCATCTATATTAATATGGATTCCTCCCGCAAAGAGAAGAAAATTAAGCATTGCGCCCATCAGAACTTCTGTAAAGTCGATTCCACTCATCAAATCATGAAGGTGCCAGAACGTTCTCGGTAAAAAAGTTTCTCCAAAAGAAACCAAAATAATAGAAACCACTATGGCAATCACCATAATTCCGATTGTACTCGGAAGTTTCAAAAACCTGTAATTAAGATATGCGAATATTGATGCTAAAACGATTAAAGCTGAAAATGAATAATATAACTCCACTAAGTTGTTTTTAAATTAAAAGTCTAAATAAAGTACTTTGATATAAATTTTACTGTCTTCTTTTTCCCAAATATCCATCATTCCGTCTTTTAAAGCTTTAGAACCTCTTGTGTAATCCTGTCCTATATTCAACATATTCAGAAGAATATACTCATCTCCCACGCTGTTTACAGCATATGCCGTTTTTTCAGATTTTCCGTCTCCGGAAGCCTTCATAGCGTCTGCAAGCAAACGGAATTGTCCTAAATGATGCGTGAAATTACTCCCATCCTTCAGAGAATCATACGCACGCAGCAAAATAAGAAGAACATCCAGATTGGTAGGATCTTTATCATAAAGAACCTTGCCTAATTTTACGCATTCTTCAAAATTTTTATCCTTGAAAGCTTCTGCAAGCTTCTTAAAATCATCATCTAAAGTAGAAATTTTATCTTTCCTGAAATTTCTTCCATAATAAAGATATTGCGCTTCTATACTGTCTAAAGATTTGGGATATCCCTTATATTTAAAGATCAGTTTTTCGTAATTATACGGAGACTGAGCATTCGTAAGGCTTTTTTCAATACTTTTGAAATCGATTTTTGATTTTTGACTAAAACCAAAAACCGACACAAAAAGAAGTAAAAGGAAAAAGTGATATTTCATTACTCGTTGGTTTCTTCTTCCTCATCATTATCGAAATATTCGAAAAGGAAATCATTGTAAGGAAATCTTGCTATATGAATTTTCATTACCTCATCGTAGATCATTTTTTTCATTTCCGGGAAGTTTTCTTTCGTTAAAGCCGAGATGAAAACCGTTGGATGCTTAGATTTCCCCATCCATGTTTTTTGCCATTCTTCTAAAGAAACATTTCTTTTTGTAGATGGCGTTAAATCGTCATCATCTTTTTTATCATAGCTGAAATCATCAATTTTATTGAAAACCATGATCATCGGTTTTTGATGCGCATTGATTTCCATTAACGTATTGTTTACAGATTCTATATGATCTTCAAAACTTTCATGAGAAATATCTACAACATGAATCAACAAATCCGCTTCACGAACCTCATCAAGAGTTGATTTGAAGGATTCAACAAGCTGTGTTGGTAATTTTCTGATAAATCCTACTGTATCTGTCAATAGAAACGGTAAATTACCAATCACCACTTTTCTTACTGTAGTATCCAGCGTTGCAAATAATTTATTTTCAGCGAAAACATCAGATTTTGACAAAGCATTCATCAATGTAGATTTTCCAACATTGGTGTATCCTACCAAAGCAGCACGAACAACCTTTCCACGGTTATTACGTTGGGTAGCCATTTGCCTGTCGATTGTTTTCAGTTTATCCTTCAATAAGGAAATTCGGTCACGGATGATACGACGGTCGGTTTCAATCTCAGTTTCCCCGGGTCCTCTCATCCCAATTCCCCCTTTCTGACGCTCTAAGTGAGTCCACATTCTTGTCAGTCGAGGTAAAAGATATTGATATTGCGCCAACTCAACCTGAGTTCTTGCATAAGAAGTCTGCGCTCTTTGGGCAAAAATATCAAGGATAAGATTGGTTCTGTCCAGGATTTTTACTTCTATTTCTTTTTCAAGATTTTTAAGCTGAGATGGAGATAATTCATCATCAAAAATGATGGTTCCTATCCCGTTTTCCTTTACATATTCTTTTATTTCCTGAGCTTTTCCGCTCCCGATAAAGGTCTTGGAATCAGGCTGAGTTAATTTTTGAGTAAACCTTTTTTGTATGGTAGCTCCAGCTGTGAAAGCCAAAAACTCCAATTCATCCATATATTCCGTAAGCTTATCTTCGTCTTGGTTCTGAGTAATAACACCCACCAAAATAGCTTTTTCGTAATTATGTTCTTTCTTGTCTAGCATTAAATTCTGTCTATGTTTGTGAGATTTACAAGTTACCATTTTCAGAAGAAAAAACAAAATCATTTTTTAAATCTTGAAAGATTTTAATGTTAATTTAAGTTTACAATACAATTGATTTATAGAAATTTAATAACTTTATGAAGTAATTTTTTGAGTTTAATAATTAAATTTTAATCAATTACATAAAAACTAACATTCCGAGAATCATGATTACCAATATTAGATGTATGATCATTGATGGTGATGAGCTAGACAGACTGGTTCTGCATCATCATATCAAACAATATGAGAATATAGAAATTGTTGCTTCTTTTGATTCAGCGGAAAAAGCGATTCCCTATCTCGGACTTCCTATTGATCTTTTATTCATCGAAGCTAAACTCCCCGGCATGAATGGACTGGAATTCAGGAAACTAGCTCATAAAATCCCAATTTGCATTTTTGTAAGTTCTCACCCTGAATTTGCTATTGATACTTTCGAAATCAACACATTAGATTTTATTTCAAAACCTTTAAAAACAGAACGTTTTCATCACTCCATGCAAAAGCTTTTCAATTATTTTGAAATGAAAGAAAAAAGCGACTGCTTTGATACTTTACTCGGCGAAAACAGCATTAAAATAAAAGAAAACGGCAACATTTTCCAAGTTAAAATAACCGACATTCTTTATCTTGAAGCATTAAAAGACTATACAAGAATCATCACTTCCGAAAAAAAGCACTGTATTCTAGACTCAATTGGGAATCTTCTTCATAAAAACTCTTTCGATTCTTTTGTGAGAATTCATAGAAGCTACGCTGTTCCGCGACACTTGATCAGAAGTAAAAACACACATGAAGTTGAGCTGGTTCATCAAATCAAACTTCCAATCGGAAGAACTTACAAAGACAACCTTTCTTTTTTTGATTCTCAATCTTAAAAAGAAAGCCACTCTAACCTATTGGTTTATAAATAAATTGTTAACAATATTTCACTAATCGTCGTTCGTCGATTATTTCGGTCGTTTGTCTATTTTCCAAATATACGGCCGTGATATGTGGTAATTTAGTCTTCCAAAATTTCCACAAATTTTAGGAAAAAACCAATTAATAACCACAAAACTATTTTACATGAAAAGAACATCTATTTACTGTTTCTTTCTCATTCCGCTCACCGTATCCGTCAGCCTGCTGAAAGCACAATCAGTAGTCTTGGCAACGGGAGCGAATGCTACAGGAGGCGCAGGATCCGTTTCTTACAGTGTAGGGCAAACTACTTACCTTGTGAAAGGTACCAATCAGGTTTTGGAAGGCGTACAACAGGCCTACGAAATTACCACCCTCGCTACCAGTGAAACGTCATCAGCTGAAAAAGACATTTTAATTTATCCTAACCCATTTAAAGACTTTCTGTTTTTAGATTTCACCACAAACAGCTACAAAGGAGCCGAGTATTCACTATTCGACGCTCAGGGAAAATTAATTAAAAGGGATAAAATTACTCAGTCAAAATCTGAGTTCAATTTTTCTTCACTACCATCCGCCATGTATATCATCAGGATCAACCAAAACGGAGAAAACATCAAAACATTTAAAATCATTAAAAAATAACTACCATGAAAAAAATATTATTAACGGTCGGGATTATGCTGGGCTCCTTTTTAGCTTATGCACAAGTACCCGAAAAAATGAGTTATCAGGCCATTATGCGAAATGGCTCAGGTCAAATTTTATCCAATCAGGCTATTGCCGTTCGAGTAAGTGTATTACAGGGATCTCCGGCAGGAGCTGCCGTATATTCTGAAAGACTAACAGGAAATACCAACGTAAACGGTCTTGTAACCCTTGAAATTGGTGCAGGAACTGTTCTTACAGGAACTTTCAACACCATCAACTGGTCTACAGGAAATTATTATTTAAAAACAGAAACAGATCCAGCAGGCGGAACTAACTATACGATCGCAGGAACAAGTCAATTATTAAGTGTTCCTTACGCCATGTATGCAAAAACAGCAGGCGGAGGTGGCGGAAGTTTCGCAATACCTTATACTAATACAGTAAATAATGCCGGAACACTTTTCACATTAATCAATGACGGAGACGGAACTTCTGTAGAAGGTATAAATAATACAACAACTTCCAGTATTGCCGCCGTTCGTGGAACTGTTAACAATACAGCTGCCGGCGGATTCTCTTCAGGAGTTCGAGGTATTAATAATGGTACAGGAGGTCTAGGTGTAGGTGTTTGGGGAAGTCAAAACGGAAGCGGATGGGGAGTTTATGGTGTTACACCTGGCGGTATTGGGGTTTACGGAAATTCATCAGCAGCTGGATACGGAGTATATGCCAACAGTAACACAGGAACTGGTCTTAATGCAACAAGTACCAATGGTATTGCCGCTAATATTTCAATATTAAATAATGCTAATTCCAGCAATGTTCTCAACGCTTCAACGCTAGGAAACGGAACTGTTATTAATGTTTCCTCATCAGGAACCGGAGCAGGTGTATTAAGTTCTACAGGAAGTGGGTTTGCTGTACAGGGAATTACCTCTCAGCAAACTTCTGCAGGTATCATAGGAGATAATAATGGAGCAGGTGAAGCTGTTGTTGGTAGAACAACCAGCAATATTGCCGGAGCTGTAGTCGGTAGAAACGATGGCGGAGGTTACGGTGTAAGAGGTTTTGTTGCTACCAATACAACAGGAACAGGTATCGGAGTTTTTGGTCAAGTCGGAATAAACAGTAGTAAAGGACGTGCAGGACGTTTTGAAAATACCAATGCTTCCAATGATATAAATAATACTTTCGAGGTAGAAACCAACGGTGCAGGAAATATTCCTGACAATACCCAAGGTAATGCTGCATCCTTTTTAGTTGACAATACGAATAGTGTTGGCGCAGCAGTAAGAGGTGAAGTCAATAGCATCTTCGGAAACTTTGGTGCAGCAGGTATTTTTGGTGTTTCTTCTGGAACTGGAGGTCGTGCCGGATTATTTTATGCATCAAATCCAAGTGGAAATGGAGCAGGATTAATTTCTTTAACAGATGGTAATGGTGATGCTATTGTTGCCAATGCCGGAAAAGACGGTGATGCAGTAGAAGCTAATGTTGACGGAGCCGGGCGTGCGATCTATGGCTGGACTCCAACATTCAGTTTAGGGAAACCAGCTGAATTTCAAAACTTTAATACATCAAATACAAATTCTGTAATTACTGCAAAAACAGTCGGAAATGGTATGGCCGGAGATTTCTTCGTAGATAACACCAATGGTACTTCTGCAGCGGTACATGGTAAAGTGAATTCTATATTTGCCAATTTCGGAACAGCGGGAGTTTATGGTGAATCTATTGGTACCGGAGGTTTTGCAGGCTTATTCTATCAAAGAAATCCGGCAGGAAATGGCCCCGCTCTAATCGCGTTATCAGAAGGAAACGGAAATGGAATTACTGCCAATGCCGGCGGTAGTGGTGATGGTGTAGAATCCACAGTAGACGGAACCGGTAACGCCATTTATGGATGGGTTCCCAACTTTGGTACAGGTAAAGCCGGTAGATTTGCCAACTTTAATAACGCCAACGGTCAGCCAGTAGTACATATAACGACCACTGGTACAGGATCTACTCTACTTGTTAATCATCAAGGGCCATCAGGTAGTATTGCTACTTATCAAAGCACCTCAACAAATGTGGCTCGTATCGATAAAACAGGAAAAGGATTCTTCAACGGTGGAACCCAGAACAGTGGCGCCGATTTAGCTGAAGCCTTTGATGTTGAAGGAAATACTTCAGAATACGAACCAGGTGATATTTTAGTAATTTCAACTGATACCGACAGAACGGTAGAAAAATCTTCAAAACCATATTCTAATCTTGTTGCCGGAGTTTACGCTACAAAACCTGGAGTTCTTTTAACTGAAGAAAATATAGATTCTGAATTAATCGGAAAAGTTCCAATGGGTGTAATTGGAGTTATTCCGACAAAAGTTTGTCTTCAGGGCGGCGCTATAAAAAGAGGTGATCTTTTGGTAACCTCATCAAAATCCGGGGTTGCTATGAAAGCTAACATCAAAAAAGTGAAAATCGGACAAGTGATTGGAAAAGCACTTCAAGATTATGACCAAGACGGAATCGGAAAAATAAAAGTACTTGTAAACATTAAATAAACGATCATGAAATCATTATATATCATCGCATTATTAACATTGAGTGTAAGCATTTATGCTCAGGAAAGTAAAAAAACTTCCGAACTGCAGGATCAGGCACAAGTTGTAAAAGAGCTTAAGGAGCATGATGCCCAGATGCTGAAAAGCAGTCAGGAAAACGCTCAGAAAAAACAAACTCAGACTGTAACTTTAGCTTCTGAACAAGGTCTTGAAGTTAAAAAAGAGGCAAAAACACAACCATCAAGTAATAATTCAGGGAAATTACTGCCCAACACGGCAAGTTTAGAAGAAATTTTAGCAACAGTTCCCAACAGACAGGCACGTAAGGCAAATAATTCTAGGAACACAAATCAAAATGTACAAGGATTACCCAACACGGCAACCTTGCAGGAGATCAAGAAAACAATTCCTAAAAACTAATAACAAAACTAGATTTTTCAACAAAAAGAAAGTCCATCTAACAAGGTGGACTTTTTATATTTTTAAAACTGAATTATTTAAATATTTACAATTAAAACAGACACTTTGTCATGCTGGAAGCATCTCTACAAACTTTATTTAGATTCCTCCAGAATGACAAACTTTGCGTTAAAATATGACTATTAAAATTAATCCCAATCCGCAGCAACAAATTTCATTGTATTTCCATGATCATCCGACAACGTAAGAAAATGCCCTTCAACCAAATATTTCGTCATGTTTTGAAAACTTTTTGAAAATTTGGTTTCCAAGTCCATATTTTGACATGCTTTCATTGTACTTCCAACTCCTGAAATCTTCACTTTTCCATTGTTCTTAAACTCTGAAGAGAAGAACATATTGTTGCATCCCATAAAAGCACTTCCACGGATTTTACCGTTTTCCTTAGGAGCTGTTAAATTAATGCCCGCTTTATTCTTAATTAATTCATTTTTAGTGAAATTATCTAAAGAAATCAGCATCCATTCTCTTTGGATATGCGGATTTTTAACCTGTACTGTAGAGCAATTAAAGAGTAAACCTAAAAACAAAACAGTGAAAACTGAGAGCAATATTTTTTTCATACATTCCAGAATCCCATTTTCATACCATTCAGAAGCAGAATCCCATAAAAATTAGTAAATTAGCGACACAAAAATTATTATATAAAATGAAAAGACTATTTCTACTATTCACTTTCTTGTTGGGCTTCGCTCAGATGAGGGCGGATGAGGGGATGTGGCTGTTAATGCTCATCAAAAGATTAAATGGTGTTGACATGCAAAAAGAAGGTTTGCATTTAACCCCTGAAGAGATTTATTCAGTAAACAACTCAAGTATGAAGGATGCTATCGTAAGTTTCGGTGGTTTCTGTACTGGGGAAATTGTTTCTGACAAAGGACTTATTTTCACAAACCACCACTGTGGTTACGGTGCTGTTGCAGCAGCTTCTACTCCGGAGAAAGACTATTTGAAGAATGGTTTCTGGGCAATGAAGCAGAAAGATGAGTTTAATGCAAAAGATCTTTATGTAAGATTTTTAGTTAGAATGGATGATGCTACGCAGAGAATCAATTCTAAACTGAACAATAAAATGACCGGAGAAGAGAGAAAAGCTGTGATTGATGCTGAAACTAAAGCAATCCAGACTGAAAACTCTGAAAACGGAAAATATACAGTAGTTGTAAGAGACTTCTTCAACGGAAACGAATTCTATTATTTCGTTTACCAAGATTACAAAGATGTAAGATTAGTAGGTGCACCGCCATCATCTTTAGGAAAATTCGGAGGTGATACAGATAACTGGGAATGGCCAAGACATACTGCAGACTTTACAGTTTTCAGAGTATATGCTGATGCTGCAGGAAACCCTGCGGAATTTGCTCCAACAAACGTTCCTTTAAAACCTAAACATTTCTTACCTGTTTCTCTTAAAGGAGTTAAGCCAGGTGATTTCTCAATGATCCTAGGTTACCCGGGAAGAACAAACCGTTATTTGACTTCTTACGGAATTCAGCAAATGGTTAATAAAGATTACCCGGCTTGGGTTGAGGCTTCTAAATTAGCGATGGACGTTATGAAGAAGTACATGGATAAAGACAAAGGAACTCAATTAAACTATGCTTCTCAGTACGCTTCTGTTGCCAACTACTGGAAAAACAGACAAGGAACAATTGATGCCGTTATCAAAAACGGAACAATTACAGACAAGCAAAAAGTAGAAGAAGCATTCAAAACATGGGCTGTACAGCCTGCAAACGTTGCAGAAAACGAAACTGTCTTAGATGATATCGCTACTTATTACAAGCAGGTTTCTAAAAGAAATGTTGAGAGAAATTATATGTCTCAGCTTTCAAGAAACTCAAAATATATCAGTCTTGCTTACCAGTTAGGAGCTGTTCTTAAAGCTTACGCTGCACAAGATATGGCAGGAAGATTGGCTATGAAGCCTAAAGTAGATGCTGCTGTAAAAGCTGCTTACGAAAACATCAATACAAACCTTGAAGGTGAAATGTTAAACTCTATGGTTAACCTTTACCAGACAAGAGTAGATAAAGATGTTGCTTCTGCTACCATTATGGGATTGGATGCTAAGAACTTATCAAACGTTGCTTATTCATCTATTTTCGCTAACAAAACTTCTGCTACGAACTTTGTTTTGAAACCGGATGCTTTAAAATTAGATGCAGATCCGCTTCTTAAGATCGCTAACGGTGTAGCAACAGATCAAAGATTATCTGGAGAGAGATTCTCTAAAATTGATGACAATTTTGCTAAAAACAACCGTCTTTTCTTAGCTGGTTTAATGAAGGCTATGCCTGAGAAAAAATTCTATCCGGATGCTAACTCTACAATGAGATTAACTTACGGAACTGTAGATAAATTGCCAATCAGAACAGATAGAAACTATTTCGGTGTTACTGATAACTATTATACAGATATGGCTGGTCTTGTAGGTAAATACAAGAAAGGTGATGAAGAATTTGACCTTCCACAAAGAGTTATTGACCTTTACAACATGAGCGACTTCGGTCAGTATGCTGATGCTAAAGGTTACATGCCAGTAAACTTCCTTTCAAACAATGATATTACGGGTGGTAACTCTGGTTCTCCTGTAATTGACGGAGACGGAAATCTTATCGGTATCGCATTCGACGGAAACAGTGAAGCTTTAAGTGGTGACATCGTTTTCGAACAAGAGTGGCAAAAAACAATCAACGTTGACGTTCGTTTTGTTCTTTGGACAATCGACAAGTACGCTGGTGCAAGAAGATTGATCGACGAGCTAAAATTAGTAAGAGACGAAAACACTCCTGCTGATACAAAAACAAAAGCTGCGAAACCTGAGCATGCAAAAACAACAGGTAAAAGCAAAAAATAATCTTCATTGAATATATTTTTGAAAACCGCGAAATTTTATTTCGCGGTTTTTTTAGTCCTAAATATTTAAAATTGAATCAATTAAACAAATAAAAAAGAAAATAATATAATTTTTTTGTCAGGTTTTTAAAAAGCCCTCGTCTATGGTTGTAAGAATATAATTATAACTATAAAAAAATTATTATGAAAAAAAACATCTTTAAAATCGCTTCATTATCAACAGGTATTATGACAATATTCGCACTTACCTCTTGTGATAACAGAGATATAATAGAAAATTATTCGGCAGAAAAAACCATCACTTTTGAGAACGTTGTAACACCAAAAGATTTTGTACAAAGCGGAGAAATTCCAGGAGTTACTTTTTTTGCTCCTGCCGGACATAAAGTTATTTTACCCGGAGAATCTCAAACAATAACCTTCAGCGCAGGAAAAGCTCAGGCATTGATGTTTGCAACCATGTACGGAGCTTCAAAAGATTGGTTTTTTGCTTCGAAACAACCCGGTATAAAACTATTTGACAGTAACGGAAATGCCATAACCGGAGACGTTTCTTCGGAAGTTCAATTATGGGACAACGGAAGTAAAACTAATACTTCAGGGCAGCCGGAAAGTTTACCTATCGCATTGGTTCCCGGTATAAATGCGTCTCAACTTGTAAAACTAAACCTTGCTTACAATGATGTTACTTCTAGATTTACATTAACCATTACCAACACTTCCACAGGTACCGCAAACGAAACTCCTCTTTCTCCGGGTGTTTGGGCAGTTTCTAATTACAACGGTTCACAATTGGTAAATTCAGCACCATTTTTTACGCCAAACGCTTTAACAAATCCTGAAATTACAGATATCGCACAAACAGGCACCATCGATAAAATGATCACGAAATTGAATGCCAATACAGGAATTATAACCGGACTGTCACCTGCTTTGGTTATTGTTTACAGCGGTGATAAAAATCCAATTTATGAATTAGGAAAAGTAGATGACGGAAAAGGATTAAAAGAAATTGCACAATTCGGAAATGCAATGAAGCTTCAAAACAGCTTAAAATCTGTTCCGAATGTGAAAGGAATTTATGTTGCCGGAAGCGCGCCAGTTGCACCCGGAAATAAAGTAAGTACCAAAATTCAGGTAAATCCAGGAGATAAGATTGCTTATGTAACCATGTTTGGATTTTCTAACGACTGGTTTTATGCTAACGAACAAAGTATTGATGCCAACGCAGCAGGTGATCTAACTTCTAAGACATCTTTATTTGATTCGGGAACAGGTATCGATCAATATCCCGGAGCAGGAAATCATCAGGCTTTATTTGGAGGAACTCCACAAGCTGAGAACGCCGCGATTTCTAAAGTAGGAAATCAGTTTCCGAATCCAAGTGTTCAGAATGTTTTGAAAGTGACAATTAATTAATCTAAAAAACATTCAAAATCAATAATAAAAACCGTCTCGCAATAATAAAAAACGAGACGGTTTTCCTTTTTAAATAGAGAATATAGATTTTTTAACTACACATTCCAAAACTCTCTATCTAAACTTCTATACTGTATTGCTTCAGAAATATGATGAGACAAAATATTTTGAGACTCTTCCAAATCGGCAATTGTTCTGGCTACTTTTAGAATTCGGTCATAGGCTCTTGCGGAAAGATTCAGTTTTTCCATGGCTAATTTTATGAGATTAAATGAGGATTGATCCAGTTCACAGAATTTTTCAATTTCCTTTGGTCCGATTTGAGCGTTATAACTAATTTCCAGGTCTTTATATCGTTCACCCTGAATCTCACGGGCAATTAAAACACGTTTTCTGATATCTTCACTTTTTTCGCCTTTCCTTTTTTCTGCGAGTTGTTCAAATTCAACTTTTTGAACTTCAATATGAATATCAATTCTATCTAAAAGCGGTCCGGAAAGTTTATTCATATATCGCTGCATTTCGTAGACAGATGAGGTATTGTTGGGATCATCAGGGAAAAACCCGCTCGGACTTGGGTTCATGGAAGCCACCAACATAAAACTCGAAGGATAATTTACCGTAAATCGGGCTCTGGAAATGGTTACTTCACGGTCTTCCAAGGGTTGTCGCATCACTTCAAGAACCGTTCTTTTGAATTCCGGCATTTCATCTAAAAATAAAACACCGTTGTGAGCAAGAGAAATTTCGCCGGGTTGAGGGTAACTTCCGCTGTATATTTGCAAAGTAAATGCAAAATGTTATGGCAAAATCGCTCACATTCGCACTTACTTTGCAAATTTATTCACAAAGTAAGCGCGAGCAAATTTAATTTCTTACCTTAGATGAAACAATTCATACAAAATAAGGTGAGAAAAATTGGATTAAAGCACAGCTCACTTTCTGGAAGTTTTTTCAGTGCTAAAAATAATAAAGAAGTTCAGTTTGAATCCTCATTAGAAAGGGATTTTATTTATCTGCTCGAAATGGATTGGATTATAGAATCGTATTATGAGCAACCTGTAACTATTTATTATTCTGATGCAGAAAACAAACAACGTTCATACACACCAGATTTCCTATTTTACTGGCACCACCGATTCTCTTCGAAGGGTGCAAAGCCTGTATTGGTTGAAATTAAGTACGTTGATGATTTACAGAAAAAAGAGCTTGAATACAAGCCTAAGTTTATTGCTGCTGAAGAATTTTGCACCTTAAACGGATATGAATTTAAAGTACTTACAGAGAAGGATATCAGAACTGAATATTTAGAAAATTGCAAGTTTCTCCATAGATATAAAAAAAATAGCTTTGATAATAATCATCCTGATATTCAGCTATTGTTAAAAAATATGTGTGAATTAATTTCTACTACCCCAAGAGAACTTATTCAAGTGAGCGCAAGAGACAAGTACAAACAAATGGAGCTTATATACTATATATGGTATATGGTATCAAAAAATATAATTAGATGCCTTTGGGAATATCCATTGACAATGGACTCTTCTATTTGGCTTGACGAACTATATGAAAACTACTATCCAAAATGAAACAGGAAATTTTTTATTTGAATGTAGGTCAGCAAATCATTTACAATGATATTTTATGTACAATTATTCGCAATGTCGATGTACGCAGGATAAGCATTGAGGAAAATGCAAGTGGTATTATACATACTGTAAATATAGGAGAAGTTTCTCCAGCTGAATCTGACAAAGAAATTATCAATAGGAATCTACTTGAAATTTCCGAGAAAGAATGGGAAATTGCACAAAACAGATTCCGAATTATAAGAGCTGCTATTGAAAATCGTGGTAATTTGAAGTTCATAGAAAAGGCTGCCGAAGAAGCAAAGGTTGATAAAGCAACAGTTTATAGATGGATCAATAGATATGAACAGACAGGAAGCATCATATCTATTTTAGGCAAAAAGAAAAATGGAGGTAGAGGAAAATCGAGATTACCTGAAGAGCTGGAGCAAATTATTCAAAAATGCATTAAAGAAATTTACCTTACATCCTCAAGGAAATCTATAAACTTTCTAATACGAGCAATTGGGTTTGAATGTAAAACATCTGGAATTAAGATCCCACACTCAACGACAATTAGAAGGAGAATAAATGAAATTTCAGAAGAAGAAAAAATCAAGCAACGATATGGAAAAAAGATCTCTGACAATAATTTTAAACCCATAAGAGGAAGCTTTCCACACGCAAATCACCCATTATCCGTTGTTCAAATAGATCATACTCCAGTTGATATTATATTAGTAGATGAAGTTTTTCGTCAACCATTTAACAGACCATACCTTACTGTTGCCATTGATGTTTACAGCAGGATGATTTTAGGTATTAATATATCATTTGATCCTCCCGGTGCAATGGGTACAGGATTATGTGTTTCTAATGCTATTTTAGGTAAAGAAAATTATCTTAGTAAACTCAATATCGATGGGTCATGGCCCTGTTGGGGAGTTATGGAAACAATCCATGTTGACAACGCAAAAGAATTCAGAGGTAATATGCTAAAAAGAGCATGTGAAAATTACGGAATGAATATTGAATTTCGCCCTGTTGCAACACCACATTATGGTGGACACATTGAAAGATTTTTAGGTTCATTTTCAAAAGCAGTTCATGATCTTCCAGGCACTACATTTTCAAATATTAATGAAAGATCTTCTTACAAATCAGAAAAAAAAGCATCATTTACATTAGCTGAATTTGAAAAGTGGATGGTAACCTACATTGTTAATATATACCATAAATCAATTCATTCAGGTATTGGAATGACACCTGAAGAAAAATACATTGATGGGATATTTGGTAATAATGACATTAAGGGAATTGGATTGCCACCAAGATTTCATAATGAACGAAAAGTTAGATTAGACTTCATGCCATACACAGAAAGGACAATCCAAGCAACCGGCGTAGTGATTGATCACATTCATTACTATGATGAAGTACTTCGAAAATACATAAATATAGAAAATAAAAAGCAAAGTCAAAAGAAATATTCATTTAGAATAAATCCGAAAGATATTAGCGTAATATATTTTTTTGACCCTGATACAAATGAATATTTTGAAATACCATACAGGGACGCAAGGCATCCCCCAATGTCTGTATGGGAATATAGAGCAGCTGTTAAAAAATGGAAAGAAGACAACAAAGGACCGATCAATCAAGATCACATATTTGAGACGTATAAAAAATTAGAAGAAATAGAGTTAAAAGCAATTAAGTCAACTAAAAAGTTGTCAAAAAATTCCAGAAGAATAATAAATAAGGAATTTACAAGTAAGGAATTTCTCGTTGAAAGTATATCCAAACTAAACAAGGATCTCGAACTGACTAAAGGTTCTCCAAACTATAAAAACTCCGGCGAAGATACTGTGAGTGCAACTGAGACGAATTTAAAACCATTTGAAAACTTAGATGATGAAGCATTTGACAGCTAAAACAAAAGAACTAGTACTTAATAGCACCTTAGAAGAGAAGATATCCTATTTAAGAAAGCAAAAATGGATTCCTTATCCTCAGGCAGACAAGATTATGGCAAAGCTGGAAGATTTAAAAAATTACCCCACCGTTGATAGAATGCCGAATCTACTTATTGTCGGGGAGACTAATAATGGAAAGACGGCACTCATTAATAAATTTTACAAAAAAAATAATCCTTACATACGTGAAGGGGAATATGACATCGTTGTTGCTCCTGTGATTGTTGTACAAGCACCAGCGGAGCCAGATGAGAAAAGCTTTTATAACAAGATATTGGAAATGTTGAATGCCCCAGTAATTAAGAGTGAAAATCCAGATTTCAAATTGCGTCGTATAATTTCCTTATTTAAAAAGCTTGAGATTAAGCTTATTATCATAGACGAGATACATCATGTGCTTGCAGGAAGTCCTCTTAAGCAAAGAGTCTTTTTAAATGTTCTAAAATATTTAAGTAATGAGCTCAAGATTTCAATAATTTGCGTAGGTATTAGAGATGCGTTTAATGTCATACAATCTGATTCACAGCTCGCTAATAGATTTGAGACAATGATTCTGGAAAGATGGAAAAACAACCAATCGTTCCTTCAACTTTTAATTAACTATGAAGCTTTGTTACCACTTGAAAACCCTTCCTATCTTACAGAAAACTCTATTGCCTCAAAAATTTTAGCAATGTCAGATGGACTAATTGGTGAGATTAACACCATATTAATTAAAGCTGGAGAGTTAGCCCTTAAAAGTGGGCTTAACAAAATAGACCATAAGATTTTGGACAATATTGATTATGTTTCGCCCGAAGATCGAAAAAAAATATTGCGTAGAAATATTTTGTAATGCCTTTTATAGATTCTCTTCAAAAAAATATTTGGGCGTTATACATACCACCATTCCCTGATGAACTTTTCAGTAGCTGGTATTTAAGATTAACACAGGCTCACGCTGTGAAGAGTCATTCCTTTGGAAAGTATTATTTCCCAGGTCAACAATTTTGGACACGAGATGTTGACAATATGCCTACGGATTACTTACGGAAGATTATATTTGATAGTACACCCCTAACTTATAATACAATTGAAAGTTTATTTTTAACTAGCTATCAGAGTTATTTATTTGAAAATCACAATCCTAATGGATTTACTTCAGGAATATTACCTCTTGGAATTGTTCACAGAAAACGTAAACATAAAGGACTTCTTTACTGTCCAAACTGTTTAAAAAACAACCCCTACTACAAGAAGAAATGGCGACTGACAATTTCTTATGTATGTTGCGATTGCGGAGTACTTCTCAAAGATTGCTGCCCTGAATGCAAAAACCCAATCGTTTTTCACCGATTAGAACAAGGCGATAAAAATAAAGTAACAATATTATCTTTAAGTTTATGCTCACATTGCAATTATGATTTGACAGAGAATTCAGTCAAAGCAACACAAATTCAACTTTTAAATCAATCAAATATTAATAACATTCTACAAGTTGGTTATTCAGACCATATTCAGTATAGCTTTCATTACTTCCATCTTTTTCAAAATATTACCAATCTTTTATCACGGAGAAATAATACTTGGGGACGATTACGTAAAGCATGTGAATTTGAATTTGGTCCACTTCCGGAAAGGGAAGAAAATTTTTATTTTTGGTCTGTCGAAGAAAGACTACCATTATTTGAAATTGCATGTAAAATTACAAACGATCATAGCTTCTTGAAATACCTAATAGTCAATTATAATCTAAGACTTAGTGAATTTAGTAAAGATTATAAGCTCCCCTATTCATTTGAAAAGATTTTTAAGGACTACTAACATCAAAAAAACTTCAAAAGAGAACGCCTAAGATTCAAATTATTAATTTGATTAAAACACAGCTCAAAATATATTAAAAATTTAAAATACAACAACTTATTAATTTTAACCATAAGCAATATAAGCAATATTAAATATTGGATATATTTAGTATAATTGAAATAATATAAATAATATAAATAATGTTTTAAAATTTTATTTCGAAATAGAGAAATTTGATTTACTATTTTTTTGAAAGAAATTATTCAGTACATTTGCGTAATTCACAATTAGAATATATAAGAATAAATAAAAAAAGAAAACCCACTAAAAGAACTGCAAATTACTATAGTGGATTTTATGTTACATTAAATAATGGTAAAGGAAAAATCTTTTATCCGTCACCCTTATTTTGTTGTAGCAAATATATAGATTTAAAATCAATAAAAAAATATATTATGCTAAAATTCAAACAATTTTTACAAAAAAAATCAATTATTTCTCGTTTAAGAAATTCAATCAGGTTCTGCTATGAGAACAAACAAAGAAATTTAAGTTTATTAACTAATAATCAGAAGATTAAAAGTGTAATTTCAGATAACGAATTGTATGTTTACTCACTTGAAAACTACATCAAATATCTGATAAAGCAAGGTGAAAAATTCCTTACAGCCGATCAAATTTTTTCAATACTTTCTGCTAAAAAAAATGATATAAAATTTACTGCGGAAGAGGTAGATTTAGTGTTAAGAGAACTTGAAAAATGCAGAAAGATTTATCTCTATAAATTACCCATTTTGGATATTGAATTGTGGGGTACAGCAAATTTATTGGATCGTAATTTAATTCCTGTGGAAAATTGCATAACCGACGAAAATTGTAGAGCTAGAGTTCATAGCTATAAAATTCAAAATCATCTATAGTAATCTAATTGTTTATCTTATGAACTTCACATTTGATCTCCCTCCAATTTCTGAAGGTTATTACAAAATAGTTAACTTCCCTTATTGGTTTAAGAATTCTAATCTTGAGATTTATACCGAGATTGAATTTGAACACATCATCATAGAGTATGAAAACGGATATCCTATTGAAAAAACTCAATATGTCGATTATGATAGAGTAAATATTAAAAACTTATTACTTCTTAAAATTGGAGATAAATTCAATTTTAAAGGCAAAAAATTAAAGAAAAAAAACTACTTTTTTACAGTTTCACTTGAAAGCTATCAAAACTGCAATTTTGTGACATCTCAAAAGGATGATTTATTATTCAATTCACCAAAATCGATCGGAACTAAATATTATGCTTTTGAAAAAAATAATAAAGAGAATAAGCCAATAAATGTAATTATTCCATCTGTAGTAATTGGTCAAGCTTTTTTCTTGGTAAATAGTTTAATAATAAAGAATCTCTTTCAGGCAGATTTAACAGGTTTAACAGATTTAGTTGAATGGAACACAAAGGAAATAGATAATTTGAAAATTGGTGAAATTTCATTAAAAAAGACTGGCACTGATGAAGTAAAATCAATGGCAAAAGCACTGTCATTTTTCTTATTTTCAAAAGATGATTATTTGATGATGAACTTAACTAAAATGCAAGCTAATCTCTATCAAAAAGTTATATCTGACAGAACTAAAAATATTTACAATTTTATAGTCCCTATAAAAGAAAAATTAGAGCTAATCATCACTGGTAGTTACAAAAATGTAGGTGATAAAACATTTTTTATTGCAAGTGAAATAGTTGGAATCAAACATGAGAATAATTTTAAAGATCTTTATGAAAGTGACAATATTGTTTTCTTTGACAGCTCACAGTCCAATGAAACATCGGACAATCCATCTAAATTAAATACAGCGAGTTTTCCTATAAAAAGAAAAAAGAAGAAAAAAAGCTCCACAGTTACAAATGAAGGGATAAACAACGACTTAGCCGAAAGTTTCATCCAATCCGGAAACAACCTTTTAAGCGAAATTGTAAACCTTTCAATAGTTCATAAAAATTCAGAAAAAGGAAACGGCAATCCTCCTCTTTACCCGAAAGACTCTCAATTTGGTACATTTAATAGAAGAATTCCAGATCCAAATTCAAATTCCGGAGGTCTTTCTGGAGGTAAAAAAGAAGAAGAAAATAATGATAAAAATGATGATTATGAAAATTCATTTCTTATGATAAAATCAATTGTGGAAAAATTGAAAGTAAGATTTCAGGTAATTAGAGAAGAGATTGATAATAAAAAAATTAAAATCTATAAACTGATAAATCATTCCGGTTACACCACATATTTAGGATCTGATTGCTATAGTGATCGCATTCAAATTTTTTACAAAGCTAATTTAAGCGAGATAGATAATATTGCACTAAATAATATCTCAAAAATTGTAAAGGATTTTAGCTACAACTGGAAAAAGATAGTCGATTCAAAAGAGTCTTCTGGAATATTGCTCGCACAATCAACTAACTATAACAAAGGGGGAACTCGATTAGAAGAGAAAGAAATTAAAGAAGATGGTACCGTGTTTGAAAAAAGAGTATCTGACTTATGCTATCGCAACGTTCAAAAAAAATTAGAGGCTATTTTCTCATATTCTTATGAATGATAGTAGAATTACTTTCCCACGTGATTAGCCAGATTTTCAACCATATTTTTATATCGAAAAATGTTTATTTTTTTTCTCTTCTCTTTAATTTTTATGTCCTTAACCCCCAGTTTTACAAGTTTACTTAATAGAGGATTAATTTCGCTTTCAGGTATTTTTAAGACCACTTTTACCATATTTCAACAAGTACTTTAATTTATTTGAATAAATAACTTTCTCTCAAAAAGTCGAACTAAAATTTATTCTTTTGAACTTGACACAGCTTTGTAAAATGCTATCCACCATCCATAAACACTCCATCCAAAAAAGAGATTAATAAGTAAGACCGTAATAAATCTAAACTTTATAAGCGGTATTCTAATTAAAGCAATCATTGAGGGAATAAAATATATAAATAAAATTATCTTGAAGAACAATGAACCATCAGTTTTTGTAGCTGCAGTAGAAAGTAATAATAACATATTAAAGCATTTGATTTGTTACAAAATAATATCCTACTCAAGGATCTTTAATTAAAATATATCTCAAATATAAAAATTAAAATTAAAAAAGCCACTAATTAGATACATCTTTTTAGTGGTAACGTATTCAGTGCTTATTTCTAACATTTGTAGTCTCTAAGTAGACAAGCATGGAAGAAAGCGATTTTTCAAAAGAAGAAGTTCTGATAAAGCTAGGGAAAAGAATAAAGGAACTGAGAATTGCCAAAGGTTATTCAAGCTATGAATATTTCGCATATGAACATAATATTTCCAGAGCTCAATATGGCAGATATGAAAAAGGTGAGGACTTGCGTTTCAGCTCATTAGCTAAAGTGATTAATGCGCTTGGAATTACTATGAAAGATTTTTTTGCTGAAGGATTTGAGGAAACTGAACCATAGTTATTAGAATATCTCTATTCTTTTGGAAGCACTTATTTTACGAATTCAACATGAAAACCGTCTCAATTCTGTAGAGGTTTTCAATTTATTGTTCCATATTGATCTTGTACTTTTCCTTGGTTAGCTATACTTTCAGCGTATTAATAGATTCAGTAAATGCTTTTACCGTTTTGAAAGACAATTTAAAGTGGCTTAAAACTATGCTTTAGGGCTATTTTTCATAAGGCACTTTTTGGAGGTCGATCATCTGTTAAAATTATATATTCTTGATTTTCCATGAAATCTTTAAAAGACATCAAATAATTATATATCTCTAAATTGTATCGTTTTTTTTATTTGTTATGATTGATTTTGCGTTTCTCTCAAGCATAATTTGCTTACAAGATTGTTTGTTCAAAATCAAGTTTGCATTCTATATTACCTTCTATATTTTTATGAAATACAGCTTCGCAAATTAATTCTGGAAAATCGGAAGTCCAAAATTGAAATATGTGTTTTTCTCCTTCTTTAATTTCAAGTGTTTCCGCTATTTTCTCAGCCTCTTTTTGACTTAAGATTTGAAGTTCTTCGAAGGAATCAGTGGTTTTTCCGATTGAAATTTTATTAGTATTCATCATGATTTTTTTTTAATTTATCATTTAATTCTCTATTTTTTGGCATAGAAATAACAGGAGTAATTCTATTTGTCTACAAGAAAAAGTATAGATACTTTCCAAAAGTATCTTTTGGATTGGTTTATAGATTGACTAACAACCATTATCAGAGTAAATTCTTTTCCTTAGCCCAATCGATCAATTCGGTTTTTGAACGTGGGTTCTTATAAAATTCTTCTCTAATAATACTGTGTATTTCCATCAGTTTTTTACCTTTTTCAGCGCCGCTGTCAAGTAAGTCTTTTTGATCTACCGGAGAATATTTTTGGTCCAAAATATATCTGGTGATTATACGGGCAGCCTCAATCTTAAAATCAAAACCGTCCCTAAGATCCTTGATTTCTGATCTCCACTTATCAATTTCTCTCTTGGTAATTTTGTTTGTATCAAGAAAAGCATCTATACCATAAAGTTGAAGTTGATCCAATAAAACCTGCTCAAAATCAAAGTTGCTAAAGTGCCTATCATTCCGCCTTTGCCATGCAGGTAAAATTGTTTCACCGTAAAATTCGTTGGATACATCTATTATTATGCACTCGTATAGTGCTGTCAGATATTCCAGGATCTGTGTAAGAATAGATTCTGAGCACGCAATATAATCATCATCGGTCACGAGCTGTGTTTTCCCTACAGTTTTGTTGTACCACTCCTCTGCATAGTTTTTTTTGGAGAAATCATCAGGCTTATCCCAATCTAAGTTATGGTTTTTAATGGTACGTAGGGTGTGCACCAATCTAGGTGTTGAAGAATAGTTACCAACTTTATCATTGGTTTTCATTCTTTCCTCAAAAAATTTAACATTTGGTCCACAGACCTCAATAAATAATGAGTATGCCCAGTTTATAAGTTCGCTATAACATGCGCCTGCAGAATTAAAATTTATAGTTATAGTAATGTTCTCAAAAAATACTATTGTATTTGAAGTTTTTTCCTGAGTAAGAGAGTTAATTTGATCGATAAGAACCTTAACCCTGTCATGTAACGTTTGCAGTTTTGTCATCGGTTAAGATTTAAGATTCTATTGCAACTGGTCCTCTGAAATTAAATGCAATGTATAGAGATGAGATTCTATCCCCCCTCTGATAACTTGATTGCCTGAAATCATAAAGCAAAAAGGGAATGTCCATGTTTATATCAGGTATATGCATTGTCCCTCTTTTGTCGTTCATCGCAGCAGATACATTTGCCCTTACACGTCCCGAATATCTTTTAGGAGTTCCATCGCTATTTGAAGCCAAATAGAACTTTTTTATTCTTCTTCCGCCATAAAACGAATAGCTCGTTTCCGTCTCTAAAATTGTGAATGATTCTTTTGCATCAATGTAAAGGCCCAGATGAAACTGAGCTATTGCTTTAATGTAAAGGGTCGTGGTAGAAAAATTAGTCTCGGCACCTTCAAGTTTTTCGAGGATATGTAGGCAATAGCGCCAGTTGTCCTCCGAAAATGCTACTGTTTGCTTTTCTCTGGTAAAGAATGTGGCTTGCGTTTTGACGAACCACCAGGACTTGAATAGTAAAAAAAGACACTTGCTGTCGTTTTTTATAAAATTAAAGTTTTCCTCTAAATATGCGTAAACAAGCTGGTTTTTTAATGTGAAATTTGGGTCTTCGGGCTTATAAAGTCCGATTATAGATTTTGCCCGCATGTAAAATCCTGATGCGTGGCCATCGGCTTTTAGTTTTTCAAAGACAGATTCTGCAACTTTTTCATTTTTGATCAAATCATTGAAACGTAAACGTAAGTCATCAAATCTTTTCTGATTCCGCTCACTTACCGCTTCAACTTCAGCCCGTTCAAATAAATAGGCCAAATCAGACTGTACCTCGAGCTTTTCTTCTTCGTCAAAGACTTCCAGATCAAGTAAATCCATTGTTGACCATGCGATAACATCTAAGGCTCCGTAATTTTCCGGATTAGAAGCAAATCCGATGCTTAAAAGATTTCTAAGTTCGAAGTAAGCTTGCTTAGCTAGAATAGGGTTACCATTCTTCGCGAACTGGAAGGCCTTTGTACCGTATATTGAACCTAATTCTACAGTTAAGAACATATGTATGGACTTCTCTGAAAATGAATTTAACTCTTCCAAGGCACCCGTAACTATGTATCCTGCTCTATCTAATAATTGTTGTTGGTTAAAACCTTCAAAAGTTTCGTCCCCCATTTTCTTTACAAGTTCACGTAGAAAAAATGCTTCTTTTAAAATTAGCCTCGGATGGTAAGCGTATCCCGTTTCCCGAAGTTCTTTTAACTCTTCTGCAATCTCAAAGAAATATGACCTATAAGGACTGTTATCCGAATTTGGACCAATCTTATCCAAGAGGTCAATAGCAAACTGGATCTGGTAGTTTGGCTCCCCAAACTGCCCATAACTTAATCTGATATTTCTTAGTAGAAGCTTTATTATTGACACTTCGACATCAATCTTACCAAGATATCTGGATAAAATTGTAGCTTCCAATGCGGTCCTTGGCCCCAATAACAACTCTCCAGGTCCAACATCATACCATTTAATAATATCAACCTCATTAAGGACTTTAAATAGAGAAGAATAGAACGTGTCAAATCCAATTATTTGCAGTAAAAGCTCAAAGGGGACGTTTAAGCCGAACTTTCCTGGCACCATCACTGAAAAGATAAGTTGGTCTGCCAATGTAAGCATCTCCTGACCGATCTCGGTACTATGGTTTAAATCCAATAATTCAGGCTCTATCTGAAATCCTGCAGCCTGCATTGCATCATATAACTGGGTGGTTTGTTGCTCGGTTGCAAGCGTTTTTGTTTCAAGAATTTTAGTGAAGAATTCATATTCTCCTGCTAATCCCCTAAAAATTTTTCCTTTGGCTTCAGGAATGTACCTGTACATCATCGCCAAAAAATTAGTTTCATTTATTCCACTTATAATATTGCTGATTATGGGGTCAAAATTCCTGAGGAATTTTTGAAATTCGGTTTTCTCTACTGCACTCAGTGCGATAGGAAGTTCCACCAATCCCACAGCATTTTTATTGCCTACTATTTCAGTTGTACTGTAAGAGCTGCCAACCAAAACTATATTGCGTCCTCTTGTGTTTAATTTCTTTAATAGACCTTCGTAAAAAAGCCTATCCTGCATACCGTCCCATATGATGATGGTCTGTTTTGCCCCGTTTTGTTCCAGCCATATGCAGAACTTATCTATTTCTGTTTCATCGATTTTCTGATACCTCTTTTCTATATATAAAACTGGATAATAATTCTCCGTCCTTAATTCATAGGCTAATAGACCCAATGATGTGGTTTTGCCGCTGCTCGATTGACCATGAAAAATAATCGGTATATCTTTTAAATCACTATCTTTTTTTCTCTCTAGCACCTTTTGTTTTAGAGTTTTATAGGCTGTTCGTTTGAAAGCATAATTTTTTGGATATCCAAACCAGGCTGGGATTGCATTAGAGTTTGAAAGAAATTTTCTAAAGTCTTCAACATTGTCATCGATATCTATTTCTTGATTGAAAGTTTCATCATCAATGATGGTAGCGGTCTTGGATATCGCATTATAGACTTCTTGCGGGATATTTATGCGTTTTTCCGAAAGAGTTAGCCATCTGCCAAGATAGTATTCCTCTGTAGGCTTATATATTCCTATCGTACCTGTTGACACCCATTCATTTAACAATTCACTGAATTTCCCGGGATATGTAAGCAGTTTTCCAGATGCAACTAAGTCTTGCACAATTTCATTTTCTAAAAGATCTCCACAGCTGCAAAGTAGAGCCTGTTGTGGCCCTAAGTTGTATAAGATACTTGCAAGATCCTCAAAAGGCAGTTCATCATGCAGATCATAACCATCAATTATTAAGACTCCTTTGGGGCTTATAATGGTAGGTAGCCTATTTAGCAAGCCATTGACAATAGGCTTTCTCCTTAAATATTCACTTTTTTTTAATGGAGGTCTTTTATTGATATCATGATCATCAACTCCACCGAAAAGATAGGTTATGTGAAGGCTTGTTTTATCTCTCGGATCCGAAACTCTGTATTTTTCATCGTAAATCGGTTGAACAGTACGCCAGTCGGCTTCGAATGCCCGAGTCGGTATGGTGTCAAATGCTGACGTATAAACGGAGGACCAAGGAATTTTTGCAATTGATGTTATCCATTCTGGAGTTGGAATACTCTTGCTGAGCCGATACATCCAGCTTAATACTGTTGATGTATCTTCACTAATATTCCACTCAAGGATGGAGCTGTAGGATTCCGTAAAATCTTGATTGTTGTATTTTTTCGAAATCATTTTTAGAAATGGGTCTACACCAGTTTCTAAGGAAAGATATTTTTGACCCAGCATTAGGACAGCTGGTCCCACTTCAAGTTTCTTAATAATTTCGTCGTACATATAATAATTTTTTTTGACCCAATCAAAGGAATGGATTAGATTCTGAATAATCTCTTCTATATTTGATTGCTAAAATTGGTTGGTTATAAATTTATGGATATTTTGAATTGTATCTTCAAAAATTGAACAGAATTTATAATAATCGGAGATTTTGTAACTAGCAGGAATGTCTTGTGGATATCTACAGACTCTGTTAAATAACCATATTTACAGATAGTTTCAGTTCCATTATAGTATTTGAAATTCCAACGCAATTTGCAAATTATTGAGATGGGAAGTGCAGTATGAAAACTATTCCCAACATCTGTTAAAAGTTTATATTCCTGATTTTCCATGAAATTTTTAAAAGATATCAAATAATTACACCATAAAATTATCATCCATCATTAAGCTCAGCTTTGTTCCCTCGACTCTAACAAATCCGCTTTTGCTCATTTTAGCGATATATGCCGATAAATCTAGCCGAATATTTTTTTCTCGCAAAAATTTATTTAATTTGAAATTAGTTAATAAATCTATTTCGTTTTTTTCAGATAATTCTTCAATAATTATATGCTCAATATATCCAAAGTATTCGGCTGAAATTTCATCGTTGACTAGATTATTTTTCATATTTTCATATTTTTTTAGTAATCAATTACGTAATGATGCTATTAACTCTATGTTCAATGAAAAACTTTTCATTGATCGATTATTATATTTGATAAAGACGGATGTGTCACATGATATCTCCTAAACAATTTTTACATGCTTAAGATGGTTTTTTGAGATTTACCTATTTCTATTTTATTCTCACAGCTAACCCTAGTGTTATTAGTAGGCTGCTAGAATTGCATCATCAATTTCTTTTAGGATCGTATCTTTTGTGATATGCGATATAGAAAGTTCGATTAATACAGTTATCAAATTATGAATATAATATTGAAATTTACCTAAATTTTGAATGTTTATTTCTCGCTGTTTAGCATGATGAACATACGAGCTTCTGATTCCATACATTTCTTTTAGTAATGAGATAATAAATTTCCGCTCTTCGATATTTTTTGTTACTAATTTTGATATGTATTTTGTTAAGCTGTTCAAAATAGGTTCATTTGAATCTGATAAAACTAAGGATTCTAATTGAGTAAATAATTCAACTACTCTTTGGTTCAAATTATTTTGATAAAGTGCTTTTGCAAATAATGTGATAGAATTGACAATTGTTAAATCCAGTTCAGTCAAATTTTCCTTTTCGTCGATCTGTTTAAGAAATAAATTAAATTTAGAAATTCCTCTTTTTTCGAAAATATCAAATTGCTGTTTATTTAGATTTTGGTGAGTTGGAATTCTAAAATTGTTAATTGAGATTTTACTTCTGTCCGAATTTTCAAAGAAAATTACTTAATTTTCATCACTTTCTTTAGTTCTAGAATCAATATCAAAGCTAAGTCTTTCTTCTGGGAAAATAATTATATCAAAAAACAATTTAAGGCAATCGACTGCTAATGAACACTTTTCAAATGCTATTTCTTGAGCTTTTTGTTTTTCTGCTTTTACTAATGTAGAAACAAGAACATTTCCTCTGAAATCTTCGTAATATTCTTGTTGTCTGTTGCCTTTGAAATAATTTTCACCTACATACTCGAAATTTACATTCCCAAGCTTGAAGTTACTTTCAATATCTAAATAGAGAATTTTAAAATGAACTTCAAATTCTTTTACAGAATTGTTTATTTCATCAAGAATGTAATTGCAAAAGTCTTTGGAAGCTTGATTACTTCTTTTACTATCTATAATATATTTAAAAACAATTTTCTCTAAAAATGAAAAACTTATTAAATCGCTAATTTTCTTGTCTTTATAGATTTGATTAATAAAATTCAGATAGTTTGGATAATCAGATTCAGTAATATGAAAAGATATACCTTCTTTTACTAAATTAAAACTTTTGCTAACTACCGTTTGACCTAATTTTTGAGAAATAATAACTTCTTCACTCTCAAAAGGAGTAAAATTTTGAATATTACGTTGTGAAATTGAACCATTATGTGAAATTGGAGTTGAATCAAATGTTACAACTTGTATTGCTGATATATACTTAAAAACCTCTTTATTAAGGTAATCCTGTTTATGTTTGTTTATCATCATGATCTATTTTAACATTACAGTTAATATCCAAATTTACGTAATGAGTTTATATAAAACATATATAAGTATGCATATACTTTCTAACACATGGCATTTATGCATAATGTTGATGTTTAGATAGATCGATTTTTAACACTGCCATCTTTTATCTAGTAACGATAATTCTAAGAAAGTTTATTAAGAAAAAGCTTTCCAGTGTTATCAACGAAAGGCCAAATTGCTGTTTTAGGAATTTTTATTTACTGTCATTGCTGTACATCCAAGGCAGATTTTATATTTCCAATTACAAATTCCGTTATGTCACGTTTTACTTCAAAAAATGGATTTGAAGATATGATACTTGTTCCTTTTGCGATAAAAGCATCCATAATCTTCTGAAGTAAATCAGTTAGGGTTTCTACGTGGACATCAGAAATACTTAAAGCTAAATTAAATGGACTATCTAAAATAAAGGTATTGAAAACTTGTTCATGAACAAGTGAACGGACAGGATTAAAATATAATGTAGTGTTAGATTCAAACTGAATCGTGATCTCTATTTCAAAGTTTCCTTTAGCATATTTTGCAAAAAATAAAATGCTTGTTATCAAAGAAATCATTTCTGGTAGAAGATTAAGAAAAATTTCACGATCAGTATAATTTACTCTCTCAATTGAAATTGAAGACTCCCTAATTTGTAGTGCATTTCCGTAGTAGTAATTTTCATCATGTGTTCCTTCAGGATTACTTTCGTAAGCAATTTCTGTACGTGAATGGCTTTTTCTTAATATTTCATCAAACGTCGGTAAATACATATTTTTTGTAGCGACATTTGGCAAAAATTCATTTAGCCGTCTATAAATCTCAGGAACTGAAATTTTTTCCGAAATTAGTTTAAGATTTGCTTGCCAGTGACAATGATTATTTAAACCTAGCTGATCTCTAGTGTTAACCGTCTCTAATAAGCATTCATTTAATTCAATATTATTCCCATGTAAAGCGTCTACAGTTTGTTTAAGTTCCGTTTTTAAATACTCAAATAATGCGTTCATCTTTATAGGATCAAGATGTTCAATAATCTTGAATAAGTCATCAAAATCAATAATATTTTTAGCAAAAGAAAATAAAAAATGTGGCTCTGTATTCGTTTTTATTGTATACGATGTTTGCTTTGAAGTAAGAATGAAAACTTTTATTGTTGAAAATACTTCGTAATGTTTAAATTTTAAACATGTTTTAAGTGTCTCATCGATTTTTTCAGATGTTTTAGTAGCGGTTATTTGAAATGCAATACTCTGATATGTATCACCTAAATCTAATCCTGGGTAGTTAGATTTTCCATCATTTAAATTGTCTAACTCCAGATTGAATGTAAGATTTAAAATTCGCTTAATAAAATTTTCAGCGTGTTTATTAATATTCAATAAACCCAAGCTAGATAAAGCTCCTATCTCTGATCGGAAATTATTAAGCATTGAGATTATTTCCTCTAGTTTTTTTCCTGTATTTATCATCAAAATTTTGTTTAAAATAAGCTATTGCCGTAGCTTTTTGATAATTCGTATTATTCGAAATTACAATCAGTGCAACAGTAAATTGGTTTATGGATTAAGTTATTTTTTTTTAATCTATAAAGTTATGAGTTATTCCAGTTGATATATGCTCTATGAAATTTACCTTATTAATACAATCAGAATTTATGATTGCTAATATAAAACAATCTATTTCTGTAATTAAAAATGATAAAAACTCAATATTATAAAAGGCTAATGGTTTATCCTTTATAAATTGGTACTCTATTCCATTATACTCTATATTAATACTGGAATTAGTCTGAAATCCTTCAAAATGGATAGTATTTCTAGTGTAAAGTAGTAGTTTTGAAAATTCTAAGAACTTGGTATTAATATCTAAATGTTTAATAAGTTTTTCAATAGTTATAAGAAGTTTATGATTCTCTAAACTCTGGTATTTTGCTATCGTTCTGACAAAACCTTCAAATCTCAAAAATACCTTTTGGAATAAACTCTCCCTTATAGTAGTAGTAGCTGCACTAAGTTTTAAGTTTAAAAAATAAGCCATTTCTTCATTACTTTTAAACTCAAATTTTTCTATTGATGGGATATTAGGATAGTGTGTAGCTAGCAACTCAACTAAAAGCATTGTTGTTTCAACATCAGTGAGCAGCCTATTATAAAAATGAGTTCTGCAATCGTTATAGTGATAACGATTAATAGAATGAGAGGAAGTGCTGATTTTAATATATACAGATTTATAAATTTCAAATAGCTCAGGTGTACTGGTTAATTTATGTTTTAACTCCATTTATGTTTAATATTAGTTTTTAATTGGAATATTAATTATGCTTGATCAAAATTCACTATTCTATAAATTTATTCATTTGATCGTATTGCTGCAGCATAAAGCTTTCATAATTTAAAGTATGAAATTCAATTTTGTAAAATAATTTTTCCAAATCATCAATAGGTGTACCAAGAGGAAAGTCAAAAAAGAACTCTTTTTTACAGGTTTCAGAATAGAAATTATTAAATATTGTTTTAGAAATTGAAATAAGATTGTTAATTTCTTTGACATCCATAATTCCAATGTAATTTTTGAAATCCTGATCACTATGAGCATAAACTTTATTTCTTAAATCCATTAACTTCTTAATCGTTTTTTTTGCTTGTTTAAGCAACAGACGTATACTTTTAAGAGTGTCATTAGACATACTTAGCTTGTCATATTTCTGTCCCGAATTAAATCTAGTACTTAAGGAATAAAAGGAGTAATAATCATTCTTATTTGAACTAAATAGTTTAAATAATTCAATTATTGTGATTCGAAGGAAATTCACTTCAACAAACCTGAAGAAGTCACTTGAAATTTTTTCATGATTTATTAAATTAGCCTTTTTATGATTATCATTATTCAAAAATAATACTACATCAAAACTTGATTTTGCGTTTAAAATAATTCTGGATATGGTATCTAGTTCTTCTAACAATCTATTTTGAATTATCATTTTTTAAAATTATTTTATTAATAATATCTAAATTCATATTTCGTCATCATAAATATGATTCAATCCCACATAAGTATGCTCAATTAATGGAATAGATTTGATGTCCTTTGTATTAATAACTGTCATCACAAATTCACTAATTTCACTTATCAAAAAATGTAGAAAGTCCTCATTATAGAATGTAACTGGATTATTTTGCTTCAATTCAAAATCTTGTCCTTTGTATGAAATTGTAACATCAGGTTTCGTATGAAATCCTTCTGTGTGGATAGTATTTCTAATGTAAGTTACTAAATCAACTAAATCTTTGTATTGAATATTTATTCCTAATTTATCAATTAAATCTTTTGCCAATTTATTCAACTTTTCACCGCTTAGTCCTTGACTTCTTGCTATTAGTTTTATAAAGTTTTCAAATCGTAAAAAGATATTTACAAATAAATTTTCTCTTAAATCAGACACAATAAAATCCAATTGATTTCTCAAGAAAATTTGTTTTTGTTCTTCATTTTCAAATTTTTGCAAATTCCACAGTTCAAGATCGCCAAAATGTTCATCGATTAGATGAAATAAGATTACATTCGTTTGAGTTGCTTGACCTGCAAGTTTATAGAAAACAGTTCGACAATCTTTGTTTTCATCATATCCATAAGACTTAACTATATTCAATGCATCTGAAAAGATAAATCTTATATCTTCATACATATCAACTAATTTTTGCACTGTAATTTTCTCATGTTTAATATCCATATTAATAATATTTATTTAAGAATTATTTTCAAAAGTTTAGAAAGCTTTAATCATAATAGCATTTATTATTTGTATTGTAGATGACCCTTTTCATATTACTAATTTTAAAAAGGGTAATATTTATTTTTTAACGTTTAGCCGCTTAAATTCATTGATTACCGGATTCATAAATGCTAAACTTTTAATCTCAGACTCCTTTTGATGCAAAATAGAAACAATATATTCCATATCATCTATCTTGTCTGAATCAAACAAATAGCAACAGTTTGTCAACTCATCATGGCTTGCTTTGAAGAATATAAGTGATTCGGAATGCTTATGCTTTATTCTCTCGCTGCTTTCCAAATTAAGAATATTTTCGTTATTAGAATACAGATACATTTCACCAACATAAAAAACTTCAACAATTCCTTCTGTTTCAATACGATTTGCTATTTCATTAAGTTTTCTGTAGACTGTCGTTTTTATGGAGCTATCGAATGACATGAATTGCATTGTTTGATCCTTGTAGAAAATTAAGCAGGTTGGCATAAGTTCGTTTTGCATTTGAAAGATAGTTAGATGCATCATTATAAAATTGTCAAATAAATCATTTGAGCCTGGAAACATTTTTTCAAAATTGGTTATCGGCACTTTTTGATCATTTGTTCCGAGGCTTAGCTCTGCTCTTGAAGCTTTTTTAAATCGATTTTGTCTTGCATAAAAAACATAGTCATCAATCAGCATCATATTTTTCGGAATACGATGAAAATTCATTCCATCAATCTTTTTTTCAAGTTGGTCAGACAGTGTATCATTTTCGTTTAGCGCTTCCTTCATTGCCTTCATAAATAATTTCATATTATTAATACCGGATATGAAATTGTCGTATAACTCTTCATTACTGCCCCTTTCATAAAATGAGAATTCAGCAGAAAACATTACTTCAATCAAATTAAATTTTATGAAAAAATTTTGCATTGAGTCAATCAATGTAGAAAATTCTACATCATTTTCTATTGTAAAAGACAATTCAGGTAAAGCTACATTGTTATTAGTAGTATACACAACAATTCGTATTCTTTTCTCTAAATCAAAAGGTTGTTGTTTCAAAACCTCATTGCGTTTTTCGATAAGCCACTTACATACATCGTTAAGCAGATATTTTTGTCTGTTTTCTTCATAAACTTTGAGAAATTGTGTATGTGCTAATGACTTTTGCAACATAAATGTCACATTCCTATACTCAGAAAAAAAATTATCTAAGTGAGAGATGTTGTCGAAAAAATTAGTTCCTTTTTCAAATTTTTCCAAGCTGCTTAAAGCACTATATAGTTTATGATAAGCTGAATATAATAGACCTTTGGTATTCTCTTTTGAATTAGTGTTTTTCATTGATAATAATTTATTGTTAGTATTATACGAGACAAGATTACCTATTCATATACTGTAATTAAAAGCTTTTTAAGCTTTGTCTAGTTTGTTTAGTTTGAAGTATTTCTTCTTCCTAATTCATATAAAGTTGCTCCATTAATTTTTTTTTAAATAATGACTTATCGCTTTAAATTAAGTTTCTATTTTCTCCTACCCACCTCCAAACATTATTTGCGAGCTCACTCGCCATCATATTATCGCCGAAAGTTGCTTGACCATGTCCTAATAAAAGATAAGACTTATCATCCACATTTATTCCGAATAAAAAACCTTTCTTTCTTAAAATACCAATATCTGAGTCATCTAAATCAGGATAAATTCTGAAGCCTGCTTCAAATCTTTCGATACTTTTCGGCCAATTGTTTTTTAAGATTCTAATAAAATCCCTATTACTCCAAACATTCTTATCATTATGAGATTTTATATCTATAAAGTATGCAGTATCATCAGTAAATCTCACAAATAATAGCGGACCAGTTCTCCTATTAAAGAAATCTTGATCAGTAACTTTTTCATGCGAAATATGGAGATGGTGTATCGCCCAATCATTAAACAAGCTATCATGAACATTACTATTAAAAGACTGTTTACTTTGAAATGGATTTAGATCCAGACCTTTACTCGCTCTATCAAAAATCTGTAGTAAAGACAAAATATTTAAGTTTTTAAGATTTTTAATTGATACTAAAAGCTCCTTTGAAATCATTATTTTTCTTGGAACTTTTGCAATATATTTTAATCTAAAATTAAAATATCTAACTAAAGACAAGTTTACAGATTTGTGTATTTTATACTTTACATCTGTCTTTATGTAAAAATCGTTCAGAATCTCATTAATTAAATTTACTACTTCCATTTCATCTTATTTGAAATAATACTCAAAGGTAACAGTGTGCTGCGCAATCTTTTTACATATATGGTTTTTTATTAAAATAATTTAAAAATTTCAGTGTAAGATAAATTAAATATACTTTACTGAATATATAAAAAGTCCTAACTTAGAAAGTTAGGACTTTTTATATGAAATCTATTTTTGAAGATATTTAGAAAAAATTAAAATATTCTTCAAATCATCTAACTCCTTGACATATTTATCAGGTCACATGATTAATACAAGCAAGTTCTGGAGTACTTCGTACTTCATCTAAAAAAAGAAAATGAATATCACCTCTATTCTTTAATGGTCTTTCAATTTTAAATGAGTAATTACGGTCTGTCACTTCAGTAATTGTTACTGGCAGAGCTTTTCTGCCATTCCATGATATCCAAGCTTTATCTCCAATATCAAATTTTTCGGGTGTTCTTTTATCAAAGTGAATAGGTTTAACATTTTTCACTATTGTTATTTTCCTAGGATCAGAATTTCTGATTGAAGGTTTAGAAGCTTTTTTTTCTTTTGGATGCAAATTTCTTTTCAAATAAGCTTTATAGCTTCTCCATGCATTTTTCAAAACAATAGAGACGATACCGGAAACACCCTTAGAATATAGATATATATTATATGATTCAAGATCATCATATAATGGCCAGTGAGTATCTTTTTCCATATCTCTGGCTAAATCGCCTAATGGAGAATTCCTGTTTATTTGTTTATGCAACCAAGTTGTAAAATTAAGCGGAATAGCTGTATTCACAGAAAACTCTGTGTTTCTACTTATACTTCTTTGACAATCTATCCAATTGGAGAACCCATCGTTTTTTGAGACTTTGTTTATTAACAACAATTTTAAATAAATAAAACTGGAAAACAAAATCCTTAGAATTAAACTCAAGAAAATATAATATTATTCCATTAAAAGCAGTAATAAAAAACGTGTCTTAATTAAATTGAAGTCCGGAAGATATTACTGCTGGCATACTATTTATTAAAGAATAATTTTAACATTAAAATAATTTGTTTGTTAACCCTAAGTTTTACATAATGATAAAACAAATTTATCTTTCTTAGGTGAGATATAAACTACTGCAATTATGCTTTATAAATATATAATACTGATAAATAGAATATTAAATTTGAAAATGCAGTAAATATGTAGTAATTTTAAATAATGCTTTAAGTGATGTATAAATTTAATGAGCCTATGCATGGGTATCTTTAAGAAGGCTCAAAGTATAGTGTAATAATACGAAAGTCATTATAAAATTTTTATCAGAGCATGATAATGATAAGTATGAAGTCAGTAGAGAATAAATATAAAATCTAGAATTTATGTTCGTTAAATATCAAAATACTAGACTTTATAGATTTAGAACAAAATTAAAGAATACTCCTGCAATAATGATAGTGTTATTACAAAACAACGCAAAAGTTCGTAATATATACTAACTTAAAGATTGTTACTAAAATTTTATAAAAGATAGTTACAATTCTTTGACCGTTTTTTGACATTTAATTATAATATTTATATGTTTTAAAAATATCATAATCATTAAAGTTTCTATAATTCCATCATCCATTTTGCAAGATCTACATCAGCTGAAAGTCCTAGCTTCTTTTTGAGTCGATATCGTCTGGTTTCCAAAGTTCGGATGGTTACATTTTCGTATTGCAGGATTTCTTTATTGTTAAGATTAAGTCTTAAGTAAGCACAGAATTTAATCTCCAATTCCGTAAGATCAGGATGATCTGCGATCAATTTTTTATAAAAATCAGGATACACTTCTTTAAATTTTGTAAGAAAAAAAGGATCCCCGCTTTTAGCTAATTCTACAAGTTTATCAAAAGATGCATTTATTCTTTTCTTAAGATTTTGGGTTTCAATGGATTTTCTTTTGAGGGTTTTATCTTTTTTCTCCAGAAGTTCGTCTTTCTTCTCTAGAAGCTCATCTTTTTTCTTTTGCATTTTTAAATAAACTTTACGCAGAAAATAGATAATTGCAGAAAATAATATCGTCATTGCGAGAATTACAATATACAATTTGTTTCTTTTCGATCTATCTTCTTCTTCCTGTTCATAAACTAATCTTTGTATGGCATATCCGGCAGAATTTGTTTTATCATTCCTTATTTCTTTTTCTAATCTTTCATATATAATAGCATATTCGTCGTCTTTTTCTTTGTTTTTTAGATAACTGTACGTTAATTTGATTCTTTTGTAAACATCTAACATACTCACCTTTCTATTTAATTGCTTGAAAACAGTCAAAGCCTCAAAATAGTAATCAAGAGCTTTTTGAAAATCATCCTGCAAGGTATAATACTCACCAGTATACAATAAAACTAAACCTTTCGAATATCCTTTCGGAGATAGAGAATTCGACTTATTCAGATAATATTTAACAGAATCCACATTAGTATCAGAATAAATATATCGATAAGTAATTAAATTATATACCATCGCTTCCTTCGGATATTCTTTTAGGCATTTCTTCTGAATTGCTAAGGAAGAATCCTTCTGCTTGATATATTCAAAATATCCCCACTTTGAAATATAACATGAAAATAGATAATGTTGCTTTTTTTCAGAATCTTCTGCTTTTATAAAATACTGAATCGCTTTATTTAAGTTTTTATTAGCTTCTGTATCCAAATCCAATCTGGAATAATAGATCCCATATTCCAAATATAATTTTCCCGCTAAAAGAGGATTTTTAACGTTTTTTATATTAGTCTTTGCTTCTTCAAAGTATTTTGAACTTTCCTTATAGTCATTTAAAACACAAAATAGTTTGGCAATATTTATATAGACCATGACAATACCTTCTTTATTTTTGCTGCCTTTGAATTTTAAAAGATTTTCAATATTGAAATCTATAGCTTCCCGATATTTCGCTTTGTCTATATAGTCTTCTGTTACCCTTTCTAGTTCTTCCAAGTTCTGAGACTTATAAAAAGTTGATGTAAGAATTAATATGATGATAAATATATTTTTTAACATAGTATTTGAATCGTGACATTCAAAAATAGCGAAAAACATTCGTTTAAATTTTAATAAAATTAAAAAAGATAAATATTCAAACTACTACGTATTAACTTCATTTTTAATAAATAAAAATCTGTATATCAAACATTTAAATATTTTGAAGTATATATTAAGTAGTATTTTTCAGAGGTAGTAAATATAAATTTGCACAAGAATTTCGATGAAAATAAAAAATACTAGTCAATTTTCGAAATCGGGATACGATTCTAAACACACAAGGTTAACAGAAAAAATTAACAAAAAAAGGAGAATAAAAAATCATATAAATTAAAAAATATTCTCTTATGAATTTCAAAGAAAAGATACCGGTTATTTTCAGAGAAAAGCTTTTAAAAACAAATGCAAAAATCAAAAAAAAATGAAAAAAAGAATAATTTTGCTATCAATGCTGACTTTTTCTTCTGCTGCATTTTCCCAAATTGGGATAAATACTCCAGATCCTAAAACAACTTTTGATATAACCGCAAAAAATGCTACAGGAACATCAACTTCTACCGAAGGTATTTTAATCCCAAGGGTCGACAGACAAAGAGCCCAATCTATGCAAAATATAGAAGTTCCTACTTTAATCTATATTAATAGTGTTTCCACAGGTTCCCAAACCGGAAATGCTATTAATATAGATAAGGTTGGTTACTATTATTACAAAGATAATGCATGGATCAAATTAAATCAAGATCCAGAGATTAACACTAATATCTATAATTCTGATGGTACTCTTTCAGAAAACCGTACGGTTACACAAGGAAATAAGTCATTAAAGTTCACTGGATCAGTAGAAAATTTATTTTCTGTAGATGGATTTACTTTATCTGTAGATGCAGCTAGCCATAGAGTTGGAATGGGAACCGAGTCACCATCATCGATTTTGTCTGTGGTGAATTCCAGACCAGGAAATACAGTTGACGCCTTTTCTGTTGGAATAAATAATTGCGGGGCACCATGTGGACAGGGAACAGCAAGAAATATTAGTATATTCAATAAGAATGGAACTAACTCGCAGTTTGGAAGTATAGATTTTATTCCTTCGATAACAGCAGAAGGAATAACAGGAGCATCAATTAAAGGAATAGATAGAAATGCAGCAAACGGGTACTCAGGATTAGAGTTCAGTACAAGAAATGCCGAAAACTTTAATGCAAGAATGACCATTAAATCTGCTGGCAATATTGGTATAGGAACCACTACACCTAATCCAAATGCAATTTTAGAATTATCATCTACGACCCAAGGTTTCTTACCTCCAAGAATGACTACAGCACAAAGAGATCAGATTACATCACCTGTGCCTCCCGGGCTTATGGTATATAATACAACTGATAATATGATGCAATATTACAACGGAAGTACATGGATAAATTATAATTAATAGAAAAATATTAGAATGAAAAAAAATATTATATTCTATTTATTACTTGTATCTAATATTATATTTGGGCAAGATTCTCCTTATAAGGGATTTCTGCCACCCAGATTGTCCACGATACAAAGAGATGCGATAACATCACCACCTCCCGGATTGATGATCTATAATACAACGATCAACTGCATGGAAAACTGGAATGCATCAAGATGGGTGTCAAAATGTTCAGGAATTGTAAGCCTAAATTGTTTAGATGCTACTCATAACGGAACCTTAACAAGCGGAACAGCTGCTTCAGGAGTTTCTTCAGTAATCTCTTACACAGGAGGAAACGGAGGTTCTCACTCAGGGCAGGTCGTTACTTCTACAGGTGTAACTGGATTAACAGCTACATTATTAGCGGGAAATTTTGCAAATGGAAATGGAACTCTAACGTATACCATTACAGGAACACCATCTTCCGCAGGTACGGCTAGTTTTGCAATCAATATCGGAGGGCAAACTTGTATTTTAACAAGAACGGTAACAGAGCCCGCAGGAGCTATTACTACGCTGGATTGTGCGGGTGCAACCAATAATGGAACCTTAACAAGCGGAACAATTGCTTCAGGAGTTTCATCAGTAATCTCTTATACAGGAGGAAACGGAGGTTCTCACTCAGGGCAGATCGTTACTTCTACAGGTGTAACTGGATTAACAGCTACTTTGTCAGCAGGAAATTTTGCCAATGGAAACGGAACTCTAACATATACCATTACAGGAACTCCTTCTTCTGCAGGTACGGCTAGTTTTGCAATCAATATCGGAGGGCAAACTTGTAATATCACAAGAGCGGTAATAGCCTCCGCAGGAGCTATTACAACGCTGGATTGTGCGGGAGCTAGTAATAATGGAAGTTTATTGGAAGGAGTTGCAGTATCAAATATTTTTTCTATAATATCATATACAGGAGGAAATGGTGGTTCATATCCAGGACAAATCGTTACTTCAACAGGTGTAACTGGATTAACTGCTACATTATTAGCGGGAAATTTTGCCAATGGAAATGGAACGTTAATATATACCATTACAGGAACTCCATCTTCCGCAGGTACAGCAAGTTTTACAATTAATATCGGAGGACAGAACTGCATATTGACAAGAATAGTATCAGAATATGAAATATATAATTGCCAAGGACAGCCAGGCCGATTTGCTCTTCAAAACCCTCATAAATATGTAGTCTGTGCATCTTGTCAAAGAAGCCCTGGTGCACCTAACTGTGTAGGGGTACCTATAGATACAGTTGTTCCAACATATTTTACATGCCCTAATGGAACAGTCTGGAAGCAATCGCTTCAACAGTGTGCCTATCCATAATTCTTGGATAAATTCATATAAATATTTTTAAATACCGGACAGGTGACATTGTTTGTCCGGTATTTAAAAAACAATATTTGAAACACAGAAATTAAATTTAAAATTTATGAACTTTTCAAAACCATACAAAAGGTTTAATAAAATAGCAATTACTCTTTTATTATCAGGAATTTCTTTTTCGTCATTAAAAGCTCAAAATCTGAAAGTAAATACTCATTTTGCAGAACAAAATAATGAAAATTTTCATCAAACGATAAAAATAGACTCGCTTCAGGATTCAAAATCAATGAGCATCGATCAATTACTATCCGAAACTAAAAAAAACTATACTAAAGCAGAAGCAGAAAAAGCTGTCTCATTTATTGGGGATGAAATAGATTGGCAGACGCTTTATAATTCAGGAAATTGGTCAAAGGTCATTACTTTCTGGGTAAATCTGCATAGCAGTAAGATCAACGATGTTTTTGCCTTTACAGATGATTTTGAGAAGATTAGTAAAAAAATAACAGATCCGGCTCAATATGCTGATTTTGCAAGAAAAACTGCTTTTGCTCTTACGAGACAGAACAGAGCACATTACATCAATTCTATAGCACCTCATGTAAGAGATTCAGGAAAAATAAAAGACTTTAACGGCGTTCTGGCAGTTTATATGCAGGCTGCTCCGGGTACCTATGCTCCGGAACTTATTTTTAAAGTTCATGATAATAATGTTGTTTTAAAAAGTAAGGAGATGGCCAATGGAAATTTTTCCCAAACTATGCTTTTGTTCTATGCTTCGGGATGCGGACCTTGTGAGCATCTTCTTATGCAGATGCCTGATTATATGAATGATCTTAAAAATAAAAGGATCAGGATTATCTCTGTTTCTGCAGACCCAGATGAGTATACATTTGAAAATAAAGCAAAAGATCTTCCCTGGGAAGATAAATTCTGGGATTATGAAAATATAAAAGGAGAAAACTTTCAGAAATATGCGATTACAGGGACACCTACCATTTTCTTATTAGATAATACAGGAAAAATTCTTGTAAGAACATCTTCTATTGATGAGTTTTTAGATTATATAAATAAAAAATAATACTACAAATTTTAATATCTTCTAAAGCCAAAGGGAATTTTAAATCCTTTGGCTTTTACTAAATCTTATTAAAAATATATGATCAGGAAATACAAATTTCAGATTATAAATATCGTATGAAATAGGAAGCTAAATGATATATATATATTGAATATTTATGAAGAAATAATTTATTTCAGATACTTTTTTTAAAAATGTTTTATTTTCATTTTTGTGTTTGTACTGGCAGAGTAAGTTTTCATTCACTTGTTACTGCCAGTTTTTACCACATAATTATTTCAATTAAAATATTATTTTAAGCCAAAGATTTTTTAGTTTAATCTTTGGTTTTATATTTTAATAAGTAAAAAAAATAACGCTTGTAGGTAAAAGCCCTTAAAGAAGTATCCTTGTACTCTATATAAAAAAAAATATTTTACAATAATCTCTTTTCTTGTGTTGGTTGTTCAAAATCACACATAACGTCAAAATTTACGCAATACACAATTCCGCTAATGTTATTTAATTAACTATTTACTAATCCCATATTCCAAATATAATTTTCCCGCTAAAAGAGGATTTTTAACATTTTTTATATTAGTCTTTGCTTCTTCAAAGTATTTTGAACTTTCCTTATACTCATTTAAGACACAAAATAATTTGGCAATATTTATATAGACCATGATAATACCTTCTTTATTTTTGCTGCCTTTGAATTTTAAAAGATTTTCAATATTGAAATCTATAGCTTCCCGATATTTCGCTTTGTCTATATAGTTTTCTGTTACCCTGTCTAGGTCTTCCAAGTTCTGAGACTTATAAAAAATTGATGTAAGAATTAATATGATGATAAATATATTTTTTAACATAGTATTTGAATCATGACATTCAAAAATAGCGAAAAACATTCGTTTAAATTTTAATAAAATTAAAAAATATAAATATTCAAACTACTACGTATTAACTTCATTTTTAATAAATAAGAATCTGTATATCAAACATTTAAAAATTTTAAAGTATATATTAAGTAGTATTTTTTAGAGGTAGTAAATATAAATTTGCACAATAATTTCGACGAAAATAAAAATACTAGTCAATTAACGAAATCGAGGTACGATTCTAAACACACTAAAAATTTAAAAGGCATGAAAAAAAAATTACTGTTATCTCTGATAATATTTTCTACTAAAACATTTGCTCCAATTGGAATTCATACTCCAAAAGGTGTACTTAAAAAGTTTGATTTAGATTGATAACCTGAACCTTTCCTGAAAATATTTATATAGAATTTTATATCTAAAATTATAAGCTTCAGAATTTAATTATTAACTTTATATAACACTAAATTGAAAATATGAAATTAAACATTTATTTTAAACGAATTTATGATACTATTTTTGTTTTTACACCATTATTTTTACTATCACAAGTAGGAATTAATACAGTCACCCCTGATGATTCTTCAATTTTAGATATTGCATCTACAACAAAAGGGGTTCTGTTACCTAGAATGGGTACAGTTCAGCGTAACTCCATTATAAATCCAGCTACCGGTTTATTGGTTTTTGATAATGATGTCAATAAGTTTTTTGGATATGATGGTATACAATGGACACAAGACGTTTTTGGAACCACAAAATGGGCAACTTCGGGAAATTCGAATACTAACCCTAATACTGATTTTCTTGGAACCACTGATAATACTCCACTCTCCTTCAGAACAAATAATCAACAGGCGATGTCAATAAGTTCATCCGGAGCAGTAAATATAGATGGAGGAAATCTGAATGCACCAAGACTCTTTGTAGGCAGATCAAATGCCGGTACGTCTTATCCAAGCATTCTGGCTACTGTAAATAATGATTCTACAGGAGCATATCCTGTGAATATTATCACAAGTAATAATTCGGGAACTTCCGGTAGAATCCAGGGAAATTATGCATTTTCTTTTACTAATCCCAATGCAGGCAATACAATAGGCGGTATAGCGTACAGTCGTCAGCCGAGTTTATTAGGTTCCGAGGGAATTGTCTTTTATACAGGTGGCCATCCAGGTAATCATGATGATCAAAGTAAGGATGCTATGATTATTGGTGCTAATAAAAATGTATATATAGGATACGGTAGTTTTAGTTCGTTGCCTTCATCAAAACTCAATGTAGCGGGCGGAGATATTTACTTAAGTGCAATTGGTTCTGGAGTAGTGATGACTTCACCTAACGGTACGTGCTATAAAGTTTCGATAGATAATGCAGGAGTTTTACAGACCACCTCAATAACATGTCCCTAAATATGAATAGAATTAAATTAACCTTTATACATATCTTGATTGGGGGATTTACGTTCGGTCAAGTGGGAATTGGAACAACCAGTCCGGACGAGAGCGCAGCATTGGATATTTCAACAATGTCCAAAGGAGTTTTGTTTCCAAAACTTAGTAATACTGAAGTAAATGCTATACAAAATCCAAGTACTAGTTTATTTCTCTATAATAAAGATATAAATTCATTTATGGGATTTGATGGAAATCAGTGGACACAGGATATATTTTTTCCAGCGACGAACTGGGATTCAAGAGGTAATATCGGAACCATTGCAGGTAATTATATAGGAACCTCGAATAATCTACCTTTTAATGTGAAAACAAATAATAATCTGGCAATGTCCATCAATACAAACAGACAGGTATCATTAAATGGAATCGATATCAATACTTCAAGACTATATATTGCCCCTAGTACACAAAATACATCTATACCTACACTTCAGGCAGCGAGTTCTAACGGATTCTCCACTACTCCTTTTGCAGTGACAATCCTTACCTCTAATCTAGGTAACGGATCTGTAACTGGAACATATGCCTTCTCAGATTCTTTGTTAAACGCACAGAATGGAATATCACTAGGTGGGTTTAGTTATATTAATGATATGAATGTTAGCGGGCTCTCTTTTTATATTGAACAGCCATCTGATATCAATGACAGGACAAAAGAAGCAATGATAGTTACAAATTTAAAGAATGTAGGAATTGGTGTTCATGAGCCTAAATCTAGGCTTCATTTAGATGGTGATTTTTACATTTCAAATCCAAGCAGTGGTATTATTATAAAAGATTCAGGAAATAACTGTAGGAGAATTACCGTAGATGATATGGGTGGCTTACAAGTAAGTGCTGTAATTAGTTGTCCTTAGTGAAAGCTTCTTTAAAGTCGATGGGATAGATAATTTTTTTTTAACATAAAAACCATCTGCCGGCCGAGATTTAGAAATTGGTAAAAAACATAAGATTTCTGAATTAAAAATTAATGTTTTTCCATATGGTGGAAAGTATTAAACTTACCTAGTCATTTAAAACATCGGTTTATTTATATACCAAACAATTAGCATACACCACGGCCCTAAATAGAAATAAGATAATTTTACAAATGAAACAAATTACGCTTCCTAGCAAGTACAGTTCCCGGTTCATTCATATTTATATTTTCGACATTTTAAAAGTTTTTAGGACACGACAAACATCTGTATTTATTTTGAAAATACAGCTCAAACAATATTTGCATGGACTTTATATTAGCATTTTAATTCCAATCAGACTTAGATTATTTCTTTATAAATTTTTCGCTTACCGAAGCTTTGGTGGTTTTCAATTTTATATAATAGATACCTTTATTTAAATGACTTATACCAACTGAAGTTTATTCCAAACCTAAACTGTCTGTTTTTACAAGTTGGTCAGCTGAAGAGTAGATTCCAACGATCGGAGAGGTTCCTTACCGCTTATCTTTAGGATATTCTGTACGGGATTAGGATATATGCTGATCCCTGCTTCGGCTGATATTTCTTCAAGCAACAGCTGGCTGCAGGAAGACTTTGCAAGTTTGAAAATGAAAAATTGTGATTTGCCACTATTTTCTGCTACAATCAATGTATTGACACCGTCGAAAAGATCTGTAAACAGCTGGCTGAAAAAAGTTCACCCACCACATAGTTACCATCGTATTTTGAGATTAATGTTTAATTAGATCCCTTATAAATTAGCAACAACTAAAAAAAATAAACATGTATTATATTGCAGTTATAAATTACAAAATATGAATATTATAATTGATGAACTTGCAGATTACATTTTACAACATTATTGTCACTAATTTTTAGATATTGTTTGATATTTAAATCCCGTTAATGCATCTGATTCCATTACCAGCTGAATTGCTGTTTTAGGTGGAACAATAACTTGCGATTCGATATCGTCAAATATGGTAGGTGCTCCACTAACTGATCCAGTAATATAAACGGTCGCAGGACCATCATCTACTCTTTTTATAGTAAAAACCTTCCCCACATAGCCCTGATAGAATGGGAGGGAAATAAATCTTACCTGCACTTGTGTTGAGGCATTATAAGTACTAGCATCTACCAATATAATGTTATCATTTGCAATATCAACGGTAATGAGAGCTGATGTTGTTCTTCTTACTGATCTCACTGTCTGCCAGTAAGGAGTACCACCTGTATTTGTTGTTAGTACTTGACCATTAGCTCCACCTTTAATACTAATAGAAGCATCTTTAAATAAAACTTCCTGAGCATTTGCACCTGCATTTACCTCTAAAACGCCATTTCCAGTCAAGCTTCCCTTACCTTTTATAGTAGTTGATATTCCGTTTTCAGAAGTGTAAGTATAGGTTCCGTCTGCATTATCTAATAACGGTGTATTTATTTCAAGTTTTGTCCACTGAGATAAATTATTAAAATAGTAATATCCAATAGTATCAACATTTTGAGTGATTCCAGCCTGAACTCCTGTTGAAATATCGTTAATGTAGATTAAAGTAGATAATGGGATGTTTATCATACTTTGCGCTCTCAATCTGTCTACTCTTGGAATTAATAGCCCATCCACAATAGAAGAGTTTCCTGTTGGTTGCTTAGCGGTGATATCCAATGTTGCATTGGGTACAGTAGTGTTTACACCAACTTGTGCAATTAATAAATTTGAAAATGTTGTCAGAGACAATAATAAAATAGTTTTTTTCATTTCCTTAAATTTAGTGTTTAATAAATTTTTATAAAACTGTGTTTCTAGAATCTAAAGTATATAATATAAATAATGATTCTTACCTAGTATTTGTTTATTCAGTTTGCAAACATAAATCAATTGAGTCAGAAAAAGTATACTGCATTTCTACTTAATAAGCTATATATAATTAATTTTCAATAACTTAAAATCTATTCTAAGTGTAAATGTAGTACTTTATTTCTAAGCTTTATTTTAAAAATGTAAATTTTTTATACTGTATTATTTACTATCTTTAAATATTATATTAGATTATAATGATCAATCTTATTTATGCTAAAAATAATATTGGATATCATTTAAAATTAACAAAGCAATATCATGATAGTGAATCCCTTACTACAATCTATATCAACATAGCAAAGTCACTATGTACATTAAACAGATATAAAGAAAGCTTAACTTATTTAGATAGAGCAAAAGGAGCAATGAATGGAACGATCAATAATCTTCTCAATTCTAAATTATATGCACAATATGGGCGAAATTATTATGCTTTAGGTTTATTTATAGAATCTTTAAAAAGTTTTAATAAGTCAGTTAGTTTTGCAAAAAAAATAAAAGAGAAAAAAAGTAGAAACAGTATTTTATATTATGATTATGCCTGGAAACTCGATAATTTTCAGGAATTAAATATGGTAGATTCTATGTATATAATGCAAAATGAATGCATAAAACTAGGTCCTGAACCATTACTCTATGTAACTATTGCGTCAAGAAATTTGAGGGAAAAGAAACATCTAGATTCTGCTGAGTACTATTTAAAAAAGGCATTAACGATTGCAGATCGATATCCAATATATCAAAAATCCAGAATATTATTTATCTACGGCAAGCTATATACTGAGAAAAAAGATTATGCAAATGCCCTCATATATTATCTAAAGGCATTAGAGCTGTTTAAAAAAACAAAGCGTAAAAGTGACAGTAGAGATGCTTATAAAACTATTGCAGAAACATATAAATTGCTCAATAATAAAGAAAAAGCAAATGAATATTTAGAAAAATACAGTAATATAAATGATACCATAAATATTGCAGAAAGGAACAGTTTGAATATTCCCATAGAAAATGTAATTGCAGAGAAAGATAAAAAAAGAAGAAATAAAGAATTACAATTATATTTACTAATATCTTTAATTATTGTCATTTCACTTTTCTCATTGTACTATATTCGCAAAGAATACAAAAAAAAATATCATAATCAAGATCAATTAATACAGAAAAAAGTTGCAGAAACTGATATTCTTAAAAATAAACTTACGCTAAACACTGAAGGTTTAATAAAGCTTGCTAGAAAAAATGATCCATTTTTCTTAACTCGTTTTAAAGATTTGTATCCTGATTTTTTTGAAAAACTGAAAACACTCTACCCTTTACTGACTGTTAAAGATATTAAAACATGTGCTTTAATAAAGCTTAATCTCACAACACAAGACATTGCTGATTGTGAAAATATTTCTGTGAGAACGGTGCAAACAAAGAAGTACCGTCTAAAAAAGAAGCTGAATCTGGAGATCGAAGAAGATCTTAGTATATGGATTAATAATCTATAGAAATAAAAAAAGCCCTGAACATTACAGTCAAGGCAATTTTTTTTGTTATTTTATTACTGTATTTGTTGATAAGTAATAGATGATTCATTCCAGTCAAATCTGACATCGAAATTTACCGCACCTCCCGTACTGGAGACATTATCTACAAATAAATAATAAACTTTATTGGAACCGCTATTATTGTTCATAGCTAAATTACCAACTACCATACCTCTTTGTTCAGATTTTGCAAAACCTGCTGATGCTAATCTAGGTTGAATTGCATCGGGCGAAAACGTTGAATTTCCCATGTCTGCTGTTGTATTTCCTAACCTAAACCTTATAAAATTACTTCCTTTAACATATGAATCTGTAGCCGAATTTATAAATTCAATTCCTAATGTTACATTTAACAGCCATTTTCCTGGCGGTAAAGTTATAGGTACTCCCGTATATTTTGCTGTAGGATAACTTGCAGGATGAGAATATGTTATCGCAGGTATTGATAAAGCACCAAAAGCTATAGCTGTTGGCTTCCATGTCCCTACGCCATTTGAATCAGATGTCAATATATAACCAGCCTTTTGCGTTCCATCCTGAATTTTCACAGCTCCACTTGTAGTTGAGCGAATATCAAGCGTATTAGTCGGAGTAACTGTACCTATTCCCACTCTGTTATTGGCTGCATCAACAGAAAAGGTAGCAGTATCAATAGAGAAAGCATTTATTGAAGTTCCTAGAAATGCTAAAATGTTTGATCCTTGCGACACAATACGGTTTGAAGTAAGTGTTCCATTGCCAGCATATATACTTGTATCTGTTGTTGCAGATGGAGACCGCCAAGTTGCTACACCATTAGCATCAGAAGTTAATACTTTATTAGCGCCTTGTGTTCCATCTACAATTTTTACAGCACCGTTAGTTGTAGATTCCACATGAAACAGATTAGTGGGTGCCTGAGTTCCTATACCAATATTTCCCGATGATTTTATAGTCATTCTTGGCGCATATCCAGATGCATTTCTTGTATAAAACTCTAAGCCTGCATATCCGTTTGCTACATTCCTGTCGATCCCTTTAATAGAAGCGCCACTAATACCGTTTGCGTTTATAGCGGGAATAAAATCTATTCCTGCAAACTGAGAATTGGTACCGTTTGCATTAAATAAAGTCATGTTTCTTGCGGTACCCTGTCCACACGGGGCACCACAATTATTTATTCCTGAAGAAAAAGCATCGATTGTATTACCTGGCGTAGGATTTAATACGGACAATACAGATAAAGGAGCGTTAGTTCCAATTCCTACTCTGTTATTTAAAGCATCTACAGAGAGTGTACTACCGTCAACTGAAAATGCATTAACAGCATTTGCAGTAAAAGCAAGTGTATTTGTATTTTGACTAACTACTCGGTTTCCAGTTAATGTACCATTGTCTTTGTAAATATTTATATCTACGGTTGCAGCAGGAAGTGCTTTCCAAGTACCCACACCATTTGCATCAGATGTTAGAACTTTATCGCTTCCTTGCGTGCCATCTGTAATTTTTACAGCTCCTGAGGTTGAGGAATTAACATGTAGTAAATTTGTTGGAGAACTTATACCAATACCTATTTTACCTGTTTCATCAATCTTTAATCTTTCTGAATTTGAAGTATTAAAAGTAAGGTCGGTAAGATTGGTTGTCCCATTACCTTTATATATTGAACTAATAGAAGAACCTGTAGTTGTTGTATTATTTGTTCTAGCATTAAACTGGATTGTGCCGATAATGTCGTTATTGGCAAGATTAGTCGGTGCTGCTGCTGTACCATTGGCTGAACTTAGGAAAATACCTGGGTTTTTAGAGGTTCCATACCCTCTGATATTAACATCATTGCCTACTGTTCCTCCTTCGTTATCTGAAACTATTTCAAGTTTAGTTGTAGGCACGGCTGTTCCTAAACCTAAATAACCACTTCTTGTCAGTGCCATCGCTGGCGCAGCATCTTGCGAAGAGCCTGCATGCATTTGCAGAGTATTTGAACTTATTCCGAGACCGTAGAAAGATGTTCCTGCTGCACTATTATAAACTGCCAGCTTCTTACCCGCTGCATCGGTAACTGATGCTGGAGCATCCTCTCCTAAATGAAGCCTGTTTTGGGGTGCGTTGGTTCCTAATCCAACTCTGTTACTTACCGCATCAACATTTAAAGTAGCTCCATCAATTGTAAAATGACTTGTTCCTGTCGTTGCTGTATTCGTAAAAGCTAATGTTTTATCAGTCTGATTAACAGTCCTATTTGCAGAAAGAGTTCCATTATTTTCATAAATACTCGTGTCTGCAAATAACGCAGGATCATTAATCATCTTTGTCCAAATTGTCCCGTTAAAATAATAATATCCTGTGGCATCTATTTGGGCAGCAGTTCCAGTCTGCGTACCAGTTGCAACATTATTTACATAAATTAGAGTAGATGTTTCAACTCCTGTCATTGACTGAGCTCTTTGCCTGTCAACTCTAGGTACTAAAAGTCCTTCTGCTGTTCTGGTAATACCTGTAGGATTTTTTGCAGTAATATCAAAAGTAGATTTTGGATCAGGAGTATTTACACCTACTTGTGCAATCGATAATCCAGAAAATGCTATCGCTGATAGCAGTAAAATTTTTTTTTTCATTTCCTTAAATTTAGTGTTTAATAAATTTTTTCTTAGTGATGAATTGTGTCCTTAGAATCAAGAATTTCTCAGTTAGGAGAAATAATATATCTAAAATTTTAAATTTCCAAAGCTGTGCTGCAAAATTAACTCCAAAATCGTAAAGGAGGTATACTGCATAATTACTTACAAATTATAAGTATATAAATATCAATGTTTTAAATTACAAAATGAGTATTATTGTAGCATGTGGATTTAGTAATCAATTTGTGAAATAATTATCAATTTTTAAAATAACTCTAATTTATACAGTTGAAATGCTGTGCAAATAATTTTAATTTAGATTTTAGGATAATATATCATTCAAACAAGCAATAGTTGCATTGAAGTTGAGAGTTCAGAAAAAATAATAAAACTACAGAATGGAGTGTAAGTAGAAATGCAGTAAAAGAAGTATCGGATAATAAGCTTATTTTTGGGAAATAAAATTATTATTTTTCATCCTTAGTGTTTTTATAGGGAGTTTACTAATGTAGGCTCTCTTTTTTATTGTCTCCAAATTTTCCCGTTTGGAATGATTACATGGGTTTGAGAGTAGTTAGAAGTATGTTATTAGTGAGATATATTTTAGTATATATAGATACTATGTTGCAGATTCTTTGTTAACCCCAAATGCTTGTAAACCGCTATTTTAAGGCTATAATAATAAACAAGTAAATTATAAAAAAATGTGTTTCGTGTAGAAATAGATTTTAGATTCATAAATTTGCCATACCCATAAAGAAACCATGACCAACAATTACCATAATACACCTATTGATAAAATAACGCAACCCGTACAAAGATTTATTCAGCAGGAAAAATCTGGCGCATTACTGTTGGGTATAAGCGTTGTTATTGCCTTAATTCTAGCTAATACACCGTTATCCGTGGCTTATCATCATTTTCTGGAACAAAATTTTGGTTTTAGCCGGAACGATAATATTTTTTTTAATTTTACCATTCATCACTGGATTAATGACGGTCTGATGTCCATATTCTTCTTTGTTGTAGGACTAGAGCTGAAACGGGAAATCATAGGTGGAGAACTCTCAAATACCCGTAAGGCCATGCTTCCCATTATTGCGGCTTTTGGCGGAATGATTATGCCGGCTTTAATATTTCTATTCCTCAATCCTTCAGGAGAGATGCATAAAGGTTGGGGAATTCCGATGGCAACTGACATTGCCTTTGCATTAGGCGTACTTTTTCTTTTAGGAAAAAAAATCCCACTTTCCCTAAAAGTGTTTTTAACTGCATTGGCGATTGTAGATGATCTGGGAGCGGTATTAGTCATCGCATTCTTTTATACCTCCAACATTGAAATGACTTATTTATGGATTGGTTTACTGATTTTAGCTATTATGTACTTGGGAAATAAGATGGGAATTAGATCTATTTTCTTTTTTGGGTTTTTGGGGATCTGCGGAGTATGGACATGCTTCGTAATTTCAGGGGTTCATGCAACGATTGCTGCTGTGTTAGCTGCATTTACGATTCCTGCAGATGTTAAAATAAAAGAGACGGTTTTTATCGCAAAAATAAACTCCTATCTGACAATATTTAAAAATATTGACCCATCGGAAAACACGCCAACTTTAACTAATGACCAGTTGCACGTACTGGAAGAAATAAGCGAAGCGACTATTTCAGCTACACCACCATTACAAAGATTAGAACATGCCATGCACCCGATTGTTACTTTTGTCATCATTCCGATATTTGCCATAGCCAACGCAGGAGTATCTCTGGATATTGATTTCAACAGTCTTTTCGAAACGAATATTGCAGTAGGTGTAGCATTAGGTCTTCTACTGGGTAAAATCTTTGGCGTTGTGGGATTTTCGTGGATTTTCGTTAAACTGAAGATTGCAGCATTGCCTGAAGGCATGAATAATCGCAATCTGTTAGGATTAGGTTTTCTTGCGTCTATTGGTTTTACAATGTCACTTTTTATAACCTCATTAGCATTTAGCAATGAAGAGTACCAGACTCAGGCAAAGATTGGTATATTCGCTGCATCTATTATCGGAGGAATAATTGGCTACATAATTCTAAATAAAGAAATAAAGGCGACAGAAACAGATGAATAATATATTTAATTTTATCAATCTTCATAATGGTGAAGAAAAAAAAGATAAAGTATTGGAAAATGTGACTTCCAATATCTCTTTTAAAGGTTCTAATCTTTGGATTTTGGCATGTGCAATCATTATTGCATCCGTTGGTCTCAACGTAAACTCAACCGCAGTGATCATTGGAGCGATGCTTATTTCACCTTTGATGGGTCCCATAGTCGGAGCTGGTTTTGCATTAGGAACTTATAATTTTCCACTTCTCAAAAAGTCATTTAAAAACCTTTTGATAGCAACAGTGGTGAGCTTATTGGTATCTGCATTTTATTTCTACATAAGTCCTTTTAAAGATGTCCAATCAGAACTTTTAGCCAGAACGGCACCCAATATTTATGATGTGCTCATTGCATTTTTCGGAGGTCTGGTCGGTGTCATTGCAATAACGAGAGTTGAGAAAGGAAATCCAATTCCTGGGGTAGCCATCGCAACAGCTTTAATGCCTCCTCTGTGTACAGCAGGCTTTGGTCTGGCAACTTTTAATTTTTCTTATTTCTTTGGTGCCTTTTATTTATACACGATCAACTGCTTTTTTATCTGCATCGCAACTTTTTTGGTAGTCAAATACCTGCATTATCCATCTTCAATTGTTGACAGTAAGTACGAAAAAAGGATTAAATATAGCATCTATTTTCTTATCATCATTATGATTGTACCAAGTTCTTATCTCGCATATAACCTTTTTAATGAAAAGAAATTTACTAAGACCGCAGATATTTTCCTTCAGAAAGAGTTTGAAAAAAATGGTTATACATTAATTTATAAAAAATTAAATTATAATACAGATCCAAAAACAATAGATGTTGCATTTCTGAACAAAAAATTTACAGCAGGCGAGATTGAATCTTATAATAAGATTCTTACAGATAACGGGCTTGCCAACACTAAGCTTACAATCCGACAAAACAATTCTGATTTAAAATCCGAAATTCTTAGTGAGATTAATAAAAATAACAACAACTTATCAGAAAAGGATATTGCCATTTCCAATCTCCGCCTTGAACTTGATAGTTATAAAGTATCCGATTCTACCTTGTCGAAAGAAATTCAAATTTTATACCCAGATATAAGCAACGTATCTTACGGCAAAATAGAACAGTATTCCCATACAGACAGTATGCGGCTACAATTTGTTCTCATTTATTCAGGTAATGATGTTAACAAGCTGCAGCTCAAAAGATGGCTGGAAAAAAGATTGAACGAAAAGAATGTCGAACTTTTAGAAAATTCAGTAGAGCATTCAAAAATTAAATAAATTTTATCAGAAAAGAAAACGTCTAATTCTTGTGTTGTCATGACGTGATCTTTGAACTTTAACAAATCTTTCGGAAAATTATGGTAATCCATTTTTTCACTATAATATTATTTAAGGTAGAAAATATTCAAAAATACGTTGCTACTACGCAATGTATTAACGTAGATCATTTTTTACTGCCATCTTCTTTATTTCTTCATCCGTATGATTATCAAGAATCTTGGCATATCGGTAAAACGTAGCTCTAGTCAATCCGAATGGTTTATAAATATCTTCAGGACGCATTGTCGGATCTTTATAAATAGAGCGCAAAATTAGCAGTTTGGATATTGTTTCCGCAGTGTAACCTTTTGGCCTTCCTCCCGTTCTTCCTCTAGCTCTTGCAGATTGCAGGCCAGCATTGGTTCTTTCTCTTATCAACTCTCGTTCATATTCAGCCAGAGAAGCCATGAGATTTAGAAATAATCTGCCATTAATAGTGGAAGTGTCTACACCCTCCACAAGACCTTTTATAATAATTCCTTTATCGCTTAAACTTAACACAAGATCAATAATATTTTTTAAACTTCTTCCCAATCTGTCCAATCTCCAAACATAAAGTTCGTCACCTTTTCTGAATTGCTCTATCATCTTATCGAGCTCCGGACGATTTTTTGTAGCGCCGGAAATTTTCTCTTGGTAAATTTTTTCGCAGCCTGCTTTTTCTAAAGCTTCAATTTGTAAATCTAAATTTTGATCTTTGGTTGAAACCCGTGCATATCCTATTTTCATATTTTGTTACATTAAACTCATACATTGTAAATTTATGAAACTTTGTTTAATGATACGATATTTTGAGAAATAAATTTAAAATAAAGAAATTTTAAAACCTCCATCGCTGAAAATCTCAAAATACTACCGTCTTATAAAAATGCCTTGTTGGATTAAAATCCAATTCAATAGCAGATTTTTTCAACTGGATTTGTATTCGCACTTAGTCTGCAAATTTTCGCATTTACTTTGCGTTATCGCATTTACTTTGCAAATTCACATCCGCCACCAACTAAGGCAACATCCGAGATCGTATGATGAGGTGATCTAAAAGGACGAACAGTCATGAGTGACGTTTCCGTTCCCATTTTTCCCGCCACAGAATGTATTTTTGTTGTTTCCAGCGCTTCTTTCAATGTCAAAGGAGGTAAAATACTCGGAACTCGTTTTGCCAACATTGTTTTTCCGCTTCCGGGAGGCCCGATCAGAATAATATTATGACCACCTGCTGCAGCAACTTCCATCGCACGTTTTGCAGTTTCCTGTCCTTTAACCTCAGAAAAATCGAAAGGAAATAGATTAATTTTGTCCTGAAACTCTTTTCGGGTGTCTAAAAATACTTTTTCAAGAGGTTTTCCTTCATTAAAAAAATCAATGACTTCTTTAATATTTTCAACGCCATACACATCAAGATTATTAACGATAGCAGCTTCCCTCGTGTTTTGTTTAGGTAAAATGATTCCTTTAAAACCTTCTTCTCTCGCCTGAATCGCGATTGGAAGTACACCTCGAATTGGCTGTAAACTTCCATCTAATGAAAGTTCACCCATAATAATATAATCCTGAATATTTTCAGCTAAAATTTGATCCGAAGCGGTTAAAATTCCGATGGCAATACTTAAATCATAGGCTGCGCCTTCCTTTCGAAGATCTGCGGGAGCCATATTAATTGTGATTTTCTTTCCGGGAATTTTGTAACCTACGTTTTTTAAGGCAGCAGAAATTCGGTAACTGCTTTCTTTAATGGCATTGTCGGCAAGTCCTACCAAATGATAGCCTACTCCACCCGTATCTATATTGACTTCAATAGTAATCGTCTGCGCTGCAACACCATGAATTGCACTTCCGTAAATTTTAACCAGCATGATTGTGTTTTGCCGTAAAAATAATTAATATTTTATTTTAGAAAACACTTCATTTAGTTCATAACATTTAGGTTTAATCATCATTATCTTAAAAAAATAAATCGGCACAGGGATGAACTCTGTACCGACCTAAACATAAATTATTAAAAAACTAACTATTACTTCTTTATAAATTTGTTTTTATATACTTTCCCGTCTAAACTTTTAGAGACAATCATATACGTTCCGGGAACAAGACTGCTTACATCAATGGCAACATTATATTGATGCTTATCTTTCTGTAAAACAAGCTTTCCAGACATATCGATGATAGAGATAGAACTATATGTTTTATCAGATTCTTTTCCGATATATAAAAATTGGGTTGTTGGGTTTGGATATAATGTCAGGGCGTTTTCTTTCGGTTTTATTTCACCTGTTGCGAGATTACAGAAGCCAAAGTTTCCGAAATTAAGTTTGATAAACGCGAAATCACTCAACATTTCACATTGATCGGGACAGTATTCTGTACAAGCATAAAATCCATATTCGCCCGATGCATTAGCAATATAAGAATCGCCCGTTGCTCCATTGATGATGCAAGGATCTGTAGGCAAGGGAGGATTGCTGCTCGGGACACATTTAAACCAAGTATGAACACCATACAACAAAGGAAATCCATCATCAAGTTGCACAGTTGCTCCCTGACAAACATTATACTCTCCAGGTCCGACTTCTTCATAAGTTCCGGGTGTAAAATTAGCCATCATATATGGCAGACCATAAGCATATCCGTCGGCAAGAATGGCCGGACTTTCTGCAATGCAGTCTCCGTCTGTAACTTCAACCTTAAAATAATACAGCATATCATCTACACCATTGATCGTCAATGTTTGTGATGTTGCTCCCGGAACCGGAACCCAAGGATTTGGATTGGGAGATTGCCAGTCCCACTGTTGTTTGTACCATTGATAACTTCCGTAAGTTTGAGTTGTAGAAAGCGTTTCGGTTTCTGTATTACAAAAAACCACTCTATCTGCAAACATAGTTCCCAATCTAGGACTCGTAATTGTAGGGGTACATTGAGCCTGTATTTTTACAATGCTCAGAAATAGGTAAAATGCTAAAAAAATTAGTTTTGTTTTCATGTTAATATTTATTTAGTGAATTGATTTTTAATATTTTATCAGTTTTTATTTTGGTTAAAATTTGGGCATAATAAAACCATAGCGCTTATTAATTAATGAGCCTAATTTATTTTTAGATATTGCTTTTTGAAGTCTGAATTAACTATCAGTCTAGCAACAATCTAATCCCGAATTTTACATTAAAATTTAATGGTTTCTCTTTATATATTGTATTGAGTGAACTTTCATCCTTGAAATGGTAGCCGATGCCCGGTTCTGCATAAATCCCTATTTTATTGACAATTTTTAATTGTAATCCAATCCCGCTATTAACCGAAAACTGAACCGGTTTTGCCTCCAATCCTTCTTTTTTCTCCTCTTTTACTTCATTATTTACAATATACTTTGTGGTGACACCACCTGCAACCGCCTTTTCAACAACTGCTCCGGCAGTAACATATCCCGTAAAAGCTCCTTTTTTAATTACATTATAATTTACCTGCACCGGAACACCAATGTAATGAACCGACTGATCGCTTTTTATTAAATTAGCATCACTTCCCGAACGAAGCTCGGACGATAATTTTGTATAATTAATTCCCGTTCCTATTCCCCATTTTTTTCCTAAACTGTAATACATTGAAACGCCTAAAGTAACCGGCACTTTATGTCTTATTCTGGCTTCCACTTCCTTATTTTGATTAGCCAAAACAACTTGTACAAAAGGATCTCCATCGTTACTTGCATAAAACATATCACCAACATTCATCGGGCTTCCGCTTATGGTAGCATATCCCGGAAATTGTTCTGATGAACTTCCTGAAGTATTTCCTGTCAGCAAACTTAGCATCCAAGGTTTTTTGGATTGTTTTTTTGCGATTTTTTGTTTTTGAATTGACTCAAATTTATCTTTAAAATCTTTTTCTTCTTGTGAAACAGGTTCTTTTATATCATTGATTGTCTGATTATTATCAATAATTACATTTTCCTGCTGTGCAATTTGATTGTTTTGATTAATTAAATCTGCTGTCGTATTTTGATTTTGATTTCCTGAATTATTAATTACATTTTTAAAAATTTCATTAAAGCTATTTTTTGTTGAAATTATATTTGATGTGATATTATTTGAGATTGCATTTCGTTTAAATAAATCTTTATCAATCAAATCATTAACGCTTTTCGGCAAGTTTTTATTTTCAGAAGAATAACTCGCTGATTCTACTTTATTTCCTTTCTTAGAACTTGCAATTTTTGGTGAATCTGTCTTTTCATTATTATAAAAATCGAATATTTTTCCGCCAATAAAAAACATTGCAATCACAGCGGCAACGGCACTGATGCGGTATACTATTTTTTTAGATGTAAACGTAGATGTATTTTTGTCTTTTGCTTTCAAATCATTTCCAATGATAGGAAATGCTGCAATTTTATCATTGTCGTCTTCGGAGAACAAATCATCTTTAATATTGTCCCACAATCCTTCAGGAACATCATCGGTATGATCTTCCATTTTTCTGCGCATCTCATTCAACCACTGATTACTCATATTGCGCTGTTTTTGACATTTTATATTCTTTTATTTTATGACCAAGCATCGCTTTAGCTCTATGAAACTGTGATGCCGAAGAATTTTCAGCAATTCCCAAAATCCCGGCAATCTCTTTATGACTCTTCTCCTCAAACACAAACAAATTGAAAACAGTTCTGTAACCGTCGGGCAGAGTTCGTATCATTTTCATGATCGTTGTTTGGGATATTTCCTGAAGATCGGGTTCTTCTTCCGGGAGATCCGGTATTTCAAATTCATCATCAACTATTTTAAAATCAGAATTTTGCTTAAGATATTTTAATGATTCTGTCACCACAATTCTGGTTATCCAGGCTCTTAAAGAACCACTTCCTCTGTATTCAAATGAATCAATCGAACGGAACATCTTTATAAAACTGTTCTGTAAAACATCATGCACATCGTCTTGTCCGATAATGTATCGCGAACACACATAGGTAAGGTTTCCGGAATAAGCTTCAAAAAGCTCTTTCCAGGCAGTTTCCTCCTTCAAATGAAGGCGTTTTATCAAAATCTGCTCCTTACTTTCTTCCATGTATTTTTACAATAACATCCTGATTTTATGATTAATTTAATTGTAATGCAAAAATAGGCTGCCTTTTTTCAAAGCACAACCTATCTTGCATGATATCCGTCTCTTAATTTTTTATAGAATACGGAAAATCATATTTAATGGTTTCAAAGGGGGCTAATTCTACACCATCAACTATTATCTTTTCTGCGACCAAACCGAATCTCAGCGACCAATCTTGACCTACAAAAAAACCTTTTTGTTTAGCAACAACTGTTACTACAGCATTTTTAGTCACTCCGTCTACAGGAATCTGGATATTCAATTTCTTAGGAGCAAAGGTCAACTCAACAATATTCTGTTCTGTATTAATTTTTGAAGTATAATTAAGTTTATATTCAACTTTACCGATTTTGGCTAATGCCGTATCCGTTTTTACAGGATCTTTTACTACAGATTTTACAATTTCTCTGATCGGAAACTCTTTAAAATCAACTATCGTATCCTTTGCCGAAAAGTTGATAATTTTCTCAACAATAGGTCCTTTACTTCCCTGCTGTATAAAAAGTCTTGCCTTATAGTTGCCATTCACATCTCCCAGCTTTACAGGAACAGGTTCATATCTATCATTATTACACGACGTTAAAGACAACGCTGCAAATGCAACCAAAACGACCATAAAAGCCTTAAGTACTGTTAATTTCTTCATTACTTTAATTATTTCATTATACATTATTTACTTTGAGTACTCATTTATATAAATCCCTTTTTCGAAAAATCTTGCACGAAATATTGAAAAAAGATGAAAAAAAATTATAACTAATTGATTATTAAAAGAAAAAATTATGTTTCATGAAGTCTTGTTTAAGTTTTTAATATTTTAATACATTTGTTAAAACATATTTTTGAATGAATTTCGAACAAATCAATCTACATCTCGAAGCTTATAAAGAGCATGATCAAATTTTAGACGCTGCAAAGTATTTAATTCACTCGTTTGATTTAGAGCATGAAAACTTTGCGGGTTTTGGTTTCAGACAGGAACTTTCACCAAACTCAATGCTTTTAACAGCGGAAGGGGAATTGGGACATCCTCAAATGGTTATGATCCCTAAAAATATATTTGATTTTGATCTGAATCTTGTCTTAAATATGGTTGCCCACGAAATGCTTCATGTAAGACAGAAAGCGCCCGGAAATGTAATTGAGGATAAAAATGAAAGAGAATTTCAAGCTTATTACGAAATGCTTTTTCATAAAGTGTTTCCACAAATTCCTGATGTTTCAGATTTTCACAGAAAATTTTTCGGAAATAAAGCATTGGAATATTACAGAAGAATGGGCGAAAACTCTGAGCTTCAACACAAATATGCAGAACAGAAAACAGAAGTAGAAAACTTAATCAATTCATTATCATGATAGTAAAACCGGAAATCTCTTGGGAAGATTTTGAAAAATTAGATATCAGATGCGGAACCATAATCTCAGTAAATGATTTTGAAAAAGCCAGAAATCCATCGTATCAGCTAGAAATTGATTTCGGTGATTTAGGCATCAGAAAATCATCCGCCCAAATCACAAATCTTTATCAGAAAGAAGACCTTATTGGACAACAAATTTTAGCTATTGTAAACTTTCCAAAGAAACAGATCGCCAATTTTTTCAGCGAGTGTCTGGTTTTGGGAGTTTATGGAGAAAATAAAAAAGACGTTACACTTTTAACCCCTTCATTGCCCGCAAAAAATGGAATGCAGGTTGGCTAATTTTAAAATATTTAATAAAATTCCGATTTAAATTAAACCTCATAGGTTTCAAAAACCTATGAGGTTTAGATTAAGTTAGTTAAAGAAAAAATTTAATGATACAAAACATTCCATTAGAAAGAGTTTTATTCCTTGATATTGAGACCGTTCCGGGGACAGGTTCTTGGGAAGAACTTCCGGAAACAGAACAAAAACTTTGGGATAAAAAAACACGATTCCAGAGAAAAGATGAAGCAACGGCAGAAGAATTTTACCCCGAAAGAGCCGGAATTATGGCCGAATTCGGAAAAATCATCTGCATCACCATCGGAATGGTTGAAAAAAACGATACTTTAAAGATCAAAAGCTTCGCAAACGATGATGAAAAGAAATTGCTGATAGAATTTGGCGAGATTTTTAACAGTCCAAGACTTCGTGATGTGATTCTCTGTGCTCATAACGGAAAGGAATTTGACTTCCCGTGGATCGCAAGACGATTTCTGATTAATGGAATGCAACCTCCAACTCCTTTCCAGATGTTTGGTAAAAAACCGTGGGAAATTCCGCATATTGATACGATGGAATTATGGAAGTTCGGAGACTATAAAAGCTTCATTTCTTTAGAATTACTGGCACACGTTTTCGGAATTCCGACTCCGAAAGACGATATCGACGGCTCAATGGTTTCATCAATCTATTACATAGAAAAAGACTTGCAAAGAATAGTTGACTATTGTGAAAAAGATGTCTTAACTTTGGCAAATGTTTTCCGACGAATGCGTCAGGAAGATTTGTTGAAAAGGAATATCAATCTAGATTAAAAAATGAAATTTACAGACGATCAAATTGCCGATATAGGAGAAGAAATCATTGGAATACTAAAAACCGTTTATGATCCGGAAATTCCCGTGGATATTTACGAGTTGGGACTTATTTATGATGTTCAGATCTCTGAAGATGCTGATGTGAAAATTATTATGACTCTTACTACACCAAACTGTCCGGTTGCAGAAACGCTTCCACAGGAGGTAAAAGATAAAGTAGCGGAAGCAGAAAACGTAAAAAGCGTAGATTTAGAGCTTACTTTCGAACCGAGCTGGAATAAGGATATGATGAGCGAAGAAGCGAAGTTTGAATTGGGAATGCTTTAATTATTGAATTAAAAATAAATTAGGCTGTCAATTTTTTGGCAGCCTTTTATTTTGTTTATAGGTTTTGTCATTCTGAACGAAGCGAAAGCGGAGTGAAGAATTTATCAACTACTATTGAGATTCTTCCTTCGTCAGAATGACAAACTTGACGGAAAATGTTTTTATTAAACCTCTCTTGCAATTTCTTTCCCTTCTCTTCTACTCCATTCACTCCACGAGCCAACATATAATTTAGAAACATGAAAACCAGCATATTCCAAAGCCAAAATCGTATGACACGCCGTAACTCCTGAACCACAATGAATGATTAAATTTTCAGGTTTGTTTGCTAATAATTTTGAATATTTTTCTTTTAAAATTTCTGGTTTTAGGAAATTTCCATTTTCATCAAGATTTTCAGAAAAAGGAATATTGATTGCTCCCGGAATGTGCCCCGCCACCAAATCAATAGGCTCAGATTCACCATTATATCGGTAAGCATCCCGTACATCGATTACCGTTGAAGAATTGTTTACTAATTCATTTTCAACATCTTCTAAGCTCGAAGTTGGAAGAAGCCAATTCTCTCTTTTAATTATATCAAATTTTTCAAAAATTTCTTCACCTGATGAAAATTTTAATCCTTCTTTTTCAGCAGCTTGAAAACCTCCATCTAAAACCTGAACATTTTTTAATCCAAAAGATCTTAACATCCACCAAGCTCTTGCACCTGCATTTGCTCCGTTTTTATCATCATAAATGACAATATGAGAATCTTCCGAAACTCCAAGATTTGAAAGTTTTTCTGCAAATTTCTCAACACTTGGAAGCGGATGTCTTCCACCAAATGCTGCATCTTCTCCAATTTCAGCTAAGTCTTTATCTAAATCGATGAATCTTGCTCCTTGGAGGTGTTTGTCCAAGTAGTTTTTGTAAACGTCTTTTCCTACTCTTGCATCAAGGATGATGAGATTTTCAGTTGGAAGATTTTTTAATTCGGATGGTGAGATTATTGGTGACATTTTTGTTGATTTTGGAGTTAATTTTTAAGTTTTGGCTAAAGCCAATTGAATTTTTAATCTAGGAGAGCGGGTTAAAACCCGCCCCTATTGATATTTATTTTATTATTCTTCGACAAGCTCAGGCTGAAATCGCTCATAATAAAAGAAACAATGTCTCAAAAATGAAAAATATCTTTCGCTCTGTTATAAGAACTTTCGAAGTTTAATAAATTTAATTTATGATCTACTTTTTCAACGCTCATGAAGTTGATTACCTGTTCTGTAGGCATATTTCCTACCAAATCATCTTTCGCCATTGGGCAGCCGCCGATTCCTTTAATCGCACTGTCGAATCTTCTACAGCCTTTATCGTAAGCAGCTTTTAATTTAGAATAAGAATCTTCATAACGGTTATGAAAGTGTCCTCCGAAATTAATATCAGGGTATTTTGAAGGTATTTTATCGAATAAAAGAGAGATTGTTTCTGGTGTTGCAACTCCCGTTGTATCAGAAAGTAAGATGTTTTTAATTCCAATTTCTGAAAATCTTTGTGCCCAGAAATCTACATCTTCCCATTTCCACATTTCACCATAAGGATTTCCAAAAGCCATTGAAAAATAGATGTTTAATTCTCTATTTTCACTTTTCGTCAATTCAAGCATTTTAATGATCTCAGTAAAAGCTTCTTCCTGACTTTTATTGGTATTTCTATGCTGGAAAGTTTCAGAAATAGAAAACGGAAAACCCAGAATATCAACAGATTGATGCCTCAACGCTTTTTCTGCACCTCTGTAATTTCCGATGATTGCAGAAACTTTTGTATTCGATAAAGATTTATCTATATTTTCGGCAACCTCATCAGAATCAGCAAGCTGAGGAATTGCTTTTGGAGAAACAAAGCTCAGACAATCCAATATATCATACCCAACTTCCATCAAGGAGTTGATATAATCTATTTTTTTTGCGGTTGGGATAAATTCTCCCCAACCCTGCATTGCATCTCTCGGACATTCAGTTAGAAACATTGGTACTTTTTGATTTTCTCAAATATAATAAAACTAAACAAGTTTATATAAGATTAAAGCAAAGCTAACATTATTTTGATTTTCAAGCTTTTATATATGATTAATATTTTCAATACCTTATATTCAAATCCAAATAAGGTATTCTGAGCATCAAATTTGCTAACTTTGTTGAAATTTATGATATCTAATGAGTACAATAGAATTCAACCAATTGTGGAAAGAAAAATTACTGAACCGTTTTATTAATTACGTAAAAATCTATTCAACGAGTGATGCAGAAAGCGAAACTACCCCTTCAACAGAAAGACAGTGGGACATCGCAAAATACATTGTTGAAGAACTGAAAATGATCGGTCTGGAAAACGTTTCGATTGATGATAACGGTTATATTATGGGCTACGTTCCCTCTAACCTTGAAAACGATGACAAACCAACAATTGGATTTATTTCGCATTATGATACTTCACCGGATTTCAGTGGCGAGAATGTAAAACCTCAGATTTGGGAAAATTATGATGGAAATGATTTAGTTTTAAATCAAACAACAGGATTTACTTTATCTTCTTCTAAATTTGAAAGTTTAAAACAATATATCGGTCAGACATTAATTACAACTGACGGAAATACTCTTTTGGGAGCTGATGATAAAGCTGGTTGTGCAGAAATTGTAACAGCAGCAGAATATTTAATCGCTCATCCGGAAATTAAGCACGGAAGAGTTGCAGTTGGGTTTACACCTGATGAAGAAATTGGAAGAGGAGCACATAAATTTGATGTTGCAAAATTCGGGGCTGAGTTCGCTTATACTATGGATGGAAGCGAGGTTGGAGAGTTGGAATATGAAAACTTCAACGCGGCAGGTGCTGTTGTGAAAATCCACGGATTGAGTGTACACCCAGGATATGCTTTCGGAAAAATGGTGAATGCAGGTCTTTTAGCTGCGGAATTTATTCAATTGCTTCCGGCAAATGAAACTCCGGCTACGACTAAAGGTTTTGATGGTTTCTATCATTTAATGGATATTACTGCTGATATTTCTGAGGCTAAACTTCAATACATTATCCGTGATCATGACGAAGAAAAATATGAAGCAAGAAAGAAATTCATGGAGCAAAAAGTTGTAGAATTCAACCAAAAATATGGTGAAGGAACGGCTGAAGTTGAGATCAAGGAGCAATACCGTAACATGAAGCAACAGTTTGAAGGCAAAATGCACATTATTGACCTTGCTGCGAAAGCGATGAAAGAATCGAATATTGAGCCTAAAATTAAGGCGATCAGAGGAGGAACAGATGGTGCTCAATTGTCATACATGGGACTTCCTTGTCCAAATATTTTCGCGGGCGGAATGAACTTCCACGGACCTTACGAATATGTTGCGTTGGAAAGTATGGAGAAAGCAATGGAGGTTATTATCAATATTGTAAAAGCTTAATATTTAAATTATTATAGAAAAACCACTGCTTTTTGCGGTGGTTTTTTGTTTATTTTGTTAATCTGAAAAATCATCTTTTCTAAACTTATTTTCAGGATTTTTTTCAACATTTTTTATAAATCTTTCTTCACAAGCTCCAAATTTTAAAAAATTTCTTCGTCCTTCTTCTAAAGTCATGTGATTTGGACCACTAATTCTTTCTGCTTCATTACATCCATCATCTTCCCAAAAACAAACACGACAAATGTAATAATTCCCTCTCTCTTCAATTGTGAAATATCCACAACAATAGCATTGAAAATTATATTCTTTTTCATTTCGTTTCATATTTCTAAAGTAAATAAAAAACCAGTAAAAGAAACAATGATCATAATATTAATATTTTAAAGATTTATTTTTAAAACAATGAATGGCTTCAACAAAAAAATCAGTGCTTTTGTGAATTTAACCAAAATCATTAAAATTTAATTATCTATAAAAAATTTTGAAAGTTTTGTTTTTATTTTTACTAAAACAGCAAATAATGAAAACAAAATTATTAACCAGTGCATATGTTATTTTCTTATGCCTGAAATTTTCTATGGTAATGGCAACCAATATACAGAATCACCATCGTTACTCTGGTGAAGTTCCTTTAGCCGGAAATTCATTTATCACAACCTCAACAAAAGGCTCAACAGAAGTAATTACTAAAAATGGTCTTGGGAATTGGACAAGTACCGGTACGATAATCAGCACTTATTTTAAAGTAAGTCATCGGGGGATTTTACACCTCAGCCTGAAAGCAAAAGTTCCATCCGGAAAGAGTGTGATTAAAGTTACTGTTAATGGCGTTTCGCATAAGATTTCTATTAAAGATTCTTCTTATAAAACCTATTCTGTGGGAGATTTTAATGTTCTTCCGGGATATGTGAAAGTGGATCTTCAAGGTGTAAAAAAGACAGGAGATTATTTTGCGGATGTTTCTCATATTATATTTGAAAATCCATTATCCGAGGAAGATAATATTTTCTGTAATGATCCTAATTTTTACTATTGGGGAAGAAGAGGACCATCTTGCCATTTGAAGTACACAAACCCCACCAGCAAAGATATTTTGTATTTTTATAATGAAATCACCATTCCGAAAGGAGAAGACAAAATAGGTTCTTATTTTATGGCTGATGGTTTTCAGAATGGATATTTTGGAATTCAGGTAAATTCTGAAACTGAAAGAAGAGTATTATTTTCTGTCTGGAGTCCTTTTTCTACAGATGATCCAAAAGCTATTCCCGAAGATCACAAAATCAAGTTGAACTGCAAAGGCAAGAATGTGATGACCGGAGAATTTGGAAATGAAGGTTCTGGAGGACAGAGTTACCTGCAATACGATTGGAAAGCCGGTGTAACGTACAAATTCCTATTAAAAGGAGAGCCTGATGGCACAGGAAAAACAGATTATACAGCCTGGTTTTTTACTCCTGAAACCAATTCCTGGTTGTTAATCGCGAGTTGGAAAAGACCTTATACAAAAGCTTATTTAGACAATTTGCACAGTTTTGTTGAAAATTTTATTCCTGATAACGGCTATCAGGGAAGAAAAGCTGAGTTTGGAAATCAATGGGTAAAAACAACGGATGGGCAATGGCTACCGATATCTCAGGCTAAATTTACCGCAGATGCGACCTATAAAGCTCATCAAAGAGTTGATGCTACAGGAGGAACTGTAAATAATACTTTTTACCTTAAAAACGGGGCATTTACAAATGATGTTACGCTTATGAATTCTGTTTTAAATGTTAGTCCGCCAACTCGGGCTCCTGATATTAATTTAACTGATTTAGGTTCTTGTACGATCTTAGAAAATTAAGCTTTAATTTTAAAATCATCTATAAAACCAGTGCAATATTGTGCTGGTTTTCTTTTTATCACAAGTATGAGAAATGATTAATTTTAATTTTTTATCTTTAAATAATGTAAAATATTTTACATTTTAACCAAATTACAAACTTTAATTATGAAAAACATCAAAAAACTTTTAAGAAAAGATCTATCCAACATTCTTGGAAGTGGTGGAGGTAGCTGTCATAGCAACGGAGATTCTGCCTATTGCTGGACAGACTGCGAATGCACCTTCGGAAAAGCATGCGAAATGAATGACGACGGAAATCCCGGACAATGCATCGCTGTAGGCGGTGGATCTGGAGGTGGTGGCGGAACGTATTGCCCTCCCGGCGATGATCGCTGTACGGAACAGCCTTTTTAATGATAAAAACCACTACGGATTGTAGTGGTTTTTTTGTTAATCTGGCTCAAAGTCACAGACTTTGCGCAACGGGATTTTTATTTCTATCTAAATATTGTATTCATTTTTACAAAATCAATGTTATAAGGATCATCAATAATAAATAAGCTCCCTTCTTCTCTGCTATTGGAAGGGTTATAATATACAACTCCATCATTAGATACAACCTTAACCGTTTCTCCTACTTTTCTATCAACTGAAACAGTACAATATAACTCAGCTATCTTATCTTTTATTTTATAAGGATATATTCCTTTATCCAATATTTCGTCAAAATTTTTAATATTTTTTTTGATTATTTTTAATCTTATAATTCCAAAAGCATGATTACTTGATTTTTGAAAACTTATTATGTTGCCAACAAATTCAACATTATTTTTCATTTCTTTTTCTGGAATTTCTTCATTTTTTATCGAGCAACTAATTTGAGCTACTAAACATATTAGGGATAAAATTTTTACTATGTCTTTCATTTGTACTTTATTTAATTAAATTGTGATCGATGTCCAACTCCTTTACTTATATTTTTTATAAGGTGATTCAAATCTGGATTATTAATAATAGCAGAACCTATTGGGCTTATTTTATTACCAGTCCTATCTAAAAAGCCTCTTTCGGATGTTGCTTTAACATCATTAATTAGCCAAGTCCTTGATATTGTCATAGTTCCTGAAGTTAAATTAGCATCCGCTGCGCAAAGTCTGTGACTTTGAGCTCTATTCATTATAATTATTATATTTCCAAAACTCATTTTTCTTAGTTACATCAATTACAGGATTATCTGCCAGTTCTACATCCAATAATCCATTTCCCAGAACATAATTACTTGCAGATGAATATATATATAATGATGTGCCTTATCTACCAGACCCGCTCTTATAGGATTTAAATGAATATAATTAAGCTTATCCCATAAAAAGTGCAAAGTATAGATTTCTTCTGCATGATTACCATACTGCCAGAATTGATAGGTTTTGTTTCTACTATGACTTTCTGTTGCTTTGGAAAATCTTTCCAGCATCCATTCTCGCCTACTTTCCGGTTCTGCTTGTATTTTCTCTAAAATATTCTTTGATGTAAACTTTTTAAAATCCCTGATTAAGTCTGATAGTTTACCTTCTTTCGATTGTACAATTAAGTGAATATGATTACTCATTATGACATAGCCATATAATATAAGACCTTTATGTTCTTTACAATATTTCAGGGCTTCAATTATTACATCTCTATAATTCTTTCTTGTAAAGATATCAACCCAATCCACAACTGTACAGGTTATAAAATGTGGCTTCTCCTGATCTCTTATAATATAACCTTCATTCATCTTTTTGTTTTTATATAATAAATGTAAATAATTTTCTTTTAATGAAAAAACCGCTACTAAATTGTAGCGGTTTTTTTATTAATCTGGCTCAAAGTCACAGACTTTGCGCAGCGGGGGGGGAAAAGAAAAGAGCCGGAAATTAGGAAGTTGACACTAACATAACATCTTCTATTTCCCAATAATTATCATGCAATCTTAGTTTAAATATAGCATTTCTACCATAATAATCTTTTTTTATACGATGGTCAACAAAAACTAATGCTCTTTTTTTTGAAATATCGAATACAATCTCTGAAAAATAGACAACACCTATCTCACATTCATTTGTATGTTTATCATACTCTGCCAGATCCAGCACTTTTGCGGTACACAAATTAAATTGATTTGCTTTTATAGAACTTCGTAGGCTTAAATTTTTAATAATATCTGGACTATTGGAAAAGTCTTTAAAAAAATCCTTCTTTCTTTGTATGTATTTTATATTATCTTCGGTACTACCTGTAGCAAAATCAGTATTTTTATTTTTAATAGAATCTATATACAAATTGCAAAATTTTTCAGGATGATTAAAAAGTTCGTTGTGCGCTTTTGTCTTCTCTTTGATATATAAATCATCATCATGAACTCTTAAACTATCAAAATATCTTTTTTCACCTAAATAATCTTCTCTAAAAAAATAAGGTATCAACTGATCTGTTAAATCATTATATAGTTTTACATTAGTATCCGTAGATTGACTTACACATTTTTTCATTTCCTCCTTACAATTCGTAAGTAATAAAGAGGATAATAAAATTATAACTATTTTAGTTTTAAAATTCATAATATTTGGAAATTTTAGATTAATAACATCATCTTTCAAGACTTCTTACCCCTCTGCGCAAAGTCTGTGACTTTGACTAACAAAGAAATTAGTCAATTATCATATTTACGGACTTAAAATATTGATAATTACCACTATTATTATCTTTTTTATAAACTCTTATTTCTCTTGAGTTTTCATCTTTACTAATTGAATCTCCTACGAAAACTTCTTTACGGTCCCAATTTGAATAAAATGTTAAATGTACACAACTTTTATTTGAAAGATATAAATCAGTAAACCCTCTAGAGCCCGGTTCTTGCTTTATTACAAGACCATTATACTTACTTTCGTATTCTTTATTAAAACTATATTTTTGATACACTTTTAAAGAAATAAAACCTAGAATCATTATCCCTATTACAAATAGAGTACTTAACGGGTTTCTTTTATTTTTTATCATTTCATTTTATGTTTTTCACTTCTCTACAAATTAGAGACCGAATTAAATTAAACAAAAAAAACCACTACAAAAGCAGTGGTTTCACAATATTTCAAAATTAAATAAAATTTAATCGTTTTGATTATTTCCTAAAAAAGCATCCCAACCCTGCGCGGTAAGAGAAACCAATTGGTTAGAGCCTCTCGCGACCATGAAATTACCTTCTTCTTTATCAACAGCATGTCCGATAATCGTAAAATCCGGATGATTTTTCATTTTTTCAAAATCATTTGGAGAAATCGTGAATAACAATTCATAATCTTCACCTCCACTTAAAGCAGCCATTACTGGATTTAAATTAAATTCATCTGCCGTCGTAATCGTCAAATTATCCATCGGAATTTTCTCCTCGTACAATCTGAAACCAACGTTTGATTGGTCAGAAAGATGTAAAATCTCAGAAGCTAAACCATCAGAAATATCGATCATAGAAGTTGGTTTGATATCCAATCCTTCTAGAATACCTTTAACATCTGTTCTTGCTTCTGGTTTTAATTGTCTTTCCAAAATATAATCAAATCCTTCCATTTCAGGTTGCATATTTGGGTCAGCAAGGAACACAGCATGCTCTCTTTCTAAAATCTGAAGTCCCATATAAGCACCTCCTAAATCTCCACTTACAACAAGAAGATCATTTGGTTTTGCAGTACTTCTTTTTACGATGTTTTCTTCATCTTCAATTCCGACAGCCGTAATACTCATGACCAAACCAGCGTTTGAGCTTGTTGTATCTCCGCCGATCAAATCAACTTTATATCTTGTACAAGCCGACTGAATTCCAGAATAAATTTCTTCTAAAGCTTCTACCGGAAAACGGTTTGAAACCGCCAAAGAAACTAAGATCTGTGTTGGAGTAGCGTTCATTGCTGCAACATCACTAAGATTCACAACAACCGCTTTATATCCTAAATGCTTCAACGGAACATATCCTAAATTGAAATGCACTCCTTCTGCCAAAACATCTGTTGTAAGAACAACCTTTTTATTTCCAGGATTAATGATTGCCGCATCATCTCCCACTCCAAGTTCCGAAGACTCATTGGATAAAGGAAAATGTTCTGTTAAATGCTTAATTAATCCAAATTCTCCCAGTTTAGAGATCGGTGTTAATTCTGGTTCTTTATCTTCAAACATATTTTAATTTATAAGTGATGATTGATAAGAGATAAATGATTTTGAAGACGTTTTATTATATCAACTATCATTTATCTCTTATCAATTATTAGTTAAGTTTCGTCGGATCAATATTTTCCGGACGGAAAGGTAATTTCTTAAAATCTTCTCTCGTTAAAATTATCGTATCCGGTGTTTTATATTTGTTCATTGCTTCCATTACATCATCCGGTGGCGTTGTCATTTTTCTCAACATGGTATCAATCCAAACTCCTGTCGCTTCTGCAGTTGCACAGTGCGAACCATCTGGAAGATAAAATTTGTGTACAAAACGATAAATAGAAGAATCTTCTGCACAACCATCGATTTCAAGACTTACGATAACGACTTGGTCAGCAAATATTTCTTTAAAAAAAGAAAATCTTTCGTGCATAATAACAGGACCAATTCCCCATCGGCTCATCTGAGTAACGCCCATTTTTTCCTGCTTCATAAAAGCCATTCTGGTTTGTGCGCAAAATTGCACATATGATGAGTTTGCTAAATGTTTGTTGGCATCAAGATCACTCCAACGAACTTCGAATTTATGGTAAAATATCATTTAAATTTTATTTTTTAATAATGAACTCCAACTTTTTAACCACAAAAGAAACAAAAGCTTTTGCAACACATAAGTCTTTCAAGCTATCTTTCAACAATAAACAGAAGAACACATTAGTTTTAGAAAATCTTTGATTTTCATCTTATGTGAACTTTTAAACTGTTTAATATTAAACTTATTTGTTCTAAAGTGTTTACAATCTTTTGTTCCTTTTGTGGTTGAATATTTTCACTTTAAAGTTCAAAAAATTATATTCTTCAAAATTACTCAAATAAGATGGTTTATAAAAATTGTAGTTTTGTAAAAATAATCTTGAGCATAAGATTAATAGAATTATGAAGCAAATTATCATTATTGGAGGCGGTGCAGCCGGTTTTTTCTGCGCATCGAATCTTGACGAAACAAAATATAAGATTACAATTCTTGAGCAAAACTCAGATGTCCTTCAGAAAGTTAAAATTTCCGGAGGCGGAAGATGTAATGTTACTCACGCATGCTTTGATCCCAAAGAATTAGTTCAGTTCTATCCTCGTGGAAATAAGGAATTATTAAGTGTTTTCACCAAATTTCAGCCGGGAGATACAATGGATTGGTTTGATCAACGAAAAGTTCCGTTGAAAATAGAAAATGACAACAGGGTTTTCCCTGAAAGCAACTCTTCACAGACCATTATTAATACTTTATTGAATGAAATTCAGCACAAAAATGTTGAAGTAAAAACAAAATGCTCTGTAAAAGAAATTGAAAAACTGGACGAGAAATATATCGTTAAAACAAGTTTAGGCGATTTTGAAGCCGATTTTGTGATTTATACAACCGGAAGTTCGCCAAAATCATTGAAAATCATTGAAAATTTAGGCCATAAAATCATCGATTTAGTTCCATCACTTTTTACATTCAATATTAAGAATGATTTATTAAAAGAATTGCCGGGAACAAGTTTTGAAAATGCGGAAATCTCAATTCCAAAATTAAAAACAGAGGAAAGCGGACCATTATTGATTACCCATTGGGGACTTTCTGGACCAGCTATTTTAAAAATATCGGCTTGGGAGGCTTTAAGTTTAGCGAAGGTTAAATATAATTTTGAAATTGAAGTTAATTTTATTTCAAAAGATATTGATGATGCAGAAGAATTATTTCAAAACTTCAAACAATCTAATCCAAAAAAGACGATTGGATTGGCAAAAATATTTGATATTACGAATAGATTCTGGCAAAAAGTTTTAGAGGTTTCAAAAATAGACCTAAACAAACAAGTTGCACAGATTTCGGGAAAAGAAATGCAGTTGATTCTTGAAAATTTATGCAAAAAGAAATTGCAGGTTACAGGAAAATCAACTTTTAAAGATGAATTTGTAACCGCAGGAGGGGTAGATTTAAAAGAAGTTAATTTTAAAAATATGTCCTCCAAAATTTTGCCTAATTTTTATGTTGCCGGAGAAGTTTTAAATATTGATGCGGTGACGGGAGGTTTTAACTTTCAGGCTTGTTGGAGTGAGACTTGGCTGATTGCGCAGGATTTGAATTTGAAATAGCTTAATCTAAACACAAATGACACTAATAATTTCACAAATAGCACAATTTATCTTGTGAATATTAGTGGGAAAATTTGTGATATTAGTGTTTAAAAAAATATAAAATGCTTTTAGTCAAAAAAAACATTTCGAATCTTTTTAAAATCCTTTTAATCATCGGGTTCGGATATTTCTTTTGGCTGATGCTGAAAATTACGTTAGAATATATTCCATTAAAAACAGAGGTCAGCTTTTTAATGATAAAACAAACTGAAGTTACCTACAGACCGGAATATCTGTGGTTTTTCTACACGCATGTTTACACGAGTATTTTTGTTTTACTTTCAGGGTTTTTAGCTATTCTTAGGAAAGATTTTGGATTGAAAAATTTCCATAAAAATTCGGGAAAGATATATATTTTTCTATTGTTGATCTTTTCTGCTCCGTCAGGAATTTACATGGGATTTTTCGCTAACGGAGATATTTTCTCTAAAATTTCTTTTGTTATTTTGGGAAGTTTGTGGTGGTTTACGACTTTTAAGGCTTATAAATTTGCCCGACAGAAAAAATTTAAACAACATAAACAATGGATGTGGAGAAGCTTTGCATTAACGCTTTCTGCTGTCACTTTAAGAATGTGGAAGGTTATTATTGTATATTTATTCCACCCCAATCCGATGGATGTCTATGAAATTATTGCATGGATGGGATGGGTTCCGAATATCCTTTTAATTGAATATTTAATTACAAAAAAACATATATGAAAACTTTAAAATTAACATTAATCTCCTTATTTACAGTCAGTTTAATTGCCTGCAAAAAGGATGAAAAAGAAACCAAATCATCAAAAGATTCTCTTGTTGCAAAGAAAGATTCTGTGGTTGTTCCTGAGGTTCATCAAGAACTGTATGGAATTTACATGGGCGATTTTGCAGGAAAGGAAATGATTACTTCTGAAGATGGTGAGGAATACGAGGGAGAAGTTTATAAAAAATTAGCTTTAAAGATCAACAGAATTACGAAAGACAGTGTTTATGGACAAAGTATTGTGAATGGAAATCAGCGTCCTTTCAGAGGGATTTTTAATGAAAGTTCTAAATCATTTACTCTTGACGAACCCGGAAATGATAAAACTGATGGCAGATTTGAAGTAAAATTAACTGGTGACAGTTTAACAGGAAAATGGTCTGTATTTAATAAAAAAGCGGTAAAATCACCTCTAAAAACATTAAAACTAACCAAAAAGCAGTTTGTTTATAATCCGAATTTTATGCTGGATGAAGATTCCAACTTGGTAGATTGGGAAAATCCGAAAGATTTTGTTGAAAAATATACCGATGAAGAAACCGGAAAAACAGAAAAATACACAACTCAAAAAAACAGAGTTGCTTCGGATGCTGTGTTTAAATTGAACGCTTCAAAACAAAAACTGACAGAAAAAGATCTTAAAAACTTAAGAAAACTAGATCTTGAAATCATCAAAAATTCTGTTTTTGCAAGACATGGTTATGCTTTCAAAAAACAAACTTACAGAAACTTCTTTGAGCAGACAGATTGGTATATTCCGGTTTCTAATAATGTAGATAATGATCTTTCTCCGATGGAAAAAGAGAACGTTGCCTTGTTGAATCGCTTTGTAAAATATGCGGAAGATAAATATGATTCTTTCGGAAGATAATTGATCTTAACTCACTTTTTGTAAGCTTATTGATTCTTCAAATTTTACAAAAAGAAAAAGGATCAAACAACCTGCAACATAACATAAAATATCGATCCAGGAAAAAGAATTTCCGATCACAATATACATTAGGCTTCCTTGTTGGAAGCCTAGTTTTTCTGCAATATTGAAGGATTGAGCAAACTCGACCAAACAAGAAAAAGCCAGAATTCCCAGAATAAGTTTTTGATTATTAATAATGAAGAAACTTTTAACGAAAGTATAGAGAAGAATCACCACAATAACGTCTCCCAAATAGGCTCTGACGAAGAAAATGTCTTTTAATTTTGTGGCAATTAAAACCTCAACCAAGAAAATTAGTATTGTTGCAACGAAATATTTTAAGCTAAAATTGAATTTCATATTTATGTTTTGGCTAAAGCCTGTATGGATTAATTTGTTTAAACGGGCTAAAGCCCGTTCCTATTGATAAAAAAATCGGCATTCAAGAGAACACCGATTATTTATTATTTTACAAAGATATTATTTCTTTACTTTCACCGTGCATCCGATGGCGACAGTTTTTGTCATTTTTATAGGTTCGCCTTTTATCAAAGCATTTACCGCGTCTTGGGCATAATATTCTGAAACATCGTTTGGATTTTCGTAATTATTATCGATTGCTCCAATGTATTTTACGATATTTTTACCGTTTTCTTTCTGTAAAACAAATACATGCGGCGTTTTTGTTGCTCCGTATTGAGGGAAAACTTTCTGACCCTCATCCACCAAATAAGGGAAAGTAAACCCTTTTTCTTTAGCTCTCTCAATCATTTGTTTGTAACCGTCTTCCGGCTGTACGCTTGGATCATTTGGATTAATTGCAATTACCGGATAACCCTGATCTTTGTATTTTTTGTCAAGCTCAACAATTCTGTCCTCGTATTTTTTCGCGTATGGGCAGTGGTTGCATGTGAAGATAACGATAAAGCCCTTTGCAGACTTAAAATCGCTTAAAGAAACCATTTTTCCATCAACATTTTTTAGCTTAAAATCTGTTGCCTCATCTTCTACTCCATAACCTTTTGTGGAAGCTGCCTTTTGTTTTTGAGGAGTTTTATCATCGTTTATCGTGGTGAAGCTTAAAAGCCCTAAACCAACGATAAAAGCTGTCATTAAAATCTTTAAATTTTTCATATTATTTTGATTATTGTAAATTTTTAGTAATTGTATTTTCAAGTTCTTCTTTGCTCATTTCTCCGTCGTTAAAATGCACTTTTTCTCCGTTTTTATAGAAAATAGTCACCGGGATATTTCCATCCCAGTCTTTTTCAAATTTTGGAATCCAGGTGTTCATTCTTTTGATATCATCCAATAAAATAACTTCTGCTGTTAGGTTTTTATTTTTGATGAATTTGATCACTCTTTCTTTATCAACCAATCGATCAAGTGAAACCAAGATCATTTTAAATTTCGGATTGTTAGCGTATCTATTATTCACTTCCATGAAGTGAGGAAGCTCTTTTACGCATGGCGCACAGGTGGTTGACCAAAAATTAACCACAAGAAATTTATCTTTCTCCTGTTGAATACGTTTTTCCAGCTCTTCATATTTAATCGAAGGAACCGTTGTCTGTTGTGCTTTAAATATGGTAAAACACAAACACAGAAATAATATATTGATTACATTCTTCATACTCAAAATTAGTGAAATTATTATTAGTTTTTATTTTGAAAATTATTCTTTAAAATCATTTTTGTCACTATTCTTTGATTTATTTTATTTATATTCGTTTTACAAATTAAAATTATTACTTATGAAAAATTTAAAAAAACTTACAAGAGATCAATTAGAGAAAGTTAATGGCGCTGGAGAAATTAAGTGTGTTACGACTTGTTTTTGTTTTACAGACACAGACGGTGAGGCTTACATAGGTGCTTGCAACGCAAAAGGAGTTTGCTGTTAATTGTTTTAAGCATATCTATATTAAACTTCTAATGACATCAAATACTTGATGTCATTTTTTATTGAAACATTTTATTTTAAATTAAAAAAATATCAACCATATTATATTTTAACTTATAATTTATTTCAATAATTAAATATTTCTCTTATTTTTGACTCTTATAACTCATTTACTCAATTTATATGAAAAAATTTTACTTCTTACTACCTATTTTACTTTTCACATCGTGTGCAACGGTTGAGGAAGATACTTCTGCAGAAGACAACCCTATTCTAGTGACCAAAATGGTGCAGGATGGTGATAATTATACATTCAGTTATAACGGAGCCAAGATCGTTACCATGACCAATACAACGGATAATTTCAAAAGAACTTATACGTATTCCGGTGATTTGATCAGTAAATATCTTGATACTTACGCTGATGGATCAACACAAACCACAAATGTAACGTACAACAGTTCAAACAAGATCTTAAAAAAATCATCTACTTATCAAGGAGGAACTTACACTACAGATTATGCTTACATTGGTGCCGATCGTGTAAGAATAACCGTTGTTCTTGCTCAGACCAACTCAACTAAAACTTATGTAAAAGATGTTTATTTAAATACGGACGGGTCTTTAAAAAACTGGACAGAAACCGTGGCAGATGTAAAGCCAACAACAACTCAAAACGGAACCGGAATTCTTAAAAATGTTGCCTATGATAGCGGAAGCTTTCCTTTTAAAAATATCACAGGCTATACAAGACTTTTGGAAAGTGAGGAAATGAACGGATCAAGCCGTAATGTTATAGATTATAACAACCGTATCCAATACACCAATATACCGGGAGATGAATGGACTATCTACCACTCAACCTACGAATATAATACGAACGGATATCCTAAGAAAGAAACCAAGGATTCCTACGAAAAAACAGGGACTTCAATAACCAAGACCGAGATCACAACTTACGAATACAATCATTTATAATACAAGAGAGCATTTAGGCTCTCTTTTTGCTTAGGTTAAAATCATTAAAAATTTTAACAAAATTCTTTCGCTATGAAAAAATTATTCTTCTTTTTAATATCATTTTTAAGCATCACCGTATTTGGGCAAAAAACTGATGTTAAGACCGATGCTCCAATTACAGATTATACATTTTTAAAATCAAAAATGAAAATGGATGATGTGGTAACAAAAGCAGACAAGGCTCCTGAGTTTCCGGGAGGAATGGAAGCTTTTCACAGAAAATTTGCAGAAAACATGGATATTATTGATGTAAAAACCAATAAAATCAACACAAGAGTATATTTTATCGTTGAAAAAAACGGATATGTGCGATATGTCACCGCAACCGGGGATGATAAAAAACACTCAGAAGCAGCAGAAATAGCCATCAGAAGAATGTTTGTAAAATGGAAACCCGCAACAGTAAATAATGAACCCGTGCGTTATCTTTATACTTTTCCTTTATCGTTGAAGAAATATTAGGACTTTATTATTAATATTTTAAAGTTAAATGGTTATTTCCCAATCATCTTTTTAATAGAATTCAGCTTCATTAAAGCTTCAATCGGCGTCAAGGTATTAATATCAATTTTCGTCAGTTCTTCACGGATATTTTCTAACACAGGATCATCCAATTGGAAGAATGAAAGCTGCATATTTTCTTCTGTTACTCTTTTGATGGTTTCAGATGCGCCAGTCCCCTGTCCGCGACTTGCTTCCAATGTTTTGAGGATTTCATTGGCTCTGTTAACCACTTTTGAAGGCATGCCCGCCAATTTCGCAACATGAATACCGAAACTGTGCTCACTTCCACCAGGAATCAGCTTTCTCAGAAAAATAATACTTCCTTTGTTCTCCTGAATAGAAACGTGGAAGTTTTTTACACGCTCAAAATTCACAGTCATTTCATTTAATTCATGATAATGCGTTGCGAATAAAGTTTTAGCCTGAGTCGGATGTTGATGAAGATATTCCGCGATCGCCCACGCAATGGAAACCCCATCATAAGTTGAAGTTCCACGACCGATTTCGTCTAATAAAATTAAACTTCGGTCTGAAATATTGTTCAAAATATTAGCGGCTTCGTTCATTTCAACCATGAAAGTTGATTCACCTGCAGAAATATTATCTGTCGCCCCTACTCTCGTAAAAATTTTATCTAAAACTCCAATTTCAGCATGTTTTGCCGGAACAAAACTTCCGATTTGTGCTAAAAGACAAACAATCGCAGTCTGACGAAGAATCGCAGATTTACCGGCCATGTTCGGTCCCGTAACCATGATAATCTGCTGAGAATCTTTATCTAAATAAATATCATTCGGAATATATTTTTCTCCTAAAGGAAGCGCATTTTCAATAATCGGATGTCTTGCCTCCTTTAAATCAATTGAAAAACTATCCGTTAAAACAGGTTTTGTATAACTCTCAGAAACAGCCAATTCAGATAAACCAACGGCAACATCCAATTGCGCAATAATGTTCGAATTCTCCTGAATCTGATCCATATAAACCATCGTTTCAGAGCAAACATTTCTGTATAATTGATTCTCCAAAACACCTATTTTATCCTCAGCACCAAGAATCTGACTTTCGTATTCTTTTAATTCTTCTGTGATATAACGTTCAGCATTTACCAGCGTTTGCTTTCTCAGCCAATCACTCGGAACTTTATCTTTATGGGTATTTCGAACCTCAATATAATATCCGAAAACATTATTAAAATCTATTTTAAGGCTAGTAATTCCCGTTCTTTCGATTTCTCGCTGACACATATCATCAAGGAAACCACGACCTTTACTTTGAAGTCCTCTCAACATATCCAGCTCTTCAGAAATACCATTTTTAATCACATTTCCTTTCGCCAAACTTACCGGAAGTTCTTCATTAAGAGAATTTTGTAACGATTTAATTAATTCATCTAAATCAGACAAAGGTTCAAGCCAAGCCAAAACATCAGCGTGAGGATGAAGTAATGCCTTAATTTTATGAATATTAATTAAGCTCTGCCGCAAATGTCCTAATTCTCTAGGCGATATTTTTTCGGCAGCCAGTTTTCCCATTAATCGATCTAAATCGGAAATAGCCTTTAATAATTGGGAAATTTCGTATTTCAGATGATCATTTTCGTTTAAAAAATCAATTAAAGAAAGTCTTCTACCAATTTCGTAGACAGATTTTAATGGAAGAATAATTCTTCTTCTCAACAATCTCCCTCCCATTGGAGTTGACGTTTTATCGATAATATCTAATAATGATTTCCCTTGTGGATTGCTTGGATAGACAATTTCCAGATTTCTTAGCGTGAAATTATCCATCATCAAGAAATCTTCCTGAGGAATCACCTGAATTTTTGTAATGTGAGCTAATAAATTATGATGCGTATCTTCAACTAAATAAGCAAAAATTGCGCCTGCAGCGGTAATTGCTAACTGAGAATTTTCAACACCAAAACCTTTTAAAGAATTGGTTTTAAAATGATTCGTCAGTTTTTCGTAGCCAAAATTATATTGATACGCCCAATCTTCAAGCTTGAAAGCACTTTTGTTTTTAAGCTGCTCCGGAAGCTGAACACTTCTCTGATAAATAATCTCACTAGGGTCAAAAGTATTGACAATATGAAGTATTTTATCTAGATTTCCTTCACTAACCAAAAACTCACCTGTTGAAACATCAACCAAAGCAATTCCGTACTTCTCTTTTTCTTTATGAAGAGAAAGCAGGAAATTATTCTTTTTCGAGTTTAAAACCTGGTCATTGAAGGTAACTCCAGGCGTCACCAATTCGGTCACTCCTCTTTTTACAATTCCTTTTACGGTTTTAGGATCTTCCAATTGGTCGCAGATTGCAACACGAAGACCAGCTCTCACCAACTTTGGAAGATAAGAATCTACAGAATGATGTGGAAATCCAGCCAATTCTATATGACCGTCTCCATTCGCTCTTTTGGTTAAAACAATACCCAAAATCTGGGAAGTCCTAACGGCATCCTGCCCGAAAGTTTCATAGAAATCTCCCACTCGAAATAACAAAAGCGCATCAGGATATTTCGCCTTGATGGTGTTATATTGAGTCATTAAGGGGGTTTCTTTCTTTTCTTTCGTCGCCTTTGCCATTAAAATCTTTCTTAAAAAATTAGGATGGTAAAAGTATGAAATAAAATAGAAGGATTAAAATGCTTAATAATTTAAAATAATTTTTTCTCCCACAGATTTACACAGATGATTAAGTATATTTTTTTAATAATTAAAACAAATACTCTATTTGAAATTTACTCATTACAATATAGCGTATCAAAATCTACGTTTAATTGTGTTGAGCCTGAATTATCCATTGATATCCATTTGTAATTTGTAAGAACATATGTATTTCCTTTATCTAATTGTACCCATTCATCAATTCCTTTTGCTGCATTTTTTAAATCATTTTTCGCAAATATCCCAGCAGGAGCAACATAACTTCTTCCTTTTGTTAAGTATCTGCATTTATCAGTAGAAACTAAGGACGAAATTTCACTTTGTAAGACCAGCTTTGATTTTGTAAATGTAGGAAGTACTTTATACATTTTTGCAGGTGTATAAGAACTTTGACAATAAAAAAAAGAAATTGAAAATGTAAAAAATAAACTTAGATAAATTAATTTCATAACCTTCGCTATATTTTAATTGTTAAATATATTATTTGATAAAACCTCTGCTAGTAAAGAAATATACGCAATCATCTGTGTAAATCCGTGAAATCCGTGGGAAATAAAAAATCATCTATTATTTAAATGATTCTCTAAAGCTTCCGTACTTTTTTCATACGCCCATTTCTGTTTGTAATTCACCCATTTAGCTTTAAAAATTTTCCGCATTAATTTGTCCGTATATCTCATAATGAAAACATGATACAGCATATTCGCAACAACTTTCGGTTTATTAGGAAGTGCCCGAAGTGACATTGAAAATCCGGGCTCCAAATATCTGTTGAAATGCCAAAACGCACCAGGAATGAAAAGCGCATCACCATGTTCCATGAAAATTTCAAAGCCTTTTGCATATTTCAAAGCAGGAAATTTTTCGTAATCAGGGTTCTCATAATCTACATCATAGATCGTATGAACCGACAACGGAACTTTATATAAAAAAGGAGATTGTTTTTGGTCAAATAATAAAATCCTCTTCTTTCCTTCAAAATGAATATGAAGAAAATCACCAAGATCTACATCATAATGCATTAAAACATGAGCATCACTTCCACCGAAAAACAGGGTTGGAAGTCTTTTGAAAAACTTCATTCCAAGATCAGGATACGTGAAATTCTTCAATAATTCCGGAAGCCTGTCGGTGATGATATAAAAGAAAATACGCAGATCTGACGGTTTACTTTTTATGGTATCAATATAATCCTTCATCTTCATGTGTGTGACGGGAGCGTCTGTACTTTTGGAAGCGTCGGCGGGTTTGTTATCATACAGGGGAACGTCTTGTTCACCTGCTTTTTCACGGATAAAATCAAAATTCCATTTGTCGAAAGCATCCCAACGGCTCGCAAAATTTTTAATTAAGAGAGGTTTATGCTTTTTGAAATAATTTTTCTGAAAATCTTCTTTACTGATATCGTTAACAACATCTACGTTTTCGAGGATCATTTTGTTTCTTGATTTAATGCGAAATAAAAATAGTGTTTTTTTGAAATTTAGAAAAATTTTGGAATTAAATTATTTCCCACAGATTTACACAGATCATAAAATTATTTTCAAACACATGTGTAAATCTGTAGGAAATTAAATTCTCTATTTCTTTAAACTAATTTTAAGTTTCACGTAAAAGGAAAATGAAGCGAAAATTTTATCTTTGTAAGACTAACCTAATTTATGAGAGCCTACAACACCAAACATTTCCTTAAAATCCTTTTCAGTTTACATAAAAGTGATACATTGAAAATCCTTTTCCCGAGTATGATTCTTGTTGGATTGTATTCGTGGGGAATTCAATATTTAGAAGTGGAATATTTTCATCTTACTTCAAAATCAGGAGTCAGCAATGTAGGAATGATTCATTCGTTATTAGGTTTTGTACTTTCTTTATTATTGGTTTTCAGGACAAATACAGCGTACGACAGATGGTGGGAAGGAAGAAAGCTTTGGGGGAAATTGGTAAATGATACCCGAAATTTCGCAGTAAAAATCAATAACATTTTAATTGATGACAGAAAAGATGCTGAGCAAATCGCAAGATATTTAAAGTTTTATCCTCACTTTTTAGCCAAACATCTTTCTAAAGAATCCACGAGATTGGCATTGGATGAAGATTATTCTGAAATTGAAAAATCATTAAAACACCACGGCCCAAGTGAAATCGTCATTCTTTTAACGCATAAATTAGGTCAGTTAAAAAAAGAAGGAAAAATATCTGAGATTGAGATGTTGTATTTAGACACTCAACTTTCAGGTTTTCTGGATGTTTGTGGAGGCTGTGAAAGAATTAAAAACACTCCGATTCCTTACTCTTATTCTTCGTTTATCAAAAAGTTTATCATTCTTTATGTTTTTGCTCTGCCGATTGCTTATGTCATTAATATCGGACTTTTCATGGTTCCGTTGACGGTTTTTGTTTATTATGTTTTGATGAGTCTGGAAATGATTGCAGAAGAAATTGAAGATCCTTTTAATAATGATGAAAATGATATTCCAATGGAAACTTTAGCACAGAATATCGAGAAGAATGTTCATCAAATTATGGGGTTAAAAAAATAAAAATCAACCTTTTACAGATTGATTTCTTTTAGTTCGCCGTCTTGTTTTATTTCTACAAACTTGCTTTCTCGGTTTCCGGAAGAATATCCGTAGAAAAACGTCTGATATATTGGTGTGGAGTATAAATATCCTCCATAAGCATTGTACGCGTCCGACTGCCCTGTTTGTTGCTGATAACTTGCAGTTGCTGTAAAATTGACAATTGTTTCAAGATAATATTTTCCGGGCTTAAGTTTTTCGAATTTAAATCTGCCGTGATCGTCGGTTAAAGCCTCTATTCTATACTTAAAAGCTTCTTCAGACATATAAACTGTCGTTTTTTTGTTCTCATACTTTTTTCTCATGCTGTAAAACTCTTCAAAATAAAGTGTTACAGGAAAAAGCATTACCACAGTTCCTTTCGGAGCATAATGTTTTTCTCCAAGCAAAGGTTTGATTCCCCAATTATTCTTTTGTTTGGTTGAAGCCACACCTTCAAGCGTAGAATTTCCAAAGCCAATCATTTGTTGAGCCAATTTTTTATCAAAAAAAGCTTGAGGATAATAGGTATTTTGAGCCTTTGAAAAAATAAAACCAAAGAGCAACATCATAACAACTGAAACATTTTTCATAGTATATTTTTTAGTCAAATATAAGTATTTTGCTATTTTTGAAATAAAAAATTCTATGAAATACATTTTTCTGTTACTATTTTCAACAACATCTTTTGCATTAGCACAAAAGCCATGCGGATTTAAGGACGGTCTACAGGAAGGAAACTGCAAGCAGTTCTACGAAAACGGGCAGGTAAAAGAAGTTGCCGACTGGAAAAAAGGAAAATTAGAAGGTGATGCTATTTTTTATTTCGAAAATGGAAAAACGCAGGCCAAAGGAGAATATAAAAAAGGGTATAAAGTAAAAGAATGGGATTATTACGATAAAAACGGCGTTTTAACCTCGAAAGAAGTCTTTAGAAATGGGGATAAAAACGTTTACGATAATAGTTCTACTGCAACTTTTTATTCAACTTCAGGCGCTGTGATTGAAGTTTCTAATTATAAATTTGGTAAATTAGACGGCGAAAGTAAACTTTTTCATGATGATGGGAAGTCGGTAAAACAGGTTGGTTATTATCAAAACGGTCTTGCAATCGGGAAATGGAAGGCACTTTATCCATCAGGAAAAATCCAGAGAGAAACGGAGTTCGTAAATGATAAAAGAGACGGCAACAGGGTTCATTATCGCGAAGACGGAAGCATCGAAAAAACGGAAGTTTACAAAGAAGGAAAATTAATTTCAACAAAATAATACATTGGTACACAAATTAAAACTGGAAGAACTTAACAGAATAGATGTAGAAACATTCAAGAAGGTTGAGAAAATTCCTTTGATCATCGTTTTAGATAATATAAGAAGTATGCACAATGTGGGTGCTACCTTCAGAACGGCAGATGCTTTTTTAATTGAAAAGATTATTCTGTGCGGGATCACTCCACAACCGCCTCACCGCGAGATTCACAAAGCGGCATTAGGCGCAACAGAAAGCGTTGACTGGAGCCATGAAAGTGATATTAACGTAACAATCAGCGATCTGAAAAGTAAAGGATTTGAAATCATTGGTATTGAACAAACCTCAAACAGCCAGATGATTACAGATTTTACGATCGATAAGTCAAAGAAATATGCTTTAATTCTTGGAAATGAAGTTGAAGGTATTAGCGATGAAGCATTAGAAAATATTGATACATTTTTAGAGATTCCGCAGTTAGGAACAAAGCATTCTTTAAATGTAAGCGTATGTGGAGGAATCGTGATGTGGGAGTTCACAAAGGCCTTAAAATAAAAAAACTGCATGTGTCTAAAAGACAGTGCAGTTTGAAATAAATCTAATAAAAAGTAAAAATGAAAGGCGACAAAGATACTTTTTTTTTCGGCGCGAACAAATTTTAAAATTGGTTTTTTTATTTTTCCTAAAAAAAATATAGGTTTTCAGAAAAAGTTTCGTTTAATTTTTTATAAATTAGCACAATGTTTATCAAGGACTATATCTCAAAAGATTTCCCGTGTTTTAGCTTGACTGACTCAATAGAATCAGCAAGAAACATGTTAGAGGACTTTGGATATTCTCATATTTTCGTTAAAAAATCCCATCACTTTTACGGAGCAATTGCACAGGATTTCCTTTATGAAGAAGAAGGAACCCTGAAAGATCTGGAACATCAGATCGAGCGTTTTGCGATCCTTGAAGATAACAATATCATGGACAGCATTCGTTTGTTTTACACTTTCAATGCCAACATAATTCCGGTTATCAATAAAAGTGAAAAGTATTTGGGATACATCAGCTGTGAAGACATTTTCCAGGATTTGTCTAAATATCCGCTGTTTTCGGAACTAGGAGCTATCCTTACGATTGAAACCCCCGCCAGAAGATATTCAATGACTGAAATTGCCAATATTATTGAGAGCAACAACTCTAAATTTTATGGCGGATTCATTAGTTTTATGTCTGATGAAGTGATTCACGTGACGATAAAGATCAGCAATGAAAATCTGGGCTCGATAGACGCAACTTTTGACCGTTATGATTATAGAATTGTAGAAAAATTCTATTCTGACGAAAAATCTGATCTGTTTAAAGACAGGTTCGGGTTTTTACAAAAATTCATAGAAATTTAAACATGAAGGCAGCCATATATTCTCAGAAAAAAGATCTTGATACTTTTTTATATTTAAGCAAATTTGTTTCAGAACTTGAAAGCAGAGGTGTAAAATCTGTTTTATACGAGGTAATGGCGGAAGCGCTTCAGTTTTCAAAAATATTTGAGACCTTTAATAATAAACAGGATCTTATTGATAAAGAAGTTGATCTTTTCTTCACTTTCGGTGGAGATGGAACAATTGTAAACTCTTTAACTTTCATTGAAGATCTTGAAATCCCAATTGTAGGTGTAAATACCGGAAGATTAGGATTTTTGGCAAGTTTTACCAAAGAAGAAGCCTTCAAAGAATTGGATGCCATCTTAAAAGGAGATGTAAAAACGAGCCGTCGTGCTGTTATTGAAGTCGTTTCACCAAGATCAGACGAGTTTTTTCCATATGCTTTAAATGATGTTACCGTTTCCAGAAAAGAAACAACATCCATGGTTACGGTTGATTCATATATTAATGATGAATTTTTAAATGTATTCTGGGGAGACGGCGTTATCGTTTCTACCCCAACAGGTTCTACTGCTTATTCTTTAAGCTGTGGCGGACCCATCATTTCTCCCAATAACGAAAACTTCGTCATCACTCCTATCGCTCCTCATAATCTGAATGTGAGACCTTTAGTGGTTAATGACAGAGTAGAAATAAAATTCAAAGTTGAAAGCCGAGTGCCTCAATATTCGCTTTCTTTAGATTCAAGATTAATCCATATAGAAACAGATCAGGAGATCATTATTAAAAAGGCAAGTTTCCAGATACTTTTGGTACAGCCTAATGATCTGAGCTTCTATGAAACCATCCGCCAGAAACTACTTTGGGGGCGCGATAAAAGAAATTAACAATTTATCAAAAATTCTTACCTTTACAGGAATTTTAGAAACACCTAATAATTTATATAAAAAGTAAAACATGAGCAGAATTTTCCCGGCAGGAGTTGCCACAGGTCAATTAGTTACTGATATTTTTCAGCATGCTAAAGAAAACAAATATGCATTACCTGCAGTAAACGTAATTGGTTCTAGTAATGTAAATGCTGTTATGGAAACTGCAGCAAAATTAAACTCTCCTGTTATCATTCAGTTTTCTAACGGTGGAGCTGCTTTTAACGCAGGAAAAGGATTAAGCAATGACGGTCAGAAGGCTGCTATTTTAGGATCTATTGCCGGAGCTAGACATATTCACACTCTTGCAGAAGCTTACGGAGCAACTGTAATTTTACATACTGACCACTGTGCAAAAAAATTATTGCCTTGGATCGACGGATTATTGGATGCTAGTGAAGAATTTTACAAGCAGACAGGTAAATCTCTTTACTCTTCTCACATGTTGGATCTTTCTGAAGAATCTTTAGAAGAAAACCTAGAAATCTCTGTTAAGTATTTCGAAAGGATGGCTAAAATGCAGATGACTTTAGAAGTTGAGATCGGTGTTACAGGAGGTGAAGAAGACGGTGTAGATAACTCTGATGTTGACAATTCTAAATTATATACTCAACCTGAAGATATCGCTTATACTTACGAAAAATTAAAAGCTGTTTCTGATAACTTTACGATTGCAGCAGCATTCGGTAACGTACACGGAGTTTATAAGCCAGGAAATGTGGTTCTTACACCAAAAATCCTTGACAACTCTCAGAAATTTGTTGAAGAGAAATTCGGAACGGGTAAAAAACCTGTGAATTTCGTATTCCACGGAGGTTCTGGATCTACTTTAGAAGAGATCAGAGAAGCTATCGATTATGGTGTGATTAAAATGAACATCGATACAGATCTTCAATTCGCTTACACAGAAGGAATTAGAGATTACATGGTTAATAATATCGATTATCTAAGAGCTCAAATCGGAAACCCAGAAGGAGAAGAAAAACCTAACAAAAAATTCTATGATCCAAGAGCTTGGGTAAGAAAAGGTGAAGAAACTTTCTCTACAAGATTGGTTAAAGCGTTTGAAGACTTAAATAACGTAAATACGCTTAAATAAATTATAAATAAATGCTAAAAGATGAGTGGCAAGTGATTTTTAACCGCTTTCATTTCATCTTTTAGCATTTATCATACATCAATTATATAGATATGGCATTCGACTGGTTTAAAAGAAAAGCAAAAAACATTACGACCTCTACTGATGAAAAAAAGGATGTTCCCAAAGGTCTTTGGCACCAAACTCCGTCAGGAAAAGTAGTAGAGCATGACGAACTGAAGAAAAACAATTATGTTTCTCCTGAAGACGGATTTCATGTAAGAATAGGAAGTGCAGAATTTTTTGATATCCTTTTTGACGAAGGTAAATTCACTGAACTAGATGCTAATGTTGAAAGTATAGACATCCTAAACTTCAAAGATACAAAGCCTTACGCAGATCGTTTAAAAGAGGTAAGAGCAAAAACAAAGCTTACAGATTCCATCAGAAATGGTGTAGGAACTGTAAACGGAACTAAAATGGTAGTTTCTTGTATGGATTTCGCTTTTATTGGAGGATCATTAGGTTCTGTAATGGGTGAAAAGATCAGAAGAGCAATTGATTACTGTATCGCCAACAAACTTCCTTATATGATCATTTGTCAGTCAGGAGGAGCAAGAATGCAGGAAGCAACTTATTCTTTGATGCAATTGGCTAAAGTACAGGCTAAATTGGCTCAACTTTCAGAGGCAGGACTTTTATACATCGCATACCTTTGCGACCCTACTTTTGGAGGAATTACAGCTTCTTTCGCAATGACGGCAGACATTATTATGGCTGAACCTAAAGCTTTAATCGGCTTTGCAGGACCAAGAGTTATCCGTGAGACCATCGGTAGAGACTTACCGGAAGGTTTCCAAACTTCTGAATTCTTGCAGGAAAAAGGATTCGTTGATTTCATCGTAAAAAGAACTGAAATTAAAGAAGTAGTAGCTAAGACAGTAAATTTATTAGCAGTACATGCTTAAAATTTGTAACAAATACAATACAATCTCTCTCTAATTGGGGAGAGATTTTTATTTATGAGGACTTTTAAAATATTTTTCAATACGATCCGAAGTATGAGCTTTAAAAAGATCATGCGCCTTTTATCGCTTGTTCTACCCCATCCTCTTTTTTCTTTATTAAGCTTTTATGCTACCATGCAGGCTTTTACTATCGCTCAGAAACGTTTTCCCGATACAGCTTCCAATAATGGAATAGGAAATGCTTTCAGACACTCACTTTGGTGTGCTTTTATCCTGATGTACTGCAGCAAGATTTCTTCGCCTGAAAAAGCATTGGATTTCTGCAAAAGAATAACCGATATGCACGAAGAATTATTCCCCAATAAACCGTTGGAAACCAAAATGGATCTTCACAACAACAAAATCGGAATGGATTATTTCATGGAATTGTTACCCGGAATTCACCGCCAGTTTTTTGAAAAAGGGTTTTTTATTGATGCTTTAATTGATAAAATGAAAGACGCAAAAGTTTTGAAAAATCTGGATGATGATTTTGCGGGACACTTAGTCTATCTTGACGAAAAGTAGTTTTTCAAAAAAATTTAAACCATTAAGTCTTATTAAGATTTTAAGCTGAGTTAAGGTTAATCATTCTGATTTTTAAAGCTAAATCTTAATACCCTTAACTCCTTATTCAATCTTAATGGTTCAAAAAAAATAAAAGTTTAAATAGTTTTACATTAAATTTATTATCTTTTCTCAAATTATAATTTAATCAAATGGTTCTCAGCAGAATTTGGTCGGCTTTTATTATCGTTGCCATTGCTATCGCAAGCATAAAGTATATGTCATCAAGTCATTACAAAACCATTTTCAATGATATGGTTGTTGGAAAAGGCGGTGATACGGTGCAGATAGCAACTCAGAAAATGAATACGCTCTCTCCTATTGTCCGAGACAGTTTGATGAAAAAACAGAATTTTGCAGAAAGCAGAATTCATTACAAAACAGATTCTCTGAAACAAGATGTAAAAGTATATCGTGTTCAGGAATCGGATGGCGTTATCGGAACCTCTGAAACTGCCGTAAAAATCTGCATCGGTTTGATCGGGATCATGACCTTATTTATGGGATTCATGAGTATCGCAGAAAAAGCTGGAGGAATCAATCTTTTAAGCCGATTAATTCAACCATTCTTTTCAAAATTATTTCCAGAAATACCGAAAAACCACCCTGCTTTTGGGCATATGTTGATGAATTTCAGTGCTAATCTTTTAGGGTTGGATAATGCCGCTACCCCATTTGGTTTAAAAGCCATGGAAAGTCTGCAAACTTTAAATCCAAATAAAGATACCGCGAGTAATTCACAGATCATGTTCTTATGCCTTCATGCTGGAGGAATGACTTTGATTCCTGTTTCTATTATCGCAATTAGAGCTTCTATGGGTTCTAAAACACCAACGGATATTTTCCTTCCGTGTATGATTGCAACATTTGCAGCCACGTTAGCAGCCATGATTATTGTTTCTTTGTATCAGAAAATAAATCTTCTTCGCCCCGTAGTTATCGCTTATGTAGGTGGAATTTCAGCGATCATTGGACTTTTGGTGGTGTACCTTGTTCAATTAAGTAAAGGCGAATTAGATACGTTTAGCAAAGTTTTAAGCAACGGATTAATACTTTTTATATTCTTAGGAATTGTGCTTGGTGCTCTTTATAAAAAAATTAATGTTTTTGATGCTTTTATTGAAGGGGCAAAAGAAGGTTTTACGACCTGTGTAAAGATCATCCCCTATTTAGTGGGAATGTTGATTGCAATTTCTCTTCTAAGAACTTCCGGCGTTTTTGATGTCATCATCGATGGAATGAAATGGGTAGCGTACACTGCTAATTTTGATCCTCGTTTTGTTGACGGACTTCCAACCGCATTAATCAAACCTTTATCCGGTTCCGGAGCCCGGGGAATGATGGTTGATACGATGACAACTTTCGGTGCAGATAGTTTCCAAGGGAAGTTAGCAGCAGTTCTTCAGGGAAGCTCAGATACGACCTTTTATGTGATTGCAGTTTATTTTGGAGCCGTAGCCGTGAAGAATACGAGATACACGGTAATTGCTATGCTTTTGGCGGATTTAGTGGGTGTCATTACTGCGATTGCTTTGGCTTATTTGTTTTTCGCTTAAGTATATTAATTAAAACCCTTAAGTTGAAAAATACAAAATTTGGATTCTTTCTAAAACCGTTGAGCTTATATGAAATAATTTCACTTAGCTTAATTCTGCTCATAGAAATTATAATTTACTCTTTAAAATTTAATCAAATCCATTTAGAAATTATAAAAATAATGGGTTCAATAATTTTTATAGCTCTTTGGTGGGTGCCAATTTCAACTCCATTATCAGAAAAATTTAGGAATATTTATTTTTCATTATTCTGGTTGGTAACTTGTATATCATATCTAATAGTACAAGAAGATTTTACATCCTCTATTTTACCTTTTTTAATTTTTATATTCTTACAAATCACTCGTTTCGTTTTTAAATGGATTTATAAGAAAGAGCCAATACCTTTACTCATAACCAAGTCTATAAATCATCGATACAGTAAAATAGAGAACAGAAAATCTGACCGAATTGATTTTGGCTATAGTTTAATTGTTTTTACAATCGGAGCTTTCATGCCTATTCTATTTTTTAAATAAAAAATCATTAATAATATATAAATAAAAAATTATGATCACAGATAAAGAATTCACATTAAGACTCATACGTCAGTTAACTCAAGCATTAGAAAAACTGATTTTAGACAAACCTGAGGAAAGTTTAATGCAAAAAGAATTAGATTTCGAGACTTTAATGAGAGATATTTTCAAGTTTGATTTTGCTACACTTTCAGCAAAATCAAAAGAAGAAATCATAGAAATCGTCAATGAAAGACAGGAAAGAGACCACAAAGATTATTACGAAATGCTGGGGAATCTTTTCTATTTTACAGGCAGAGGACAAAAAAACAATGACTTTTTAGACAAAGCAAAAACGTTTTACGAACTATATCTTCAAACCAGCGGAATTTTTGCACTTCCGGTTATCAATAGAATCAGCGAAATAAAAAAAGCACTTGAATAAAGTGCTTTTGTATTTTTAGAATGTAATTTTATAAGTTCCGGTGGAGGATGTACTTGCTTTTTCGGCTTTCACATACTTCTTAACCCAAGATACTGCTGTAGAAGAAATACAGGAATCTGATGTTCCTCCTGATCGTCTTGCAGAGACCACATTCCCTGCTTTATCTACGGTATATGCAATTGTGATTGTTCCACTTGCCGTACAACTATTGGTTGGTTGTGATCCTCCTCTTCCCATTGTTCCGGGAATATATCCGATTAATTTTCTGTCAATTCCGACTTTACTATCACCATTTCCATCGCCACCTAAAGGATCTCCTGCATTTCCGATTCCTTCTCCCGTTCCTTGATTTCCCGCTTTGGTTCCTCTTCCTTTAATTAAATTTCCGATGGCGGCATTTCCTTTTCCATCACCATTTCCAGTTTTGGAGTTGGCGGTTGTGGCGCCTGATTTTTTAGTATTTTTAGAGGCAGATGTACTTGTTGCTGCTTTTTTATCAGATTTTTTTGATTCTTCTTTTTTAGGAACCGTAAGTTTTGAATTATTTCCTGTAATTACTTTATCCTTAGCTTCAGCTTTCTTCGTTTCAGGCTGTGGTTCTGGTTTTACAACAGTTTTAGTTTCAGGAACAAGAGTTTCTACAGGTTCCGGAGTTACAACTTCTGTCGCAGCGGCTAAACTTCCTTCTTGTTCAGCAGGTTCTTCAATGCCTTTCCCGTTTCTGTTGTCTCCAAAGTTGACGAGCATTGTTGTAACAACTTCATCAGGCTTTTTATCCAGTTCTGGTTTTAATTTATAAAGAAAAACAAAAAGCAGGATCGCAGACCAAATAAGGATAGAAAGTATCGCACTCTTTATCCTGTCTCTGTTTTGCTCGTCTTTGTTCACTGTATAACTTCTCATTTTAAAATGATCCTTCCCGATATTTTCGGAGTTATTATTTATCTTTAACCGTCGCAATGGCAATATTGAATTTATTCTTTTCAGCAATTTCCATTACAAAAACAACATCTTTATGCATTGTGTTTTCGTCTGCACGAATTGTAAAAGACTTGTTGGTTTGATTCGTTAATTTACTGACAATCACCGGCTCCAATTGATCTTTTGTAACAGGACTATCGTCTACAAAATAAGATCCATCCGGTTTAATACTTACCACCAGAGGATTTGGAATATTATCTTCTACTGCTCCCGCTTTCGGCAAATTAACCTCAATAGCGCTTTGATTGGCTGCCGACGAAGTAATCATAAAAAATATCAGCATCAGCAAGATAACATCGGTCATCGCTGCCAAACTGAATTCGGGATTCGCTTTATTTCTTCTCTGAATTTTCATCTGGAAAGATTTATAAAGGTTTATTGATAAGATCTAAAAATTCGCCAGACATATTCTGAGCTTTCAATACAAATTTATCAATTCTTGTTAAAAGAATATTGTAGAAAAAGTTAGCCGGAATTGCCACCGCAAGACCAACCGCAGTCTGTCCCAAAGCTGTATAAATACCTTCAGATAAAGTTTTCGGAGAGAAAGATCCTGATGCGTGAGATAGGTTAAAGAATGCAATGATCATCCCGATAACCGTTCCCAAAAGCCCTAACATTGGAGCAATACTTGGTACAACCGCCAAAAGGTTAAGGTTTTTCTCCATATTCGCCACTTCTACCTGAGCCTGAGATTCCATTGCGCTTACAATGTCTGAAACAGGGCGCCCCAATCTTGAGATTCCCTTTTCTAAAATCCTTCCTTCAGGAGAATTCTGTCTTTTACAGTAATCTGCTGCAGATTCTATTTTGCCTTCTTTAATAAAATCTTCAATATTATCCATGAAATTGGAATCTGTTTTTGAAGTCAGTCTTTTAATAAAGAAAAATCTTTCAAAAAACAGATATACCGAAAACACACCAAGCGCCAATACGGTAAACATTACTATTTTAGCGAAAGCTCCACCGTGGAACATAATCTTCCAAAATGAAAATTCTAAATCGTCTGTTGCAACTGCTGGTGCAGTTATTTGCGCAAATAAAATCTGAGTAAGTTCCGTTAGCAGCATTAATATTAGTATTTATAAAGGTTTTAACGACAAAAGTAGTTGAATATTATTAATTGATGTCTTAAAAAATGCTTAAAAACACCTTAAATTTTGTTATTTTTTATCAACAGCAAATTTCTCTCCAAAAAACATTTGAAAAGAAATTCGATTATAAAACTATTGAAGAGAAGATTAATTAATCTTCGTCTACTACAATCTCATCTTGTTTAAATTCGCATTTGAGTCTAAAAGGAATCGGTGTGTCCGATCCTGTGTAGAAATCATCAATGGTTCCTTTCCAGATTACCTGAAGCACGTCTTCTTCGTTTTTGTCGAATTGAAGCTCATTATCATAGATAAAAGCCTCTTCATCGTCGAAAAGATCTACTTCTGTGTAGGTTTCCTCATCAGAATCATTGATTTTAATACTTTTTCCCTCTATTTCCGCTGTTTCGATAGGAAAATCGAAAATATTAAGCGAAAGCTGTGGAAAATTGTAGTGTAAAGAATCATCATCTACATGATCTAAGCTGTCATCCGTGATTATTTCAACCTCAAGAAAATGTTCTTGGTTACTGTAAACCGCCTTGCAATAAGTATTTCTAATATTGTATGTTAGCGTTTCGTCCGGATGGTAAATTTTTAAAATCCCTTTCATTATTTCTTAAAAAAGAGCTGTAATAATATGATTGTTAAACGTTTTCAGCAAAGATAAAAAATAGATTGAAAGTGGAAAATATTTTGAAAATTATTTTTCTAAAAATCCAGTTTATTAATAATCGGTTTATTTCAATAATACTTACTTTTGTTTTCATAAAGATTCTGAAAATGAAAAACATTTTATCGAAAAGTATTTTAGGTTTAGGCTTGGCAGTAAGCTTAATTTCATGTAAAAAATCCGATTCTCCTTTAACGAAAGTTACTCCGACAAATATAGATTCTATTGCTTCAAATTATTATGAGCAATATCTAAAATTATATCCGTTGGAAGCTACGTCACAGGGAGATCTCAGATATAATGATCAACTTCCTATCAACATCGATAAAGACTTCATTTCCGGAGAAGTAGCTTTTTATAATTCAGTTCAAAAACAATTGGATCAGGTAGATTATAAAAGTCTTTCTGATGATGATAAAGTTGTGTATGATGTTTTGGATTATACCTTAAAAGATAAAACTGAAGCCTACGCTTATCATCCGGAATACATTCCTTTTACTCAATTTGGGGGATTACCATTAAATTTTCCCTTGTACGGAAGCGGAGAAGGAAGTCAGCCTTTTAAAACCGAAAAAGATTATGAAGATTGGTTGAAAAGAATGGACAAGTTCCCATTATGGATGGATGCCGCGATTGAAAATTTCAGAGAAGGAATCAATAATAAAGTCGTTTTGCCTAAAAAACTGATCGTAAAAATGATTCCTCAGATGAAAGCCGAAGAAATCACTACTCCTGATTTCGAAAAAAATATTTTCTACGGACCTATTGAAAAATTTCCGAAAGATTTCACTCAGGCTCAAAAAGATAAATTCACAAAATTATATCAGGATGCTATTTCTAAAAAAATAATTCCTGCTTATACAAAAATGGGCAAATTTTTAGAAACAGAATACCTGCCAAAAGGAAGAGATACAGACGGTTACAACAGCCTACCGAAAGGAAGCGACATTTATGCTTATTATGTAAAAAGCTGGACGACAACCAATAAATCTCCGGAAGACATCAATAAAATTGGACTTCAACAAGTTGCAATGCTTCGCGCCGAAATGGAAAAAGTAAAACAACAAATCGGTTTTTCAGGAACGTTGGAGGAATTCATCAATTTTGTAAAAACGGATCCAAAAGCGATGCCTTACAAGACTTCTAAGGAAGTTTTAGCCGGATTCAACGGAATTTTAGCTAAAATAACTCCAAAGCTGAAAACGATGTTCAGCGTAACTCCGAAAACAAAATTTGAGATCAGACAGACTGAAAAATTCAGAGAAGCAAGTGCAAGCGCAGAATATATTCAAGGAACGCCAGACGGAAAAAGACCGGGAATTTTTTATGTTCCACTTCCGGATCCATCCAAATTCAATGTAACTTCAGGAATGGAATCGCTTTTCTTACACGAAGCGATTCCGGGACACCATTATCAGGTTTCTCTGCAACAGGAAAACACGAAATTACCGAAGTTCATGAGGTTCGGATGGTTTGGAGCTTACGGTGAAGGCTGGGCGCATTATTGTGAAACGTTAGGACCGGAATTCGGATTGTACACAGATCCTTATCAGAAAATGGGTTATTTAAGCGATCAGATGTTGAGAGCTGTAAGATTGGTTGTTGACACTGGAATTCACACCGGAAAAATGTCGAGAGAACAAGCTATCAAATATTTCCTAAGCAATATTTCTTACGATGAAGCAGGCGCAACCGCAGAAGTTGAGAGATATATGGCAATGCCGGGACAAGCTTTAGGATATAAAATTGGTTCGTTGAGAATTCGCGAATTGAGAGATCAATATCAAAAACAGCTTGGAAACAAATTCAGCTTGGCAAAATTTCATGATGAAGTTTTGAGTCAGGGTTGTCTTCCTTTGGATGTCTTGAACAGAAAAATGGAGCTTTGGGCAAAGAAGCAGAAGTAATATTTCAAAAATTTATATAATTTAGACGGAGCAATCATCGAAGCTCCGTCTTTTTATTTTATAAGCACAAATCATGATAAAGAGTTTTTCATTTCTACTAGTCTTCTTTTGTTTTTCATTTTTCTATTGCCAAAATAGTAAAAAATTGAATAAAATAGATTCGTTAACCTCAGCAAAAGACATCGAAGAATTTATTCAAAATGATCAAAATAAAATAAATAATTACTTAAATGTTGAAGATAAAATAAGTTATGATTGGTACTGTAAAGTAATTGCTGATAGTCTTAATTTAAAACAAAACTGGGGAAAAGCAGATTTTGACAACAATGGACTTACAGATCTTTTGGTAACCGGCAGTACATCAGAAGGGCATAAAACAATATATATTTTAGACAAAGGAGATCATTTTGAATCTAAAAATATTAGTAAAGGAAAACTTTATGAGCAATGTTCATTTTCTTCAGTAAAAGATAATAAAATAGAATATCGCAGTGTAAAAATTCTAAGCAGACAAGGATATTTAAGCAATTTGATTAAAGAAAATCTCATTTATAAGTTTGGTGGATTTATTGAAGAAAATATAAATCCCAAAAGACACAATATTTTAGAAATAGAATTTAGAACTTCAGGCTCACACTGGAATAGATATGTTTTAGAAATGGAAATAGTATCCAACAGAGACATAACGTGGGTTACCAAAGATGATGGCCTTTTAAGAGCAGGTGTTTACACATCAAAACTTTCACAGGAAAAATTTAAAGAAATCGTAGATTTACTGAATTATATTGATTTTGAAAATCTTGCAGATGAATACGAAGTTGGTTATTCTGACGCTGCAACTACACGTCTTAAAGTAACTTATGACAATTTAGAAGTAAAAAGCATAACAGATTACGGAGGCATGGGTACAAGAGGACTACGAAAGCTTTATGATAAGTTAATTGATTTGAAAGCAAATCAAGAATGGACAAAACTATAAAAAATGATAACAGAAAGCCTAAAATCTCTTTACACAAGAGATTTCAATAAATTAAAAACAGAAATTGAAGCTTATCAAAACGAAGATTCAATGTGGAAAATAGATGAAAACATTGCCAATTCTGCAGGAAACCTTTGTCTTCACTTGGTAGGAAATCTTAATCATTTCTTTGGAGCAATACTGGGAAATTCAGGTTATGTGAGAAACAGAGAACTTGAGTTTTCGTTAAAAGATATTCCACGAATTGAGTTAATTGAAAAAGTTGAAGGAACTTTAGATATTGTCATCAAAACACTCGATCAGCTTAATGAAAATGATCTGGAAAAAGAATATCCTATTGAACCTTTAGGGTATAAAATGACAACTGAATATTTTCTGATTCATTTATTTGGTCATTTGAGTTATCATGTAGGCCAAATAAATTATCACAGAAGATTGCTTGACAACTAAAAATATATTTTCAATAGCAAAAACAACCTTTTCGGGGTTGTTTTTTTATTTTTCAAACATCATTTTCGTAATAAAATCTTTATCTCCTTTTCCTCTTGCCGGAGAATATTCTCTTCCGTAGAAAATAATTTGAAGGTGAAGTTTATTCCAAACTTCTTCTTTCCAAATATTTTTTGCGTCTCGCTCTGTTTCTACGACGTTTTTTCCTGAAGTAAGCTTCCATTGCGTCATTAGTCTGTGAATGTGTGTATCGACAGGAAAAGCAGGAAATCCGAAGCCCTGGCTCATCACCACAGAAGCTGTTTTGTGGCCAACTCCGGCCAATTCTTCCAATTCTCCATAGGTTTGCGGAACAATACCGTTATGTTTTTCCACTAATACTTCTGCCATTTTTTTCAGATTCTTAGCTTTAGTATTAGACAGTCCGATTTCTTTGATGAGTTCTTTAATTTCAGAAACTTCTAATTTTGCCATTTTCTCAGGCGTATCTGCAACAGCAAATAATTGAGGCGTCACCTGATTCACTTTTTTATCGGTCGTCTGCGCAGAAAGCGCCACCGCAACCATCAAGGTATAAGCATCGGTATGCTCCAACGGAATAGGAACTTCCGGATATAATTTCTCTAATTCGAGTTGAACAAGCTCGGCTCTTTGCTTTTTTGTCATTTAACCATTAAATTTGAACAAAATTAAATCATTATGTTGAAAGTTGGAGACAAATTACCTGAATTTGAAGGAATAAATCAAGAGGGAGAAACGGTAAGTTCATCAAAATTAATTGGGAAAAAGTTAGTTATTTTCTTTTATCCTCAAGCCAACACTCCAACCTGTACGGTGGAAGCCTGTAATTTGAGTGATAATTATTCTCAATTGGAAAAAGCAGGATTTCAGTTATTGGGAATAAGTGGTGATTCTGTAAAAAAACAGAAAAATTTCCACAGCAAATTTGCTTTTCCTTATGATTTGATCGCTGATGAAAACCGTGAAATTATTGAAAAATTCGGTGTTTGGCAGGAAAAGAAAACGTTCGGAAAAACCTATATGGGAATTGTAAGAACTACTTTTATTTTTGATGAAAAAGGCGTTTGTGAAAGAGTAATTGAAAAAGTGACTTCGAAAACGGCTGCTGAACAGATTTTGGAAGGATAAATTTTAAACACGAGTGCCTCTAATATTTTTCACGAATATCACTAATAATTTGTGCCATTCGTGAAAAATATTAGAGGCACTCGTGTTTTTTTATTCTGTTTCGTAATACATTAGTTCTTCGTCCTCGTTGGGAAGAGTTACATGATTTTTAAATTTTAATCCTAATTTTTCGATTAACTTCTGGGAGGAAAAATTATCTTTTGAAGTAATTGCAGAGATCTTTTTTAAACCAAAATCATCCATTCCGATAGATTTTACTTTTTGAGCGGCTTCATAAGCATAACCTTTGCCTTCAAATTCTTCCAAAAGAGAAAATCCGATATCTACGATGTCTAAACCTTCTCTTTCGAAGATTCCTACTCCACCGATTTTCTCATTTTTATCTTTAGTAACAACCAAATAATTTCCGAAACCTAACCTTTCAATTTGCGGAAGAAATCTATTTTTGATGTAATTTTCGGCATCAGAAATGGTTTTAAGATGACGATCTCCGATATATTGTATGAATTTTGGTCTATTGTACAGTTCGAAAATGAACTCCCCATCCTCCAATGACATTGGACGAAGAATGAGTCTTTCTGTTTCGTAGACGTTATTTTCGCTTGGTTGATTTGGCTGGTTTTTTAGGCTCATCTTTTGGTTCTTCCTTTTTTTCGATTTTCATAAGCCTTGGATTATTCGCACATTTTTTATTGTAAAGTTCAATATAAGCTCCATTGTCTTTTACATTGGTAATGGCTCCTGTAGACTTGCTGATCGTTAATGTATAATGCTTTTTCTGGTAAGGACACTCTTGTGAAGTAAGCTTTCCTAGGTCTAAATAGTAGTTAGAAGCATCTTCATAATAATTCGCTGCAACATCTTTGAATTCCTCATCTACAAGATATCCTTCAATCGTTGCCGCAATGGCAGCTTCCTGAATATTATCAATTCTTCCTATAAATGTTTTTAAACCATTAAGATCTGTGACATAGTTCATTTTTCCACCGGAAGAATAGGCGATGTAATAAAAGCTGTCTTCATCCGGAAACAGATCAAATCCTGAAAATTGAGGTGTATAATCCTGCTTAGATCCGGAAATACTGATCTCCTGATCTTTTGCATAAGTGTTATAAACCAACACCCAAGAATCTATTTTACCGTTTGGTATAATTCCTTTCAAAATATTAGGAATACTGCTAAACTTTTTCTTTTCCTGAGCATACGCAAGCGCTCCTAAAAGAAAGAAAATCAATAAAATAAGTTTGGATGTATTTTTTATCATAATTCAAAACGTGGCAGAAATTATGCCATTTTTTAAATGAATTTTTCTCCTTTTTTTAAATTTTTCAGATCAAGAACGTAATCTTTTATTAATTGATCGTGATCTCTTGGGCAAATCAGTAAGACTTTCTCTGTATCTACAACGATAAAATCTTTCAATCCGTCAATAACAATCGCTTTATTGCTATTTTTTACATGAATGATGTTTCCTTCTGTATTGTAAGTCAGAATATGTTTTTGCTTGACTGCATTTTCATTTTCGTCCTTTTCAGCGTTTTCATAAACGGATGTCCATGTTCCTAAGTCGCTCCAACCAAGGTCAGACGGAATTACATAAACGTTTTTAGCTTTTTCTAAAATTCCGTTATCAATAGAGATCTTCTGAACTTTCGGATAAATAATTTCAATACAGCTTTTTTCACTGTCTGCATTGTATTCACAAGCCATAAAATGTTGCGTCATCTCTGGAAGATACATTTCAAAAGCATGATGAATCGTTTTAACATTCCAGATGAAAATTCCTGCATTCCAAAGGAAGTCTCCACTTTCCATAAAGCTTTGTGCAAGCTCCAGAATCGGTTTTTCTGTAAAAGTTTTTACTTTAAAATATTCTGATTCTTTTTTATCTACAAATTGTATATAACCATAACCTGTATCAGGTCTTGTAGGTGTAATTCCCAACGTCACAAGATAATCATGCTTAGAAGCAAGGTCAAAAGCAACCTCTACTTTTTCCAGGAAAATATCTTCTTTCAGAATCAAGTGATCTGCCGGCAAAACGATCATTGTAGCATTCGGATTGATCTCAGAAATTTTGTTAGCCATGTAAAGATTACACGCAGCCGTATTTTTTATCAAAGGTTCGCCTACGATATTTTCTTCCGGAACCTCCGGCAACTGCTGATGAGAAAGAGCTACATACTCTTTATTCGTAATGACAAATATATTCTCATTAGGGATGATTTTTTTGATCCTGTCATACGTCTGCTGAATCATCGTACGCCCGGTTCCTAAAATATCCTGAAATTGTTTTGGAAATTTCTGAGTGCTCAGCGGCCAGAATCTGCTACCGATTCCTCCAGCCATTATCACACAGTATTTATCTGAATTTGACATGTTTAACTACATTTTTCTACCCTAGCCAAAGGCTTGAAAGAATACTTCCTCCCAGTAGCCAGGTTCTTACAAAGATAGTTTTTTTTAATCAGACCTTCTAAAAAATACTTTTCATTTCGATAGATGAAATAGTCTCCTTTTTGAAGCTCTTCAATAAATTGTAGGGTATCATCTTGTTTTTCAATGTGAAAATATTTAACCAAATCGGGGCTAGCCATGAAATTTGCCTTTGGAGACTTCGAAAATTTGGTAACAATTGGTCTTAATTCTTCCTCATAAACCTCGATACTTTCAAGAAGCATTAATCGGAATGTTTCTTTCCATTCATTTCCGTGTGGTGAAATTCTTCTTCCGTACTTTTCAAATGCTATTAAATGAGCCAATTCATGGGTCAGAACAAAGAAAAAAAGTTGTGGAGGAAGCGTAGAATTTATTGTAATTTCATGAGAATTGTCCGGAAGCTTTCTGTAATCTCCCAGTTTAGAATTCCTGTTTCGTGTAATTTTAATATGAATATAATAATCTAAAAACCAATGTTTTAAATATTGAAGCGTATTTGGTGGTAAATATTTTTCTAATGATTGAATAGACATTTTACAAACTTAGTGGAATTCCTGCATAGAAATTCAATAATTTAAGACTGAAAAGATAGTTAAATTTAGCCTGAGCCACAGAACCTTGTGCGTTTGCATAATTATTTCTGGCAACATTCACGTCGTAAATCGTCGTTCTCCCTGCAACATAACTTTTATCTGCAAAATCTAAAGCTAATTTTGTACTCTTCTCGGCTTCTACAGCAGATAAAAATATTTCATAATTAGCATCAACATCAAATTGTGCCTTCTGAACATTCTGTCTTACGGTTTGTTTTTGCTGTTCTAAAGTTGCTTTGGCAATATTTTCATTAATCTTGGATTGCTCAACCTGAAGTTTAGTAATTCCTTTATTAAAAATCGGAATATTGATAGAAACTCCTGCGTTTTGCCCAAAATTGTCTTTATACTGAGGAAAGAAAACCCTTTCATCCTGTGCATTCAACAGGTTATTATAAAAACTTCCAATTCCTGCACTTGCCGTTATTGTTGGCCAAAATGCTGTTTTAGTTACTTCTGTCTGAGCTTCGGCAGATTTAATTCTACTTTCAGCAGCTTTCACCTGAGGCTGATTTTCATAAGCTGTCGTCAAAACCTCATCCACAGATTTTAATTGCGGAGACAATTGATCTGAAACACTTACATCTTCCACATCAAAATCCTTATATTCATTTAATTGTAAAAGCTGCGCCAGCGCAAATAAACTTCTTCCTACATTAATTTCAGCAGTTTTAAGGTTTTGTTTTTCTCTTGCCAATCCAGCATCAGCTTCCGCCAAAATCGTTTGAGCTGTAGTTCCAACCTGAGTTGTAATTTTCGCCCTGTCGGCTTGTTTTTGAGCATTTTCTACCGCTGCCTGAGAGATTTTCACGATTTCTTTGTTCAATAAAGTCGTTAAATACTGCTGAGCGATTTGCAGAGAGATATCATTTTTGATGGTTTCGATGTCATATTGACTTGCTTCAACATCAAATTCCGTCTTACGAATAGTTTTCTCTAATCTTCCGTTGTTGTAAACTAAGATATCAGCACCAAGATTAGCATTATTACTAAATCTGTCGTTCCTGATACTTCCCGTTCCCAACGAAGCCTGACCAAAACTCACCGTATTTCCGACACTTGCAGAAACAGACGGTAAATAGTTATTTTTAGCTATTTTTAAATTAGAATCCTGAATTTGTTTTGAATATTCATTTTGGATCACCTGAAGATTATGCTCTACGGCATAGTCTACGCATTCTCTTAAGGACCATCTTTTCTGAGCGCTTAAGCCCATGCTTGTTAATCCCAAAACAATAATCCAAACTTTTTTCATATTCTGATTTTATGATATTAGACGAACCAAATTTAAAAAAGTTACAGATAAAAAAAATTAATGTTTTATTTTTATCAAACTTTTGAGAATTTTGCATCATGACAACTGAACAATATCAAGAAGCCGTTGACTGGCTTTTCGTACAAGCACCTAACTATCAAATCGATGGAGAAAAAGCTTACAAACCGGGTTTAGATAATATCACTAAACTTTGTGCATTTTTTGACAACCCTCAGGAAAAAATAAAATGCATCCATATCGGCGGAACTAACGGAAAAGGTTCTTCCAGTAATATGTTGGCATCTGTTCTTCAGGATTCGGGTTATAAAGTTGGCTTATACAACTCACCTCATCTTATTGATTTTACGGAACGTATAAAAGTAAATGGAAGAAATTGTGATAAGGAATTTGTATTTAATTTCATTCAAAAGCTGAAAGGTCTTCCTGAAGATATTCTTCCTTCATTTTTTGAGTTCACTACCATTATGGCTTTTGAATATTTTTATCAGCAAAAGGTAGATTTTGCCATTATTGAAGTTGGTTTGGGGGGAAGATTAGATTCTACCAATATTATTAAGCCTTTGGCTTCTGCAATCACAAACGTTCAATTAGACCATCAAAATATTTTGGGAGACACGATTGAACAAATTGCATTTGAAAAGGCCGGAATCATTAAAAATAATACTCCAATAATCTTTGGTGACGAAAATGAAGTCGTAAAAAACATTATTAAAGAAAAATCAATTCAAGAAAACGCTCCTTTTAGTGATGCTACCCTACTAAAAACCGACTTAAAGTCAGATTTAAAAGGAAATTATCAGGCAAAAAATATAAAGGTTGTTTTGGCATTAATTGAAGAATTAAGAAAACTCAACGTAAATATTTTAGATCAAAATATTGAAAACGGACTTTTAAACGTTCATAAAAACACCGGATTTATCGGTCGTTGGTTTGAATTCTCTCAAAAACCATTGACAATTTGTGATACAGGACATAATCAGGCAGGATTGGAACAGGTTTTTACTCAATTAAACTCGATTGACAAGCATAAACACGTCATTTTAGGTTTTGTAGTTGATAAAAAGATCGATGAAGTGATGAGTTTATTACCAGAAAATTCTGAGTTTTATTTTGCAAAACCGTCTATCCACAGGGGCAGACATCCGAAAGATTATGAAGATCTGTTGATAAATGCAAAAATTTTTTATAAAATTTTCGATTCTGTGCAGGAGGCGTATTTATCTGCAAAACAACAATGTACAAATGAAGAAATGATTTTTATTGGCGGAAGTAACTTTGTTGTTGGAGAATTTTTAGAAAAAAATTTGGAGTTTTCCGAATAAGTCGTATATTTGCACCACTCTAAACGGAAATAACGTTACAGAGGGCGATTAGCTCAGTTGGTTCAGAGCATCTGGTTTACACCCAGAGGGTCGGGGGTTCGAATCCCTCATCGCCCACAAAGGTTCCTAATACCTTTAAAAAATTTAGGGCTCTTAGCTCAGTTGGTTCAGAGCATCTGGTTTACACCCAGAGGGTCGGGGGTTCGAATCCCTCAGGGCCCACAAAATCTCTCTTTTTTAAGGGAGATTTTTTTTGTTATATAAATATTATTACAATGAAACAAATATTCATATCCTTTGTTTTTCTTCTCTCGATTTCAAAAATTTATTCTCAGGAAATTAAGGAGAGTCCTGTAATTATAAAAGCATCAAAGAATGCTGATCCTAACTTTGATAATTTTACAAGATTTGAATATAGTCTAGACACTCGGAACATTGATGTTTTGAACGCTAACCAACCCTATTCAAAAGTTTTAATATTTATCGGTGATAAAAAGGTCTTTTCGCAAACAAACTCCTCTTCCACAAAGGTTCAATTGATGAATCACTCAATAAAAGACTCCCATTTTGAAAGCATTTTAACAAAAACTACTTTTACTTTTAAAATAAAAAAGCAATTTCTTATACTTACCGATATTAAAAATAATAGCGAATTGATCTTAAAAATAGACAGATCAGGAGAATATATAAAATTGGTTGATGAAAAAACAAAAGAAGTGTACGTTGGAAAAGAAAAGCAGAAAAAATTCAAATAAAATCCTCTAATAGATTTTATCAACTATTTTCTGAATATTAAGCTCTTCCAGACAAGCCCAGTCTCCCCTATAGCATTCCTTATCTCCAAAAACAGAGCAAGGCCTGCACGTAAGATCATTTACCTGTACAACATCATCTTCACTCTGCCCAAAGCCTAAAAAGCCTGCATATGGATGCGTAGAGCCCCAAATAGAAACACATCGCGTCCCCATTAAACTTGCCAAGTGCATATTGGCAGAATCCATGGAGATCATTAACTCTAATTCTGAAATTTTATTGAGTTCTTCCGTAAGGCTTAATTTGCCGGATAAACTTTTTGTATTCGGAATCTGACTTTCCCATTTTTCTAATGTTTCAGTCTCTTCTTTTCCGCCTCCGAAGAAGTAGATCTTATGTTTTTGAGCTAAAATCTTTACCAATTCGTAAGATTTCTCCAAAGGAAGCATTTTCCCTTTATGTTGGGCAAATGGCGCAAAACCAATTCCGGATTTATTAATTGAAGTTGGTCTTAACTGATGAGAAAGCTCAACTTTAAAACCCATTTCACGGAAAACATCTGCATAACGCTCAACCGTTTTTTTTAATTGAACTTTATTTAAATTCCAAATATCGGTTAGCTGTTCTTTTTCTTCTTTCCCCTTGTTGATTTTGAATACTTTAAGTCCTTTTCGGCGATAAATTTTATCTAAGATTTTCGTTCTGATCACATCATGTAAATTGGCGACCATATCGGGATGAAATTCTTTAATCAATTCATTCGCCAATCTTTGTAATCCGAAAATACCTTTATAATCATCTAAGTTGATTCCTTTGAATATAACATTCGGAATATCAGAGAATAAGCTCTCAAAATTCTTTCTTGAAACCATGATGATTTCAATATCGGGATTCTGTTCCAAGAACTCACGAAAAACCGGTGCAGTCATAGCGACATCACCAAAAGCGGAAAAACGATATGCTAAAATTCTGGTCACAGCTACGACTTTAGTTGATAGGCAACTGCATAAAATTTAATTTGTTTTGTCATCGCCATTAGTCCATTGGCTCTGGAAGGAGAAAGAAACTCCTGTAATCCGATCTCGGAGATAAACTCAAAGTCAGAATCTAAAATTTCCTGTGTAGAATGTCCACTGTAGATACTCACCAATAAAGAAACGATTCCCTTTGGCAAAATACCGTCAGAATCTGCATCAAAAAACAGTTTTCCATCTTTGAACTCAGCATCAATCCAAACTTTGCTCTGGCAACCTTTAATAAGGTTTTCATCACCTTTCTTGTCATCTGGAAGTCCTTTTAATTCTTTCCCAAGATCAATGATGTACTCATATTTTTGCTCCCAGTCTTCAAGAAACGCAAATTCGTCGATAAGTTCCTTCTGTTTTTCTTTAATGGTCATTCTATACTTTCTTTTTGCAAAGATACTAAATTATGCTTTAGGCTTGAAGCAGTAAGCTATAGGCAGAGTGATTGGGGTATGAAATTTGGCTTGTTGCCTATTGTTTAAAGCTTATAGCGCAGTTGATGCCTTTTCGAAAACCTGTAACAATTTTATCTCTTCATTTTCCCAGCAAAGAGTATTTGCTGCTTTTTCGAGTTCGGGTTGGTAATTTTTTCTTCCTTTATTTAAAATTAATTTGATGGATTCAGCAATATTTTCAGGCTGATGATTTTTAATGATTTCTCCAATATTAAATTGACTTTTAATATTCTGCATTTCCGGAAGATTAGATAAAATTAAAGGAACTCGTGCCTGAATGCAATCAAGAACCTTATTCGGTAAAGAATAAAAATAGCTCTCTCCCCCATTCTCTTCGATGCTCATTCCGCAATCAACCTTTACCGTGATTTCTCTTAAATCTTCCGGTTTTAATTTTCCTAAAAACTGAACTTTATGTTGAAGATTTTCTTTAATGACTAAATCTTCATATTCTTTTTTCCGAGGCCCACCTCCTGCAATTTTTAAAATTACATTATCAAGATGATGCATTGCTAAAATAACTTTATCTACTCCGCGAAACGGATTTATTGCGCCTTGATATAAGATTACTTTTGGATTATTTTCAGGAATTTCAAGGTTAAAATTGATTTTTCGTGGTGCATTTTGAACGATAATCGGATCAACTCCATATTTTTTTTGGAACCATTTTCCATAACTTCCGCTCGCAGTTATCATAAATTTCACTTTCGGAACGATGCTTCTTTCAAGATATCCCCATAATTTTTGTGACATTTTGCCTTGAATTGCCGGCATTTCGGAAAAAATTTCATGACTGTCAAAAACCAAAGGAATATTTAATTTTTTAGCAATAAGATAATTCGGTAGTAAGGCATCCAAATCATTAGCATGAAGAATCGTATTTTGATCTGCCTTTTTCTTTAATTCATGATATAGTTTCCAGTTAAACTCAAAGTAGCCTGTTTTTAAACTTTTAGAAATTAATTGTATTCTGGAAAAAGAATAAGGTCGCTGCATTTTTTCTGCACCACCCCAATCATTACCTATTAAGTCAATCTCATAGCCATTTTCGTGCAAAGTCCTGCAAACCTTTTCTATACGTTGATCTGTATATAAATTACTAAAAGCAGATGTGATTATTTTTTTCCTCATTTACTTTTTTTTCCTGCCAACAAATGGTAAATTTGTATAAAGCAAATCAGTCCGTTAGGTATGATTACCGGCCAAAGCATTCCGCTAAAGATACCGTAAATGACAAAACAAATACAGCCAATCATATTAACAATTCTGATTTTTCTTACATCTTTCAATATAAAGCTCAACACTACAAAAAGTGAAGCAGAATATCCGATATAGGTAGAAATTTCGGGATTCATGAGAAAAATTTAAAGGATAACAAACTTAGTCATTTTCAATAAGATAATAAAGTTTTTTTCTGCCATAAAGTCATTAATTTATTTTTGGTAAAATATTTGTAATTTAGATAATGAATAATTAGCAACGTTGCTATTATTCTAATGAGATATATTATGGATTATAAGTTTTCACAAGGTTTGAGCCAAGTGTTCAAACAAAGCAAAAGCGAAGCTAAACGGCTGAAAAGTGAATTTCTTAATACAGAACATCTACTTTTAGGTATTATAAAAACAGAAAACTCTGCAAAAGAAATCCTTCAAAACCTTAATGCGGATTTAACACAAATCAGAAGAAAAATTGAAACTCTAAATACAGCAAGTCTAAATCCTATTTCTGAGGAGGTTACCAATATTTCTTTCACCAAGATGGCAGATCATTCCATCAAACGTGCTGAGTTAGAATGCAGACAGTATAAAAGTAATGAAATTAATACCGTTCATTTGCTTTTAGGCATTCTATATAAATATGAAGACCCTACCTCAAGTATATTAGGTGCTTACGACATCGACTATGAAGGAGTATCAAAAGAATATCAAACTATGCTAAAAAATTCTGGCCAGGCGCCACAAATGAGTGCTTACGATGACGACGAAGAGAGAGAGGATTTTGAGCAAATGAGAAAGCCTACAGGAAATTTAGGGTCTGCAAAAAGTAAAACTCCAACTTTGGATAACTTTGGTAGAGACCTTACTTCTTTGGCAAGAGACGGGAAATTAGACCCAGTGATTGGTCGTGAGAAAGAAATCGAAAGAGTTTCTCAGATTCTATCAAGAAGAAAGAAGAACAATCCGTTGCTTATCGGTGAGCCTGGAGTTGGTAAATCTGCCATCGCTGAAGGTTTAGCTTTAAGAATTCAACAGAAGAAAGTTTCTAGAGTTCTTTATGGTAAAAGAGTAATCACTTTGGATCTTGCAAGTTTGGTAGCAGGTACAAAATACCGTGGACAGTTTGAAGAGAGAATGAAGGCCATCATGACGGAATTAGAAAAAAACCGTGATGTAATCTTATTCATCGACGAGCTTCACACAATTGTTGGTGCAGGTAGTTCTACGGGAAGTTTAGATGCTTCCAATATGTTCAAACCAGCTTTAGCAAGAGGTGAGATCCAATGTATTGGTGCCACAACTCTTGATGAGTATCGTCAGTATATTGAAAAAGATGGTGCTTTAGAGAGAAGATTCCAGAAAGTAATGGTAGAGCCTACTAATATTGAGGAAACCATTCAGATCTTGAATCAAATCAAAGACAAATACGAAGAACATCATAATGTAGTATATACTCCGGAAGCAATTCTGGCTTGTGTTAATTTAACAGCAAGATATATTACAGACCGTTTCTTACCGGATAAAGCTATTGATGCAATGGACGAAGCTGGATCTCGTGTTTATATTAAAAACATGAAAGTTCCGACTGAAATCATTGATTTTGAACAGAAAATTGAAGACATTAAAGAACTGAAACAGAAAGCTGTAAAAGCTCAGGATTATCTTGAGGCAAGAAAGCTTAAAGATGAAGAAGAACGTATTCAAATGGAATTAAATTCTGCTCAGGATAAATGGGATAAAGATGTAAAAGAGAAGAAAGAAACCGTAACCGATGAAAATGTTGCGGAAGTAGTTTCTATGATGAGCGGTGTTCCTGTAACGAAAGTCGGTAAAAATGAGCTTGATAAACTAGCTCAAATGGACGAAAAACTGAACGGAAAAGTTATCGGTCAAGAAGATGCTGTGAAGAAAGTTGTTAAAGCTATTCAAAGAAACAGAGCAGGTCTTAAAGATCCAAACCGTCCGATCGGAACATTTATCTTCCTTGGAACAACGGGAGTTGGTAAAACTGAGCTTGCTAAAGTAATGGCAAGAGAACTTTTCGAATCTGATGAATCTTTGATCAGAATCGATATGAGTGAATACATGGAAAAATTCGCGGTTTCAAGATTAGTTGGTGCGCCTCCGGGATACGTTGGATACGAGGAAGGCGGTCAATTAACAGAAGCTGTAAGAAGAAAACCTTATGCTGTGGTTCTTTTGGATGAGATTGAAAAAGCTCACCCGGATGTATTCAACATCTTGTTGCAGATCTTAGATGAAGGTCATGTTACGGACAGTTTAGGTAGAAAAATTGATTTTAGAAATACAATCATCATCCTTACTTCGAACATCGGAACCAGAGATATTAAAGACTTCGGTGATGGTGTAGGATTCGGGACTTCTGCTAAGAAAACAGGTTCTGACACAAGAGCAAGAGGAACAATTGAAAATGCCCTTAAGAAAGCATTTGCACCTGAATTCCTGAACAGAATTGATGATATTGTAATCTTCAACTCTCTTGAGAAAGAAGACATCAAGAAAATCATTGATCTTGAATTGAACAAACTTTACACAAGACTTGATAAATTAGGATATAAAGTTGATTTAACTGAAGAAGCAAAAGACTTTATTTCTGAAAAAGGTTGGGATAAAGACTTCGGTGCGAGACCTCTAAAAAGAGCGATCCAGAAATATATTGAAGATTTATTGGCTGAAATGCTGGTAAACAAGCAATTAAATGAAGGAGAAACTATTATTTTAGATGTAAATGAAGCGAAAGATGGTCTTGCCGGAAAAGCTCAGAAAACAAAAAAGACGGTTGAAAAATCTTCTTAGTAAATAATTTAATTTTTAAATATAAAAGCATCGGGATTTTCTCGATGCTTTTTTCGTTTAAATTAATTTTTAACATATTTTTTTCACTAATTGATGATTAATTAAAAAAAATATTTAATTTTATTGAACATAAAATCAATATCATTAATATGAAAAGAATAACTTTATGTGTAGGCCTTTCGCTGCTTACATTTCTATCTTGTGCCAATGAGTCATCGGCAACTACTACAATGCCTGACGTTTCGAAGCCGGAAGCAGTGCAAAAATTCAATTTAGCCATCAAAAAAGTAGCGATGGAAAAGGAACCAGCCCCTGCAACTCCAAGAACGTCTGCTGAACTGAGTGATTATAAAAAAGAAATGCTCTTACCAGCTGCAAAAGACCTCATCGCTTCATCAGGAGTTTCTTATTCTGAGATCGAAAGACAAACAGGAGGTGACAAGGAAAAAATCCTTAAATGGGCTGTAGAGGTCTATGGAGATTACAACAAGCAAACTAATAAAAACTACAAATCTGAAAACTAAGACTATGAAAAAATTACTTTTATTAGCGTCATTTGCTGTTTCATTCTGCGCTTCAGCACAAGATCTTTATATCCAAAACTACACCAATACGATTCTTGAATATACGATTTGGAAAGATAATCAAACCAATGTTGGAGGAGGCTGTCAACCAAATCTCGAATCAAGAGACAGCACAACAGGTTTAAGCATTCTTGGCCCAACTATTTCAGCTACAATGCCAAGAGAAGCATATTATCTAGAAGATCTAACAACTACAATGACTTTCAGTTCTGCTTATCCAGATACTCCGTTAATCGACCATTGGATATTGAACGCTGATTTTGCAAATCCACTCGTTCCACCCAATCCTTCACTAGTCGCACCAAGTTTGGCTTCTCAATGGTCGGGTATAAAATTTGGGGTAAAAGATCTATCAGGAACAGCAATAGGTGGATACTATACTATGGCAAAATTTTGTGGACAGCCTATAATTTCCGATCTATCGGCTTATACAAATCCAGCAGTGAATGGCACCCTTTTTACAGCCGGAGGAGCAACATGGATTGTAATATATTAGTATTAATTTAAAACTAAATTCAGATAAAGCCCTCAACAACAAACCTTTTGAGCGCTTCCCTTGTTTTAATTACGACTTCACATTCCAAAAAACAAACTAATAAAAATGAAAAAGACAATTTTACTATTAAGTATTTCGCTGCTTACATTTCTATCTTGTGCCAATGAGTCATCGGCAACTACTACAATGCCTGACGTTTCGAAGCCGGAAGCAGTGCAAAAATTCAATTTAGCCATCAAAAAAGTAGCGATGGAAAAGGAACCTGCCCCTACAACACCAAGAACCTCTGCTGAATTGAGTGATTATAAAAAAGAAATGCTTTTACCTGCTGCAAAAGACCTCATCGCTTCGTCTGGAGTTTCTTATTCTGAAATCGAAAGACAAACAGGAGGTGACAAGGAAAAAATCCTTAAATGGGCTGTAGAAGTCTATGGAGATTACAACAAGCAAACCAATAAAAACTACAAATCTGAAAACTAGAATTATGAAAAAATTACTTTTATTGGCAACATTTGCTATTTCTTTCTGCGCTTCAGCACAGGATCTCTATATTCAGAATTATACGGATACAGTTATACAATATGTCGTATGGAGATTAAACCCTTTGAATACATCTGGAAACTGTATTAGTCCTTACCTTCAGTCTTCAAGTTCTGTCACAGGATTGTCAACATTAACCTACTCTACTTCGCCTGGAGCAGTATCTGTTGATGCATTTTACAGCGGAGACATTAATACTTCAAATACATTTAATCCTTTTTATCCTCAAACTCCTTTAATTGATACTTGGACCTTAGACAGCAACTATTCTAGTCCATACACTCTTCCTTCCAATCCTGTTCCTGCAGCAGCTATTTCAGGGTCGAAATGGGGAGGTATAAAACTAGGCGTTCAGGATCAGTCGGGAAACAATATCGGAGGATATTATTCTATGGGATATTTTTGCGGATCACCAACAGCTGTTGCCGGATTTAGCGGGGTTATCAATGGTACTTTTTTTGAAGCCGGAGGAGCAACCTGGATGGTACTCTATTAATAATCACTTTATATAATTAGTTTAAACACTATCAATTAAATTTTAACAACAATTTAACCATGAAAAAAACAATTTTACTTTTAAGTATTTCAATGCTTACAATTCTATCTTGCGCCAACGAGTCATCGGCAACCACCACAATGCCTGATGTCTCGAAGCCAGAAGCTGTGCAAAAATTCAATTTAGCAATCAAAAAAGTCGCGATGGAAAAGGAACCTGCTCCAGCAACGCCAAGAACGTCTGCTGAATTAAGTGATTACAAAAAAGAAATGCTTTTACCTGCCGCAAAAGACCTCATCGCTTCAACTGGAGTTTCTTATTCTGAAATTGAAAGACAAACAGGAGGCGATAAAGAAAAAATCCTTAAATGGGCTGTAGAAGTCTATGGAGATTACAACAAGCAAACTAACAAAAACTACAAATCTGAAAACTAAAATCATGAAAAAACTACTATTATTAACAGCATTCATTGCTTCATATTGTATTTCTGCTCAAACAACCCCTCCTCCAATTTATATCCAGAACTATACTCCTAATTATGTAGAGTATAACTTGCTAAAATCTAATTTAGGGAGTTCAACAACAGGGTGTACTCCTAATTTGGAGGCGAGAGACGTCACAAATAATTTATTAAAGTTAGGATATACTAATGATCCTTCGGTTTCAATAGATGCAAGTTATGATGGGAATGTAAATAATACTTTCGCATTTAACGCAGCGTATCCATCAACCCCTCAGGTAGGCAGATGGATCGTTAACAACAATTTTGCAGCTCCATATTACGCTCCGTCAGGCGTTCTCAATGTTTTCAGTAACGTGACAACTTGGACAGGTATTAAGTTCGGAGTACAGGATCAATCCGGAGTAAATGTTGGCGGATACTATTTTCTGGGACAATTTTGTGGAAGTACAACTGTATTTTCAAATTTAGCGGGTAACTTAATTCCTCCATCTATGACAGATGCCGTCCTTTTTACAGTAGGAGGAGCAACTTGGGTTGTTATTTATTAATCATTTAATTCAAAACAATTATCATGAAATTAAGAAAAACAATTTTACTTTTAAGTATTCCGATGCTCACTATTTTGTCTTGCGCTAATGAGAATATGGCGACAAATACAACTCCGGATATCTCAAAGCCCGAAGCGGTACAAAAATTCAATTTAGCTATTAAAAAAGTAGCAATGGAGAAAGAACCTGCTCCCGCAACTCCAAGAACCTCTGCTGAATTAAGCGATTATAAAAAAGAAATGCTTCTTCCGGCTGCAAAAGACCTTATTGCTTCATCTGGAGTTTCGTATGCTGAAATTGAAAAACAAACACGCGGAGACAAGGAAAAAATTCTTAAATGGGCTGTTCAAGTTTACGGCGAATACAACAAGCAAACTAATAAAAACTATAAATCTGAAAATTAAAATCTTATGAAAAAACTTTTTTTATTGACAGCATTTATTGCTTCATTTTTCGCCTCGGCGCAGGACGATCTTTATATCCAAAACTATACAGATACCATTCTTGAATATACGATTTGGAAATCAAATTACGCAAGTACAACAGGAAACTGTAGTCCCAATATTCAGGCGAACACTTCACTATCGGTACTAGGACCTGCGTCTTCATCGCCATTAGGTGTTATTGAAGCTTACTATACTGCAGATGTTAATACTGCAGACACATTTAATCCTACCTATCCCGATACCCCTTTAATTAATAGCTGGGTGGTGAACGCTGATTATTTAAATCCATATAATCTTCCCGGAAACCCGGTTCCATCATCACTTTGGACGGCTGCAAAATGGGCAGGCATGAAATTCGGGGTTAGAGATACTTCGGGAGTAGCAATAGGCGGTTATTATACAATGCGTATGGGTTGTGGTCCATTAGACCCCCCGGTAACCGATCTTTTAGGTTATGGCACTCCAGTTGTTAACGGTAACCTATTTACTGTTGGAGGTTCAACTTTTATCGTAATATTTTAGTAATTTAATATCAACACAGATAAAATTCCCGGGGCGAGATGCTTCGGGAATTATTTTTATATCAATGTTTAAATGAATTTTAATCTTACAATCCAACTACAAATCCAATATTAGGAACTAAACCACTAGAAAATATACTTGAATTCTCTTTCCAGAGAACATTATACATTACCCCAATCTGCATAAAAGAATTATTCCCGATTCTTTGCATATACCCTCCTCCGAGATACAAAGCATCTTCCTGTTCATTCATTTTATAATCGTAATATTTATCTTTATAATTGATAAAATAATGCTGATAATTAGCACTTAAATAAAACGTTCTGGCAATATAATAATTCAAAAACGGGCCAACTCCGAACATGGTTGAGCGATAATAATCTGAAGTCTGCCAGGAAACACTTCCAATGACTCCTCCTTCCAAATCATCAGTAAGCCTGTAACCTACTCTTGGTGAAGCCTGTAAATAAAACAAACTTTGGCTTCCAAAACCAACTCCAATTCCGCCTCCGAAAGTCCATTTGTTATTATTTTGTTCTGTTGTGCCTACCGAAACCTGAGAAAATGCCGATCCTGAAAGCATCAACACTAAAGGAATAATAAACTTTTTCATATAAATTGTTTTTATCGATGTTTAAAATTATGGTTTTTTTACGAATTTTTTTAGTTGTATTTTTGCCGCATCAAACTAAGAACTCCCGTTAAGAGTTTCGTAAAATTGAAATAAAATGAAAATAGTAGTAGGATTATCTGGAGGTGTAGACTCCAGTGTTACAGCATATTTGCTGCAGCAACAAGGTCACGAGGTCGTGGCTTTGTTTATGAGAAACTGGAACGACGCTTCCGTGACGTTAGAAGATGAATGCCCTTGGATAGAGGACAGTAATGATGCGTTGATGGTTGCCCAGAAGTTGGGAATTCCGTTTCAGGTGATTGATATGAGCGATCTTTACAAAGAAAGAATCGTTGATTATATGTTTGACGAATATCAGAAAGGAAGAACTCCAAATCCTGATGTTTTGTGCAACAGAGAAGTAAAATTTGATGTTTTTATGAAAACAGCGATGTCTTTAGGTGCAGATAAAGTAGCGACAGGACATTATGCAAGAGTAGATTCTACTTTTGATGAGAACGGAAAAGAGATTTTTCATCTTTTAGCTGGAAAAGACAATAATAAAGATCAGTCATACTTTTTATGTCAATTGAATCAGGATCAATTGTCTAAAGCGTTATTTCCTATCGGAGAATTAACGAAACCTGAAGTAAGAGAAATTGCAAAAGAAATCGGATTGGTTACGGCTGATAAAAAAGATTCGCAAGGATTATGTTTTATCGGAAAAGTAAGTCTTCCTCAGTTTTTACAACAACAATTGGTTGCGAAAGAAGGTGAAATTGTAGAAATTTTCAAAGATTCTCCTTTGTTTTCTCAGGAAACGCCGGAATTTTCTTCAAAAGAAGAAGAGTTAGAATTTTTAAGTCAAAAAATCAATTATAAAAAAGCGGACGGAAAAGTGATCGGAAAGCATCAAGGTGCCCAATTTTTCACGATCGGTCAAAGCAAAGGATTAGGAATCGGCGGACATAAAGAAAGCTGTTTTATTGTATCCAGAGATATGGAAAACAATATTATTTTCGTTGGAGAAGGTCACAGCTTCCCAGGTTTGCATAAAAAAGCCTTGAAAGTTGATAATTCTGAACTTCACTGGGTTCGCGAAGATCTAAGGCTGAAAAATGGAGAATCAATGGAAGTAATGGCGAGATTCCGTTACAGACAGACTTTGCAGAAAGCAACGATCTTCCAATTTAAAAATGCCTTTTATATGGAATTTGAAGATCCACAATCTGCCATCGCAGAAGGACAATTTGCCTCGTGGTATCTTGATGATGAACTTATCGGAAGCGGAGTAATTGCTTAAACTAAATATTAAAAGACCTTTTCAGGTCTTTTTTTATGCTTGATATTTTCTTAAAACTATTTCCCAATAATTTCCTTTCTATGAGCAATTCCCCAGTCTGTTAAATTATTAATGATTGTCTGCAATGTTTTGCCGTGTTTGGTCAATTCATATTGTACCGTTACAGGTTGAGTATTCAAAACTGTACGGTTTATCAGTTTATTGATTTCCAATTCTTTCAATTCTTTACTCAGCATCTTGTTGGAAATTCCAACCACATCATTCAGAATATCAGAAAATCGTCTTTTATTGTAATAGCAGATAGAGGAGATAATAGATATTTTCCATTTCCCGCTCAGCACATCCATCGAATCCTGAACGGCCATCATCTCCTTTTTATGAAGTTCTTTTTCAAGAGGTTTACATTCCATAAGGTTACATTGTTACTTAGAGGTTACTGTTACTTTTAGTTACAAAGTTACTAAAATAAATTTCAATGTGGTAATTTTGCTCCTAAGTTTTTAAACAACAAAAACAATGAGTAAATTAAAAAATAAAGTAGCTGTAGTTACAGGTGCTTCAAAAGGAATAGGTGCTTCAATCGCAAAATATTTTGCAGCAGAAGGCGCAAAAGTTGTCGTTAATTATGCCTCAAGTAAAGCTGACGCAGATAAAGTGGTAACCGAAATCAACAACTCTGGTGGAACTGCAATTGCCGTACAAGGCGATGTGTCGAAAGAAACAGATGTCATCAGACTTTTTGATGAAACAAAAAATGCTTTCGGTACATTGGATGTTTTGGTAAATAATGCCGGAATTTATAACTATGAACCTATCGAACAGGTATCGGCAGAAACATTTCATCAGCAATTCAACATCAATGTTTTAGGTTCTATTTTTGCGATTCAGTCGGCATTAAAACTATTTGGTGAAAAAGGCGGAAATATCATCAATATCAGTTCAGGCGCAAGCAGATCTCCGTTGCCTACAGGCTCAGTATATTCTGCAACAAAGACAGCATTAGATGCTTTTACCGTTGCTTTATCAAAAGAATTTGCAGGCAGAAATATCCGAATCAATTCTATTTTGCCGGGTATCGTAGAAACAGAAGGTTCTCATACTGCCGGATTCATCGGTAGCGAAGCCGAAACTAAGTTTGTATCCAACACACCACTCGGGCGCACGGGACAGCCGGAAGACATTGCAAAAGCTGCCGTATTTATTGCTTCTGATGATGCAGGATGGATTACGGGTGAACAAATTGCCGTTTCAGGTGGAATTTTTGGTTTTTAATAATTGAAAAAATGGACAGATTAAAAAATAAAGTAGCCGTCATTACCGGCGGTAACAGCGGTATCGGATTTGGTATTGCAGAATCATTCAAAAATGAAGGGGCGGTTGGTACAATTACGGGTAGAAATGAGACAACCTTAAACAGTTCTGTAGAAGCTTTAGGTTCAGAATTTATCGGAATTAAAGGAGATGTCACCAATCTTGATGATCTGGAAAATGTCTTTAAGAAAACATCCGAAAAATTTGGAAAAATTGACCTCTTGGTAGTGAATGCAGGAGGTATTGTTGACGGCGTTCCGTTGGGAAGTATTGAAGATGTAACAGAAAAAAGTTATGATCAATACATGGACTTAAACCTGAAAAGCGCCTACTTTTCCGTTCAAAAAGCACTTCCTTATCTTAATGAAGGAGCTTCAATCATTCTTATCGGATCAAGTGCTGCTCATCGTGCCGCACCGGGAATGGCCATTTATGGAGCTGCTAAAGCCGCTATCATATCATTAGCAAAAGGTTTGTCATTAGATTTACTGCCGAAGAAAATTAGAGTGAATGCCCTTTCACCAGGTTCTATTGACACCCCGGTTTTCGGAAAAATTGTCCCGGAAGAACAATTGGAAGCGGTAAAACAGTTATGGATAGACATTACTCCGGTTGGCAGACAGGGATTGCCATCGGACATTGGAAATGCTGCCGTGTTTTTAGCATCAGATGAATCAACTTTTGTTGTTGGAACCGAAATCCTTGCAGATGGAGGGCTTACCAATATCAGTCTGATGAAATAATTTGAATGAAGATAATTTTGTAATTAATTTTTTTCTGTAACATATTTCAAATTGTTGTACTTACTTGATAAATAACAATTAAAAATATTAATCATGAAAACTTCATTAAAAAACCAGTACGCTCAAGCAAATCAAGTATTAATCGGAATTGTATCTGCCGTTTTTGGATATAATCTTTACCAAGCGATCGTGCATCCCGAAAAATCACACTTGCTATTAAGCATTCTTCTGTTAGGAATTACTTACTACATGTGTAAAGAATACGGTTATAAAACAGCCAAAGAGACGGAAGAAAAGTAAATTTCCAGATAAATTATAAGAAGCCCGAAGCAGTTTGTTTCGGGTTTATTTTTTTGAAATAATTCAAAAATAATTATTTAATCTTTTGCTTTAATTCAGATAAATTAAGAAACAACATAACAATAACTTCTAAAATTAAAATCATAATTAAAAAACCTACAGGTTTTCCTAAAAAAATTCCTCTAAGTAATTTTACAATTCCCAAAACTAAAATCGAAATCATGAAGTAAAATGTAGTTTTAGAAACTGTTTCTTTTAATGATTTTAAAAGGAAAACTGAAGCATAAAATCCAAGCAAAAGAATCAAATAGAATTTCAGGAAATCCGGGCCTTTTAAGGAAATCGGATTAAAGGTATTTTTGTTTGCAATAAGCCAAATTAAGCTTACGATAAACGGAACTGTGTAAATGATTATCTTTTTCATCGTTAACCTTTTTTGATTATCCTCCGCAACCACCACATCCTCCGCCACAACCGCCACAACCGCCACCGCTACAACTTCCACCACCGCCACTGCAACCGCCACTGTCAGCATTACTGTTACCATTTTTATCCTGATCTTTTGGAGTATTTGCCTCTAAAACCGTTGAGGCCAAACTTATAAAAAGAAAAAAGATTATAATCACTGCAACAAAGATTGTCAGTGTATTAAGCGTATTGTCGGAGCAGGAATAAACCATCAATAAAAGACCAATTAAAGTGGCAATCCTCAGTCCTTTGAACCATGATTTTTTATGCTGAGGTTTTTTAATTGTATTACTCCAGATATCTTCTGGTGCGTCTTGGTTAAAAATTTCTTTGTAGTTTTTTAAAGTATCTGAAAACCAGTTCTGATGTTTATCTTTTTCTATAAAACCTCCTTTTGATGGATGATGATGGAGTTTTCTTTTCAGAATATCCGGACAAAATTCTTCCCAATAATTTTGAGTGTAAATAAGATGCATGTGCCAAACCTTATCTACAATTTCGCTTGGTGAAGCGCCATTTGGTAGAACACAGCAGAGATAAACGAATTTTTTATACTCTTCTATCGCTTTTTTAGTAAAATCTACACTCCAGTTTTCTTCTTTTGCTAATTTTTTTGAGAAAGGAAAATCAACATTGGGAGCATCTAACGAAAAGTTCTGAAGTCTGTTCCAGAGAGAATCGTTCTGTAATAACATTTTTGTTTCCATTGTTTTAACTTTTATTTTCTACTCAAATTTGGATGGATTAAAAAATATAAAAGTCTTACAATAATCTTTTTTAGTTGTAAAAAAATCTTAAATTAGTCTTATAAAATTAAAATAAACAAATGAAAAAAGAAGATATCTTACACCTTGAGAAATTAATGAATTTCTTAAGTCTCCATTTTTTAAAGAAAAATAATTGGGAAGATGTCACAAAAACCGAGTGGTCATACATTGTTGCAGAACTTAATGATTTAATTGTCAATGACAACACAGAAAAAAGCATAAAGAAAGAACCGGAATTGCTAGGTTCAAACTACCTTTATGAACATTTGATAATCAACAAACTAAAGAAATATTATCAAAATGAAAATGCAGTTTTAAGCAAACCCAATTTGGCAAAATTAAGCCTTATTGTTAAGGTGTTGGGATATTCAAATTACATAGATTTTATTAATTCAAATACAGAAGCATTTAATTTTAATGATCTGAGAATCAATATGAATAACGCCAAGCAAAACACCGTTCTTTTGGATCGTTTGGTAGGCTGTTGGTATTCTTACAACAGAAATCTTCCGGAAAACATTTTACAGGCAAAAGACGACCGAATCTGGCGCTCTGCAATGGAAATCTACAAATCCGAAACCTCTGGCGAATATTTTATAGAAAGAAGCGGTGTCTTTGGCTAAAAATTAACCTACTAACCAGTCTTTAAAATCTTTCACACGATCACGGCTTACCGTAATTTCTTCCTGAGGTTGAAACTCCAATTCTACTTTATAGTTTGGGGAAGTGTGAATATTTTTAATGTAATCTGAGCTAATAATGAATTGCCTGTTTGCACGGAAAAATTTCTTTTCATCCAGCACATCTTCCAGTTCATCCAAAGTAAAATCTGAAGGATAAGTTCTGTCTTCTGTTTGCAGATAAACGATCTTATTTTCACTGAAAAAACAACTTATTTCGCTTGTCTGAACGATCTTCAAATTATACCCAATCTTAACCAAAACTCTGGAAAGTGTAGTCTTATCTTTCTTAATTAACTGCTTAATTTCCTGAGAAGTAACCGAATTTCCTGATGGAAGAAATGATTTGAATTTTTCAATAGCTCCGGCAAGATCTTCTTCTAAAATTGGTTTTAAAAGATAATCGATGCTATTCAGTTTAAAGGCTTTCAATGTATACTGATCAAATGCTGTCGTGTAGATGATAAATCCTTTTGTAGGAACTTTTTCAAAAATATCAAACGATAAACCGTCACCCAAAACGATGTCTGAAAAGATAAGTTGCGGATGCTCATTTTCAGAGAACCATTTTACTCCGTCTTCCACAGATTCAATACTAGCAACAACCTGTAATTCAGGAAACAAACTCAACATTCTTTCTATCTTTCTTGCTGCAGGTTTTTCGTCTTCGATAATGACAGTTTTGATCATTGATTTTTAGTTTTTTAATTTGGAATTAAAATTAAATAAAAGTTCTCAGGTATTAAAAGTTTATTGGTTCTTTTGATTTTCTAATCTCCTTTTCCATCACTTCTTTTTCCCATTCAGAATCAAAAATAAATAATTTTACCGCTTTTACCGTTAAAATAATTCCCCAGATTCCTAAAATAATTGAGCCGTCGAAAAGTGAGAAATCAAATGTTCCTTTTTCAAAAATATCGTCTAAGAAAACGAATCCTGTAATGATTGCGAACCAAAATATACCTTTATAGAATTTTTTAAGTTCTTTTACTCTTTGCTCTGCTTGATTATAATTCATGATATTGATTTTTAAATGATTATTATTTATTTATTAAAGTGTTTTTACGTTTTTTCTTTCTTCATCCATCAATTCCTTGATCTTTTTTTCTTCCCAGTTTTTTCCGATCCCGAAGACGTTGATTCCGTGTGCTGCAAGACCCATTCCCCATCCTAGCATCGGCCAGTAAAACCATAAATGATCAGGAGAAGTTAAAAGGTTAAGAACCAATAAAAAAGGAATTACAAGACAATAAGAAGTAAGATTTCCATAGAATCCTTTTAATTCTTTTACTCTTCTTTCTGCTTTTCTATAAGCTCGGTTCTCTTTGTTTTCGAAAGTTTCCATATGATGTTAATTTTAATTGTTTTGTTTGTTTTTGTTGATTCAAATTTAGGTCAATAAAGAGCTTCCAATCAACTTTATGTTACCGAGCGGTAGAAAATGGATACTGAAATGTAAAAATGTTTGATTAATGGAAATGAGATTTTTTAATTCCCGCAGATTTCACAGATTTACGCAGATGATTGGGTGTAATTTTCTGCTTAATTAAATTGGTTTATATAAAAATGCTTCGACTTCGCTCAGCATGACATTTCTAATACTAACTGCTCTAATTTAATAGTACATTTTTAGCAATGTCATGCTGAGCGAAGTCGAAGCATCCGCAATAAATTTCAACTAATAAATAAACGGAATCAGTTTCTTAGTACTTTTCTTATACTCCAGATACTCGTTTCCAAATTGTTGAATCAAAGCATTTTCTTCGGTTTTTATTCTATCAATAATCATTAAAAACATGGGTAAAAAGGCAACAATTAATGAGAGCCAATTATTTAAAAACAACCCGGAACCAATTAATCCCAACAAAACTCCGGTATAAGAAGGATGTCTTACAAATCTGTAAAATCCTTGTTTTATGAGTTTATGATCATTTTTAATGGCGAGTTCTACGGTGAAATATTTTCCTAGAAACCGAATGACGGAAAGTCTTAAAAATACTCCTAAAATAAGTAATCCGATTCCTAAAAATAGAATCCCTTCTGTTCTTAAAATGGTGAAATCTGTAAACTTTGCAATCAACATCGGACAGAAAAAGCAGAAAGTAAATAATATCCAGATCTTTGTGAGATTCACTTTATTTTTTACTTTTTTGTCGTCTTTTCCTGCTTTTAATTTTAAGGAATAATAAATTTCATTGACGAACCAAAAGAGCATTAATGCAAAATAGATAACGTACAGAGTTTTCATAATTATTTTGTTTTTGGTGATTAGTTTCGTGAAATAAAAAAAGCACAATAAAAATTGTGCTGTATAAAAATAGTGAAATTAATGTTTCTCCTTGTCCATGAGTTCTTTTATTTTTTTCTCTTCCCAGTTGTTTCCGAGTAAAAATCCGGGTAAAAAAACACTCATTCCGTAGCCGACAACTCCGATTCCCCAGAATATTGGGAGAGAGAAATATTTAAGGCTCCAAATGGTTTGTCCGGGTTCTAATTCTCTGTAATTTAGAAATAAAATAAAAATATTCACCGCAAAATAAATGAAAGTGAAAACGTAAAAATTCTTTATTTTTTTCACTTTTCTTTCCGCTTCCTTGTAACGAAGGTCGTTTTGATCTATATTTTCCATATTAGTAGTTTTTATCTTTTATCTTGTTTTTCTAAAATCTCTCTGATCTTTTTTTCTTCCCAGCCTTTACCGATTGCAAAAACACTCATTCCATGCGCAATAATTCCGATTCCCCAGCCTAACATTGGAAAATAAAACCAGATGTGTTTTGGATTGGTAATAAGATTTACAATGATCAAAAACGGGATAATAATACAATACGAAGTAAGGTTTCCGTAAAAACTTTTGATCTCTTTTACTCTTTTTTTGGCTCTTTCGTAAGCCTTGTCATTATCTTCAACTTTTATACTCGTTTCGTTAGGTTTAGCTAATAATATCGGAAGTTTTACTTTAAAATAATCTTCGGATTTTTCGATATAAACATTCTTTTTTGTCAGCAGAGAATAACGCTGAACAATATTCGACAATCCGATTCCTGCGCTCTCTTTCATCTGCTCGCGTACCTGAAGATTATTTTCAATACAAAGCGTATCATTTTCAGAAAAAACCTTAATAATTAATGGTTTTGAAGAAGTCGCAAAATTATGTTTGATACAGTTCTCCAACAGCAATTGCAGCGAAAGCGGAACAACAAATCTTCTGTAATCTTCTTTATTGACATCAAAAACAAAATCTACGCTGTCTTCAAATCTGGTTTTTAAGAGATCGCAATAGGTTTTTGCAAATTCTATTTCGTCTTCAACCGTAACTAATTCTTTATCTTTCTGTTCTAAAACGTATCTGTAAATCTTTGACATTGAAGCAGTAAACTTCTGCGCCTGTCTTGGATTTTCATCAATTAATGAACTTAAAACATTTAATGAATTAAAAAGGAAATGCGGATCCAGTTGGTTTTTTAAGCTTTCAAATTGTGCATTGGCAGATTTTGCAATCAGCTTCTGCTCCACAACCTCTTTTTTAGATGTTTTTTTGAGTTCTTCCATGAAACCTCTCGCATGAAGAAAAGCGGAGATCAGCAAGGCAACATTTATCGTAAACCAATTGATGAAATTATATCTTCCTGAAAAATATTCTGCCGTATTTACCGCTTTTTGAATAAGTACAAAATTCACATAATTGCAGAAATAGACTAAAATAATATTCGCAATAAGAATCGAAACAATGCTTATGGCCGCCCTTTTTGTTGTAGCCTCAGACCAAGGAAATTTTTTATTAAGAAAATCATTAATCAAGCCATTTCCTGCACCTAAAACGAACGAATACATGAAAGATATCAATACGGTCAGTAAAAAATTTTCAACGTTTTTTTCATCTGTAAAAAAGATAAAGAAGAACATTGAGGTAACCAATGATATCCAAAGTAAGGTGATAAGATTTTTGCGTTTCATGATTGAATTTCTTAGGTCAAAATTAGTTTTAATTAAAGGTATTAAAAATTATTTCTCACCGAACCGTCATTTTCAATAACTGAACTGCACAAAAAAACCTTCCATGATCTGGAAGGTTTATAATATTGTAAGTTTTTTTTATTTCTTAGCACCTTGGCTGATGAAATACTGAGCCTCTCCTTTTCCCCAGTTTGGATCTAATGCAGATTTCGGTTTGAAAGCATTAAATTTCTCCAAAGCCTGTTTGAAAAGCTCAATTCCCTTTGTTTTGCTTCCTCCATATTGCTCAGGAGTAAAATACATGTCCTCAGCTTTGATCAAAGCAATTCTTGGGTTGGTTGGATCTAGCTGTTCAGCAGTTTTAAGCTCTTCTGCAGCCTTCACACCGTCTGTCATATATCTTTGTTGAGGATTCTCCATCATTCTTAAAGAATATGCCATTTTTTTCAATAAATGGATCTCAGAATTGTCTTTCCCAGCAATACTTTCAGCTTGCATCAAATATTTTTCAGCAGCTCCTGAATACGTTAATAATTCATCTTTTTTACCTGCGTTCATCTGCGCTCTCCCTTTTTGGATATAAGAATAAGCAATGTAGTAAACCGGCAACCATTGGTTTTGGTCTATTCTAGATATTCTTTCGAAATCATTGGCCAACGTCTGAAAATCTTCCGCCGATTTCACTGTTTCCAGCTTAGCAACTTTTTCAGTCATTGATTTTTCGTAAGCTGTCTGACCAAATGCCGTTAAGCCCATAAAAGCTAAAGCAAAACTTAATAGATATTTCTTCATTATTTCTAATTTTTGAGGTTAGTTTATATTTTATTCAAAGATATGTATTTAATCAATATAATTAAATCATTAAAAATACAGATTGTTTAGATTTTTACAAATTATTATTAATCGCATCCTGAGTTTTATCAACTCCAAAGCTTATAAATGCGCCAATAAAGATAAAAGTATTCACCGGAGGAACTACTGCAGAACTTCTTGATCCGTCTGACGAAAAGTTATATCCGTAGACATTTTTTGATCCTAAAACGTTTGAAACACTCAATACAAAAACAGTGAATGCTTTGGCGTCTTTTTTTCCAAGGTTCGGAAGATAATTAAAACTTAAATTAAGTGCATTATAATCCTTCAATCTTCCTTCATTTCTTGTATAATTAATCGTCTCGCCGTTCACATCCTTCGTTGCAAAATCATAATAAGGTCGCCCTTTTGCGTATGTATAAGAAAGATTAACTCCTAATTTCCACTTTGGAATAAATCTCTTCGCAACCGCAGAAAGTGTGTGTTCTGATGCGAAGTTTGGCTTTAAGCTTATCGGATAATTCATAAAATCTCTTTTTGAATCGAGGAACGAATAACTGATCCAATAATCAATATTGTCGAATGTTTTTTTATCTCTCCAAAACAGCTCCAATCCTTTTGCATAACCGAATCCGTTGTTGTTATCTGCTGTTTGAACGGGTTGATTTTGATTATTATTAAATCCAAGGTTTGAAACTTTAATCAGTTGATCATATTTCTTGTAAAAAGCCTCAAATCTTAAACTTCTGCCATCCGTCGTTCTCTGAACCTGCAAAATATAATGTTGAGATTTTTGAAAATCAAGATTTGCGGGACCGTTAATGTATTTACTTTCAGGATTTTGATAGAACAATCCGTACGCGAAAGAGGTTGTCCAGTATTTAGCCAAACGATACGCCAGTGCGATACGCGGTGCAAAATTCGTTTTGCCGAGGAAAGATGAATTTTCTGCCCTCACTCCTATTTTCGCTGACAATTGATTGCTGAAACCTAAATCTGTTTCAACAAAAACGGATGAAATAAGGTCTTTATAATGTTTATTTATTTCTTCAAAAGAGAGTTTTTCGTCGGTGCTGTTTAATTCAAAACCTCCTCTTAAGGCGCTGATCTTGTTTATTTTTCTTTCTAAAACGGCTTTTAGATTGATGTAATTTCCGTCTGTGAGCAACCTCATCTTATCAGCTTCAATTTCATTATATTCTGTTGAAAAATTAAGATCCGTTCTGTTGAATGAATAAGAAGTTCCTGCATTTAAAAGATATCTCCCGAATTTTTGCTTGAAAGATAAATTATGATAAGTGTTTTTCCCTTTCAATTTAATTAAAGAAAACTGATTATCAGCTTCTAAGCTTTCTGTTTTTACGCCCATACTGTTGGTGTCGTACATTCCGTAATATTTGAAAAATCCACCAGATTTTGTTTTGATTCTGAAGTTGGCATCAGCATTTACGCCTTGAGGTGCATCAATAAAATCTGTATTAAAATTCAGAACTTCCTGCATCAGATTTAAATTTGAATATCCCAAAGTTGCTCCGTATGAATGATTTTTATCTTCACCCAATTTTTGGAATCCCGCACTTAAAAAAATCGGAGAAATCCCAAAATCATAAGAACTCTGATCCGGAAGATCAACACTTTCCAGCATTAAGGCACCGGAAAGAGCCTGCCCATACAACGCAGAATATCCTCCGCTCGAAAACACATTTCCTTTAAAAAGAGAGGTGTTAAAACGATCTCTTCCTGCAATTCCCGGAACTGAACTGGAGAAATAGTTATTAATTAAACTTCCATCCATAAAAATTTTAGATTCTGTTCCTGTGCCTCCTCGGATGAACAATCCTTCTGTTTCGCCTACTTTCTGAACGCCTGGAAGATAATTTAAGGCCGATGAAATCTGCCCGTCTGCTCCTGCTGTCGTATAAATATCAATTGGCGTTAATAAAGCGGTTGCTCTTTTCTTGTCGCTCGCCTCGATTGAGCCTGCAGAAACCACCACAGCATCGATTTCGTTGATTTGTTCCTTCAACTCTGCATTTACTGAAACATCCTGATTATCAATAACAATCGGTTTTTCAACATCATTATATTTTGAATGGGTAAAGCTTAATATCTGATTCCCTTTTTCAGAAGTTTCAAATGTAAAATTACCGTTTGCATCTGTAGTTGCTCCATCGTAAGTGTTTTTAAGTGTGACATTTACATCACTTACTCCTTTATTTCGAAAGGTCACTTTTCCTGAAACCTTTATCTGAGAATAACTCAAGATAAATGAGAAAAAGGTGATGAGAAATAATAATTTTTGTCCCTGTGTTTTCATTGGTCTTAATTTGATTCCAAAATTAATCTGAAAATTTAGATCTGCTAATTTTTTCTTTCCGAACGGTAAAATTTACAGACTGAATTGTAAAAACAGCCTATTTAACATAAAAAAGGGTAAGATTATAAAGCTTTCTAAAAAATGTTCCTAAATTTATATAATTATAAATCACTATAAAAATCATTTAAAATGAAGGTACAAACATTAGCATTATTGGCAGGCTGTACATTATTTGCTGTTTCTTGCGGAACGGTAAAAACGTATTCAGTAAACGCCAAAAGCGGAACACAGACGGGAGGAACTGCAAAGTTTACTCAAAAAGGAAATGAAGTTGTAATGAAGCTTGATGTCACGAATCTTACTCCGGGAATTCACGCGGTACATATTCATGAAAAAGCTGACTGTTCAGCAGCAGATGGAACCTCAACAGGAGGGCACTGGAATCCAGGAAAAGACGATCACGGAAAATGGGGTGCCGAGCATTTCCACATGGGAGATATCGGGAACTTAGTGGCAAATCAGGAAGGAGTGGCAACGCTGACTTTTAAAACTGATAAATGGTGCCTTGGTTGCGCGGACGAATCTAAAAACATCATCGGAAAAGGAATGATCGTTCATGCTGCGGCAGATGATTTCCATACTCAGCCTACAGGAAATGCAGGCGGAAGAGTTGGATGTGTAGAAATTAAATAATCAAATTGATTGCATAAAAAACCCCGCTAATTTTAGTTAGCGGGGTTTTTATTTTATTGTTTTACATTCATATCACCAATGATATTCATTGCTTCCTGAAGGTAAGGATCTTTCTTAAGATTTTTGATCCACATATCAGATTTTTTCTTGAATGCTTCATCTTTCTTCTCTCTCTCAAGCTCGCTTGGATAAAGTGTGAACTGAAGACCGTTTTCAAATTTCGTCAATGCTTTGAATTTTTCGATCTGCGCTTTTCTTTGCTTCATCAATTCATTGAACTTATTGATATTAAGCGTAATCGTTTCTTCTTTGTCTAATTTTTCTCTCCATTGAGCGGACTCCAACAATAACTGATAGTTGGTGTTTTTAGCCATTCTATCGTTGCTTGCTTTTTCTAATGCTTTCACATCGAAATAGTTCAGCTTCTGGAAAGTCGTACTTGGAATTTTATCCCATGCCAATGCATAATCATCGTATCTCTCTCCTATTTCAGCATACGTAAAGAAATCTTTCATCTGAATATCAGAAACAATTCCTTTTCTCTGTGTAGACTCTCCTGTAATTTTGTAGAATTTCTGGATTGTTAATTTTAAAGAACCGAAATCATCTTCTGTATTTAAGAATCTGTTTAAATCAACAAAAGTCTGAACCGTTCCTTTTCCAAAAGACTGCGGAGAACCGATAATCATCGCTCTTCCAGTATCCTGCATTGCACCAGCCAAAATTTCAGAAGCCGAAGCCGAAAGTTCGTTTTGCATGATAACAAGCGGACCAGTCCAGATTGGAGTTTCCTGCTTGTTTTTCAATGTCTGAATTTTTCCGTTTCCGTCTTTTACCTGAACATAAGGTCCTGCATTCATGAAAAGTCCCATGATATCTCCAACTTCCGTTAAAGATCCACCACCGTTATTTCTTAGGTCAAGAACAATTCCGTCAATATTTTGAGCTTTTAGTTTAATGATCTCATTTTTAATGTCATCAGAAGCATTTCTTCCTTTAGCATCTTCAAAATCTGCATTGAAACTTGGTAAATTAATGAAACCATATTTTTTACCATTTGGAGAATTTACTACAATACTTCTTGCGAAAGTATCTTCAATAGCAACTTCTTCCCGGATCATTGTAACTTCTTTTATCGTTCCGTCTTTCTTCTGAACTGTCAAAGTAACCGGAGTTCCTTTTTCACCTCTGATGTATCTTACGGCTTCCTCAGAAAGCATTCCGACAACATTTACGGCATCATCTTTCGGTTTAGATTTTACTTTTAAGATCTTATCACCTTCTGTAAGCTGTTTAGACTTCCAAGCAGGCGCTCCGATTGTCAGCGCTCCAAGATATAAATATCCTTTTTTCTCCTGAATAATAGCTCCGATACCAATCACTTTTCCTGTGAAAGTCATATCGAATTCTTCCTTATCCTTTGGAGAATAATAATTGGTGTGTGGGTCAAAAACCTCAGTATAAGCATTCATGTACACTGTGAACCAATTCATTTTATTTCTCTTCTTAAACCTTGTGAACGTGTCTTTTACAAGATCTTTCACCTCATCTGTAGCTTTTACTTTTTTCTGCTCAGGCGTAAGAATCTGAAGTTTAATGGTATCTTGTAATTTATATTGCTGTACAGAATCTTTTTTCTCTTTTTGAGCCTGTTCTTTGCTGTTTAAAGATTCAATTTCCTGAAGAATATTGTATTTAATGAATTTTTTCCACTCATTATATTGATCTTGCTTAGAAACCGGTGCTTTTTTAAGCTTGTTTTCTAAAACCAATGTTTCATCTTCATCCAAATTGATCGGCTTACTGAAAATATCCTGAGTTAATTTATCAATCTCATCAACCCTTTGGAAAAGTCTGTCTGTAGTTAATTTATAGAACGTAAGATCTCCGATATTCAGATAATCATCAAGCTTTGTTTCATGCTTGCTGAATTCATCCATATCAGATTGCAGGAAATATCTTTTCCCCGGATCTATCATCTCAAAATATTGTTTGTAAACATCCTTAGAATAAGCATCATTAATAGCTTTCGGGCTGTAATGTAGATAAGAAAGAGTGTTCTTTACGCTCACCATTATCGTCTGCATCTTTTCATCGTCATTTTTAGGTGAGTTGAAACAAAACATTAGACTTGTTAATGGAATTAGGAGTAAAAATTTATTTAGCTTGAAATTTTTCCACATAAATCTGTAATGTATTTTTATTAATTTTTTAAAAAGTATTTTAATTAGTAGTAATTTTTAATTTACTGTTACAAACTATCAAATTTAATACCTTATTTATAAATATCAATTAGTTTTAAGAGTTTTTATTACTAGAAGTATGCTGCTTTATTTTTCGATCTTCAATTAATGTCAAAATATACAGAGGAAAGAACGAAACGATGATTCTCGAAGCCATTCCGAATTTATATTCATAATATTTTCCTCCATCGATACAGAAAAAGCAGACTGAGATAAAAATCACTAAAAAACTGCACGAATAAGTAATATGATAATCAGAATTTTTATTAACACCATAAATAACATAGGTAAAACTAAATCCAAGATAACTGAACATCATAAAACAGGCGGTAAGCGTGTCCATTTCTCCTTCAAAGTCGAGAAAATCAAGATTGCTTAAACCAATTAAAATTAATATTCCTAAAAGAAAATTTGCCACAAGCCTGTTCTTCTTCCAGGAGTAAATTATAGTTACAATTACTATCAATAAAACCGTCAATTGAAAAAAATTCATCTGAAATTAGTTTTATGCAAAAATGAATAAAAAAAGCGCTTGAAAATTAAAATAATATTTAAATTCAAGGTTTTTAAAGAAAGTCTTTTACACTATATTTGTTAAAATTAAAATTTAATATGGAAAGACCACTTATTCTGGTTACTAATGATGATGGAATCACAGCACCTGGTATCAGAAATCTTATCAGTTTCATGAACGAAATCGGAGAAGTTGTTGTTGTAGCACCCAATTCTCCTCAAAGCGGAAAAGGCCACGCAATTACCATTAATTCAACTTTAAGCTTCGAAGAAGTTACGCTTGACGGTCCACAAACAGACTTTTCTTGCAGCGGAACTCCCGTTGACTGTGTAAAAATGGCTCTTGACAAAATATTGACAAGAAGACCAGATATCGTAGTTTCAGGAATTAATCATGGCGCGAATTCTTCAATTAATGTAATTTATTCAGGGACGATGTCTGCGGCTGTTGAGGCTGGAGTTGAAGGAATTCCTGCGATCGGATTTTCACTACAGGATTTCAGTTGGGAAGCAGATTTTTCTCAGGCAAAAGAATTTATTCAAAATATCGTTAAAAGAACATTGGAGAACCCAATGCCAAAAGGAATTGTATTAAATGTAAATATTCCGAAACTTCCTAAAGAAGAAATTAAAGGCATCAAAGTCTGCAAACAGGCTAATGCAAAATGGGAAGAAAGCTTCGACGAAAGAGTAAATCCACACGGAAAAAAATACTATTGGCTGACAGGATATTTCAATAATATGGACGAATCTGAAGATGCTGACGAAACGGCTTTAGCTGCCGGATACATCTCAATTGTACCTGTAAAATTTGATATGACAGCTTACGAATACATCAAAACGTTGGAAGAAGTAATGAAGTTTGATTAATGTACGAGAAATTAGATAATCCTGTATATCATTCACTTAATGAATATCATGAAAAGTTTTGCTTAAACTTCGGAGATTCTAAATTTTACAATCCTGAAGTCGCCGCTTTTGGAGGTTCATCAACGATTGCAAAAGAAAAAGACATCACAGAATATGCAAAAATCTGTGATGATTTTCTTGTTTTTGGAGCAAAACCGAATTTATGAAATTTTAAAACAGAAATGTCCCAGCTTGTCTGCGATCAATATGTTTTAGAAAATAAAATTGAGCTTGATTTTACTGAAGAAATAATTGAGCTTAAAAATGAAAATCATAATGAATTATTGGCATTTATCAAGAAGTTTTATCCTCACTATTTCAAAAATAGAACGCCGGAATTAGGTCGATATTTTGGAATTTTTAAAGATGATAAATTGGTTGCAGTGACTGGCCAGCGAATGCAAATGAACGATATGACAGAAGTAAGCGCTGTGATCACAGATACAGATTATCTGGGAAAAGGTCTTGCAAAACAATTGGTCGCATTTGTTTCGAATACCATATTTGAAGATGGCAAAACGCCTTTTCTTCATGTTGCTGAAAATAATCTCGGAGCCAAAAAGCTTTATGAAAAACTTGGTTTTGATTTGAGAGGCAAAATAAATTTATGGGGTGTGAAAAAGTAGTTTTTACACCCTTTTTTAATTTAATAATTCTTTTTTTAACCACAGATTTCGCAAATTTACACAGATTTTCTAATGCTTTTATACGTGAACTAAAACGACATAGGAAAATGGAGCGTTAAGAAAATTAATTTTGTGAACGTTAAGAAAATTCTACTGTTTGAAGCGCGAGACAAATATTGAATCGAAGAACTAATTTAAAATTCGCGCAAGTTTTAGAATTTTTAGTGAACAAAATTTATTTTTAGCGGAAGTTTCCAAGTCTTGAATTTTTCGTTCTTTTGTTTCAAGACAAAAGGACATTAATGAATAATATTCTTTCTTAAAGAATTTATAAAATCCTTTAAATTCACTGTTTCATTAAATCTTTTTCCTACATTTATTCTTATTAATTTATCCAAATTATGAGAATAGAATACGATATAAAACTGGGTTTTAAGGATGTTATGTTCCGCCCGAAACGTTCTACATTAAAATCCCGTTCGGAAGTTAGCCTGGAAAGAGAATTTACTTTCAAACATACCAAAAAGAAATGGACAGGAACTCCCATCATCGCAGCCAATATGGATACGGTGGGAACTTTTGAAATGGCGGTAGAATTAGCAAAAGATAAAATCATTACAGCTGTTCACAAGCATTATTCTGTTGAGGAATGGAGTGCTTTTTTAAATAGTCACCCCGAAAATATTCATCATTATATTGCATTAAGTACAGGAACCGGAAAAGCCGATGAAGAAAAGCTTCAACAAATCCTCGAAAAGCACCCAAAAATTGAGTTTCTATGTATTGATGTTGCCAATGGTTATTCTGAGCATTTTGTGGGCTTTGTAAAGAAAGCAAGAGCCAATTTCCCTAATAAAATCATTATTGCCGGCAATGTTGTAACAGGAGAAATGGTTGAAGAGCTTCTTTTGGTTGGTGCAGATATCATTAAAGTCGGAATCGGCCCAGGTTCTGTCTGTACGACCCGTGTAAAAACAGGAGTTGGTTATCCGCAACTTTCTGCAATTATTGAATGTTCTGATGCTGCTCACGGTTTAGGAGGTCATATCATTGCTGACGGAGGTTGTAAAGTTCCCGGAGATGTTGCCAAAGCTTTTGGCGGCGGTGCAGATTTTGTGATGCTTGGCGGAATGTTTGCCGGTCATGATGAAAGTGGTGGCGAAATCATCGAGGAAAATGGAAAAAAATACCGTACATTTTACGGAATGAGTTCAAAAACAGCAATGGATAAACATTCAGGTGGTGTTGCAGAATACAGAGCTTCGGAAGGAAAAACGGTGAAAGTTGCTTATAAAGGTCCGGTCTCTGAGACAGTGAAAGATATTTTAGGAGGGGTACGTTCAACGTGTACTTATGTTGGAGCTTCGAAATTGAAGGAGTTATCGAAAAGAACGACTTTTATCAGAGTTCAGGAACAGGAAAATCAGGTTTTTAAAGATTAATCAGAAAATAAAAGCCGTTCAAATTGAACGGCTTTTATTTATATTTTATTAAGTCAACATTCCGCCATCAACATTCAGAACCTGACCTGTAACGTAAGCAGACATCTCGCTTCCGAAGAATACACAAGCGTTTGCAATATCTTCAGGCTGTCCTCCTCTCTTCAAAGGAATTCCTTCTCTCCAAGCCTGAACTACTTTTTCGTCTAAAGCACCTGTCATTTCAGTTTCGATAAAACCTGGAGCAACAGCGTTACAACGGATGTTTCTTGAACCTAATTCAAGCGCAACAGATTTTGTAAATCCAATAACTCCCGCCTTAGATGCAGCGTAATTTGCCTGTCCGGCATTTCCTTTTACTCCCACAACAGAAGTCATATTGATGATAGATCCTGATTTTGCCTTCATCATTGGCTTGATAACCGCCTTTGTAAGGTTGAATACTGAATCTAAATTTACCTTGATAATTGTGTCCCAATCGTCTTTAGACATTCTCATTAAAAGATTATCTCTTGTAATCCCTGCGTTGTTAATCAAAATATCGATTTGACCAAACTCAGCCATTACTTCATCTACTAATTTTTGAGCCGCATCGTAATCTGATGCATCAGATTGGTAACCTTTAATTTGAGTTACAGAACTTAAAGTCGCTTCTAATTCCTTTGCTTTATCTACAGAACCAGCGTAAGTGAATGCTACTTTTGCTCCCTGTTGAGCAAACATTTCTGCAATTCCTCTTCCGATTCCTCTTGTAGCTCCGGTAATAAGTGCTACTTTTCCTTCTAATAGTTTCATATTTCTGACAATTATTTTTCCTTTAATGAATTAGCTTATTGTGTTTTGGCTAATTTAATATATTTAATTTTATCGAAATTAAATGGTGCGCAAAGATATTATAATTTGTTATTTAATGCATTTTAAACCATTATTTTAATAAAAAATTATGACTGTTTTTTGTCATATGAAAAAATTGTTAAAATAAGACTTTGTTTTCTGAAGACGTAAAATCTATGAATTCCGATTCTTTCCCTTTTGTAAGCTTAATTTTCTTTCTGTCTACAGAATATTTATCGTAAACAACATCTTTTAAAGGCTCATTTTTAAGATTCGTAACCCCGAATTTATTTCCTTTTTGTACAACAACTTCATCTCCGGAAAAAAACGTGAAAATGTCGTCATATACGAATGGTATGATCTCATTTCCTGCTTCATCAAGCATTCCGTAAAGGTTTTCTTTGTTTTTACAGATAATCGCCGGATAAAACTGGAATGGTTTTATAGAAGTGATATTTTTAAGCTCGGTGTAAGATTTATCTTTTGGTAAAAATTTATAAAAAGTATCTTCTTTTTTTACAATTAAATTATCAAAAAATACCTTTTCTATCTGATAACCATCGTCTAAAATACTGTTTAAGTTTTTATCTAAAAGTTTCTCCTCCCCGTCCTTACTTACATAAAGATAATTTTCATCTTTAATTTTGAAAGCTTCAACAACATCATATTCTTTAGGAAAAATGATTTCTCCATTGGTTTTAAGAACAGCTATTTTAGGATTTCTGTCGTCTTTTAAGGACTTAAACATTCCATTAAATAAATGGTTTACGTAATGAAAATCAGTAGGATAAACCTTCTTTTCTGCTTTAGAAAAAATGCTGACGTTATTATCGTGAATCAGATAAATATATTCTCTTCCTACAAAAGCCTGTTCGTAGATTTCATCAGCCAAGACATTTTCATTTTCATCTACAATTCCGTATTTATTTTTGATAACGTTTTTTGTAATTAAGAAAGGAAAACCGTTGATATCTTCAATATAATGATCTGAAAACGTGGTTACTGTTTTTCCGTTATTATCCAGAACTTCACCACTTCTTGCGCCTGTCGTGAGGTATACTTTTCCTTTATAAAAGCGAAGATTTTCTTTAAATTCTCTATCTGAAACCTGCTGACCATCAAAATCATAGATAAACCAGCCATTGTCTTTTTTTACAAAGAATCTGTTTTCGCTGGCAAATTGTATTTCATCATAAAAAGGGATGATCTGCTTCCCGTTGTAATCATACACACAGTCTTTTCCGTCTTTGGAATAGATCATTCTGTCCTTATTTTCCCAAGTTCTGAACTTGAAATTATCAAGAGCAATCAATTGATCACCTTTTGCATCAATTAAAGCCGTTTTCCCTTTAGAAATGGCATCTTTAGTCTTTAAAATGAATCTGTTTTTAGATAAACGCGAAATTTCACTTTTAAAAGGATAATCAAAAGAAATAGAGCCCGACGAATCTACAATCCCGGATTTTCCGGTTTGTGGATCGGAAATTATTCCGTAGCCTTTCGTGTAAAAGCGGACCTCTTTTCCTAGCTCTTTTGACAATAAGATCTGCTTGTACTGATCGGTCTGCTGTGCCACACAAACCGATGAAAACAATATTAAAATTAGCTTTTTCAATTAAATAGAATTATTGACAATAAGAACGATCTCTCCTTTTAAAGTTTTGCTTTTGGAGAATTCAATTAACTCATTAATTGTCCCACGTTTAGTTTCTTCGAATTTCTTTGAGATTTCACGGCTTAAACTTGCTTTTGTGTTTTCTCCAAAGAACTCTTTTACCTGTTCAAGTGTTGTATTTATTTTGTGCGGACTTTCGTATAAAACGATTGTCTTTTTCTCTTCTGCAAGTTGTTTAAGCTTGGTCTGTCTTCCCTTTTTCTGAGGAAGAAAACCTGCGAATAAAAACTCATTATTAGGAAGTCCGGAAACCACCAAAGCCGGAACAAAAGCTGTTGCTCCGGGCAGACAGATCATCTCAATGTTATTGTCTGATCCAGCTTTGCTTAATAAATAACCGGGATCTGAAATTCCGGGAGTTCCTGCATCGGTAATAATGGCGATATTCTGGCCGCTTTTAAGGTCATTAATTACCTTTTCCGTTGCCTGATGCTCATTATGTAAGTGATACGATTTTAAAGGTTTAGAGATCTCGTAATGCTTTAAAAGAATTCCGGAAGTTCTCGTGTCTTCACATAAAATATAATCTACCTCTTTCAGTACTTTTACTGCCCTGAAAGTCATGTCTTCTAAGTTCCCGACGGGTGTGGGAACAAAATAAAGGATTCCGCTCAAAATTTAGTTTATAAAAATTTATTTTCTACCAATATCCACAGTCTTTGTGCATATTCATCTACCTTGCTCCATTTTCTGTCGTAGTAAAGATCGCTCAGATATTCTTTTGCTTCTTCTAATGTTTTGAAGCTGTTGAGTACTCCAACAACGTCATTCAATTCAGACTGGCTTCCTCCAAATAATGTTTTTGTGAAAGCAATTCTGTCGTTTAGATCTAATTTAAACTCAGGTTTTGCCTTTTGTGCTTCCATTAAATTAGTCGGAATATTTGTCTTCAGGATGCTTCCTGTATCTTCTTTTACAACCGGAATTGGTTTTTCCAGAGGATTTTCTACCTGCAAATGATCATCATCAAATAAAGACTGAACCGCCTTTAAACCTTTGATATTAGCCAATCTTATTTTTTTCTCCTGATTGTAAGCTTCAAGATTTTCAAAACTTTCGTCAGAAGCTAGTTTTTCTTTTTCGAATTCAGGAAGTGGCTTGTCTATATTTGTGATCTTTCTTCTGTCAATTTCCTCTGCGATTACGTCTTGCTCATGTTTTTCTTCATTTTGAGCGTCATTTTTTATTTCGCTGAGAATATTTTCAACATTGGAAGTTTCATTTACCATTTCGCCCTGTCCGATGGTTGCGTTTGAAGTAATGAATTGCTCTTCATTTTCTTCAATCAGCATTTCTTCGTCTTCTAGGTCTTCGCTTCCGAAAATATTTGGGATAATTTCAATTTTTTCTTCTTTTTTAGATTCAAAACTATCTTGGATTTTCTCTTCTTCATCAAAATTATTCAATTCATTTCCTCGATTGTCGGAAATTTCATTTTCAAATTCATCAATTTCATTCAATTGATTATTAAAAATAACCTCTTCTTCTGTGATCGTCTGACTGAATATTTCTTCAGTAATATCATCATCAGTTTCAGGTTCTGCATCAGCAAGGATCCTTTCTTCATCAATGAAACTTAAAATATTCCCTTGATAATCTGAAGGTTGTTCTTCATCAATCTCATTTAACTGATGATTAAAAATTGCTTCCTCTTTCGTTAAATCCGGATCAATACAATTTTCTTCATTTTCCGGTTCAGTATTTTCTTCAACAAGATTTACAATATTTTCGTGATATTCATTTTCAGCGATTTCATTCAGCTGATTATTGAAAATTGCTTCTTCCTCAGCCTCTTGAGCTTGAATATTTTCTGTATCAACAGGACTTACAGAGTTTTCGCTGTAGGAAGATTCATGATCATTTTCGTCAATTTCATTAAATTCATTATTAAAAATAGCTTCCTCTTCTGTAACCTCATTATTTGACTCCTGAGACTCAAAATTTTGGTTAACGAATGAAATATTTTGTTGATTTTCTGAATTTTGAACAGAATTATCGGTAATAAAATACTCGATATTCTTTTCCAACAACCGTAAGAACGATATCCTATTCGCAAGCTCGTCTACAAGATCTTGCTTGGAAAGTAGTTCGTCCACATTGTTGATTTTCTCCAAAATATCAATGATATTCTTGGATTCAAAAAAAATCTTTTCCTTTAAATCTTGGATGTTCTGCATATGAGAATCTTGTTAAAATTGCTTACTTTTGATCTTAAAAATATACGGCTAATTTAACAAATGTTTTTAGAAAATACAATTAATCATTCCAAACAAAGTGGTTGGATGGAAGTTATTTGTGGCTCAATGTTTTCCGGAAAAACCGAAGAGTTGATCCGGAGACTCAGAAGAGCTGAAATGGCGGGGCAAAATGTGGAGATTTTTAAACCAAAAACGGATACCAGATATTCTGATGAGGACGTCGTTTCTCATAATCAGAATAAAATTCGCAGTACCGCAGTGGAAAGTCCTAGTGAGATTCTCTTATTAGGGTCAAATTGCGATGTTGTAGGAATTGATGAAGCACAGTTTTTCGATGAAAGCATCGTAGAAATAGCTAATGAATTGGCAAATAGCGGAATACGAGTGGTAATCGCAGGCTTGGATATGGACTTTTTAGGACGTCCTTTCGGGCCGATGCCTAATTTGATGGCCACCGCCGAATACGTGACGAAAGTGCATGCTATTTGCAAGAGAACGGGTAATCTTGCCAATTATTCCATGAGAATTTCTCAGGGAAATAATCTTGTGGAGCTCGGTGAAACAGAAAGTTATGAAGCAGTAAGCCGTCGTGTTTTTATTGAAGAAGTACTTTCTAAGAAAAAATAAGATTAAATTTAAGTCTGAATTTATTTTAGATTTAATAAAATATTTTGGTTAATCGCAAAGGCGCAAATTAAATTAATAAAGCAGTTTTAAGGCGCAAGGATTTTATCTTCGATAAAATTGATAACGCAAACATTGCTGAAAATCTTAGATTTTCTTACGCCTTAAAACAGAAATAAAAAGCTTTGCGCCTTTGCGATTTCCAACACAAAACCAACACAAAATATAAAGCAGAAGGGGCACCAATGAATTATACAGTACAACAAATTGCAGAAATCACCAATTCACAGATTATTGGAGATGAAAATTTAATTGTCAAAACGATAGCTTTTGACAGCAGGATCATTTATTCAACAAAAAATGCCGCCTTTATTGCAATTAATACTCAAAAAAATTCAGGGGAAAAGTTTATTGAAGCTGCTATCGACAGAGGAATTACGATCATAATTTCAGAACATCAATTTCCGCAGTTTGGAAATGTAACATGGATCATTGTTGAAAATTCTGTTGATTTTCTTCAAAAATTAGCTAAATATCATTTCGAAAATTCCAATTTACAGTCTATTGGAATTACAGGAAGCAACGGGAAAACTATTTTAAAAGAATGGTTGTATCAATGTCTTTGGAATGAATTTCCGACTGTGAAAAGTCCTAAAAGTTTTAATTCTCAGATTGGGCTTCCGCTTTCTTTGCTTCAAATCAATGATTCTCACAAATTGGGAATTTTTGAAGTAGGAATTTCTAAGCCCAACGAAATGCAGAAACTGGAAAATATTTTCCATCCGCAAATCGGTTTGCTTACCCATATAGGAACTGCTCACGCAGCCAATTTTGAATCTGAGGAAGAATTAATTGATGAAAAAATTAAGCTTTTCAAAGATTCCGAAACTGTTATTTACAATGGCGATAATGAATTGGTAGACAAAAAAATAAAAGAATTATATTCAAGTAAAAAATTAATATCCTACGGTTTCAAAGATCATAATCAGGTTTTCATTAAGAATAACATTTCTAAAGACGAAAATATTGTTGTTGAATATTTTGGTGAGGAAATAAGTTTTCCAGCCAATCAAAGAGACGAAGCGACTTTAACGAATGCTTTGGCGCTGATTACAGTTCTAAAAGAGTTACACATCGAAAATCAAAAGATCGTCGAAAAAATCAACGCTTTGAAGGCTGTAGAAATGCGACTTGAAGCGATTGAAGGAATTAAAAATAATATTGTCATCAATGACTCATTCAACCTAGATCTTGATTCTCTGAAAACTGCCCTGCAATTTTTAAATGAGTACAACAAAACTAAAAAATCTTTGGTTTTAACGGATATTGTAGGTGTAAATTCTAATTCTCAGGAGTTGTATGAAGAAGTTTCAGAGCTTGTGAATGAACAAAAATTCGATTCTGTTTTCCTGATAGGAGATGAAATTTCAAAGTTCAGTGATTTATTTAAATCTAAAACTTCTACTTTCATTAATACTCAGGAATTAATTGACAGTAAATATCTTACAGAACTTGAGAATCAGATTATTTTATTAAAAGGTGCAAGAAAATTTGAGATCGAAAAACTTAAAGATCTCCTTGAACTCAGAAAACATGATACTGTTTTAGAAGTAAATTTAAATGCCATTCTTCACAACATTAATTACCATAAATCTTTACTAAAACCAGAAACCAAAATGATGGCAATGGTAAAAGCAAATTCTTATGGATTAGGAAGTTATGAAATTTCAGAGTTTTTACAACACCATCATATTGATTATCTTGGTGTAGCTTACGCCGATGAAGGTGTTGAGCTTCGTAAAAAGGGAATTACCACTCCTATCGTTGTGATGAATCCTGAGCAACACAGTTATGATGCGATTATTGAATATAATTTAGAGCCGGAAATTTATAGTTTCAGGGTTTTGGATCTGTTTTATGAAGCAGTTCAAAAATCGGGTTACGATAAAAAATTCCCAATTCATATTAAATTAGAAACAGGAATGCATCGTCTTGGCTTTAAAGATTTTGAATTGGATCAATTAAGCGAAACTTTAAATGAAAGAAACTTAAAAGTTCAAAGTATTTTCAGTCATTTATCGTCTTCAGATGTACCAGAGGAGAAAGAATTTACTTTAAAACAATTGGAAGTATTCGAGAAAAATTCAAGTTATTTTATTGAAAAATTAGGATATTCGCCTCTTAGACATATTTTAAATTCCTCAGGAATAACAAGTTATACCAATCATCAATACAATATGGTGAGAATTGGAATAGGAATGCTAGGAGAATCACCAAATAGTGAAATACAAAAACAGTTACAGTCTGTTGTAAGTTTTAAAACTGTTATCTCTCAAATTTCTCTGGTAGAAAACGGAGAATCAGTTGGTTACAGCAGGAGATATAAAACAGACCATTTAACAAAAATTGCCACAATTCCTGTTGGCTATGCGGACGGAATTCCGAGATTGATCGGAAATGAAATAGGAAAAGTAGGAATCAATAAAACGTTAGCTCCAATCGTGGGAAGCATCTGCATGGATATGATGATGTTAAATGTAGATAATATTCCCAATGTAAAGGAAGGCGACACCGTAACGGTCTTCAATTCAAAACCAAGTTTAAAAGAATTTGCAGCGTATTGCAAAACCATCACATACGAAGTATTAACCTCTATTTCGCCCCGGGTGAAACGGATTTATATAAAAGATTAATTATGAGAAAACTCCTGATTCTCTTATTTGTATTCCAATTACTTTTGATACAATCTCAGGTAAAAAAGAATTTAGTGATTCCTAAAAACCCAAGAATAGGACTTTCACTTGCCGGTGGCGGTGCCAAAGGTTTTTCTCACGTCGGGGTACTTAAAGTATTAGATTCTTTAGGAGTAAAAGTCGATTATATTGCCGGAACAAGTATGGGTGCAATTGTAGGAGGTTTGTACGCTTCAGGATATTCGGGAAAGGAGATTGAGAAAATTGTAATGGATACAGATTTCTACTCTCTCATCATGGATCCGAAATCCCGACAAGAAAGTACCTTCTTCAATAAATCCGTAGATAAATATCTTTTATCAATTCCTTTAAAAAACGGAAAAATTACACTTCCCTCTTCCATCAGCTCAGGACAGAAAAATGTTTATCTGCTGAAAGAGCTTTTCAAAAATGTTTCCACGATTGATGATTTTTCAAAACTTCCGATTCCTTTCATGTGCGTTGCCACAAACCTTGAAAGCGGAAATATGCAGATCTTCGAAAAAGGAGATTTGGTACAGTCAATCATGGCGAGTTCTGCGTTTCCATCTTTAATGGATCCTGTAAAAATTGGCGACAGTATTTACATCGACGGAGCCATGACGGTAAACTACCCTTCGAAGCCATTAAAGGACAAAGGAATCGATATCGTCATCGGTGTGGATCTTAACCAGGACTTATCGACAAGAGAGGATTTAAACAGCATTATAGCGATCCTAAATCAGGTGATTGACATGAATATCCATAAAGATACCAAACGTCAATACAAATACACAGATATCAATATCAAGCCTAATCTAAAAGGCATGACGGCCACAAGCTACGACGAAAAGAAAAAAATTCTCGATAGTGGTTATGTTGAAGGTTTAAAATATACAGAAATATTAGATCAGCTTCCCAAGCGATCGTTCGACAGACTAAGGCAACGGGTGAATCCAATTTATTCTAATGTTTACAAAATTGATAGTATTGCCATTGATGGAGGAAAGATTTTCGGAAAAAATTATGTCCTAGGGAAAATGGGACTGCGTCTCCCCTCTCTCCAAACTTATGGAAGCATCAATAAAAAAATTGATAAGCTTGTAGCCACCAATAATTATAAATTTATTAATTACGATATCATCTCTGAAAATGACGCAAGTTATCTCAAACTTTATGTAACGGAAGATGATGCCAGACACTTTGTAAAATTCGGTCTTCATTATGATGAAATTTTCAAAACCGGCTTACTCGTAAATTATTCGGCTAAACGTCTTCTCTTTAAAAACTCAAATCTTTCTCTGGACGTAGTGGTTGGTGATAAACCAAGATATTACTTAAACTATTTTATAGATAACGGATATATTCCAGGTTTCGGACTTTATTCCTCAGGAATGAGTTTTGATCTGAAAAACGTAGACAATTACAATATAGATAAATGGGAATGGTTCAGAAATGAAGCCTACATTCAATCTGTTTGGAGAGATAAATTCGCTATTGGAGGCGGTATTAGCCACGATTACTTCGATGCCGAATCTAATGGTGCAAATAAGAGAATAAGTCGATTTTTAAACCCTTATGTGTTCTTAAAAAGCGATACTCAGAACGACAGAGATTTCCCTACAAAAGGAATCTATATTGCAGCGGAAGGAAAGGTAATTGATTTAATGAAATCTGAAGTAGACAAAAGACTTGTTCAGATAAAAGCTGATATCAGAATTAATATTCCACTTACAAAACAATTCTCCTATCGTTTGAATCTTTACGGTGGAGTTACGCTTGGAGAAAATCTTCCTCAATTTTATCAATACAGGTTGGGAGGAATCTTCGAACAAAATATGGTTAACTTCAAAAGCTTTGGAGGCTTCTACTTTGCACAGCTTAATTCTAACAATGTTGTACTGGTTTCAAATGATCTTCAATTCAAATTTAACAAGAACTATTTTTTCAGCGGGAATTTTTCTTTCGCAAATCTTTCCGACGATATAACTTTCGAAGATGCTGTAAAACTTAATTACAGTTCACTCGGAGTTTCCGCAGGATACAAATCTCCGTTCGGACAAATAAGGCTTAATTTCAGCCACTCACTTAAAAATAATCAAAAAGGTATATTCAGTGTTATTTTAGGACACTGGTTTTAAAACATGATACAATTCTTTTACGAAAACTTACAGGAATCTGTAAGTACAGACTACACAAAATGGCTGGAAGATATTATTCTTTCAGAAGGAAAAAAGCTTGGTGATATCAATTACATCTTCTGTGATGACGAGTATTTATTAAAAGTAAATCAGGATTATTTACAACATGATTACTATACAGATATCATCACTTTCGATTACGTGAAAGGCAAAACAATAAGCGGAGAGATTTTCGTATCTTTGCAGCGCATTTCAGACAACGCTTCTACTCTATCGAAAGAATATGAAGAAGAGCTTCGAAGAGTTTTGGCTCACGGCATTCTTCATCTTTCAGGATATAAAGATAAAACAGAGGAAGAAGAAAAGTTAATGCGCAGTAAAGAAGATTTTTATTTAGCTAAGTATTCTTAACAGATTTAGAAATCCAGAGATCCAGGAATTATTTAATTTCATAATCTCTGAATGTCTTAATTTTTTAGAAGCTTATTCCCGCTTTCCGCACTCGCTTTTTTTCTTTTTCAAAGAAAAAAGAGCTCAAACAAATGCTACAATCGGGGCTAGATAATAGAAGATAAAGGCTCATTCAGACCTTATCTGGAAACTATGTTTCACGTGGAACATTTATAAAAAAGGTTAAAATTTAAGGCTTAAAACAAGCAATATAAAATGATATCAGAAATATACGATGTAATCGTAGTTGGTGCAGGTCACGCAGGATGTGAAGCAGCAGCTGCAGCAGCCAACTTGGGTTCCAAAACTCTGCTTGTTACAATGAACATGCAGACGATCGGACAAATGAGTTGCAACCCTGCAATGGGAGGTATTGCAAAAGGACAGATCGTAAGAGAGATCGATGCAATGGGAGGTTATTCAGGAATTATAGCAGACAAATCTGCTATCCAGTTCAAAATGCTTAACCTATCAAAAGGTCCTGCAATGTGGTCACCAAGAACACAAAATGACAGAATGCTTTTCGCAGAAGAATGGCGTCTGGCATTAGAAAATACACCCAATCTTGATTTCTTTCAGGATATGGTTAAGAGCTTAATTATTGAAAACGGAAGAGCCGTTGGAGTTGTAACTTCATTAGGAATTGAGATAAAATCAAAATCAGTTGTTCTTACAAATGGTACTTTCCTTAACGGATTAATCCATGTTGGAGATAAGCAATTAGGCGGCGGAAGAATGGGTGAACCAAGAGCTTTCGGGATCACAGAACAGTTGGTTTCTTTAGGCTTCGAAGCCGGAAGAATGAAGACCGGTACCCCACCCCGCGTAGACGGAAGAAGCTTAGATTATTCTAAAATGGAAGAACAAAAAGGAGACGAAAATCCTCAAAAATTCAGCTATTTAGATACGCCTAAATTAACCAAACAATTAAGTTGCCACATCGTTTATACCAACGAAAAGGTACATGAAGTTCTACGTGAAGGTTTCGATAGGAGCCCAATGTTTAATGGTACAATTCAGAGCTTAGGGCCAAGATATTGCCCAAGTATTGAAGATAAAATCAACCGTTTTGCAGAGAGAACAAGACATCAGTTATTCGTAGAACCGGAAGGCTGGAGAACCGTTGAGATCTATGTAAACGGATTTAGTTCTTCTCTTCCGGAGGATGTTCAGATCAAAGCAATGAAACATATTCCGGGATTTGAGAACGTAAAAGTATTCCGTCCAGGCTATGCCATTGAATATGACTACTTCCCCCCTACTCAATTAAAGCATACTTTAGAAACAAAATTAGTCGAAAATCTATACTTCGCAGGTCAGATCAACGGTACTACAGGGTATGAAGAAGCAGCAGGACAAGGCTTAATTGCAGGTATAAATGCCCACAATAAAGTACACGATAAGGAAGACTTTATTCTTAATAGAGATGAAGCTTATATCGGTGTTTTGATAGATGATTTGATCACAAAAGGAACTGAAGAACCTTATAGAATGTTCACTTCCAGAGCAGAATACAGGCTTCTTTTAAGACAGGACAATGCAGATATTAGACTAACTGAAAAGGCATTTAAACTAGGTTTAGCAAAAGAAGACAGATTACTAAGAGTTAATGAGAAAATCGCTAAAAGTGAGCAACTTGAAGCATTTTTACGAGAAACTTCTTTAAAGCCAGGCGTTATTAATCCTATCCTTGAAAGTATAGAAAGTAACCCTGTAGACCAAGCTTATAGAGCTGCTCAGTTCCTTACAAGACCTAATATTACACTAGACAAATTGGATAATATTGATGTTATTAAAGAATTTACTTCTCAATTTGATGATGAAGTAAGAGAGCAGGCGGAGGTAAATATTAAGTATAAAGGTTATATAGAAAAGGAAAAAGAGAACGTTGCCAAGCTTAATCGTTTAGAAAATGTAAAGATTCCTGAAGACTTTGATTATATAAAAATATCAAGCCTTTCTGCAGAAGCAAAACAAAAAATGACTAAAGTAAGACCAAAAACTCTTGCTCAGGCAGGAAGAATTAGCGGTGTTTCACCTGCTGATGTTAATGTTTTAATGGTCTATTTAGGACGATAATCAAGAAATGTTTCACGTGAAACATCTATAAAATATAGACAAAAATTAAGGTATTTATGAGGTTATTTTATCTTCTAAATATCTTAATTTTTAATTTAAAAGAAGTTATTTAAATGAAAATTAAAGATCATTTTCTTTCTCAGGAAGTATTTGAAATTAAAGAAACAGAAACAAAAGGAGTCTTCAAGACCTCCCCTATTCCATCGAATATTTCAAAATATTATGAAAGTGAAGACTATATTTCTCACCATCAGGATTCCGGAAGCTTAAAAGAAAAGCTATATAAATTTCTACAATCTTTCAATCTCCAGTATAAAAAAACGATCCTTATTGATAGAATTAATAAAGGTTCTAAAGTATTGGACTACGGATGCGGCGCAGGAGAATTTGTAAAATATATAGAAAATGATTTTGAAACTTTAGGTTTTGAACCAGATGCAGATGCTAGAAAAGCAGCTCAAAGTAAAATTACAAAAGCTAAAATTTTAGATAATATCAATCTTATTGAAGATGGAAGTTTAGATGCAATTACTTTATGGCATGTATTCGAGCACGTGGAAAATCAGGATGAAATGCTTGAAATATTTAATAAAAAATTAAAGGAAAAAGGATTATTAATTATCGCTGTTCCCAATCCTACTTCTTACGATGCAAAACATTACAAAGAATATTGGGCAGCTTACGATGTACCGAGACACATTTACCATTTTTCTAAAAACGGAATGGAAAATTTAATTTCTAAGAAACCAAATTGGAAAATGAGAAAAATAAAACCATTGGTCTTAGATTCCTATTATATCTCCATGTTAAGCGAAAAATACAAGAAATCTCCTCTTTTTTGGCTAAAAGCAACCCTCTACGGAACGATTTCTAACGTAAAAGCATTGTTTTCTAACGAATTTTCAAGTTTGATATACATTATCGAAAAAAAGTAGAAAATCGATTTTTAAGGCATTTATAGAGGTCAACTTTCATCAATTTCTATTAAAAAAGCAAAACTCAGGATATTTTCCTGAGTTTTTATTTTTCGAGCTCCTCTCCTACTCTCAACTTTTCCGTCAATTTTTTTTGAAAAGATAAAATTTTGAAAAATTCCAATTATTTCGATTAAAATTGTTGGTAACATATTAGTAAGCCTATAAATCGATTTGAATTTTTAAGAATTAGACTTTTAAAAATTTTTAAAATATAATTTTCAAGTCACCTTAAAATCAGATTCTGAAAAAAATATAGACTACACCCCAAGTATGAGCATTCAAATTTAGAGTACAGTCAAAATATTTTATTTAATAATTCTCCATCACACTCACTCTACTCCTCCGTGAGAATTAAATCTAGAAAAATAAAATTTAAATTATAATTTCTAAGGAAGAACAACTTGGACAGAAATCCACTCGAAAAGAGAAAAAGTAAGTTTCAAAAAAGTAAATTCTTTCAAAAACATACATTTTTAAGCTCTAATTCAAAATAATGTCCAAATACTTTAAGAATTCTAGTTTTTTAATTTTAAATATAATTCTGGAAGCCATTTTTTTGACATTTTTCAGAAAATTACAATTTTTTAAAATTTAGAAAAATCAGAAAACAAAAAAAAGTCTGCCGATAAATTCAGCAGACTTTAAAATATATTTTTTTAAAATTTTATTTATTAATTGCAGCAACTCCAGGAAGTTCTAGACCTTCAAGACTTTCAAGCATTGCTCCACCACCGGTAGAAACATAACTCACTTTGTCCGCATAACCGAATTGTTTTACAAAAGCAACACTGTCTCCTCCTCCAACTAAAGAGAAAGCTCCAAGTTTTGTAGCTTCAGCAATACTTTCTCCAAGAGCTACAGTTCCCGCTGAGAAGTTTGACATTTCAAAAACTCCAATCGGGCCATTCCATAAAATTGTTCTTGAATTTAAAAGAACGTCATTAAACTGATCTCTGGATTTTGAACCAGCATCCAATCCCATCCATCCTTCAGGAATTTCGTAAATATCTACTTCTTTTCTTTCTGCATCGTTACTGAAACTTTCAGCAATCATCGTGTCAGACGGAAGATAAACTTTTACATTGTGTTCTTTAGCTTTTCCTAAAATTTCAAGAGCAAGAGGTAATTTATCTTCTTCAACCAATGAAGTTCCGACTTTTCCTCCAAGAGCTTTAATAAAAGTGAATGCCATTCCTCCTCCGATAATCAAATTATCAACTGCCGGAAGGATATTTTCTATAATGGTAATTTTAGTTGAAACCTTAGATCCACCAAGTATAGCTGTAACAGGCTTTTCACCACTTTTTAAAACTTTATCTATAGCTTTTAGTTCATTAGCCATTAATAAACCGAAGAATTTAGTTGAAGTAAAATAGTTTGCAATGACTGCTGTAGAGGCATGAGCTCTGTGAGCAGTACCAAAAGCATCATTTACGAAAGCATCTCCCAACTTAGAAAGTTGCTCTGCAAAGCCTTCATCACCTTTTTCTTCTTCATTATGAAAACGTAGATTCTCCAATAATAAAATTTCTCCCGGTTTAAGATCTGCAGCTGCCTGTTCAGCTTTCTCTCCGATAGATTCTTCTACAAATTTTACTTCTCTGCCAAGCACAGAAGAGACTTCGTTAAGAATATATTTTAGAGAAAACTCATCTTTCACTTCTCCTTTGGGTCTTCCAAGGTGTGTCATCAAAATTACGGAACCTCCATCGTTGAGAATTTTCTCAACCGTTGGTTTTACGGCTACGATTCTTGTGTTGTCTGTAACTTTAAGCTGATCATCCTGCGGAACATTGAAATCCACCCTTACCAGAGCTTTTTTATCTTTAAAATTGAAATCGTTGATTGTTTTCATAAATTTCTGTTGAATTTTCGTTTCACAAATGTAAGATTTTAAAATTTTTGAAAAGCTTCAACCGGATAAAAGTTTTCAGAAAAGTTATTCGCAGAACCATCACTCACCTTTCAACAATATTTTCTTCTTTATAAAAAAAAGAATGATAGTTGTTGTTGAGTGTTGTTAGTTTGGGGGATAAGTTTTTTTGAAATACTTTATAACACTTAATTTTTACGCTACTAACATCTTATTTACATTATAATCCATTGTTAATCTGATTTTTCGGTTGGTTACTAACAAATATGGATAACTTTTCCCCAATTCCGATTATTAATAACTGATTTATGGAAAAGTTGAAGAAATCTCTGAGTAAACTTTTTGAAAAAAAGTGTTAAAATTTTTGGAGGCAATTTTCATTACAACTTTTTTTAATGTTACGAAACATTTACTTCAGATGTTTTTTCAACACTTACCCACAAGGCTTTTCACAATTAATCCCCAAAAATTCAAGAGTTATCCACATTATACTTACATTTGTGTGGAAATATGTCTAAAAAAGTTTAATTCAAGAATTATGAAAAGAAAAATTGCTATCGCTGCAGACCACGCTGGCTTCGAGTATAAGGAGATTGTTAAGAACTATTTATCAGAAAACTTTGATGTTCAGGATTTTGGAACGTTTTCCACAGACAGTGTGGATTATCCTGACTTTGTACACCCCGCAGCGACTTCCGTTGAAAATGGAGAAAATGAGCTGGGTATTCTTCTATGCGGAAGCGGAAACGGTGTTCAGATCACGGCGAACAAACATCAGAAAATTCGTTGCGCTCTTTGTTGGATGCCCGAGATTGCAAGTTTGGCAAGACAGCATAATGATGCGAACATGATTTCAATTCCAGCAAGGTTCATCTCAAAAGAAGTAGCTATTGAAATAGTAAATAAATTTCTTTCTACAGATTTTGAAGGTGGCAGACACCAAGGCAGAGTTGACAAAATAGCATTTTGCTAAATATATAAAGGCTTGTAAATCAAATTGCAAGCCTTATTTATTTTTTATTTTGTATATTTGCGTGTTGAATAGAGAACATATTCCATACTTACTTCTCAAAACCTATATAATATTTAACAGATATTTAATAGAAGGTTTTTCTCCCCTCTTCTCCATATTTGTATTAAATTTATACAAAACAAAAATCCAACTATAAAAAAGGAAGGAAAATTGATGTAGTTGTTTAAACTAAACAAAAAATAAAATCATCTTATATAATAAATTTTTAGATGATTTTAAAGTAAAAAGTGGTTTTAATAATGATTTTTAAAACCAAAAGTAATTAATAAAGAAAATTAAAAAATGCCAAAAAAGAAAAAATATATAAGTCAGAAAAATGATCATAAGCTGATGGAAATCGGCAGGTTGATCCTTCGTTTCATGACTGAAAATTCTACAAAGATCTATAATTATAAGCAGATCTCAGACGGAATTGATTATAAAAATCCAAGACAGAGAGAGCTTGTGATTCAGGCTTTACATAAACTTCAGGGTTCTGAAAGAATTAAGGAGACTGAAAAAGGAAAATACATATTAAACCTGAATATTGAAGGAACTTTAACCGGAACCATTGATTTTAACCAGTCAGGAAATGCCTATGTAAGGGTTGAAGGTCTTGAAGATGACGTCTTCATTCATTCTAAAAATGTAAAAGATGCGCTACAAGGTGATAAAGTTTTAATCGTCACTTATAATTATAAAGGAAAGAAAATGGAAGGTTCTGTTTTAGAGGTTTTGGAAAGAACCAGAACAGAATTTGTAGGAACTTTACAGGTTGTTACACACAAAGATTTCGGATTTGTTGTTTGTGATAAAAAGTCGATCAACACCGATATTTTTATTCCAAAAGGTAAATTCGGAGGTGCTCAGGATGGCGATAAAGTTGTTGTAAAAATGACAGAATGGAGACCCGGCGATAAAAATCCTGAAGGTGAAATTATCAAGGTTTTAGGTGCTCCTGGAGAACATGAGACAGAGATCCACTCTATTCTTGCGGAATATGGTCTGCCTTATCAATTCCCTGAGGAAGTTGAAGCAGATGCCGATAAAATCGACAGAAGCATTACAGAAGAGGAAGTTGCTAAGCGTTGGGATATGAGAGGTATTACAACCTTTACAATTGATCCAAAAGATGCAAAAGATTTTGATGATGCCTTATCTATAAGAAAATTGGATAATGGAAATTGGGAAATTGGAGTGCATATTGCAGACGTTTCTCATTACGTAATTCCGGGGACTATTTTGGATGATGAAGCCTATCAAAGAGCTACATCGGTATATTTAGTTGACCGAGTTGTTCCAATGTTACCGGAAGTTTTAAGTAACGATGTTTGTTCACTTAGACCAAACGAAGATAAGTTTACTTTTTCTGCAGTTTTTGAATTAAATGACAGCGCAGAAATCCAGAAACAATGGTTTGGAAGGACGGTAATTCATTCTGACAGAAGATTTACTTACGAGGAAGCTCAGGAAAGAATTGAAAATAAAGAAGGAGATTATACGGAAGAGATTTTAGTTCTTGATAATTTAGCAAAAATCATGCGTGCAGAACGTATCAGACAAGGTGCGATCACGTTTGACAGAAGCGAAGTAAGATTTAATCTTGATGAAAATAATCAGCCGATCGGAGTTTACTTTAAAGTAAGTAAAGATTCGAATCATTTGATTGAGGAATTCATGCTTTTAGCAAATAAAAAAGTTTCGGAATTCGTTTCATTATCTAAAAAAGGATCGCCTACAAACAATACATTCATTTACAGAATTCACGATGATCCGGATCCAGCAAAATTAGAAGCTTTAAGAGATTTTGTTTCTACTTTCGGATATAAAATGGATTTGGCGAATACCAAAAAAGTAGCGGAATCTTTAAACCAATTACTAAGTGATGTAAAAGGAAAAGGCGAAGAAAATATGGTTGAAACATTAGCGATGCGAAGTATGAGTAAAGCAGTTTATTCTACAGATCCTATCGGTCACTATGGTTTGGGCTTTGACTATTATTCTCACTTCACCTCTCCTATCCGTCGTTACCCGGATTTGATCGCTCACCGTCTTCTTCAACATTACTTGGATGGAGGAAAATCTCCTAGCAGAGAAGAAGTTGAAGAAAAAGCAAAATATTGCAGCTCAAGAGAAAGATTGGCAGCTGATGCTGAGAGAGATTCTATCAAATTCATGCAGGTGAAATTCATGGAGAAACATTTGGGAGAGACCTTCAGTGGTGTTATTTCAGGTGTTGCTGAATTTGGTTTCTGGGTAGAAATTCCTGAAAACGGTGCAGAAGGATTGATTAAATTAAGAGATCTTATGGATGATTCTTATACGTATGATAAATCAACTCACGCTGTTTATGGATCCAGAACAGGAAAAAGATATCAGTTGGGAGATCAGGTTCAGATAAAAGTGATTAAAGCTAATTTGATTCAAAAACAATTGGACTTTAAGATTGTTGATTAATTAAATATCATAATATATTATAAAAGGCTGCAAATTTTGCGGTCTTTTTTGTTTCGAAAAAGCTTCTAAATTGAGTTTCAAAACCTAAAAGAATCGGATTTTATCGACAAATAGAAATATAATTTTTAAATTTGGATGAGAAACAATTTTTAAATGTTTGAATTAGTACTTTCTGCTGTTATTTTAGGATTCATGTTGAGTCTTGTTTTTATCGGACCAATATTTTTCTTATTAATAGAAACCAGCTTCTCGAGAGGTCCTAAACATGCCTTGGCTTTAGATGTAGGAGTAATTACAGCAGATTTGTTGTGCATTATTGCGGCATATTATGCGAGTGCAGACCTGGTGAGTTTAATAGACAAGCATCCCGGATTTTACAGGGTCACCTCTATTTTAATCTTCGTATACGGAATTGTGATGATGGTCACGAAAACCAAAATGCATATGCCGGGTGAAGAAAAAATCATCAGTCAGAATTATTTTAAAACCTTTATGAACGGGTTTTTCTTCAATCTTTTAAATGTTGGAGTTATCCTTTTCTGGCTTGTTACCGTAATTTCGGTGAGAAAAGAATATCCGGATACGGGTAATTTTATTCTTTACATCGGCCTAGTGATTGGAACATATTTATGTATTGATCTTGCTAAAATCTTTTTGGCAAAGCAATTCCACGATAAATTAACACAAAAATTAGCCAATCAGATCAGACGAATCGTTGGCGGAATTCTTATACTTTTCAGTTTCTTTATCTTTTTACAGAGCTTTAAAAAATTCAATCAATTTGATAAGCGATTAGAAGAAGCAGAAAAAACTGAAGTAAAATATCAAAAAAACAAATGAAAAAAATAATCTTTCCAAAATCTCTTAAAAAAGGCGATAAGATAGCTGTTATTTCCCCTGCTGGAGCTGTAGATGCATCTCAACTAGAAGCAGGCATAAAAATGATTAAAAATAAAGGTTTTGTACCTGTTTTAGGCGAGCATCTTTATAGTAAATTCTCAAACGGTTACAACTATGCCGGAACAGAAAAGGAAAGAATAAAAGATATCAATTGGGCTTTAAATGACAAAGAGACTTCCGCAGTCTGGGCTTCCAGAGGTGGATATGGATGTCAACATCTTATTCAGCATTTGAAGCTTAACAAATTTATAGAAAATCCGAAATGGTACATTGGGTATTCTGATAATACTGTGATCCAAAGTTATTTGTTGAAGAAAGGTTTTGCTTCCATTCATGGACAGACGATTAAAACTTCAAGTTTCGGGGTTACAGACGAAAGTTATGATTTGATCTTTGATGTTTTAAAAGGAAAAGCTCCAAAATACATCATAAAACCGAATCAATTTAATAAAAAAGGAAATACTAAAGGAGAATTGGTTGGAGGGAATTTGGCTCTGATTTATGCCCTTCTAGGAACCAAGTGTTCATTTGATTTTAAAGATAAAATTTTATTTATCGAAGATATCGGTGAAAATTTTTATGCTCTAGACCGAATGATCATGAGCTTGGAATTAGCCGGAGTTTTTACTAAAATTTCAGGACTAATTGTTGGAGGAATGACCAATATGGGAGATGAAAAAGAGAATACACAATATAACAATAGCTTCGATGAATTTGCTTATAAATTGATCTCGGAAAGACTTTTAAAATATAAATTTCCTGTTGCTTTCGGTTTCCCGAATGGACATATAAAAGATAATCGACCTTTGATTATTGGTAGCGAAGTATCTCTGAAAATTGAGAAAACGGTTTCAATTAGTCACAATAGATAAAATGATATACTCAAAGTTTGTACTTTCTTTTTTATTGATATTTGCGGGAATTATGCATTTTGTAAAGCCTCAGATTTTCATTAAAATAATGCCTTCATATATTCCATTTCATTTGCAGGTGGTTTACATAAGTGGGCTTTTTGAGATCTTGTGCGGATTACTTTTAATCTTTCCTCAGACTCAAAATTTAGGTGCAAATCTTAGTATTTTGTTGTTCTTTTTGGTATTTCCTGCCAATGTAGAAATGGCAAAAAACTTTTATCAGATTCATCATAAATATTTTTGGCTTACAGTTTTGAGACTTCCTTTACAGATTGTATTAATTTGGTGGGCTTATCAATTTAGAAAATAATGGCAAACCACAATGACCTCGGGAAAAAAGCAGAAGATTTAGCTGTAGAATTTCTACAAAAGAATGGCTACAAAATTCTGATAAGAAACTTTCGTTACCAAAAAGCAGAGATTGATATTATCACCGAAAAAGATAGTTTAATAATTATTGTCGAAGTAAAAGCTCGTTCAACAGACGCTTTTAATCTCCCACAAGAAGCTGTCAATAAAAGAAAAATATCATTAATAGTTTCGGCTACGAATCATTATCTGGAAGAATTTAATAAGAATCTGGAAGTAAGATTTGATATCATTTCAGTTCTTCCGGATGAAAAGGGAAAGCTGGTTATAGAGCATATAACAGATGCTTTTGAAGCATTTGATGCTAACTAAATAGTTTCAGTCATAAAATTTTATATTATTTAAAATGAAAACAATACTCATCACAGGAGCAACCTCCGGAATAGGAAAATCCACAGCAGAACTTTTTGCTAAACAAGGAAACAGAATTATTATTTGCGGAAGAAGAACTGAGGTCTTAGAATCTCTAAAAACTGAACTTTCTCAATATACCGAAATATTTAGTTTAAAATTTGATGTAAGAAATCTTGAAGAAGTTGAGAACGCTATCAACTCTCTTCCGGAAGAATGGAAGAATATTGATGTTCTCATTAATAATGCAGGAAACGCTCACGGTTTAGAACCTCTTTCGGCAGGCAATACAAACGATTGGGATTCTATGATCGACGGAAATGTAAAAGGTCTTTTATATGTTTCTAAAATGATTATTCCGGCAATGAAAGAAAGAAATTCCGGACATATCGTGAACATAAGTTCTGTTGCTGCAAGACAAACCTATGTCAACGGAGTTGTTTATTGCGCCACCAAAAAAGCAGTTGATGTAATTTCCGAAGGAATGCGTTTAGAATTAACTGAATTTGGAGTTAAGGTTACCAATATTCAACCAGGAGCTGTAGAAACTGACTTTTCTTTAGTTAGATTCAAAGGAGACAGCGAAAAAGCTTCTACAGTTTATTCAGGATATGAGGCTTTAAAAGCTGAAGATATTGCCGATGCGATTGCTTATTGCGTGAATGCTCCGAAACATGTTAGTGTTTCTGATATGACGATCTACCCTACTGCTCAGGCTGAACCGAGAACTATTTACAGAAAGTAATTTGAAGAAATTATCACTTTTATTATTACTCTTTTGCTTTACTTTTTGGAATTGTCAAAGTTTAAAATCAATCCAGAAAGACGCAAAATTATTTGAAAGCATTTCGCTTTTGGATCAATACATGCAGAATAATGATGATAAAATAATTGATATTTTGTGTTCTGATGTTTCTTTCGGTCATTCAAACGGCTGGACTCAGAATTTTGATGATTTTAAAAAAGACTTTTCAAGCAAAAAAGTAATTTATAAAGAGATCAAACAGATTGAAATTTCTGAGGTAAAGAAGCGTAAGAATTTCGCGAGCATCAGAAGAAAAATAAAAGTATCGGGTTTATATAAAGACCAAAGCTTTGAAATGAAACTGGCTTTACTGGAAATCTGGATGAAAAAGAATTCTGTCTGGAAACTCTGGAGCCGTCAGAGTATCGAAATAAAGCCATAAATTTGCTGAATAAAAATAATTCCAAACTTTATCACTTGATAAGAATCAACTTTTCCTTGTCAGTTTAGATAAAATAATGGATAGATTTAATTATTAAAAATGAAAATTCTATACCTAGAAACCTCGTCCAAAAACTGTTCTGTAGCCATTTCAGACAACGAAAAACTATTGTGCGTTTGCGAAGAAGTTTCAGATAATTATAAGCAGTCTGAAAGTCTGCACACTTTTGTAGAATGGGCTTTAGAAGGAGCTGGAATTTCAATGAAAGAGATCCAAGCGATTTCTTTAGGAAAAGGCCCGGGTTCTTACACGGGATTAAGAATTGGAGCTTCCTCGGCAAAAGGGTTTTGTTATGGGTTAAAGATTCCATTGGTCGCCATCAATTCTCTTGAGACAATGATAGAGCCTTTTTTAAACCAAAACTACGATTATATCATTCCATTGATCGATGCGAGGAGAATGGAGGTTTATACGGCCGTTTATGACGGAAATACCGGAAAAGAACTCTCCCCAACCGAAGCAAAAGTTCTGGATGAAACTTCTTTTGAAGAATTTAGAGATAAAAAAGTACTTTTTGTAGGAGATGGAGCAAAAAAAGCACAGGAAATTATACAGCTTCCGAATGCTGATTTTAACGAGACCATCTACCCTTCTGCAAAGTATTTAGTAAAGAAAACTTTAGAGAAAATCGAGAATAAAGAGTTTGAAGATATTGCTTATTTTGAGCCGTTTTATTTGAAGGATTTTCATGGAGTAAAGAAAAAGAAATCACCTGATTCTATTTAATTAAGTAATAAATAACGACATAAAAAAAAGCGAAGAGTAATCTTCGCTTTTCTATTTTATTTTGGTTTTGCAGGAGCTTGAGTTTTTGGTTTCTGGCCCGGTGTATTGCCTGGTTGAGTTGGTGGCGGAGTGCTTTCATCTAAAAGCACCGCGGCAGAATTGGCAACCGGAGAAGGTTGCGTTGGTGTAGCTTTTTGAGCTTGCCCATTATTCTGATTATTTACTGATCCCGGATCATTATTAAATGTCTGAGAGTTTGGCTGTACAGGCGTAGATCCCGGTTTTTGAAGGGTATTTCCTTTGTTATCAGTTTCCTGAAAAGAAAGATCACTTTTCAAATAATTAAGCATTTCTTTAGCCTTGATTCCCTCTGGAGTTTTACCATAATTTAATGCAATTTGCTCCAATTGTAGAATCATTACCTCTTTTCCGCTGGATTTTCCGGTATTAAATGCATTCAATAAAGAGAATTTAGGAACTAAAGCATCTTTAGGATATTGTAAAATTGCAGCATCTATGACGGCCTTACTTTCCGCAAACTTCTCGGCTTCAAATAAAGCATAGGCTTTTTTGTATTCATTCTGAACATCTTCGGAAGATTTTACGAATGAACTGTTTTTAGGATTTCTGGCAAATTCTGCATATGAAGTGTAAGGATAATCTTTTAACAAAATTGATTTCGCTCTTTCTGCAATCTGAGGATTTTTCTCATAATTCATGTTAAAGATCTCGTATAAAGCCTGTAACATTACTTTTTCTTCAGGTTTTACATCTACAAGATCGTACAATGTTTTTGTGGCCAAAGGTGTATTGGTAAAGTAATTCTGGTACATGATCCCCAAGCCTAAAGAAGCGGTGTCTCTGTCCTTTTTGAGTTGGTCTAATTTAGCAACATCCGTCGGAATCTGTTCAATGTAGAAAGATGGCTCAAAACGTCTTGGATTAGGTGCTGATGTAACGCCCAACGCCTCGTTTTTCATATCATCAATCGTTGACATTTTCTTGGAATAACGCCAGTTATCTACCAAAGCTCTGTCTCCCCAAACTTGTTTAAATGTTGAAGAACCTTTCGAAACAGTTCCGGTATTACTGAAATAAAAACCTTTTGAACTCGTACCGAAATCTTCAAAAGAATTGGAACTGTTGGCGAATATAGAATTAGCACTGTAATCTCCTGTATCAAAGCCTTTGGCTCTTTCTGCGCGTCTTCTTTCCAGCTCTTCTTTCTCTTCTTTTAATTTTAATTTGGCGATATGTTTAGAGAAAAAATCTGTTTTCTGAGCATCAGACATCTTAGCTAAAGTAAGAATACTGTCATTTTTCTTAATTAAATAATAGTTTTTCGATATTTTCTTGATGTTGATAGACTGTTCCTTTAAAAGCACTTTTGAAGGCTCATAAGTCATTGCAACAAGCGCAGAATCATAATAACTTCCGGCTCCAATGTAATCGTTCTTATCAAGATAATCCTTCCCTATTTCATAGTAAGCCAAGCCTCGAACCTGCTGATCTGAAACCTTTTCCTTTAAAGATTTCTTGAAAAGATCCTGAGCTTCTTTCTTTTTACCTGCTTTGTTAGCCATTAAACCTAAAGCGTAATAAAATTCATTCTTTCTGGAACCATAAGTTCCTTTTTCACTGATATTTTCTAAATATTTTCTGGCACCTTCATAATCACCTTTTCCGTTAAAAGTTTTGGCGATTTCTATCTGAGATTTAACTTCAAATTCAAAATCATTGGCATATTTGTAGGCAGCCATGAAGCTTTCTCTCGCTTTTTCGTTTTGATTTAAACCTTCCAAGACCTGACCTCTCAGGAAAGCAATTCTACTTTTCAGTTTTCGGTTGGTATTCACTTCAAAAGCATTATCAAGTTCTTTGGCAGCTTCTTCTTTTTTTCCTGCATCTAAAAGAGCTTCAGCATAGTAAATACTTGATATTTTTTTATAATCTTTACTAATGTCTTCAGTTTTCAATTGAGCGAAAATCTCCTGAGCTTTATGATAATCTTTTAACTGAGCATAAGCTGCAGCCTGATAAGTTTTAGCTAAAGGAATCCTTTTGTCATCCTTCATATGAGTGAAAACGTAGTTCAAGGCATCTAAAGCTTCCACAGATTTATTCTGATAAATTCTTGATTGTGCAAGAATGATATAAGCATCAAAGATTTTCTTATTTTTTTCTTCTCCGTTTTTGATCACAGAATATTTGTTGATCGCTTTTAAAGCTTTTGCTTCGGCAATTTCCAAAACAGTTGCTCCTTTATTTTCGGGTTGACCGCTTTGTTCTAGTTGACTATTTGGATTCCCACCATTAAGTCCGCCTGGCATACCCGGAGGTGCACCTGGAGGAGCTCCGGGCGCTCTTCCTGCTCCATTTCTACTGGGAGAATTGTTCACTTCCGCAATTTTCATTGTATTTTCAGCGAAGGCAGAAGATTGCCCAAGATCGCTTCCTAAAGGTTGATCTTCGTAGGTAAGAATGGGAATGTACGGAGCATAAAAATTATCTTTATGAGCCTTATCTCTACTCGTAAATTCACTGTTTAACGCGTCTTTAGCATTAAATAGTGTATTGTAATATGTGGAAAACCCTTTCATGAACTTCGATCGCTGATCGGGTCTCTTGGGTTTTGATCCGCAAGAGAGAACGATGCAAGCCACTAAAAGGAATAAAATGTTCTTTTTCATTATTCAATATAACTAGCCAATTTACTTTTTATTATCAAAAGATTGATGATTTTGTAAAAATAATAAAATTTTATATTGAAAATATTTATATTTCTTTCAAAATTTTGTAAACCAAATGGGTAGGAAGTCCCATGATGGTATAATAACTGCCTGATAGTTTTTTAATTTTCGCCATTCCAAGCCATTCTTGGATGCCGTAGCTTCCTGCTTTATCGAAAGGTTTGTAATTTTTAATATAAAAATCTATTTCTTCATCCGAAATTTCATCAAGCTCTACATCGGCAACATCTGTTTCTGTAATTGTTTTATCGATTGTTTTAATGGTAATTCCTGTATAAACCTGATGCGTTGTTCTTGATAACTGCTGCAGCATTTTTTTCGCATCAGCTTCATCTTTCGGCTTTCCAAGGATTTGATTATCAATTGCTACAACCGTATCAGATGTCAATAAAACTTCATCATCAACAAGATTTCTGAATGCATTTGCCTTTAATTCAGACAAATAGGCTGCAGCCTCTCCTATTTCAATATTTTCGGGCAAAATCTCTTCACAATCTATTTTTACAACCTCGAAATCAAATCCTAAACTTGACAAAAGTTCTTTTCTTCTAGGAGATTGTGATGCTAATAATAATTTCATTTTCAATTAATTAAATAGATTGAGTATTGTCATCATGCCAATTTCCCTGAACTTTCATTACCTGCTCAATGACATCGCGTACTGCTCCACTTCCACCCTGTTTTGGTGAAATATAATCGGAAATTCCTTTCACTTCAGGAACGGCATTTTCCGGACAGGTTGCAATAGCAGATGTTTCCATCATATGAATATCCGGGAGATCGTCTCCCATCGTCAGAATTTCTTCGTTTTTAAGATTGTATTTTGATTTAAAATCTTCAAAATCAATCATTTTATCATGAGATTTTGGGTAATAATTCTGAATTCCGAGATAATTGATTCTGTGCTTTACCATTTCATCATTTCCACCCGTAATTACTCCTATTAAATAATTGTTTTTTAAGGCTTTAACGACTGCATAACCATCCAAAACATTCATAACTCTCGACATATTTCCTCCCGGCATCAAATAAACGCTTCCGTCTGTAAAAACTCCGTCTACATCAAATACAAATGCTTTTATATCTTTTAATTTCTCTTTATAACTCATACATTTTTTTAATAGAATGATTCATTGTTTTATAGATCTCCAGACTTTCGTCTTTCAATAATTGTTCATGCAATTGCAAAATACGTGCATCATTTCTTACAGCTGGTCCGGTTTGTGCTGATTTAGGTTCAATTTCATGGATTTTCTGAACTGTTTCTTCAATTATTGGTAAAAAATAATCAAACGGAATCTCCTGAGAATCTGAAATTTCCTTGGCTCTTGAAAAAAGATGATTCACAAAATTACAAGCAAAAACAGCCGTTAGATGAATATATTTTCTTTTCTCATGAGTACTTTCCATCACATTTTTGGAAATTTTTGAAGCGATTTCAAAAAGTATTTTCTTGTCCTCTTCATTTTCAGTCTCTATGAAAAAAGGAATTTTTTCATAATCCAATTCTTTAGATTTGGAAAAAGTCTGTAAAGGATAAAAGCTTGATTTTCTGTACTCTCCGACTAAAATTTCTTTGGGTAACGAACCAGAAGTATGTACAACTAAACAATCTTTTTTAGTGATTAATTTAGAAACATTTTCTACAGAACTGTCACTTACACAAATAATATACAGATCTGCATCTTCCAGTTTTTCTGTAGAGTAGGGAATATTTAATTCTTCAGAAATTTCATTTAAATCTTTTTCGTTCCTTCCAAAAATCTGAGCTAATGGAATGTTATTCAGAACAAAAGCTTTTGCCAGATGATAGGCTACATTTCCGGAACCGATAATTACAATTTGCATAAAACAAAGATAAGATTTTGTAGTGAGTTTTGGAAAGGAAGTTGGATGTGGGAAGATGGAAGTTTTTACATGCGCTTATTGCTTACTGCATGAGACTTATTGCATAACGATCTGATATTATTTCAATATTTGGATCAAAAATTGAATAAGTAATTTAACTTTCCATTATTTTTGTAATCCAAAACAATGAAAGCATCTTATGAAGATTAAGGACGCGGAAATTATTACGCTGATGCAAAACCCACGAACTCGAGAGAAAGGAGTTCGCGCGTTGATGGATGCTTATCAAAGTAGATTGTATTGGCATATAAGAAGGATCATTGTGGATGGTGACCTTGCGCAGGATACCTTGCAGGAAACATTCATTAAAGCTTATCAGAATTTTCATCAGTTCAAAAATGATAGTCAGTTGTACACCTGGCTGTACAGAATCGCGACCAACGAAGCATTACAGCAGATAAACAAATTAAAGAAGATGCAGAAGACTGATGAAGATCCGGAATATTATATGCAGAATCTTGTTGCAGACAACGTATCAAGTGATGCAGAAGAGATACAGACATTGTTACAGAACGCTATACAAAGCCTGCCCGAAAAGCAGAAACTGGTATTTATGATGCGGTATTATGATGATTTGCCTTATGAAGAAATATCTAAAATTGTAGATATGTCAGTAGGGACATTAAAAACAAATTATCATTATGCCAAGCAGAAAATTGAAGAATATATAAAAGAAAATTACGAGAAATAATTTTTGAGACGCAAAACATGAAAGAGTTCGATATAGAAAAATTAGAACGTAAAAACATTTACAAGGTTCCTGATAATTTGTTTGAAAATATTCAGGAAAAAGTAATGAATGATGTAAAAGCTACCAAAAAAGCACCTATCTTTAAACTGAATTGGGCTTATGCGGCAGCTGCATCGTTAGCATTGATCTTTGGAGCTACTTTTGTTTTTAATCAAAGTAATGATTCAGCAAAAGATGCTGGAAATTCCGGAGCAAAGTATGTTGCGGATACTCAGGCACCAAAGTCAGAAAGCGAGATCGCTTATGAAACTTTAAAATCAGATTTAACTTCTGTTGAAAAAAATAATCAAACAGTTGTAAATCAAAATAGTAGAAGCTTGGTTTCACAGGATATAGAAACAAAAGAAGTTCCTACACCAACAGCAGTAAAGCCGGTTTCTAAGAAAACTGAAACTCAAATGAATGAATATTTAGATTCGTTTTCTAACTCTGAAATTTCAGAATTAGCAAGCAATTCGACTCAGGATGTTTATTTGGATTTATATAATTAAAGAAAGATGAAAAAGATATTATTTACACTTTTTATTATTTATGGTTTTGGCTTAAATGCCCAAAAAACGGATTATGACTGGAAAAAAATGGACCCTAAACAAAGAAAAGAGGTAATAAATAATCTTTCTCCAGAAGAAAGAAAAGCTCTTCTTGCTAAGTTCAGGAATAATATGGTGATGGATAATCTTAATATTGAAGCAAGTGATAAAGCAGAATTTACACAGCTTTACAATGAATATCTTGACAACCAGAAACAGATAAAAAGCCAGTTTAATTCCAATTTTAACCCGGAAACTTTATCTGATGATGAAGCAAAAGCGAAATTGCAGCAGAGTTTTGAAGTGGGGCAAAAATTATTAGATAATAGAAAAAAATACGCAGATAAAATGCAGGAAGTTATTCCTTGCCAGAAAGTCTTGAAGCTGTTTCAATCTGAGGGTATGATGAGAGATAAAATGAATGAAAGAAAACCTCACGGAAACAATAATGCTGGAGGCCAAAGGCAATCACCATAATAGTTTATTTTTTTAATGTTGGACGACTCTTACAAATCTTTTTTTGTGAGAGTCGTTTAATTTTTAAACCAAATTCATATTTTTGAGTAAATCTTTTATCACATGAAAAAAATCTTACAGTTCACATTTATTTTCGTTTCTATTCTCAGCTTTTCACAGGCTCAGGAAATTATTAAAGAGAGAGGAAATTTATCAAATCCAAAAGGAAATATTTACAAATCTCTTGAAGTAATCGATCAGAGAGAAGATAAAAAGATAGGAGAGATGCCTTTTGGTGATAATAAGGAAATGAAAGAAATTGTTTTCCCGACAACGATTAATAGTTATTTAAGTCAATGGTATACAGATAGTAATCATAAAGGTGGAAAGCACGAGATGGTTTTAATTTTAAAAAGATTAAAAACAACACTTGGAGAAACGGTAGGCAAAGAAACAGAAGCTGATGTTGATTTTTCGGCGCAAACTTTCCTTAAAGAAGGTGATAACTACAGATTTTTATATAAAAAAGATACGGTTTACAGCTTTAAGAATAAAAATATATCAGATGTTGTTGTAAAGAATATTCCGGTTATAATTGCGATGTTTATGAAGAAAACATATACGATGAAACCTACGGAAAATGTTGTTACAATGAATGATCTTACAGATTATGAATTGTATGTAAGAAACAATTCTCAAGCTTATAAAAATGAACAATTAAAGGATGGAGTTTATCTAAACAACACCGCATTCTTAAATCAAACTCCGGAAATTGGAAATTATATTCTTGAGAAAAATGACAAAGGAAATGTTTTAAGAGCAATAAAAGAAGAAAACGGTAAAAAAGATAAGATTTCAGCGAATGAAATGTTTGCTTATGTAGAAAATGGAAAAGCTTACAAGAAAACATACTCAGGATTTTTAGAATTAAATAAAAATGAAAAAGGATTTTACATCGTCAGTAACAGAGGATACATTTTACCTGTTCGAAATTCAGCCGTTTTTGTGAGTGTTGGTGGTGGCGCTGGCGGAGGAATGTATGGTGGTGTTGCAATTGGACTTGTAGGTATTTTTGAGCGAAGTTTAAGGCAAAATAAGGAGAGAAAAGGAGAGATGTTTGAGATTTATATTGATCCCTTAACCGGAGAATATGATTTTTCGAATGAATAAAATAATGACTCTTACGTTTTGTGAGAGTCTTTTATTTTAAACTAATGCTTACTTTTGCGGAAAATATAAAATGATGAAACAAATTCTATTATTCCTTTTATTTTCAGGGTCATTGTTTGCTCAAAAAACTCAGTTTATAGAGCTTAGGCAAAGTATAAAGGATAAAAATAAACTTGCAAACTCTATTACTTTAATCGACAGACGAGAAGATAAAACCATAGGGATAGTTTCGCACAGAAAAGAACCTTACGAGGTTAAATTTGAAAAAGATGATCTGGAAAAATTATTTTCAGATTGGTTTTTAGAAGATAATAAGGTACAGGGAAATACTAAATATTTCCTTATGCTAGAAGATCTAAAGGTTAAAGATATACCTACCGAAAGATCAGTTATGGGACATTTAGAAATGCAGATTTCTACCTTTTTAAAAAGAAATGATAAATATTATTTTTTAAAAAAAATTAAAATTTCAAAGGATTATCCGCAGAAAGATCATGCTTATATCACGAGAGCTATAGCAGCCAAAATATCATCAGAATTAGCTAATATTATAAAGGATTCATATACTGAGGTAGGGTTGAATATACCTGTTTCTGAGACTGATCTTGGAAATTACGAAAAGGTAATATCAGAACAGCTACCGATTTACACCTCCCAGTCTTTTACGGATGGAGTTTATAGAGATTATAAGTCATTTGCAGAACAAAATCCGGATAAAGAACTTACAGTAAAGAAGAATAAAGATGGGATGATTAAAGGGGTTAAAAGAGTTGATGGCTATGATAATCTAAGTAAAGATGTTTTTGCAATCATCGATAACGGAGTTGCTTATAAAAAGACACCTATAAGTATCATTGAAATTGAAAAAGACAATGAAGGAATTTTTATAATGGCATCTCAGGAAGAAATTTTTCCGCAGTATAGCAGTACCCCGATTATCGTAGGAGCAGGAGCAGCTGGTGCTATTGGAGGTCTTGTAGTAGGTGTAATAAATGTTGCAGCCACAAAAATCAGAAGACAGAATGCTCTGTATTATAGAGTAGGAATTGATAAGCTTACAGGAAATTACATTTTACCAGAAGGCTTTGATAAAGCTAAATAATATGAGAAAAAAGAGAGACGCATTGTCTCTCTTTTTTTTATCTTTGCAAATTACAAGGTTCTTAAATGAAAAACATACGAAATTTTTGCATAATCGCTCATATTGACCACGGTAAAAGTACTTTGGCGGATAGGCTATTGGAATATACCAATACTGTTACTCAGAGAGAGTTGCAGTCTCAGACACTGGATGATATGGATTTGGAGAAAGAACGTGGGATCACGATTAAGTCTCACGCCATCCAAATGGATTATGAATATAAAGGAGAAAAATATATTTTAAATCTAATTGATACACCGGGACACGTAGATTTCTCTTACGAGGTTTCCCGTTCTATTGCAGCCTGTGAAGGTGCGCTTCTTATTGTTGATGCTGCACAAAGTATTCAGGCACAAACAATTAGTAATCTTTATTTAGCGTTAGAAAATGATCTTGAAATCATTCCAATTCTTAATAAAATAGATCTTCCATCTGCAAATCCGGAAGAGGTTACCGACGAGATTATGGGACTTTTAGGATGTAAATATGAAGACGTCCTTAGAGTTTCAGGAAAAACAGGAGAAGGGGTTCACGATTTGCTTGAGCAGATTGTGAATAGAATTCCGGCTCCGGTTGGAGATCCCAATGCACCACTTCAGGCATTAATCTTTGACTCTGTTTACAATCCTTTCAGAGGAATTGAAGCATATTTCAAAGTGGTAAACGGAAGTATTTCTAAAAACGAAAAAATCAAATTTTTCGCAACAGGAAAAGAGTATGGAGCAGATGAAGTAGGTACTTTAAAATTAAAGCAGGTTCCAAAGAAAACAATTAGTTGTGGTGATGTAGGTTACATTATTTCCGGGATTAAAGATGCAAGAGAAGTAAAAGTAGGAGATACGATTACCTCTTTCGTAAACCCGGCTGCGGCTGCAATTGATGGTTTTGAAGAAGTGAAACCAATGGTTTTTGCGGGTATTTATCCTATTGAATCTGAAGATTTTGAAGAATTAAGATTTTCACTTGAAAAATTAAGACTAAATGATGCTTCTTTGGTTTTCGAACCGGAAAGTTCAGCGGCACTTGGTTTCGGTTTCCGTTGCGGATTCTTAGGAATGCTTCACATGGAAATCGTTCAGGAACGTCTTGAAAGAGAGTTTAATATGAACGTTATTACCACGGTACCCAACGTATCATATCACGGATATTCAAAGAAAGACCCTGAAACTACAATTTTGATCAATAACCCATCTGAAATGATTGATCCCAATCTTTTAGATAGAGTTGAAGAACCTTATATAAAAGCTTCTATTATTACTAAATCTGATTTCGTAGGTGCAGTTATGACGCTGTGTATCGAGAAAAGAGGGGAAATTGTAAACCAGAGTTATTTAACGGCAGATAGAGTAGAATTAACATTCAATATGCCTTTGGCTGAGGTTGTTTTCGACTTTTATGACAGGTTGAAATCAATTTCTAAAGGATATGCATCATTCGATTATTCACCAATCGGAATGCGTTCTTCTAAATTAGTAAAAATGGACATCTTGATTAATGGAGATATGGTTGATGCCTTATCATCATTAATTCACGATTCTAATGCATATTACATCGGTAAAAAAATGTGTGAAAAACTTCGTGAACTGATTCCTAGACAGCAGTTTGATATTGCAGTTCAGGCAGCATTGGGAGCTAAAGTTATCGCAAGAGAAACCATTAAAGCATTAAGAAAAGACGTTACCGCAAAATGTTACGGAGGAGATATTTCCAGAAAGAGAAAACTTCTTGAGAAACAGAAAGAAGGTAAGAAAAAAATGAAGCAGATTGGTAGAGTAGAAGTACCGCAATCAGCGTTCATGGCAGTTTTAAAACTAAACGATTAAATATAAAAAAGACCGATAAATTTTTATCGGTCTTTTATTTTTTTAAGTTGGATTAACGCAAAGGCGCAAAGTTTAATTTAAACTATGTTTTAAGGCGCAAGAAAATCAAAGATTTTCAGCAAAATATTTACTACAAATTTTATCGTAGATAAAATCCTTGCGTCTTAACAAATTGTCGAAAGGAAAAAATATTGCGCCTTTGCGTTTTCCAACAATTTCAAAGATTTCTTTGCTTCTCAACCAGATTTCCCTGGATGACTAATGCTCCGAGCCCGAGGATTACTTCAGCAATTCCTAAAATTCTTACGAGATTGGGTCCGCAAACGATACATTCCGGTTCTGGGATTGGTTTTTTCCCGACAACGATGATCAAAACTCCGCCAATAATAATGATGATTACTATAATGGCTTTTAATAATGTTTTCATGATGATATAAATTAGTTTTTGTGCCTACTTTTAAGGTTTTCGGCTTTTACCTATTGTTTTAGTTTGAAACTATTTTATTAAGCAAGAGATGGGTAAATCACAATCCTATGTTCAGTTTTATAGAATATAAGAGGATAAAATACCCATCATTACTATTTTTTAGACTTTGCAGAAGGATACAAAATCATAGTATGAACCAAGATTACTGTCTCCTGTAGTCAGCAATGCTGTCGCTGAAACGGAAACAGTATAAGCACAGGCTAATAAATCTGCCACTGTATCAGTTGGAGGTGTAAATACCAGTTGAGTAGACCCAAATGTTTCTGGTGCTGCCATAAGAGCAACAGTATCAAATCCAAAGCTCTGTCCGGGTTTGTGAGGTCCTACAATGGAAAGACTTACGCTGCCGAGATTTTCATTTCTTGCACCGTATTTTATGTGCAGATCTGTTGTTATTTTGCTGCATCCGCTGCTGCCGGAAATAATCTCTTCAAGATCTACAGACAACGCGATATATTGATTGTCAACTGTTGTATGAGCCCAACTTCCGTATTTATTAACATTTTGATATAAAACATTATAAACAGCGATAGGTTTAGAAGTTCCTGATACTGTGGCAGAACCGCCAGCTTGTCTTTGTTTCATACGGATGGCAAAATACCTGTTTGAGGTATGAGGTCTTGCCGCAGATACCGTAGCGTTTCCTATTCCTGAGGTTGGCATTGCCATATCTATTGAAGTTACTCCTGTAAGTTTTTCAGTGTTTAATTTTAATATTTCTGCGTCTACATGAGGGGCAAAATTAGAATCTTGTGGCACCTGTATCCAGTTTCCGTTGAAAGTAACTGTTTTTTCTGTACCTGTTCCATTGATGAAATAGGGTTCGTAAGCAATCGGATTGGAAGGATCCCCTGTAAATGTCCATAGATAACCGATTACTGTTTTATCAATCATATTGGGAACGACAGGACTCCATCCTGATGGGTTTAAAGCATCTGCTGGATTTGCAACTTCCTGATATTCAAAAAGATATTCCATCGGTTGAGCATTGATTTTCTTACTTATTGTACCAACCAGATTGACTGAAGAGAAAAAAGCGTAATTTCCCAACGTTTTTCCTGTTGCAGAATTAATACCAGCCTGAATCGGAATATGCTGAGTAAGACCAAAATGCGTAAATGAAGGTGGAACAGAAGAATCTACAGGAATAAGTTCTTTTGAGCAAAGTTTTACACATAAGCAATAGCCTACATTATTGCGTCGGTCGGCTTTTGTTTCTAATGCAAACCGTTGTCCGCCGTATTCCAGTTGAAAATAGACGTCAGGACCGCTCGCAAACGGAAGCGTAACATCTGTTTCTATATTAATTATTGGAGAAAGAAAAGTTTTCTTAAATTCAACAGAAGTATAATAAATTTTAAAATGTCCGTTGCTGTCTGTGGTATTTCTTCCCAATTCATCATCGGTAATAAAATCGGCGTCCATTGCAATTACAGAGACTCCTTCAAGGGGCTTTCCTGTTTTGCAGTCGGTTAATACTCCACAAATTGTCCAAACATCGAAATAACGTCCTTTAATCAGACACCACCATTTATCCGGAATGATGTAAGCGAAATTAGCGATCCAGTTTTCCTGATTTTCTGATGTTTTCCATTGAGGAACGAATGTTGTGATATGAAATTGTCTCTCTTTTCCTTTTTTAGGTGGCAACGGAGGACGTGGAACTGATCCGCAATAAAAGTCTATTTCTAATGCAGAACGGGAATATCTTTCATCAATTTTAATGGTGAAATTCCCTTCCATATCTGCTTCTGCTTCTGCAAGAAGTCTGTCCTGTTTAGACTTAATTTCTTCTTCTGTAACTTCTCTAAAAGTGTCTTTAATCTCAGCAGACGAAACAGCTGCGATATTGACATCCGCTAAGGGAAGGTAAATGCGTACTTTTACCTGACTAAGGTATTCTGAACAATCTCTGCCGCATAAATAAGCAGAAAGATTTCCTTTAATAGTGTGACTCATGGTTTAGGTGTATTAGATTTTTGCCTACTCTTGTAAGGTTTTCGGCTTCTTCCTTTTTATAAACCAAAGTTGATTATAACTATCAGGAAATCAATAAGTAAAATCACTATTTGTTTACAGTGATTTTACCATATTTCAATAAAAACCGCCTTATTTGAAGCGGTTATTTGTTATTTACGGACAAATTTATTTCCTTTTTTTTCTCTAAAATTGGTATTGCCGGAATCTTTTACATCCACTTTTATTTTATCAAAAACTGCAAATAATAAGTTTTCATAATCGTTTAATTTTAAATGGTTTATAGATTTAATAAAAATTTTTGTGTAAAGAATTATTATTTTTATGTTGAAATTGATGATTCTAAATTGTAACTTTGTGTATTCGTAACGCAAATTAATTTATGGAATCTCCAAAAAAACTACAGGATATAAAAGTTGCCGTTGATGCCGTCATTTTCGGATATTTCGACAAAAAAGATCTTCAACTTCTTTTAATCAAAAGAAATATTGAGCCTTTCAAAGGTGGTTGGGCACTTCCCGGAGGCCTCGTTTTGGATGATGAAAATTTGGATGACGCAGTAAAAAGAGAGTTGCACGAAGAAGCGGGTATAAAACCCGATTTTCTGGAACAACTTTATAGTTTTGGCAATGTTGGTCGTGATCCTAGAAATAGAGTGGTTTCTATTGCTTATTTGGGGCTTGTGAACCCTTCCTATCATGAATTGTTTGCAGATTCTGACGCTGATGATGCACAATGGTTCAGTGTCAATAAACTTCCTAAGCTTGCTTTTGATCACGATAAAATTATAGATATCGCATTAAAAAGACTTCGTACAAAAATTCAATTTCAGCCGATCGGCTTTAATCTTCTTAATGAAGAATTCCCTTTTTCAGACCTTGAAAATCTATACAAAACAATCGTCGGACAGGAAATCGATCGTAGAAATTTCCGCAAAAAAATCATGAGCTACGGACTTTTGAATGAAACTAATAACGTTAAAAAAGAAGGCAGCGGCAGACCGGGAAAATTGTTTACTTTCAATCAGGAGAAATATAAAGAGCTTGAAAAACAAGGATTTTATTTTGAAATTAAATAAGGTCTAAACACAAATAACACAAATGTTTTGCACTAATTTTTACAAATATTTTTAATGTAAGCTAATAGAAATATTTTAGAAAAAATACAAACTATATACATCAATAGGAACGGGCTTTAGCCCGTTTTTTTATGAATTAACGATCCATTGGCTTTAGCCAAAACTTAAATATAAAATAATCAATTGTGTCATTTGTGAAAAATATTTGCGTCATTCCTGTTTAAATGAAATAAGTTTTTATGGTTGAAAATCAATCACTTAATTTAATTAGTGTAAAATAAACACAAATAAATTTGGCTAATAAAACCATATTGTTTTATATTTGTGTAACAATAACGCAATCATGAAATACACACTACAAAATACAATAGAAAAATTTCAGAAAAAAGAAAGGATAGAATTCTTATTTTTCTGGGGACATACAGTAAAAGAGGAGATTACAAAAGCTTGTTTCAGTCAATGGTTTCCTTTTCAATTCGAAGAAAACGGGATTGAGTATAAAACTGCCGAACATTATATGATGGCCGGGAAAGCTAAATTATTTAATGATAATGAAATTTTAGAAAAAATTTTAAAATCAGACTCTCCAAATCAGGCAAAAAATTTAGGTAGAAAAGTAAAAAACTTTGATCCTAAACTTTGGAACGAACAAAAATATGAGATCGTAAAAAGAGGAAATCTTTTAAAGTTTTCACAAAATCAAAAATTCAAAGACTTTCTTTTATCGACGAATGATAAATTTTTGGTAGAAGCCAGTCCATACGATACAATTTGGGGAATCGGAATGCTGGAAACAGATCCGAAAGCACAAAATCCACTTCAATGGAATGGTGAAAATTTGTTGGGATTTGCTTTAATGGAAGTAAGAGATTTATTAAAAGAATAGAAATAATTCGCAAAGAATTAAGGCAAAACTATGCAGTTTTTAATTAGTGTAATATTAACACAAATAAAAAATTTAAAAACATGGAAGAAGACTTAAAACCAAGATTTATCGAATCATTACAAAGAAATAATGATCAGATAAGAGAAGATCGAGCCCAAACCATCGGGGAAGATTCAGAGTTGATATACAGACGCCGAGTTGAAGACATTGAACTGAAAATCAAAAGACTGGAACGTGAACAGGAAGGTCTTATCGATATCAGTCCGTTAGACAAAAACAGTTTGACATTTGCAGATTTTCAGCCGGAAGCATTCGTTCAGAAAGACATAGAATTATCATTAACAATCAGAAATTTAAATATTCAACTGGAAGTTTCAACAAAAAGATTTGAATATTTATTTGGTAAAAAATTTTAGTTATGGGAAGTACAAGATACGACATGGACGCTCGTTATGACAGAGCAAGAAAAGAAGGGTATGCATCAAAATCTGCAAGTGAAATTTTCACTCAGAATGCAAAAAGAATGGCACATGAATCAATGAATCCTAACGGTATTTCTTTTAGAGAATCAAGAGATTCTGCAGTTCACCCGAATTCGGTTCCTATTATTTTAGGATTGGATGTTACGGGAAGTATGGGACATATTCCTCATGAATTAATCAAAGAAGGGCTACCAAAATTAATGGGGGGAATCATCCAGGGCGGAGTTCCTGATCCCGCACTTTTATTCTTAGGAATAGGCGATCACGAATGTGATGGTTATCCTTTGCAAGTTGGTCAGTTTGAATCCGGAGATGAAGAATTAGATATGTGGTTGACCAGAACCTATATTGAATCAGGCGGTGGAGGAAATGCAGGTGAAAGTTATTTATTGGCTTGGTATTTTGCCGCTTTTCACACAAGAACTGATGCTTTTGAAAAGAGAAATCAGAAAGGACTATTGTTTACGGTAGGCGATGAACCATGCTTGAAAACACTTCCGGCTTCTGCGATCAGAGAAATTATGGGAACGGGTCAACAGACTTTTACGCATACTGAATTGTTGAAAGAAGCTCAAAAAAAATATGAAGTTTTTCACATCAGTGTTTTGCATTCAGATCAAGCGGTTAGAGCAGATAAAGGTTGGAAAGATTTGCTAGGACAAAACTGTTTATCGATAGAAGATTACAGAGATGTTCCAAATGTGATTAAAGAAATTGTCTGCGATAAATTTAAAAATGGAACTTCAGGATCAGTAGATTTAGGAGGATTTAATAATATTCAAATGTTTTAAAAAATGAAAACTGCACAAATAATTATAGGCTTAGGTTTTGGTGATGAAGGAAAAGGAATCACTACAGATTTTCTTGCTCAGAAGAATCCTGAGTCTGTAGTTATTAGGTTTTCTGGCGGACAACAGGCGGCGCACACTGTGATGATTGATGATAAAAAGCATATTCATTCTAGTTTTGCAAGTGGAGCGCTGCGTGGTTTGCCGTCATATTTTACGGAACATTGTACAATTCATCCGACTTTTTTATTCAATGAAAGGGAAGAATTAAAAAAGAAAAACGGAAATATCGAGTTGCATATCCACCCGTTGGCAAAAGTAACAACACCTTTTGATGTTTTAAGCAATAGAAAAAATGTCAAAAATTTAGAACACGGAACTTGCGGAAAAGGTGTCGGCGCAACGATGAAGAGAAATGAAAGTCCATTTAAATTATTTGCTGTTGATTTGATCAGCCCAAGATCAATGTTGATTGAAAAATTAAAAGGAATTGCCCATTATTATGGTTTTGATGAAGGAGAAGAAATCCAAAATGCATTACAGGATTTTTTAGAAGCCATCGATACAATTGATTGGAAAATTGAAGGCTATTCTTATCTGAATTCATTTAACAATCTTATTTTTGAAGGAAGTCAGGGAGTTTTATTAGATATGGATCATGGCGTTTTTCCGAATGTTACTTTTGCCTATACAACTTCAAAAAATGCTTACGAAGTTTGTAAATTATTGAAGATTGAAAATATAGAAATGTTTTATGTGACAAGAAGTTATTCAACCCGTCACGGAAGCGGATGGATGAGTAATGAAAATGAAATAAAACTAAAAAATAATGAAGAAGAAACCTGTATTTTTAACGAATATCAAAAGGATCTTCGCTTTGGTAATTTGGATTATGACTTATTAAATTATGCTTTAAAATTGGATGAAGCTTATGTTTTTGCCAATAAGAAAAATCTGGTCGTAACGTGTTTAGATCAATTGGATGAAGAATTTAAAATAGAAAATCTTGATATGAAATTTGATGAGGTTTATGGATCTTATTCTCCATATTCAAAGGATTTTAGAAGAATTAATTGATAATAATATTGATTAATTTTAAAAGAAAATAATTTTATATATCATTAAATCAATAGGAATGGGCTTTAGCCCATTTTAATGATGAATAAATTTCAACGGCTTTAGCCAAAACATAAAGAAGAAAATAAAAAACACATTATTTAACCATGAAAACTATAAATTATTTAAAAGGAGATGCAACAAACCCTCAAACAAAAGGAAATAAAATCATCATTCATATTTGCAATGATATTGGAGGTTGGGGAAAAGGTTTTGTAATGGCAATTTCTAAACGTTGGAAAAATCCCGAAACTGAATATAGAAAATGGTTTCAAAGCGGAGAAAATTTTAATCTTGGTGAAATTCAAATAGTTCAAGTTGAAGAAGATATTTGGATTTGCAATATGATTGGTCAACATAAAACAATCTCAAATTCAAAAGGAATTCCTCCAATTAGATATGAAGCTGTTGAAAAATGTTTAGAGAAATTAACGGATGAAGCCTTACAATTAAATGCAAGTGTACATATGCCGAGAATTGGCTGCGGTTTGGCGGGAGGAAAATGGGAAGAAATTGAGCCAATTATTGAAAGTACATTGTTGAAGAATAATGTGGAAGTATATGTTTACGATTTTGAATAACTAGGCAAGACATTTTGATGGAAAATAACAGAACAATAGAAGATATCGCTTACTTAATAAAAAAATCAGAAAGTAAACCGATAATAATTTTAGGAGCGGGAGCATCTGCATCTGCAGGAATCCCCTTGGCAAGTGAAATTATTAAAGATATTCTGGAATTACACAAACATAAACCTTCAATTAAAAGGTTAACGGATGAGCATAGAATAGATTATTATAAACTCATGTCAACTCTATCTGCACAAGAAAGAAGAAGTCTTTTCTATAATTATATCAATAATGAAAAAGTAAAGCTAAATGTCACACACATTTATTTAGCTCAAATGTTGAAAGAAGGGTTAATTGATTATGTGCTTACTGTTAATTTCGATGACTTAATGTTGAAAGCTTGCGCAATGTTTAATTTTATTCCTCCTGTTTATGACGTATCTATACTAAATGATTTTACAACCACAACATTTTTGGAAAAATCAATCACATATCTTCATGGTCAGCATCATGGACAATGGCTTTTGAATGCAGTAGGTGAACTGACCAAGATAAAACTGTCTATACCAAAGATTTTTGAAAGAATTTGTCATAATAGAACTTGGATTGTTATTGGTTACAGTGGAGAAGATGAGATTTTAGATGAAATTGCTAATGTAGGAAGTTTTGAAAATGAACTTTATTGGATTGGGTATAATGATAATGCTGTTTCAAATAAGGTACAAGAAAAGTTATTTACTAATCCTCGAACAAATGCTTATCATATAAAAGGACATGATTCTGATTCATTCTTTTTAAAACTACATTCAGAATTAGGGATGCAAACGCCAGAAATCTTTAATAAACCATTTTCTTTTTTGAAAACGATGCTGGACACAGTTCGAGATATTCAAATTGATAAAAATAGTGAACATAAAAGTTTATTTGAAGGAATTCAAGAGAGGATGGAAATTAGCAAAAAGCAAGTATTAGAAGCAATAGATATTATTGAAAATAAAGAAAGTGAAGAGCAATTAATACAACGAATTATTGAGAAAGCAATTAAACATGATTTTTCGATAAAGGATGCAATTATTTTTGAAGCTGAAATTGAAAAAAATAAATATAATAATGCATTAAAAACTTTAGGAAATTATTATGGAGAATGGGGTAATCAGTATGCACAAAAGTTTAGGCTTAATAAGAGCGAAGAAGATTTAAAGAATGCAATTAAGAATTTAAGAAATGCTTTAAAATTTAATCCTACAAATCCTTTTATTTATTCCAATCTAGCACTTATTTTATGTGATTCTATTATATTATGTGGTGAGCCATACTTTTTTGAGGAGGTGTTAAGCTTATTTGAAAAAGCAACTCATTTAAAAACGGATTATATAATTTACAGTAATTGGGGGATGGTACTAACACATATTGGCGATATTACCAAAAACACAATGTATTTAAAGGATAGCATATCCAAATTTAATAAAGTATTAAAATTAAATCCCTTTTTTACTGAGATTTATTATAATTGGGCTTATTGTTTAGAGATTTTATCAAAAATTAATAATGATAAAAACGTATTAATCGAAAGTATTTCAATGTACAAAAAAGCTTTAATGTCTAATGAACAAACTGTAGAGATTTCAAACAATCTAGGTTTAGCATTAAAAGATTTAGCAATCCAAGATGGTGATGAAAGCCTTTATGAGCAAAGCATAACAATATTTAGAAATGCATTGAAAGTATTTTCGGAAAATGAAAGTATTCATTATAATTTTGGAATAGTCTTATATAGCTTTGCACAAGTAAAAAATGATATTAAACTATTTGAAGAAAGTCTTGAAAATTTTAAGAAGGCAGTTCAATTAAATGCCGAAACTTATGATGGTTATAATAATTGTGGAATAATTCAAGCAATAATTGCAAAAAATAAAAATGACATGAACTTATTTGAAAAAAGTTTTGATTATTTTAAAAATGCAATTAGGATCGAACCACAAAATAGTATAGCTTTTTTTAACTGGGGAAATGCTATTTCTTTATTAGCAGAAATTCAAACTGATGAAATTTTATTTTATGAAAGTATTGAAATGTATAAACAAGCTCTCAGAACCAATAAGAGGAATGATGAAATTTACTCTCAAATGGCTTTAGCAGAATTAAATATCGGAATTATTAATAAAAATGAATTTAATTATTGGGATAGCTTTTTAAACTTTAAAGAAGCGTTAGAAATAAATCCAAATAGCGCCAATGCTTTAAATAATTGGAGCTTTGGATTATTAAGATATTCATATTTATTAAAAGCAGAAGAAGATCGTAAAATTACTTTATTAGAAGCTTTAGAAAAAGCAAAAAAGGCATATTCTTTAGGTACAAATCCTTATAATTTATCATGTATTTATGCTGTTTTAAACGATAAGAAAAATGCTTTAAAATACTTAAAAGAAACACTAGAAAAAAAGCTGATAAGAGTTGAATATGTCAATGATGATATTGATTGGAATAACTACAAAACCGATAAAGATTTCATTAATTTATTAAGTACTTATAAATAATAACAAATGAAAAAACTAACCATATTAAGCGGTGCCGGAATCAGCGCCGAAAGCGGAATAAAAACATTCAGAGACGGAGATGGTCTTTGGGAAAATCATAGTATAACAGATGTAGCAAGTCCAGAAGGATGGAGAAAAGATAGAGAATTGGTTCTGGAATTTTACAATCAAAGACGTCGCCAGATCCATGAAGTTGAGCCTAACGACGCTCACAAATTAATAGCAGATCTTGAAAAATATTTTGATGTTCAAATTATCACTCAAAATATTGACGATCTGCACGAAAGAGCGGGGTCAACAAATATTCTTCACATCCACGGAGAATTGTTAAAATCTTGTTCGTGCAACAATAAAGGTTTGATCTACGAACAAAAAAATGATATCAAGATCGGAGATAAAGCAGAAGACGGAGCACAATTAAGACCTTTTATCGTTTGGTTCGGGGAAGATGTTCCCTTGATGAAAGAAGCGACGAAAAAAGCAAAAGAAGCAGATATTTTCTTGGTAATCGGAACCTCTTTACAGGTTTATCCTGCTGCAGGGTTACTTCACGACATCAAAGATGATTGTCTTTTAATTGTAATCAATCCCAACGAAACAGGCTTTGGATATGGACAAAGAGCTGTTGTCATGAAAGAAACCGCAACAAAAGGAATGAAACTATTGTTTGATAAGCTTGTAAATCTAGCCTAATGGAAAATATTGTAAAAGCCGGAATTTTCGGTGTTTGTATTGGTGATGCTTTGGGTGTTCCGGTGGAATTCAGAAGCCGGGAACAATTAAAACGTTCGCCAGTTACAAAAATGAGAGCTTTAGGAACACATCATCAACCTGCAGGAACATGGAGTGACGATAGTTCTTTAGCTTTATGTCTTGCTGAAAGCCTTTGTCAGAGCTATGATTTAGAAGATATAGCTTTGAAATTTTTACAATGGTACAATGCCGAAATCTGGACTCCACACGGAAGAGTTTTCGATATTGGAATTGCTACTTCACAAGCGATTCACAGAATTAGCAAAGGAACTTCTCCAACATTATGCGGCGGAACCTCGGAGTTTGATAATGGCAATGGTTCTTTGATGAGAGTTTTGCCACTATTATTTTATATTAAAGATTTTCCAATTGAAAAGCGCTTTGAAATAACGAAAGATGTTTCTAGTATTACACATGGACATATTCGGTCTGCTTTGGCTTGTTTTATTTATTTGGAATTGGCTTTAGAAATTCTGACAGGAAAAGATAAATGGGACGCATATAAAACAATGCAGGAAAAAGTGCGAAACTTTTTGGATCAGAATCCGATTTGTTCTCAAAATGAAATGGATAAATTCCACCGAATTTTAGAATTAAAAGTAGGTGAATATGACTTGGCTCCGTTACATACTTTGCAAGAGGAAGAAATAAGTTCTTCAGGCTACGTTCTTCACAGTTTAGAAGCCTCTTTATGGTGTTTCCTAAATTCAGAAAGTTATTCTGAAGCAGTATTGAAAGCAGTCAATTTAGGAGAAGACACCGACACAACAGGAGCTATCACAGGCGGAATTGCAGGAATTTATTATGGTTTTGAAAATATTCCTGAAGAATGGGTTTCTGAGTTGGTGAGAAAAGAGGATATTGAAAACTTATGCGGTAAATTAGAAAACAAATTAATGAAATTAAAACACAAACCATGAACGAACAACAAAAGAAAAAAACAAGTAAATTCCTGAGCTATGTTCTCAGGCATCATCCCGAACTCATCGATTTGAATTTGGATGAAAACGGATGGGCAAATGTTGATGAATTAATCACAAAATCAAAAAGAGATTCTTATGAAGGCATTACCTTTGAAGAATTAGATGAAATCGTACAGACAAACCCTAAAAAAAGATTTGCTTTTAATGAAGATAAAACAAGAATCAGAGCTAGTCAGGGGCATTCGATTGATATTAATTTGGCCTTAATTCCACAGCAACCGCCGGAATTTCTGTATCACGGAACAGCCCAAAATAATATTGAATCCATTCTAGAAAAAGGAATTGAAAAAAGAAGTCGACAACATGTTCATTTAAGTCAAGACAAAGAAACCGCAACCAGTGTTGGAATGCGTCACGGAAAACCGATTATCCTAACGATCAGAACACAAAAAATGTTCGAAGATGGCATCGAATTTTATCTTTCCGAAAATAAGGTTTGGCTGACGGATTATGTAGATGCAAAATACATTTCAAATTAAATGAAACGAACATTAGTAATCGGCGACATTCACGGAGGATTCAAAGCTTTACAACAGGTTTTTGAAAGAGCCAATGTTACCGAAAATGATAAATTAATTTTCCTCGGAGATTATGTTGATGGTTGGAGCGAATCTTCACAAATCATCCAATTTTTAATAGAACTTTCCGAAAAGCAGGAATGTATTTTCATCAAAGGAAATCATGACGCATGGACTGAAGACTGGATTTCTTTAGGTGATGCGCCAAATGTTTGGCTATCCAACGGAGGGAAAAGCACCGTTGAAAGTTATGCTGATTATTCTCTAGAAGATTTGAATCTGCATTTAGAATTTTTCAAAGGATGAAAAATTATTACGTTGACGAAGAAAACCGCTTGTTTATTCATGCCGGTTATTCTTCTATGCACGGCCCCGAAAAGGAAGTCTATTCCAGCAACTACCGTTGGGACAGAACCTTGTGGGAAACCGCCGTTGCAATGGATAAAAAGCTGTCAAAGAACTCCAATTTATATCCTAAAAGGTTTCTTTTGTACAAAGAGATTTTCATTGGTCATACGCCAACGTTGTACTTAGGAATGAAACATCCCGTAAACAAAGCCAATATCTGGAATCTTGATACAGGAGCAGCTTTCACCGGAAATTTATCCATCATGGATATTGATACCAAAGAATTCTGGCAAAGCGATCCGCTTCCATCTTTATACCCGAATGAAAAAGGAAGGAATAATGATATTTAAATTGAAATAATTGCTCCCACAAATTTTGCAGATTTACACAGATGATTGCGCATATTTTTTTATAAAAATTAAAACATAAACATCTGTGTAAATCTGTGCAATCTGTGGGAAATAAATTCAACATAAAGTTTGTCATTCCGTAGGAATCTAGACACGAATCTTTCCAAATTAACCTCTAATAACTTTGCCGAGATCCCTACGGGATGACAAATATAGTGTGTCAAAATTTCTAAATTTCTAGTTTCACAAAAAGATAAGTAATTTTGGAACTCGAAATATCACTTCAATGAAACTGCAATATTTGTTATTTTTCCTGAGTTCATCTTTATTTTTAGCACAAAACAATTTTCAAACTCCTTTTGAAAAAGGAAATGGAAATCAAACCGTTACTTATGACGAAATGAATTCCTATTATCAGAATTTAGCTAAAAACTTTAATGAAATTCAATATCTTAAAAAAGGAGAAGACGATAATGGGAAACCAATCTATGTGGTGGTTTACAATCCTTTTCCTGAAAAAGATTTAGATAAATTAAGAAAGGAAAAAGCAATTCTCTTCGTCAACAATGGAATTCATCCCGGCGAACCGGACGGAATTGATGCTACAATGATGTTGATGCGAGATTTAGCAACCAAGAAGATCAAAACTCCTCAAAATTTTGTGATTGCAGCCATTTCAGCGTACAATGTGAGCGGAATGCTAAACAGAGGTTCATTTTCAAGAGCCAATCAAAATGGACCGGAAGAATATGGTTTCAGAGGAAACGCGAGAAATTATGATTTAAACAGAGATTTCATCAAAGCAGATTCTAAAAATGCCCGAAGTTTTCAGGAAATTTATCAGTGGTTGAAACCTGATGTTTTTATTGATAATCATGTGAGTAATGGAGCGGATTATCAATATACTTTTACATATATCTCAACTTTTAAAGAACGATTGGGAAATGTGTTGGGGAATTATTTCTACGAAAATTATCAAGCTAAAAATCTTGAAGATCTAAAGAAATTAGGGTATGAAAGTACACCTTATGTCAACATTCACGGCGATGTTCCGGAGGTTGGCTTTGCTTCTTTTGAGGATTCTCCGAGATATTCTACCGGGTACACGACTTTGTTTAATTCTTTAGGAACCGTTCCCGAAACACATATGCTGAAACCTTATGACAAAAGGGTGGATGCGACTTATAAGTATATGCTCGTTAACCTTCAAAATTTAGATAAAGAGTATAAAAAGATAAAAGAATTTCGACTTGAAAATTTAAAGCAATATCAAGCCGGAAAACAATACGGAATCCGTTGGAAAATAGATTCTACGAAATATTCTACAATGGATTTTAAAGGATATGAAGGAAAATACAAGCCAAGTGATATTTCCGGTAAACCAAGATTATTTTATGACAGAAATAAGCCTTTCACAAAGAAAATAAAACTGTTTACAACTGCTGTTCCCACAGGTTATATTTCGATTCCAAAATATTATGTGATTCCGCAATCGCAATACAAAGTGATTGAAGAGTTTAAAAGAAATCAGATTCAAATGAAACCGCTTCAAAAAGACAGCACAATTGCGGTTGAATCTTATAAAATTAATGATTTTAAAACCGTAAAAAATCCTTACGAAGGTCATTATGCCCATTTTGAAACTACAGTTGATAAATCGAATAGAAAACTTATTTTTTCAGCAGGAGATTACATCGTTCCAACCAATCAGGATGGGGTAAAATACATTATCGAAACATTAGAGCCCGAAGCATTGGATTCTTTCTTCAACTGGAATTTCTTTGACGGAATTTTAGCGCAAAAAGAATATTATTCAGCCTACATTTTTGAAGATACCGCGGCAGAATTATTGAGAAAAGATAAAGATTTAAAGCAAAAATTTGAAGCCAAGAAAGCTTCCGATAAAAAGTTTGCTGATGATGGTGAAGCTCAGCTGGATTGGGTATATAAAAACTCACCTTATTTCGAAGAAAAAACTTTCAGACAATATCCGATTTACAGGATTTTATAGTTACAATAAAAAAGACGTTTCAATTTGAAACGTCTTTTTTTTATCTAGGTAAACCTCTTTTTAAAGCCATTTCAGCTCGTTTGATGGCTACTTTTTCTTTCCAGTCCATGTATTTCTTTTTGAAATTGGATTTCATGATGTCGTCAAATTTACGCTGAACCGTAAGATTCCATAAAGAATTGGCTTTCACTGCCCAAGATTTATCCCAAGCTCTCAGAGAAAGGGAGAAACTGCCATCCAGATACTTCATCCAGTGCCACCAGCCTGTTGGCATAAATAAAGTGTCACCATGTTCTAGGTAACAATCAATGCCTTCTACACCATCCAATGCCGGATATTTCTCAAAATCAGGGTTTTCAATGTCATAATCTTCCAGCGCATAAGTTGCGTATGGAAGTTGATACAGCCTTTCTTTCCATTTATTTTCAAATAGCATCACATGTTTTCTTCCATTGAAATGGGTATGGAAAATATGAGCTAAATCGATATCAAAATGTAAAAAAGTTACAGAACCCTTTCCTCCGAAGAACATCCCCGGATATTTGTCTAAAAAGCCTCCCATAAGCTCTTTTGGCGGAATGTATTCTTCAAGCAGTTTACCTGCGTGTTTTATTGGGTCAAAAAAGAAAATTCTAAGATCTGTAGGCTCTCTTTGGATGAGGTCTATATAATCTGCAAATTTCATTTTGGTAGTAGGCGTATTAATGGGAGCTGCAGGATCGGCCTTTTTTGAGTCATAAAGAGGTACTTCAACATCTCCAACCACTTCCTTTACATAATCCATCGTCCATTTTTGATAGGCTGGCCATTTTTTCGCCATGTTTTTTATGACAACGGGCCTCCTTGGTTTTAGATATTTTTCGTAGAAATCTTCTTTAGAAATGTCATCTACAACATCTATAGGCTTTAAAATAATTCCCATTTCTATAAATTTTATATTACAAAATTATTAAATTAAACCGTATCAAGCTGAGTTTAAGTTTTTTTTAATCTATGATTCAAATCATTTTTTTAAATACTTAGAATAAATAAAAAAAAGAATGTTCAAAAAAGCTGTATTCATGGGTTTATTAAAAAGAAATACCCTGTAAAAAGAATTACAGGGCAAAAACACAAATTGATTGAATAAAAATTCATTCGGTACGAATGTATAACATTTATTTTATATGCAAAATGGAGTGAAAGTTAATATTAGTCACTGTTATGTGGAGTTATGATTTAATTATTATCGCAAAAAATTATTATTAATTTAAATATAAATGCCATAAAAGAATATTATTGAAAGTTTTTTTATTTTAAAAATTTTTCAAAAAAAATTATCACTATGTTTGTAGTGATAACAGGGGTTTAACTTTTCCTATTAAAATTCATCTTTATAGAAGTGTAACAAAAAACAGTAACCATTAACTAATTAATCAAATAATAAATTATGAAAAAGAATGTTTCCTTATTTCTGATGCTTTTTTTCTCGGTGCTTACATTTGCCCAGAAAACAGTTTCAGGGAAAATAACGGATGAAGACGGCATTGCAATTCCAAGTGCAAGTGTAACGGTGGAGGAACCCGGAAAAGATGCCATTTTAGCCTACGGAATCACCAATTCCAAAGGAGAATATAAGGTAACGTTCACTTCTGCTGAGGCTAATGTAGATCTTAAAGTGAAGGCTTTTAATCAAAAACCATTAACAAAGCAGATCACAAACAGTGACCAGACTTTAACCTTTAAAATGCAGTCTGAAGCCACAGAAATAAAGGAAGTACAGCTTAAAACCAAAATGATCACATCAAGAGGTGATACCATTGCTTATGATCTTAAAGCATTCGACAGTAAAAGTGACAGAACTTTGGCTGATGTAATGAGAAAAATCCCCGGAATTGAAGTCAATACAGACGGAACAATTCTTTATCAGGGAAATGCGATCAATAAATTTTATGTCAACGGAAAAGATTTAATGGAAGGAGGTTACGGAACCATCAACAACTCACTTCCAAAAGATGCCGTACAAAAAGTTGAAGTTCTTGAAAATCACCAACCTGTAAAAATTCTTCAGGATAAAGTTCCTTCCGATGCAGCAGCCATCAATATTAAACTAAAAAATTCGGTTACCATGACCGGTAGAGGTGAAGTAGGAACCGGATTTGGAGATCCTTGGCTTTGGAATGTGAAATTAACCCCAATGTTTTTTGGACAAAAAAGCCAATGGGTAGTTAATTACAAGACCAATAACATGGGTGAGCAGGTGGAAAATGAAGGAAATATTCTTGCTTTCGGAAGCAGATTTGAAGGAAAAAGAATCAACGCATCCCAAAATGATTGGTTGAATGTAGAAAATGCAGACACTCCCGATCTTCCTGTAAAAAGATATTTGATGAATAATGTTCATTATTTATCAGCCAATTATCTTACAAATATCGATAAGAAAAAAGAATGGGAACTTAAAGCCAATGCAAATTATACCAATAATGCGGTAGAAAGAGAAGCTTATAGCCAGAGAGATTATTTTGGAGGTAGTTCTAATATTACAAATATTTTTAATAATTTTTATACAGATAAAGCAAAAGGAGAATTAATATTTACAAAGAATGCCAAAAAAGGATTCTTTAAAAACACCACAAGTTTCTCTCAATATTGGAATGCAGACAGAGGAATTGTAAACAGAACTGATGCTAAAACAGGTATACAGAGGAATGCAGATGAGGGAGTTGAATCTCCAACAACATCATTCCAAAACTCATTAAGTACCATCGTTCCGTGGAAAGAAAAAATGGTAAATCTTTTATCTTTTGTAAGTTATCAGACAGATAGACAGACGTTGGAAGTTTCTCCATCATCTTATTTGGATATTCCTGGATTTAATCCTGTAGCCAATACGGATTTTGCCAGACAAAGTTTAAGACTTAAAACTTTTGAAGCCAATCATTCTGCGAATATTGGGTTTTCTGTAAAAGGATGGACGTTTACTCCAGAGGTTGGATTTAATTTTAAAAGTACAGATATGGTTTCAGATTTGTCAAATATTAAAGCAATTCCATCTACCGATCCTAATATTTCAGATCCTAAGCCTGAAGCATATTTTAATGATTTAAAATATACCACAGCTACACCTTACGGAAGCGTAGGAGTAAATTATAAGAATGATTCTTGGATGTTATATGCTAACTTTCCGGTAAATTCTAATAATATTAAGGCGGAAGATCCATTAAGAAATGTTTCAAAATCTGTAAATAAAGTTACTTTTGAACCAAGTATTTTTGCTCAATATACTTTTGCTTCCTTCTGGAAAGCTTCGGTAAATGCTAATATTAACAACAATTTTGGAGAAATAAATACAGCATATTCTGGATTCTTAATGACTTCACCAAGCGGAATCAGTTCGATGGATATTAGCAATCCAATTCCTCAGAATAACAATAAATCTGCAGGAACAAGAATAGAGTACAGAAATCCATTAAATAATCTATTCTTCAATGTTAATTACAGATATTCAGATGCAAAGAGAAACTTAATTTCAAATCCGGAGATCAATGGAGGAGGATATACCATAATGAAATACAAAGAGCAGGATAATCATGTTTTAAATAATGGATATAGTGTAGAAGTAGGAAAATATTTTCCAAAATTTAAAACAAACGCTTCCCTTAGCTATAGCAACAATACAGCGAAATCAGATGCATTTTTAGATAATAAATCTTTTACCAATAAAAACAATGGTCAGTCATTTGGTATTAAATTCAATAACACCTATTTCAGCTGGATGAGTATTGATTATAATGCAAGTCTTTCTAAAACAAAACAAACCAGCGTTGGACAATTAAATTCTAATGCTACCAGAACTGGATTTACTCATAATCTAGGACTTTTCTTCTATCCTATCGAAAACCATACAGTTGGATTCAATTGGGATCAGGTAAACACCAATGCAGCCGATCAAAAATACCATAACGGATTCTATGATGTTTCATACCAATTTACTTGGGCTAAAAAGAAAATTGATTTTGAGCTTAAATGGATGAACATCGCCAACAAAAAAGTATTCGAAACATATGATATCAATACCACGAATATTACGTACACAAGATATCAACTTCGCCCAAGCCAAGTCATGTTCACCGTAAAATTCAACTTTAAATAAAAAAGAAAAACCAATCTCACTGAGGTTGGTTTTTTTATAATTATTTAATTCAAATCCCGAAACTTTAAAACTCCTGATGATCCGCAGAAGGCCCATAGCTTCCCGGAAGCGGAATGTCATTCAGTCTGTAATAAACTCCCAGTTGCGCCCTGTGATGCGTAATTTGGTTTAAAGAATGACGGATCGAACCATATTTTGTCCATTTTGCCAATTCTTCCCCATTGTTTTTTAAAGCCCATGTTGAAGTCAGGTCATCTTCTTTTGCATTATTAATTGCTGCAATGCTGGATTTGTAATTTTCATCAAGCTTTTGAAGCAAATCCTCTTTTGTAGAAAGTTTTGTAGGTCGATAATCTGTATTTGCAAAATCCAGATCAGAGGTTTTCAGCATTGTATCTGCCCAGCCGAAGACTTCTACAATATGTGTGGCAAGATGGGTCATGCTCATACTTTTTTCGTGAGGTTTGTAATCATTTTTGTCTTCAGGATAAACTTCGAAGAAGTTTTTGGTTGTCTGGTACTCGGCTCCCAGCTCATCTTTAAATTGTGCTAATGTGTCCATACTATTTTGTTTTTTAGGTATTTTAAAGGTAGGATTTTTAGTGATTTTAATGTTGTAATGAAATCATAAATTTTAAAAATATCGCTTATAATCTATTTTAAATCAGTTGTATAAACGAGTTGATGAAATAAATTCAAATAAAATATGTAACAAAAATGTACAAGTGCTAACTAATTAATAAACATTTTACAATGAAAAAGTTCTTTTCAGTATTTTTTATCGCTCTTGTTACTTTTGCTAGCGCTCAGGAAAAAGATTCTAAGGAATCAGCCAACCGTTTCTTTTATGAATTAACATTTAAGCCTAAAAAAGATTCTACAAAAACAGATAAGGTAATTACCATTTTGGATATTACAGATAAAAACAGATCTATTTATCAGGATTATACGGTAATTGCTCAGGATTCTATCATGAAAATAGAAATTGAAGCAATGCAAAAAGCCGGAATCATGAAAGATTTATCTAAAACTCTTAAAACACCGAAAATTTCTGCAAGGATTTATAAAATTTATCCAAGTATGAAGATTCAATATGTAGACAAGATCGCAAACGGATTTACGCCTGCTAATATCGGTTATGATGAAAGCTTGAAACTTAACTGGAAAATTGAAAACGAAAAACAAAAAATAGGAGCATACAATACTCAAAAAGCAACTACTGAATTCGGTGGAAAGCAATGGACAGCTTGGTTTAGTGCAGATTTACCTTTTCAGGACGGGCCCTATAAATTTTACGGACTTCCTGGTCTGATTGTGAAGATTGAAGATGCTGGAAAAAACTATTCTTGGGTTTTACAGGGAAACAAAAAAGTAAAAGATTATACAGAATACTCTTATATTGAAAATCTAATGCAGGCTAAAGGAGGTAAAGTAAATGTTCTGTCAAGAGAAAAATTTGAAAAAACATTTAATGATTTCAAGAAAGATCCTTTTGCAACGGTAAGACCAATGATGACGCAGGAAATGATGTCTAAATCTATCCCGGGAATGGACGGAACAATCGGAGACATGATGAAGAAACAGGAAAAGCAGTATAAAGACTTCTATAATGCAAACGACAATCCTATTGAGCCAGAATATGGTAAATTAAATGTTGGAACAGTCGAAAAAGTAGGAAAAGAAAAAGATTTAAAATAAGCATTCATATCAACTAAATTATATCTGATAAACCCAAGTGTAGCAATACGTTTGGGTTTATTTTTTTTACAAAATGCGTTATTTAGATTAAATTTAAATAGCGTATATTTGCATTTACAAAACGTCAGGCTTTGAAAGAGAAGGGTTTACATAAATTGAGCGGATTTCCTAAAAATAAAATGGGAAAGATTCTGGGGTATGATGATGATCAAATGAAGATGCCGAGTAAGATCATAGAAATGGGTCTATTGCCGGAAACAGCCTTCAGAATATTGTATCAGGCTCCTTTTAGTGGTCCTATGTATGTGGAATTTGGAGAAGAAAAAAGCCGAATTGCTCTTCGTGAAGAAGAAGGCAGTTTTATCATTGTTGAAGAATTGAATTGATGCAGGATACTCAAAAAAAACAGGTACTTTTAGTCGGAAATCCTAATGTAGGAAAGTCAACGGTTTTCAATACGCTTTGCAACAAAAAACAGAAAACCGGGAATTATGCTGGTGTTACCGTAGCAAGCCATTCAGGGAATTATGCCTATAAGAATGAAGAGGTTGAGGTTGTTGATTTACCGGGTTCATACAGTATTTATCCAAGCTCAGAAGACGAGGCTATTTTTTCTAAATTTCTTATTGATGAGCAGAAAAATTACGCTGGAGTTATTTATATTCTTGAAGCTTTAAGTTTAAAAAGAGGACTTTTGCTTTTTCAGCAGATTCAGGATCTGGGAGTTCCGATGATTTTGGTGGTTAACCAGATCGATCAGGCAGAAAGAAGAGGAATTACAATTGATATTCAGAAATTTTCGGATGCATTAGGAATTAAAATCATCCAAACCAACGCAAAAGAGCAAATTGGAATTGAAGAAATAAAAGAAGCCGTTTTAAACAACGAATTTTTAAAAACAAATAAAACTTCTTTCGAAATACCAAGCCAACACAAAGATTTTATCCAAAAACTGTCATCAGATAAAGGTCTTGATAACGAGTATAAAGCTTGGATATCAATATCTTCAGGTGTTGAGTTGGATAAGATAGAATCCATGAAGAAAGGATTGAGCGATTCTGAGGCTAAAAATTTGGTTCCTAAAAGATTACAGGTTCAGGAAACGGTTAGGAGATATCAGAATGTCGACAAGATCTTGGCTAATGTAATTTCAAAAAGACCTCAGTTCAAGGAATTATTGACGGAGAGATTAGATAAAGTTCTCGTTCATAAATTCTGGGGATATGTTGTTTTCTTATTGATTTTATTGATCATTTTCCAAAGTGTTTTCTTCTTGGCAGAATATCCGATGAACTGGATCGATAATTTCTTCGCCTGGCTGTCAGCTTTCACAGGAGAACATCTTCCGGAAGGACCTTTAAATTCATTAATTTCAAACGGAATTATTCCTGGCTTAGGCGGAATCATGGTTTTCGCTCCACAGATTGGGATTTTATTATACTTCCTCTATTTATTGGAAGATTCAGGATATATGGCGAGAGTTATTTTCTTGATGGACAGGTTTTTACGACCTTTTGGATTAAACGGGAAAAGTATAGTTCCATTAGTTTCCGGAACGGCTTGTGCAATTCCTGCGGTGATTTCAACAAGAAATATCGAAAACTTAAAAGAAAGATTATTAACCATCTTGGTTACGCCTTTCATGACGTGTTCTGCGAGACTTCCGGTTTACAGTATCATTATTGGTTTAATTATTTCAGACGGAACTTTCTTCGGAATTCAATATAAAGCATTGGTTTTGTTGGGAATGTATCTTTTAGGATTTATGGTGGCGTTACTTTCGGCTGCAATTCTTAAAGGTTTCATCAAAAATCAAGGAAAAACATACTTGGTAATGGACTTACCGACTTATAAAAAACCACTTTTCGGATATGATTTTAAAATGGTTTTAGGTAAAGTTTGGGAATTCATAACCGGAGCCGGAAAAATCATCTTTATTGTAAGTATTATTATCTGGTTTTTAAGTTATTTCGGCCCAAAACAAACCCCTAACGAAGTGGTGGCAACCAATGTTAAGCTTGATCATTCTTATTTGGCAAAAATGGGAAAAGCAATCGAGCCAGCCATTGCACCATTAGGTTACGACTGGAAAATGGGAGTCGGAATTATCACAAGTTTTGTGGCAAGAGAAGTTTTCGTTGGAACAATGTCAACATTATACAGCTTAGATGACGATGCTCCGGAAGGAAAAGTGATTGATAAAATGAGACATGATTTGAAGCCCAACGGTGAAAAAGTATTCAATTTCGCGACGGGTGTTTCCGTACTTTTATTTTACGCATTTGCAATGCAGTGTGTTTCTACACTTGCAGTAGTTTACAGAGAAACCAAAAGCTGGAAATGGACTGGCTTTCAGGTGGTAATGATGACAGGTTTGGCATACTTTGTGTCGATGATAGCATATCAAATATTAAAATAATGGATTCTTCATTAATTTTTCAATATGTAATTGTCTTTCTTGTAGTTGCGTTCGCGTGCTATTCTTTATTTAAGATTTTGAGAAAGAATTTTGCACCAAAAAAATTCAGTTCAAAAAGAACGGGTTGCGACAAAGATTGTGGCTGCTCTTAAATTCGTTTTAAAATAATAAATTAAGAAAATTGTTGTAATTTTCATCCAGAATAAAAACATTTCTGATTTGAAAAAAACAACACACTTCCTGCTATGTTGTCTTTTAGGATTTCTTGCAAATGCTCAAAAACAGCCGGACAGCACCAAAATCATTTCCTACGAAGATCAGGTAATGATCAGACTGAATTTTGATACCAATATTGAAGATTACGTTGCTGTTTACAAAGGCGAGGAATTTCCCAAAACAAAACTTTCTATTAATAATAAAATCAATACTTCATTTTCTATTGATTACAAGATTATAAGTGCTACATTTTCATTCGCTCCCAATTTTATTCCTGGAAATAATGACAATCATTTGAAGGGTGAAAGTTCATATTCCGACATTAGATTCAGGTTTTTTCCTAAAAGTTTTATTCAGACTGTTTATTATAAAAATTTAAAAGGTTTTTATCTGAAAAATATGCAGGATTTCGATCCCGATTGGCAAAAAGGAAAAAATCCTTATTTACAGCTTCCTAATTTGAGGATTCAAAGCTTTGGAGGAATTACCGCTTATTCTTTTAATAAAGATTTTTCATTAAAAAGTATCTATTATCAGAGAGAATGGCAGAAGGAAAGTAATGGGAGTTTTGTTCCGGCTTTAGAATATGACCTTACTTTTTTTAAAGATAAAGATATTGATAATCTCAAAAGTGTAGAAACACAGTTTAATCTCGGAGCGAATCTTGCTTATTATTACAATTGGGTCGTTACAAAAAATGTCAATATTTCACCTTTTGCATTTGCAGGAGTTGGCGGAAAATGGTCAAGCTATCAGGAAGACCTTGAAAATGGTTCAAAATCAGATAAAGAAAAGAATAAATATTTCACCAAGAAATTCGGTGGCGGAATTCACATAGGTTACAACTCAGACAGATTCTTGTTTGGTGGAAAGCTTAATCTAATGTCATATAATTACAAGCAGGATTCTGATTCTCGAATTCAAAACAACAATACTTATGGATTAATCTACGTTGGATATCGTTTTGCGCCCCCAAAAGTCGTGAAAAACAGTTACGATAAAATCCAAAAAAAGGTTCCGATTTTATAAGTATCTTTGCTGCGAAATTCAAACAAAAATTAATTAAAAACATAAAGATAGGATGTCATTAATCAAATCTATTTCAGGGATTAGAGGAACAATTGGCGGGAAAGTAAACGATAATTTAACGCCGCTTGACGTGGTAAAATTTGCTTCTGCGTTCGGAACCTGGCTTCAAAATAATAAGAATAAAAAAGATTTAACTTTAATCATTGGTCGTGATGCAAGAATATCTGGGTTAATGGTTAATTCATTGGTTACGGCAACTTTACAAGGGTTAGGAATCAACGTGATTGATCTTGGACTTTCTACAACGCCAACCGTTGAGATCATGGTTCCTGAGTTGAAAGCAGACGGAGGAATTATCCTTACCGCTTCTCACAACCCAAAACAGTGGAATGCCCTTAAATTATTAAACGAAAAAGGAGAATTCATCACAGGAGAAAACGGAGCTGAAGTGTTGGCTTTGGCCGAAAGTGAAGACTTTAATTATGCCGAAGTTGATGATTTAGGTAAATATGAAACGAGAGATGATGCTTTTGATATTCATATTCAGCAGATTTTGGATTTGCCGATGGTAGATGTTGAAGCAATTAAGGCTAAAAATTTCAAGGTGGTTTTAGATGCAGTAAATTCTACGGGAGGTATTGCTATTCCGATGCTTTTAGATAAGTTAGGTTGTGAAACCGTTAAATTATATTGTGAACCAAACGGACACTTTCCACACAATCCTGAACCGTTGAAAGAACATTTAGGTGATATCTGTGAATTGATTAAAAAAGAAGGTGCCGACGTTGGAGTTGTTGTAGACCCTGATGTTGACAGATTGGCTTTGATCGATGAAAAAGGCGAAATGTTCGGCGAAGAATACACATTGGTTGCTGTTGCAGATTATTTATTGAAAAATAAAAATGGTGTGGCAATTTCAAACCTTTCTTCAAGCCGTGCGTTGAGAGATGTTGCACAGAGCCACAATTCAGAATATTTTGCAAGTGCTGTCGGAGAAGTGAATGTTGTTACTTTAATGAAGGAGAAAAATGCCGTAATCGGAGGGGAAGGAAATGGAGGAATTATCTATCCAGATCTACATTACGGAAGAGATTCTTTGGTCGGTGTTGCTTTATTTTTAACTCATTTAGCAAAAGAAAATAAGACTGTTTCTGAACTGAGAGCAGGATATCCAAGTTATTTCATGGGTAAAAAGAAAATCGAATTGACTCCTGAAATCAATGTAGACGATATTTTATCTAAAATGGAAAAAGAATATCAAAACGAAAACGTTTCTACGATTGACGGTGTAAAAATAGACTTTGAAAACAACTGGGTTCACCTTCGTAAATCGAATACAGAACCGATTATCAGAATTTATACAGAAGCTAAATCTCAGGAAGAAGCTGACAAATTAGGGGATGATATCATCGCTAAAATTAAAAGTTTGACTTAATAAAATTATAAGAACGAGGCTTTTAGTCTCGTTCTTTTTTACAACATGTTCGAACATCTACAAAACAGATTTTCTTTCCCAAAAGATACTTGGGGAAAATACAGAAAGAATTTCACTCGAATCGAAGTTCCGGCTAAAACAATTCTGTTAACAGAGGGTGAAATTTCATTAAATGCCTATTTTATTGAAAAAGGGATTGTAAGAGCTTGGTACAATAATGACGGAAAAGATATTACTTTCCAGTTTTTCATGGAAAATACGATGTTTTCTTCGTTGGAAAGCTTCCGAAAAGGATTGCCGAGTATGGTTTCATTTGAATCAATTGAGCCTTGTATTTTGTGGCAAATAGATAAACCGACTGCGGATAAAATTTTGGAAGAAGTTTACGTCGATCCAAAGTTGAGAAGTGAATTTATGGATTCTGTTTTCGAAAGAGTTTTTGATTATATGAAACACTTTTTCTCATTTATTAAAGAAAGTCCGCAAGAACGATATCTTAATCTTTGTAAAGAAAAACCGGACATTATCAAAAGAGTTCCGCAACATTATATTGCTTCTTATTTAGGCATCACAACCGTTCATCTGAGCAGAATTAAAAGTAAGATTTTGAAAGACCGGCTTTGAAAGGCTGAAGATGGAAGTTTCTTTGCGACTGCATATAATTGAATTAATAAAGAACTTTTTCATTTTTAAACGCAAAGTTTTAATTTAAAAATAAAACATATCTAAGTGAGCAAAGAAGAATCAACGAGTTGATTTGATGAAGCGATGTTTTCAAGCTTCGCGAAGCAAATTTATTTGCCTTTGCCCTCTAAAAATAACTCACAAAGAAGTATAATCTTTGCGTCAAAAAAGTTATTTTCTAAATCTTCCACCTCCAAGCATCCAACTTCCATCTCAACTCATAACAAATGTTATTGCTTCCCGAAACGCTTTCATAATAAATTTGTATTAAAATTAAACATAATGAAAGCAGCAATAGTATTTGAAAAAGGTGGAATTCCACAATACGCAGATTTCCCGGATCCTGAAGTAAGTTCTGAAAACGAACAACTAATTTCCGTAAAAGCAGCATCTATCAAACATTTGGATAGAGCAAGAGCTAGCGGAACCCATTATTCAACCGAAAATGAAGAACACCAACCAAAACTTATTGGAAGTGATGGGGTAGGATTGCTCGAAAATGGAGAGAAGGTATATTTTTTCAGTAAAAAAGGAACCGTAGCAGAAAAAGCAGTCGCGGATAAAAAATTTATCGTTCCAATTCCTGATGGGTTGGATTTTTCTACAGCTGCAGCCCTGCCAAACGCTGTGATGGGTTCTGCAATGGGACTTAAATTCAAAACAAAACTAAAACCGGGAGAAACTGTTTTGATCAACGGAGCAACAGGAATTACCGGAAAGGTAGCGATTCAGGTTGCTAAATTATCGGGGGCTAAAAAAGTAATTGTTACCGGAAGAAATCAAGAAGTTTTGGACTCTCTTTACGATCTTGGAGCTGATGAGGCTGTTTCTTTACAATTAAATGACGAAGATTTTAAGCAAAAAATAAAAGAAATTCATGCCGAAAACCCAATTGATGTTGTTCTGGATTATATTTGGGGACATTCCGTAGAACTTTTATTGTCTGCATTGAAAGGTGACGGTAATTTTTCACACAAAACAAGATTGGTTTCAGTCGGAGGAATGAGCGGTGACACGATTCAGTTATCATCACAGATTTTGAGAGGAACGGATATTCAGATTTCCGGTTCCGGACTGGGAAGCTGGTCGCCTGAGGAGTTTAAACTTTTATTAACAGAAATTATTCCCGAAATGTTCCAGGTCGCAGCAGATGGAAATTTAAAAATAGATACAGAGATAGTTCATTTGAAAGATATTGAAACTGTTTGGGAGGACGAAATCAACAGCAGAAAAAGATTGGTTATATTAATTTAGTGATAACTCCTGTTTATTTATCCACAATTCTTTCATCTTCGTATTCTTTTCACTATCTTTAGTATAGAAATTTACGAAAATGTATGTCGAAAAAAATTCGCAACTTTGCATACATTTTGAAATAGTAAATTTCAGAAGTAATATTAATTTAAGAAGTTTGTCGATGTTTGCAAGTAAATTCAGACGTTGGGCCGACGATAAGACACGCTATTGGAAGAATACTTTGGAAATGAACTTGTGAAAAAGTTCGAAGAAATGATGGAAAATAATGATGAATTCTACTTTGATACAGAAGAGTTAGAAGATATTATTGTTTATTATCTGGAGTTAGGCGACTTTAATTATGCTGATAATGCAGTGAATTATGGCCTTAAACTTCATCCCAATTCTTTGGACATCAAGATTAAAAAACTTGAAGTTCTTTTAGAATGGGAAGAGTATAATGCTGCGAAAGAGCTTATCGATGAGTTGAAGGCTTCATCTATGGAGAATACAGACTTTTTGGTTTGCTATGCAAAGTATTATTCGAATTTAGGAAACCCTAAAAGATCCATTGAAATTTGTAAAAAAGCATTAGAATTAAAAGAGGAAGAGAATTTTCTTCACAATTTTATTGCAGATGAATATGTGAATTTAGGAGATCCTTTTAACGCTCTTAAACATTACAAAAAAGCATTGAAAGAAGACCCAACGGATGAATATCCTTTGGAAAACGCGATGATTTGCTTTAGTGAATTGAACAAGAGTGAGGAGGCAATTGCCTTTCTGAATGAATATTTAGATGATTTTGCTTATTCTGAAACTGCTTGGTTTGAATACGGACAGTTCTATTTCAACAGAAAGAATTATGATGAAGCCATAAAAGGATTTGATTACTTATTGGCTATCAATTCAACTGCTGTTGGGGTATATGCCAATAAAGCAGCTTGTTATGAAGCTTTAGGACAATACAAAAAATCAATTGAAATTTACGAGGAAATGCTCGAGTTGGAATATACGAAAGCATTCACTTTTTATAAAATTGGTTTGTGTTATAAAGCACTGAAACAGCCTGTTATGGCGTTGAATTCATTCCAGAGATCGCTGAGAGAAGATCCTCAGTTTTATCTTTCTATGATGGAGCAGTCGTATTTATACGAAGAGATGGGCGGAATGTCGGAAGCGTTGCATTTTGCAACAGAAGCGACTCATTTGAATGAAAATAGTCTTGATTATCAAAAAAGATTAGCCTTTTTATTAATTGATTCAGGGAAATTTGAAGAAAGTCTTGTTTGTCTGAAAAAATTGGTTGAAGCAGAACCTTCAAGATTTTATAACTGGTATGCTTATTCTGAAGTATTGATGCTTCTGGGAGAGTACGATGAAACGGTTACACTCTTAAATGCTGCTGTAATTTTGCATAACAGAGCAGAATTGTATTATCAGTTAAGCAACTGTTATTTCATCCTTAAAAATCAGGAAAAAGGAATTGAATCTCTTCAGTTGGCATTGAGCCTAGATCCTACTCTTGCTCCGGATATGCAGAAAAAATATCCTTACATTAAAGATGAGGTGAAAAAGGCAAAAGCTAAAGTGAGAAAGAAAAATTAGAAAAGTAGGAAGCTGGATGATTGAAGATGGAAGTTATAAACTTGCATTAAAAATCAATAAGGTTATTCTTAACTAAACTTTATTCTTAGAATACATCTTAATGGTTTAAAATATTAAGATTAAAATAAAAATCCTGCAGCAATGCGGGATTTATTTTTTTATAGCAGGTTTAGCCCTTAAAAAGATCAATCCGGCAATAATGATACTTGCGCCTACAAATTGTAAAACAGTTAATTTTTCACCATCTAAAATACCCCAAATGATAGCAACAATAGGCATTAACAAAGTTACTGTTGATGCAAAAAGGGGAGTGGATACTTTCAGTAATCTGTAATTCATTGTCATTGCCAAGCCTGTCCCAAATACGGATAATAAGCTTACAAACATCAATCCGGTTAAATTATCTTTCGAAAAATTAAATTCAGAAAAGAATCCTGTAAAGCTTAAAGCAATTAATGACGGAAAAAATAATACAAAAGAGAATACAAAAGCGGATAATATGGTGGAAGAAACTTCCATAAGTTTAGACTTTACCGTTGTTGTACTCACGGCGTAACATAAAGTTGCCAATAAAAGGAGTAGAATCGGGATAAGCTTAAAAGTTGTACCGTCACCACCGCCAAAAGCGAGTAAGCAAACTCCTGCAAAGCTAATAAACACGCCAATGATCTGTTGTTTTGTGGTTTCGAACTTCCAGACCAGTGCCCCAACAATAATCACAAAAATAGGCATCATTGAATTAATAATTCCCGCAATACTGCTGCTGACTTCCGTTTCCGCGATGGGAAATAAAAACATTGGGATAAAGTTACCCGTGAATGCGGCTAAAATCAACCACTTTAAATGTTTTTTAGGAAATAATTTATATTTTGAGATAGCGATCGGCATTAAAATAATTCCGGCAATCAAAACCCTCAATGCTCCCACTTCAAAAGGATTGAAATGTTCTAAAGATTTTTTAATTAAAATAAAAGATGATCCCCAGATAAGACTGAGTATGGCTAAAAGAATCCATTTTTCTTTATCTGCGTTCATTATTTTTGTGTAAAATTTTTAAAAATTCTTTTTTAGAAATCATTTTGGCGCCTAAGCTTTCTAAGTGGTCTGTATGGGATTGACAATCAATTAGATCAAGGCTGTTTTTATGAGTCTCAACAAAATGGATAAACCCTGCTTTTGATGCATTGCTTACTTTGGCGAACATACTTTCTCCGCAAAAAACGTTACCAATTTGTAGTCCGTAAAATCCGCCAACCAGTTCTCCGTCCTGCCAAACTTCGATGCTTTTTGCCAATCCGTATTCGTGTAGTTGTATAAAAGACTCCATCAATTCGTCTGAAAGCCAAGTTCCGGATTGTCCTTTTCGGCTAATTTCCTGACAGCTTTTAATGACTTCTCTGAAATTTTGGTTTTCGGTGAAGGTAAAAACATTACGATCCAGTATTTTTCTCATGGATTTTGAGACTTTTAACTCATCAGGAAACAAAACAAATCTCGGATCCGGGCACCACCAAAGGATTTCCTCATCCGGATTATACCAAGGAAAAATGCCCAATTGGTAGGCAAACCAAATACGTTCTATAGATAAGTCGCCACCAAAAGCAATAATTCCGTCATGGCCATGATACAGCTCAGGATCGGGAAATGAAATCTCGTTTTCGTCTAATCGAACCATTTTTTGTGAAAAAAAATCCCACTTGATAAAGCAGGATTTATATTTGATCGTTATCTTTTAATTAAAAAGGTAAATCATCGTCTTCGTCTCCAGCAAATGGATTCTCATTAGAAACCGGAGATGCAGATTGTGATGGTGAAGCCTGAGTTGGCTCAGAACCATTGTCCATAACTTTCTCAATTTTCCAACCTGTAATAGAGTTGAAATATTTAGTTTCACCTTGAGGAGAAGTCCATTCTCTTCCTCTAATGTTGATTCCCACCTTTACATTTTCTCCTTCCTTAAGATTGTCTAGTAAATTTATCTTATCTGATAAAAATTCTATGTTTATCGGCTGTGGATACTGCTCTTGCGTCAAAATAACCATTTCTCTTTTCTGAAAACCGCTCGCAAACGTCTGAGCATCAAAAAGTTTCTTTACCGTTCCTTGTAATTCCATATTGTAAATATTAACGATGTAAAAGTAATAAAATCAATCGTAATAAGTGCTACGAGAGAAAAAAAATGTAAAAAAATTAATTTTTTTTTCTGAAAAGTTTGGAAGTAAAGGAAAATGTCCTATATTTGCACTCACAAAAACGAAACAAGCTCTTTAAAAATATAACTTAACAAAACAATGCGGATGTGGTGTAATTGGTAGCCACGCCAGACTTAGGATCTGGTGCCGTGAGGCGTGGGGGTTCGAGTCCCTTCATCCGCACATAGTTTTGCGAAAATAGCTCAGCTGGTAGAGCACAACCTTGCCAAGGTTGGGGTCGCGGGTTCGAATCCCGTTTTTCGCTCCACTCCATGCCCTGGTGGTGGAACTGGTAGACACGCAGGACTTAAAATCCTGTGTTCGTAAGAACGTGCGGGTTCAAGTCCCGCCCGGGGTACTAAAAACCCTCTGTAATTTTATTACGGAGGGTTTTTTATTTTAGTACCTTATATTCTATGCATTTACTAAACTATAAGACTTTTCATTATTTAATGAAAATTTGAATGTTAAATTCCAGATAATCATTATTGCACTAAAAAAGTAGAGATTTAGAATAAAAGCAATACCAATATGCATTACTATTATTGCAGAAATCCAAAAATTAGACGTTTTTTTATTCCAGACAAAGAATGGATATAGTAATTCTAAAAGAGCGGATCCAAGACCTATAGAGGTTAGTAAAATAGGGTAATTTCCTAAAAAAGATATGTCATAAGTACTGGTTGCAAAAGGAAGATTAATAGCTTTCCAGATGCTTTCACCATTCCACCAATTAATTCCAATCAATTTATCAAAGCCTGCGAAAAAATAAATAATGCACACGTGAATCTGAAATAGTCTTTTGAAAGGAGGTAAGGCTGAGGATTTTAAAGTTGGAGGAATTATTGCCAAGTAAAATAATGACATACTTGTAAAGAAATCTATTCCGTATGAAAAGTAAAAGTTACTTTTTGATAGAATTATCTGCATGAATAATAGTAAGAATGCAGAAAGGTTCTGTGAATATCCTGATAATAGCAATAGTACTAAGCTGATATAAATTATTTTAAAGCAGAAAATTGTGTTGGAAGGAGCAATGTTAAAACCTTCTAAGTAAGTAATTATTTTAGGCAAATTTATTACATAATCAGGAATAAAAACATCTACGACTTTGTATGGTATCACTCCGTCGTTTGCCGAAAAGAGATTATTAAAATCGGGTAATATCGAAACAAAATGCAATAGTATAAGTATTGCTATAGAAATTCTGAAAAATTTTAACCAAAATAGGTTGTTTTGTGTTTCGTTAAAAATAGTAAATAGCTTTTTCATCTTTTATAGTTCATTTCATCAAGTAAGAATAGTTCAACATTGGTTTTTCCTTTTCCATATTCTTTAAGACTCGGAAAATTGTATAGATATACTTTAAGATTTACAGAATATTTTTTATCGTATTTATTATAAATGAACTTGGATATTTCCTGCATTATTATTTTCACGTATTTTCCGAATAATTCATCTTCTGGTTTTGTAAGTCTGTCTAAAAAGACCCTGTTTAAAGACATAAACCTTACGCTTCCTTCGTTTGAATTTAGCTTGAAAATTTGACTGCCTGCCTGTTTTTGATTGTTATCGAATAGTTCATAAGAGATTACAAACTCACTTGAAACATTGGTTCCAAAAAAGCCGTATCCGGTTTCAAAGCCTGTATAGGTATTGAAAATTCTTAAGGGTTTATAGTTGTAAGCATTATCAAGAGATGATTTGAATATATTTTCGTCGGTTTTCTTATAGTATTTATAGTAGCTGTCCTGTGTTGTTTTTACGGATGATAATAACACAACGAAAACCAATACTAAACTAATTGTAAAGTATAATTTCTTTTTCATGATAAAAGTAGCCCATACACAAGATATGGGCTTTTGGGATTTAGTAGTTTTTTACTAAGTTTTCAAGTTTTGCTTTAGGAGATTGGGTTCCGATTGTTGTTGGAGTGTAATGACTATTTATAGTCCCTGGAAATGCAGTAGCAGAGGTTCCGTCTACGATAAATATTACGATCACGGCTCCATCTATTTGCTTATCGCCCACCGAAGTTGTTTTGTCTGCAGAGTGGGTGTCTAGTTTTTGCAATTTGTTAGAATTTCCGCTTGTAAAAGAGTAGCCAATAATCATAGCTAAAGCTACTGAAGATAAGATTGCGATTTTTTTCATGGTATTAAAATTTTTGATTCTGCCACCTTCAGTTTTTTAAGTCGCTGTTTCGGCATTTCCGACTTTTATTTTTACATTAAACAGGAATGGCTTTATTAAATTAAAATCACTATTGGTTGATTAAATAGTTTATAAAGTAAATGAAAAAATATTTAAAAGTTAATATTTATCACAATTATTTGATATTTAAAAATTGTTTTTGAATGATTAATCATCGTTATATGCTTTTAAATAGGGATTTTTATTCTTTTAAAATTTTGTTTAATTCATTTCATTGTGATATAAAATAATAATAAAAAATCACAAATTTGAGAAATTTATTAAAAAAATCGTTTTATCTCTTGCATATGTGAATATTATCATATAATTTGGCTGAATCAAAGAAAAACTAATTACAACCTGAAAATGAAGAAGAACCTTTCAATAATTTTAATGATTCTTTATGTATTTGCTAATGGGCAGGCTCGCAGATTCTTTTATGAGTTTTCTTTTAAACCCAATAAAGATTCTTCAAGAGTAGAAAAAGAATTAACAATCCTAGATGTTACAAAACAGAAATCTATTTATAGAGATTATTTGTCAGTATCTCAAGATTCAATGATTGAAAGTAACATTGAAAAGATGAAAACAACGGGTGTACAAATTGATTTATCAAAATTATTTAAGAATCCGAAGTTCATGTATAAGGTTCAGAAGAGTTATCCATCTTATGAGACAAAATATACAGACTTAATATTGAGTGACTACATTACTTACCCTGAAACAGACAAAATAAACTGGAAAATTTCAAATGAAAAAGGAGTAAGTTCGTTCGAAAAATATAAGATTCAGAAGGCAACGGCAACTGCCTGGGGTAGAAATTGGGTGGCTTGGTTTGCTCCGGATATCCCAATTCAGGACGGACCTTATAAGTTTTACGGATTACCAGGTTTGATCGTGAAAATTGAAGATGAAAACAAAAACTTTTCATGGGAATTAGCAGGGATCAAAAACATTGAAAAATACAATGAATTGAGCCTAAACGAAAGATTAAAAAATAAAAAGGATCTTGCTGTAAACAAACAGAAATTTACTCAAATGTTTACAGAATTTAAGAACAGTCCATTAGCTCAGGTTAGAATGAGATATACTTCAGAACAGCTAAGTGAAGTGGGTGAAGGAGGTGAAACTTTAGGTCAAAAATTAAGAGATCAGGAAGAAATAATTAAAAAAATGATTGGTGCCAATAATGAATCCATAGAGTTGGTCCAATAAGAAAATATAAAAGCGCTTTTATGAGAGATTTTGATATTTTGTGACTCTAAAAACAAAACATAAGGGGCTACCCGAAAAAACAAACTAGAAAAATAACCATTAAAAATTTATTAAAATGAAAAAGCATTTAGTAGCAGCAGCATTAATCGTTGCATTCTCAGCAGGTACATTCACATTAGCAAGTGCTAATCCTCAAAACGTTTCATCTGAAAAAGTTTCAGTACAAGCAGTAAACACTGCATCTACAGCGGCTGTAACAAAAGGTAAAGAATGGACATTTGTTTCTTCGGAATATGTTTATACAGGAACAACAATTGCTGCATCAAAGTAATTGTTTCAAATTATTCAATCTATGAGGCTAATAATTTATTAGCCTCTTTTTTTATAGCCTTATGAAAACATTAAAAATCTTTTTAATATCTGTGCTGCTTTTTCATGTTTTCTCATCGTTTATAATAAATATTCAGATTATTAAAACATGGAAAACATCTACGTATTCATCTTTAAATACGTATGGAAAAAAAATAATAGATTATTTGGAATATTTTAATACTCCTGAATTTATACAAACCAGTATGAGAAACTACGCATACTATACGGGTATAGAAAGAGGATATGAATATTATTCACCAAATGCATCTAATAAACAAACTAAAATTGTCTTCAGGAATAACAATATTCCTGTTGATTTACCCGGAAAAACATTTGAATCAAAATTTAAAATAAATAGTGTATTTACAGTATTGGGCGGACAGCTGGAGAATGAAGGATTTAGAAATAGAGTCATTCAATCTATGTCTGTGAGATTATTTACTCTAAATCCCAATATCAATCATATGGATGTTTCCATTGTGAAAAAAGAATTTCCTTCTTTGGATGAAATACAAAAAGGAAAACCAATCAGAATAGAAGAAAGTACTGTTTACAACATTAATAAAAATTGATATGGATGCAGTTCTAAATAAAATAAATACATTTTTTTTCGAATATCATAAGAATATAGAAAAGAAAAACATATTCATTATCGCCATTTCCATCTTTGGATTATTGAATATCTTGTCTATTTTACCTGACATTTATAATATCTACAGTAAAAATGGAGTAATTAATCATGGTATAAATGACTTTTTAATCAGAAATGATCAGTTCAGATTAACGTTTATTACGGGTGCGCTTGAGAAAATTGGTTTACAATACGAATATTCTTTGGCTATAGTAATCGCTATTTATATTTGTTCGTTTTTATTTATTTTGATGAATTATTATAGACTCGTATTTGCTATAATCGTTCTTATTATTCATAATGCGTTGGTGGCGAGCAGTTATTCGTTCTCTTACGGAGCAGATTATATGATTAGCTTTTCGCTTTTCATCAATGTGTTGTTATGTATTGATTCAAAATATAATCAGATTATCTATTCTTTTGCAATAAGACTTTTACAATTGCAGCTTTGTGTGATCTATTTCTTTTCAGGAGTAGGAAAAGCTATGGGAAACAATTGGTATACGGGAGATGCGATCTGGTATTTGGTTTCCACGTACACAAATGTAAATATTCTTACAGCCTTTATTGCAACAACAATTCCTTTTTTATTTCAAATAATTTCGCTCAGTGTCGTCATTTTTGAACTGTTTTATCCCGTTCTTATCTATAACAAAATAACAAAAAATGTAGCCTTGCTTTACATTATTATAACACACGTAATCATTATCTTAATAATCAATCTTTACACTTTTGGAGTCGTGATGATTATTCTTAATGTAATAGCTTTTCAACCAAAACTAATATTAGAATTAAAATATTTTAAAAGAAATGAGTATATCGCTGAATAACGTTAATTATAAAATTAACAATAAAACCATACTGCAAAACATCAATTTATCGCTAAAACAGGGAGTGTATGGTATTCTAGGTCTAAATGGTGCAGGAAAAACAACTTTATTGAATGTGATATCCACTCTTACAAAACCGCATAACGGAAGTTTAAGCTATAATAATACGGATGTTGTAAAAAATCCGTTAATTCTTAGAAAAGATTTGAGTTATATGCCTCAGAATTTTGGATTAATTCCGGATCTGACGGTAACGCAGAACCTAATGTATTTCGGAATGTTGAAAGGGGTAAGCTCAAAAACTTTAAAGGAAAATATTCCGAATGTTCTTGAATTTTTTAATATTCAACATACAAAAGATACGAATGTGAAAAATCTTTCAGGTGGAACTCAGCAAAGAGTTGCTTTGTCATTGGCTTTGGTTAATGATCCAAAGGTTTTGATTCTTGATGAACCTACAAGTGCTCTGGACCCGATTGAAAGGATAAATTTCTATGAGCTTATCAAAAAAATATCAGATAATTCAATTGTGATTGTTTCTTCTCACAATATTTATGAGATTGAAAAATATGTCGACAATATCATCGTTCTCCGAAACGGACAAATAAGTTTTTCTGATACTGTTGATCAATTAATTCCTGAAGCTGTTTCCGGGCTTGGAAATTCTGTGTCGGAAAACTCTTTGAATCTGGAAAAAGCATTTGAATATTTCGCGAAATAAGATTTTTTATGAAAGCATTACCATTGATATCTCTCTATAACCTTAAATTATTTTTTAAACATACTTATTTTAAATACATTTTAGTCATTATCATGATTTTAGGATTTTTTATTATACCAAATCCTAAATCAGATTATGTCACGTTCACCGTTGGAAATTATACAGGTGGATTAAATTTAGTCTGGATAAGTAATCTGACGCCAGTATATATTAATGCGATATTCTCATTATTGGCAATTTTTATTAGTCAAAACCTTAAAAAAAGAGAACTTAATAATAATACTTACGTTAATTTTCGATTATCAATAAAATCGAACTTTCAATTGTTGATGTATAAGGTTGTTTCATTGTTTCTTTACCTTACAATATTGGCTTTTATACTTGAAATCATCATTCTTGTTATTAATTATCAGAGTTATAATTTAGCTTTATATCTGGTTCCATTCTTGTATTTTACGGTTCCGTATCTGTTTTTTCTGGCATCTGTCTGTGTGTTAATAGATTATTTGGTTGATCTGAAATTTTTAAAATATATCTTGTATTTCGTCTTTATAATTTTCATTTATAATACCAACATCAGACATATATTAGATATCACGGGAATTCAGGAATTAATGGATAATTTTTCTCATGTAGAAGCTAAAAGTAAAGATTCATTCATTCTAGGAAAGATAAAGTTTAAAGATGTACAATATGTGAAGTTTGAAAATTTTATTAATCCTAAAAGCTGGTTAAGTAAAATATACCTATTTCCAATTTCACTTATAATTGTATTGTTAGGATCATTTTTGTTTAAAAGATATTCTGTCGTTAGAAAAACAGAGCAAGTTCCAGTAACGACAAAAAAACAAGAAAATATATCTTCAGTAAAAGAAAAAAGATATCAACCGATAGCTTCTGTTTCATCATTTAACTTGATCTCTTTATTTAAGGCAGAATTTTTCCTTTTGAGCAATTCTATCAGTAAAAATTTAAAATTAATAGCGTTGGTTTTATGGATTTTGGCTTTTTTCGCACACGGAGAAATAAAAACATTAGTCATTGCAGCTGTATTTATAACGTTGCTTCCTCTTAATCAAAACTATCTTGCCGGAAAGTACACCAATAATACATTTTACGCAGAAAAAATTTCAGGATATTCAGCTTTGATGTTTATTTTATCTAAATTTTTACTGTTTTTGGTATATGTAGTGGTAGTAATTCCTGTATTGGATTATACATCTTTAGAAATAAGTTTATTTATAATATTTAAACTTTTATTTCTGTTTTTATTCCAATTAGCTTATGTAACTTTTGTAAAAGATTATCTTTTAGTTGAAATTATTCTAATAATTATCTTTTCAAGTTATTTTTCAGGAGTTCCTGTTTATCAGATTTTTTAAATAAACTATTAAATTGATATGAAATAAAAGGATCGGAGTTTTCTGATCCTTTTTTTATATTTTTGTGAAATTCCTTATTTCAATGAAAAAAATTGTTTTGATCGAAGACGAAACCAGCGTTGTATCTTTTATAAAGAAAGGATTACAGGAAAACGGGTATGAAGTTTCGGTGGCTTTCGACGGTCGTACCGGAGTGCAGTTGGTGCAGTCAAATGATTTTGATTTGGTAATATTAGATATTATGTTACCGGAAATGAACGGTTTAGATGTCTGCAAAGAGATCAGAAAAACGAATAAAAATGTTCCTATTTTATTTTTAACGGCATTAGGAACCTCCGAAAATATCGTTTTGGGATTGGAAAGTGGAGGAGATGATTATCTGGTAAAACCATTTAAGTTTATTGAATTGGTTGCGCGGGTAAAATCATTATTAAGAAGAAGCAATAACAGTCCAGCTCAGGAAATTGTTGAACCTGAAGTTGATAACGAGCATGTTTTTCAATTTTCAGATTTAATAGTTAACGATTATACTAAAAAAGTGACCAGATCAGGCGAAGATATTTCGCTAACTTCTACAGAATATAAATTACTGTTATACTTTCTCAATAACCCTGAAAAAGTGATCTCCAGAGCAGAAATTCTGGATGCCGTTTGGGGTGTAAACTATGAATTGGGAACCAATGTTGTAGATGTTTATGTGAATTATTTAAGAAAAAAATTAGATCAGCAAGAAGATAATAAATTGATACATACTGTCATAGGAATGGGATATGTCTTGAAAAAACCTTAATGAATGTTTAATAAAGTTGTTACAAATCAGACCAAAACGATGGTGCTTTTAATGTTGGTTTTTACCGCCATTATATTGCTGTTCAGTGGATTGGTATATTTTTCGATTGTCAACTTTTCGCATCAGAGGTTTTATGAATTACTTAAAATCCGAACAACGACAATTGTTCAGATTGAAAAAAGTAAGGACGATCTTGATTTACCTGAAAATTATATTTTAAATAGCTTAAACGATGAAGAGCTTCCAATGGAGCGTGACTACGTTTTTGCGATTCCAACAGACTCAAATTATAAGAAAATTTCCCAGGAAGTTCATATTCCGGACTATTTTTTCAAAAGTATTGCGAAAAACGGGGAAGCCAATTATAATGATAAGGAGTTTTATTATATCGGCCAGATTTTCAAGCATGATAATAAAAATTATATTGCAATAGCTTCCGCGAAAAACCATTATGTGGTTTATTATTTGGGTTTTTTGAAACGAACTTTGATAACCTGTATTGTTCTTTCACTGTTCTTCAGTATGATTTTCTCTTTTTATTTATCTAAAACTTTATTTAAACCGATCTTAAAAATTACAGGAAAAGTAAAAGATATCAGTTCTGAAAATCTGCATTTAAGATTAGAATCTCAGCCCGATAATAAAGAATTGAATGAGTTGGTAGAAACCTTTAACGATATGTTGAATCGTATCGAAACCTCATTCGAGACCCAAAATCATTTAATTGGAAATGTTTCCCACGAATTGCGAACGCCTTTAACTTCGATTATGGGGGAGGCTGATGTTGCACTTTCTATCAGCAGAACGGGCGCTGAATACAAGGAAACATTAGAAATTATCTTAGATGAAGCCGAAAAATTAGATAAAAAAATCAAGGCTTTATTAATGATTGCTCAAACCGGATTTGACGGAAAGATCCAGAAAATGGATAAAGTCCGTATCGATCAATTGCTTTGGGATGTTATTGAAACATTGAGAAAAATTGATACTCGAAATAATATCTATCTGGATATAAGTATGTTGCCGGATAATCCTAAAAAATTGAAGGTTCAAGGGAACGAGCAATTATTACATCTTGCGGTTACCAATATTATTCAGAATGGGTGTAAATATTCTAATTTTCAACAGGTAAAAGTTTCGCTAGGAGCTTCTGATACAGATGTTTATATCATCATAAAAGACAATGGAATCGGAATCCCTCAAGAAGAAATGAATAAGATCTATGATCCGTTTTTCAGAGCTTCAAATACAAAAAACTACGAAGGTTACGGAATCGGACTTCCTTTAGCCCGAAACATTGTGAGAATGCATACTGGCGAGTTAATTGTCAGTTCTCATGAAAACCAGGGAACGACTGTTCAAATTCGTTTTCCAAATTTCTACAGTACTCAGCAGGATATTATTTAATATTCCAAACGTTGGTTAAACGCAAAGGTGCAAAGTTTATAAAACTAATGTTTATTAAGGCGCTAGAAAATCAAAGATTTTCAGCAAAATTTACGGGATCAATTTTTTCGGAGAAAAAATCCTTGCGCCTTAAAAACGGTTTTACGAATTCATTTTGCGCCTTTGCGTTTAACCAATTTCGCTTATGTTAACTCCCCTTAACAATTTTCTAATCTCATTCTAATCTCTTTAATCACATTTTAATTCCATTCCAAAGAGCTTCTAATTTGGTCAGTATAGTTTTGTATTATCAAAAAAGATAAACACTAAATTAAATCTTAAAGATATGACCAAAACAATTTTAATTGCCACAGATTACTCTCTTGAGTCTTTGAATATATTGAAAAAAGTACTGAAAGAGAAAGATGCCAGAGAAGAAGAAATTCAATACAATATTTTGTTGGTGTCAGGTTATGAGATGGGAGATTCTATCAGAGATCTTCTGTTCACGACCAAGAGTACAATCTTTAATAAAATAAGGCCTCAGGAATTTGTTGACGCTTTCGGGATCATTAAAAACAAATATCCTCATCTCATTAATAAAATTGTCTGCGATATTTTCACGGGAAGCTTTCAAAGGACTTTCAATAATTATGTGAATGCAGAAAATATTGAGGAAGCTTATTATTCTCCGGCGATAAAAAGCAAAGGAAAAGGAAAATTCGACATCGCTCCTTACATCAAAAAATGCAAAGATCTGCAGACTCAGGAAATAAGAATTGAGACTGCTGAAAGACTTCCGGAAAGAGGAAGACTTGCTGAGATCTTTGTGGAGGTCTAAAAAAACAATACAACACTCTAAAATTTAAATCATGTTAAGAAATTATAGTAACAGCAGGACATTGGGAGACAACATCAGGTTGGGGACGCTGACTGCCTTCACGGCGGGGACTATAAATATAGCATCTCTATTAATATTTCTCTCTTTCACCTCAAACGTAACAGGACATTACGCCATTTTAGCGGCAGAAATAAGCAAAGGAAACTGGGCGCAGGTTGCCGTCGTAGGAGGCTGGATCTTCCTGTTCTTCTTCGGTGGATTTGTATCCAATTTTATTGTCATTAATTTCAATAAAAAAAGTAAATATTTTGCGCATTCAATGCCGATTGTATTAGAAATACTGTGTCTATTGTTTGTGGGAATTTACGGACAGTTTTTCTATCGAAGAACATTAGAAGAAACGGAATTTTTGGTGTCATTAATGCTTTTTGCAACCGGTTTGCAGAATGGTTTAACGGCAAGTATATCAAACTTTTCCGTAAAAACAACCCACCTTACCGGAACAACAACCGATTTGGGAATACTTTTCTCGATGTTTACCCAGAAAAAATTTAGAAAAAACGGAGAATTGATCGCAAGAGCAAAATTACTGACGAGCATTATGTTTGCTTATGTTTTGGGAGCAGTTTTCTCGGGATTAACGTATTATTATCTTGAATTCAGGGTATTTTATGTGATTAGTTTGTGTCTTTTGGTGGTGATTGGATATGATATGTATAAAATTCATATCAGACACTTTAAAACACAATATCGATACAGTAAAATATTTAAAAAACCGAACCTTGTGGCTTATTTATATGACAAGATCCACGGAATTCCAGAAATAAAAGAAAAAAGACAGGAAAAAAGAAAATTGGTGTTTGAGGATTAAATTCAACAAATATCAAGTATATCAGTATTAATTTTGTGTAAACTAGCTGTGAATCAATCCTCTATTTGTATAATGCAATTAGAGGATTGTATTTTAAGAAAACCTTTATTAATCGCGAATGTTGCTCTGGTGGATTTACGGCAAGATTGTTGATTTGTTGATAATTAAATTGTAATTCACGGTTTTAATGTTTTTATTACCGTTTTCATTGACTATTTTTGTAAGTCGATTTAACGTTTTATGTCAGATATTATTCAACTTTTACCGGATCATGTAGCCAACCAAATTGCGGCAGGGGAAGTGGTGCAGAGACCTGCGTCCATAGTGAAAGAACTTTTGGAGAATGCTATAGATGCAGATGCTAGCAAAATTGAGCTTATCATCAGAGATGCCGGAAAAAATCTGATACAGGTTGTAGACGATGGAAAAGGAATGTCTGAGACCGATGCAAGAATGGCTTTCGAAAGACATGCTACCTCCAAGATCAAAGGAACCGAAGATATATTTAAAATTGCAACAAAAGGTTTCCGTGGTGAAGCGTTGGCTTCCATCGCAGCGGTTTCTCAGGTTGAGTTAAAAACTAAACAGAGAGAAGCGGGAATCGGAACTAATATTTACATTGAAGGAGGAGTTTTCCAATTTCAGGATCCTGCACAAACTGCTGAGGGTTCTAATTTTTTAGTTAAAAATCTTTTCTACAACGTTCCTGCAAGAAGAAAATTCCTTAAAAATAATAATATTGAATTCCGTCATGTGATCGATGAATTCCAGCGTGTGGCTTTGGCTCATGAAAATCTGGAGTTTTCTTTATTTCATGATGACGATCCTGTTTTTAGATTAAGAAAAGGAAGCCAGATGCAGCGTATTGTTGATATTTTCGGACGAAAACTTCAACCGCAGCTTATTCCGATCAAAGAAGATATTATTTGGTGTAAACTTCACGGATTTGTTGCAAAACCGGAAGGTGCAAAAAAAACAAGAGGTGAGCAGTTCCTTTTTGTGAACGGAAGATATTTTAAAAGTCCATATTTTAATAAAGCGGTTCAGGAAGCATTCGAAGGATTGCTTTTACCAGGATATATTCCTACGTTTTTTCTTTTCTTAGATCTTGATCCTGAAAAAATCGACGTTAATATTCATCCGCAGAAAACAGAAGTTAAATTCGAGGACGAGCATCTTATTTTTGCTTTGCTTCGATCAACCATAAAAAGATCGTTAGGAATTTATAATGTTGCTCCGAGTCTGGATTTTGAAAAAGATCCACAACTGGATCAAATGATGCAGAAAGCGTTTCCAAGCAAGGCAAACAGTATCAATGTTAAAATGCCGGAAATTGTTGTAGATAAGGATTACAATCCGTTTTTGGAGGAAAGAGTAGTAAAACAGGCTGAAATTCAGAATTTGGCGGAAATGTATCACCAAAATATTGCGGCAGAACCTTCAAAAATTAATTTGTTTGAAGATGAAGATTTTGATGAAGATCTAATGAGACTTCCGAACGGATATTGGCTCTTCAACAAGGGCGACAGAACGCTGATGCTAGACATGGGAAGAATGCACAGATTATTGGTTTCAGAAGGCAATAAGCCTGTAAGAAAGGGAACGACAAACGGTCATGCTCTTCTTTTCTCTTTGGAATATCATATGAACGAGACGGAGAAGAATAAATATAAATCAATTAAAAAATTTCTTCCCGAACTTGGCTTTGATACCAAGGTAGCTCACGAAAATGTGTTGAGAATTGATGCCGTTCCTGAAGGATTGAAAGAAACACAGGTCATGAAATTCCTTGAAGATCTGTTTGATATTTTAGAATACAAAACGGAAGACGAATTTTTACATTTCTATAATAATCAATGGAATAAAATGCAGTCTAAATCCAGATTTGATTTTATATATAAAAAAGATGCGGAACAATTAATAAAAGACTTCACGGCGTTAGGCTTCCCTGAGTTTTTACCCAATGGGAAAAGATGTTTTTATGAAGTTCCGTTCAATGATTTTAAGAATAAATTTTAAAAGAACATGTTTAATAATATACCTCCAATTACACGAAATATTATCATTATAAATATTATTTTTTATGTGATAACTAATTTTGTGTTTCAAAATTTATATAACACGCTTTCAGGGTTTTATCCTTTTTCTCCAAACTTTAAATCGTGGCAAATTATTACACATATGTTTATGCACGCGCCTATGAAAGAAACGGGAGGGTTTATGCATATTTTATTCAATATGTTTACTTTATGGAGTTTCGGGCCTATTTTGGAACAATCTCTAGGAGAGAAAAAATATTTAATTCTTTATTTTGTAAGCGGATTAGGAGCATTTTTCCTGTTTAATCTATGGAATTTTGTTGAAGCTCAGCAAATTATTTCCGGTTTGGAAAGTTTAGGACTAAGTGCTTCGGAGATTTATCCTAAAGCAGCAATTGACTATGTGGGAAATCTAAATATAAGTGCTACAACAACCGAAGGACAGGCATTATCAAGCCAATACTATACATTATTAAGAACTCCAATGATAGGTGCTTCTGGAGCAATTTTTGGCGTTGTTACTGCTTTTGCAACACTATATCCGGATTCAAAAATTGCAATGATGTTTATTCCAATTCCTATTAAAGTTAAATATTTAATGCCGGTTGTAATTATTGTTTCTATCTGGCTGGGTGTTTCAGGAAGTGGAGGCAGTGTTGCCCATCTCGCACACGTCGGAGGAGCTTTGGTCGGATTTTTGTTAGCATGGATCTGGAAAAAACATTTATACAGATTCAACTAAATTTCTTTTGTGAAAGTTCTTCGTCTCATATTTTTAATACTGCATGTCGGGATATTCCTTCTTTTATTGGGAATGTTGCTGAATGCGTATGTTCCGCCAAAGATATTTCCTTGGTTTAATTTGTTGTCATTAGGATTTCCTATTTTAATGATTGCTTATGTTTTGTTGATCTTTTTCTGGATTTTCAGTTGGAAAAAAAGAGCTTTCGTTTTTATGTTATTGGGATTGATTTTCACAAATCCGGTAAAAAGATGGGTGAATTTTTCTTCCGATAAAAAGGAAATTGCCAATCTCAAGATCCTTACTTTCAATGCAAAAGGAGGTCTGAATGGAATGAAAAATATTGATGATTATGTAAATTCTTCCAACGCAGATTTAGTTTTTTTACAAGAAAAGGGAGGTAAAGAATATCATTTTAATGGTTTAAAAAATACAAGCGGAAATTATATTGTTTCAGTGTTTACAAAATATAAAGTTATTGATCAAAAGGAACTTATTAAAAGTGATTATTTTGATAACAATGCCTATGCAACGCAAACAGATATTGAAATAAAGGGGAAAGTATATAGGTTTATCAATGTTTATCTTCAACCATTTAAGTTTGAGAAAGCAATGATAAAACTTAATGGAGACAGTGATGAAGATGAAGAAAAACTGAAAAATGTTGTAAAAAGATTAATTCCGACCTTTAAAATGCACCAGAATCAGGTTGCAGATATTAAAAAAGGAATCGAAAATTCTCCTTATCCTGTAATTCTGTTGGGAGATCTTAATTCTGTTCCCAACTCTTACGAATATTATCATCTTTCAGAAGGCTTACAAGATGCTTTTATGGAGGTTGGAAAGGGAAGTGGGACAAGCTTTCACGATTATAAATTTCCATTGAGGATTGATTATATTTTCACCTCAAAATCAATACAGCCAATTACTTATAAAGTTGACCGTTCGGTAAAAATTTCAGACCATTATCCGGTCGTGGCAACATTTAAATTAGACTAGTTTTATCATAAAATAAGTTAAAAAAGTTAACGTGGTAGGGTTTTTGCTTAAAAAAAGTGTACCCAAGACCGTTATTCCATGAAGCCGAGCCAGATCCTGTTGTTTTTACATATCGTTGTCATTGTTTTACTGCTTTCCACACTAGGAAATGCATGGATTCCACCCAACCTGTTTGGCAACCTTAATCTGCTTTCTCTGGGGTTTCCTTACCTTGTATTTATACATATTTTATTAACGCTGGTCTGGGTTATCAAAAGAAAAAAAATTGCTATTGCTTTTGTTTTAAGTACATTTATTTTTTACAATCCAATCAGAAGATGGGTGAATTTTACCCCTAAAAATGAAAATTCAAAATCAATCAGAGATATTAAAGTATTGACTTTCAATGTAAAATATGGTGATTTTGGTTGGGATAAAGTGAAAAAATATATTTCAGATCAGGATGCGGATATTATTTTGGTTCAGGAAAGAGATACGAAAACAGCTTTGAGAGATGATTTAATCAAATATCCTTCTGTAATTTTAAAAACCAAACATAAAATCGTAAGACAGGAAAATTTGGTTGAAGAAAAAGACCGCGGGAATTCATTCTATGCAGATATTGACATCAATGGAAAGATTATCAGAGTTGTAAATGTTTATTTGGAACCTTTCAGACTTCATAAATCGATGCTTTCATTTGATGGATTTGGTAAGGAAGGAGGAAAGATAAGTACACTTCTTTCTCACATGATTCCTACTTTTAAGGCACACGAAGATCAAATCAGAAGAATCAGAAAAGCGGTAGATTTATCGCCATATCCTGTGATTTTAGCGGGAGATTTTAATTCTGTTCCCAATTCTTATGAATATTATAATCTAGGAAAAGATCTTCAGGATGCATTTTTATCGGCTGGAAGTGGAAGTTCTTCAAGTTTTTATGATTATAAAGTGCCTTTGAGAATTGATTATATTTTCAGTTCAAAATCAATTATTCCTTTAAGCTATAAAGTGGATAATTCTGTGAAATTATCGGATCACTATCCTGTAATTGCGGAATTTCTGCTAAATTAGTTCCATGAAAAATTTAGTTTTTGCAATCCTTACTTTTCTTGTTTTTTTGAGTGCCTGTTCTAAGCAGGAACCCGCTAGTTTTGATACAAATCAGGAAGTAAAAGTGCATTATGATACGGTTGCTGTTGATTCTTTTTCTGCAGGAGCAACTTCTGTAGATATTGTTAGGCAGATAAGAATGTCTTCTCAAAAGTATCAGGATTCCGTGAAAGAAGCGATAAAACTTCAGGCTGAAGAAAAGAGAATTAAGGACGAATTAGACAAAGAAAATAAAAAGAAACAGGACGATGAGAAAAAAACCGATGAAGAGAAGAAAAAAAATGCTGCAGAAACTCCTTCAACTCCAACAAAAACCGAATAAAAATAGTTAAATTTTAAAACTCATTAAAAAATATAAAGCAATGAAAAAACAAATTTTAGCAGCATTAATGATTTCAACACTTGTTGTATCATGCACAAAATCAACTACAAAATCTGAAACAACTGAAAATCCTGATGGTTCTGTAACAACTACAACCACTACAGTAAGCCAAAATGGAGTTGATGTGATTGATACTGCAAAAATCGCCGAAGCTAAAGTAGATGAAGCGGGAAATAAAATAGACGATGCTGCTCAAAAAGCAAAAGAGAAAATTGATGCTACTGCGGATAAAGCTAAAAGTGATCTTCACAAAGCTGGACAGGACATCAAAATTGAAGCGAATAAAGTAGGTAAAGATGCAAAAGAAGCCGCTGCAAAAGGAGCTTCGAAAGTGGAAGATGCCGCTAAGAAATTAAAAGAAGACTTAAACAAATAGTAAAATTAAAACCGCAGAATGTTCTGCGGTTTTTTTATTTATTCAGTTCCAATAAAGGATCGATGTATTCTCTGTCGTTGCTTAATCTTGGGACTTTATTTTGTCCGCCCAATTTTCCTTTGGATTCCAGCCAGCAATAAAATAGGTTTGGTTTGGCGATATGGACAATAGGTCTTTTTAATGTCAAATTATTATACCTTTTGGCTTCATAATCTGAATTGACGGTTTTTAAATGCTGATCAAAACAGTCGATAAAATGGTCTAAATTGCTCGGTTTTTCACTGAACTCAAAGATCCACTCATGAGCGCCACCTTCATTTTCTTTCATGAAAACCGGGGCTCCTGTGAAGTCGGTGATACTGGCTCCTGTAGTTTGGCAGGCTTTAGATATAGCCGATTCTACATTGGTGATCATCAGTTCTTCCCCAAAAGCATTAATATAATGTTTCGTTCTTCCCGTAATTTTTATTCTGAAAGGATTAATTGAGGTAAAAACAACCGTATCCCCAATCAAATATCTCCATAAACCGCCGTTGGTCGTAATCACCATTGCGTAGTTTTTACCAACTTCAACATCTTCTAAGCTTACGACTTTTGGATTGGAAAAATGGAACTCATCCATCGGGATAAATTCATAGAAAATACCGTAATCCAACATTAACAGCATTTCGTCACTGTCAGGTCTGTCCTGAATTCCGAAGAAGCCCTCAGAAGCGTTGTAAATTTCGTAGTAATTGATTTTCTTTCCAATGATCTGCTGGAACTGCTCTTTGTAAGGTTTAAAGCTAATTCCGCCGTGAAAAAATACTTCAAGATTCGGCCATAATTCTGAAATATTCTTAACCTCAGTTTCATTTAAAACCCTCTGCAAAAGAACCATCATCCAACTTGGAACACCCAAAATACTTCCTACATCTTCATTTTTAACCTCAGAAGTAATGGCTTTCAGCTTACTCTCCCATTCGCCCATCAATGAAACCTTTTTACTTGGAGTCGTGGTAATTTCTACCCAAAAAGGTAAATTATCAATTAAAATAGCAGATAAATCGCCGAATTTTGTGTTAAAATCAGCGTATAATTCTGAACTTCCGCCTAAACGTAAATTTTTATTGGTAAAAAGTTGATTTTCAGGATGATTATTGGCGTAAATAGAAACCATATCTTTTCCTGCTTTCATGTGGCAGTATTCTAAACTCTCCGCAGAAATTGGAATATATTTGCTTTTCGCGTTTGTTGTTCCCGAAGATTTCGCAAAATGTTTGATGTAGCCCGGCCAACTTACGTCTTTATGGCCTTGTCTTGCTCTTTCAATATAAGGTTCAAAATCTTCATAGGTAACGATCGGAACTTTATTTTTAAAGTCCTGATAACTTGAAATGGAATTGAAGCCATATTTTTTACCGTACTCAGTGTCCTCAGAATGAAACAATTGAGAGAATAAAATCCCTTTCTGTGTTTCAATAGGATGATCCATAAAATTCTGTATCTGGTCTATCCTTTGGCGGATGAACCAGTTGACCACAGTATTGAAGAGTGCTTTCGTTGCCATTTCCAAATATAACGATATTTGACTTTTCTAAGAATATTTTAACGCGATAAATAAAAAAACCGCTACAAATTTTGTAACGGTTTAGTATTTAGATTTATTGTTTCTTAGCAATACTCGTCATAAGCAGCCTGAAGGTTCGCTGCAATAGCTCCTGCAGGGTTTCCTTCAATGTGGTGTCTTTCTAGCATGTGAACCAATTCTCCGTCCTTGAAAAGAGCCACACATGGTGAGCTTGGAGGGAATGGTGCCAAATGCTTTCTAGCTTCTGATACAGCTTCAGTATCGAAACCTGCGAAAACAGTCGTTAAATGATCTGGTTTTTTATCTCCTGTTAAAGAATATACAACTCCCGGTCTTGCTGCTCCTGCTGCACATCCGCAAACAGAATTGATCACCAATAGAGTAGTTCCTGATTGTTTTAATGCTTCTTCAACCTGTGTAGGTGTTGCTAAGTCTTGGAAACCTTTATCTGTAAGTTCTGCCTTCATGGGCATTACTAAATCTGTTGGATACATATTTTTGTTTTTTTAATCTATGCAAAGTTAAACAATTCTTTACTTTTCTTCAATATATAAAAACTATCAAGATGTTTGTAAAATAGAATTAACAATCTATTAATAATTTAATAATATTCGTAAATTAATGAAATAAAATTATGAATAATCAGAAATAAGTGTTAAATTTGAAATGATTCTGAAAACAATAACCATGAAAAGAAACATTTACATTTTTCCCTCAATTTAATGAAATATTCAATTTTCTTTTAGAATCATAAAAATATTGAATATCTCAAGATAAAAATGAAGCCCGAAACTGGAAATGTTTCGGGCTTCTTAATCAAATCGATATGCAAAGGTTGAATATCCTTATAAAATGGGTTGATGGTTTTTAGTTGTTTGTTGATCGTAAAAAAAACTAACAACTAACCGTAATCAACCGACAACTATGAAAGTAACTTTTTTGCCATCTCGGAAATACTCTTTCCATCAGATCTTCCGGCAAATGTTTTTGAAGCAACTCCCATTACTTTTCCTAAATCTTTGATAGATTCGGCTCCGGCTTCTGAGATAATTTTCTTCATTTCAGCTTCCAATTCTTCTGCAGAAAGCTGTTGAGGTAAGAATTTCTCAATAACTTTCATTTGAGCATCTTCTACTTCAGCTAAGTCATTCCTGCCCTGCGCAGAAAACTGTTCGTAAGAATCCTTACGCTGTTTGATCATTCTCTGTAAAATAGCAATTTCCTGGTCTTCCGAAACTTCAGCACCTCTAGCTTCTGTTTTTAGAAGTAAGATCTGAGATTTCACAGCACGAAGAGAATCCAGAGCTACTCTGTCTTTTGCTCTCATTGCTGTTTTTATTGCTTCGCTAATTATAATTTCTAAACTCATGGTTTTGGCTTTAAGCTCTAGGCAATAAGCAGTAAGCATTGACGCTCGAATTGATAAGCCTATAGCTTACTGCTTATCGCTTACAGTAATTAATCTACATCTTTATTTAAAAATCTGTTTTCTCTTACTTGCATAGAACCGTTGTTTTCAGATAAATACGTGTTGATATTTTGATCTGAAGCATTGGTTCCGTCAATAGAAATGTTTTTTCTCTTGAAAGCAGGAACAGATTCGAATTCACTTGCGCTATCAAAGCTTTGGTAACGAGAATTGAATTCTTTTAATTTATTTCTTCTTTCTACAACTCTTTCCTGATCTGCGGTTTTGTTCACGAATGTGAATTCACTTTCAGCAGGTTTTGGAGTTTCGATCTCTGTTTTATTTTCATAAGAAGGTCTTTCTTCAGTTTTAATTTCTTCCTTTGGCTGGTAGAAACTTTCCACTTTTGGAGCTTCTTCTGTGATTTGAGTTATCGTATTCGTTGGAGTGCTAAACTCTGCTTTTGGCTGTCCGAAATCAGTTTTAGGCTCATTGATAGGCTCGTTTACGAAGAAACTGAACTCAACAGGTTTTTCTTCAGAATAAGAATTCGTAGAAATGTTTGTTCTAGGTTCTTCTTTTTTTTCTTCTGTTTCGAATGAGAAAGACTGAATCTCCAGGTCGTTAGGATCATTATCTTCATCAAAAGCGAACAGACTGTAGCCATCCTGCTCTTCATCATCACTTCTCCAAGTCTGAATCGGGCTGTCTAATGTATCTTCCTCTCTATCAGAGAATTTTATTTCAGTTTTAACCTCTTCATCCTCGATAATCATTTTTTTTTCAGTAGAAACTGACTTGAACTGTGGCGTATCATGGTCTTCGTCATCCAATCTGAAAAGATTTTTTCCTCCAAAATCATATCCATGCTCAGGAGCAACCTCTCTTTCTTCTCTTGTTTTGAAAGGAGAAGTTTTATTTGAATCTAATTTATCGTTTAGACTGATTCTGATTTTTTCAGTTGGTCCAGCGAATTTTTTATCGTCATTAGAAAAACCTGTAGCGATAACAAGAACGCTTACTGCATCTCCTAATTCTTCATCAGCACCCACCCCGAAAATGATATCAGCAGTATGTCCTGCTTCTTTCTGGATATGATCCATGATGATTCCGATTTCGTCCATTGTAACCTCTTCTTTACCACTTCTGATCAACAATAGTACATTTTTAGCACCTGTAATTTTATTGTCATTCAATAATGGTGAATCTAATGCTTTTCTTACTGCTTCATCAGCTTTATTTTCACCTGAAGCTGTACCTGTAGACATCAAAGCCGTACCGGAGTTTTGAAGCACAGATTTAGCATCTCTAAAGTCAATGTTTACATCAAAGTAACCTGTAATAACCTCTGCCATACCTTTTGCAGCGTTGGTTAAAACTTCATCGGCTTTGGAGAATCCCTGTTTGAATCCAAGGTTACCAAACTGCTGTCTTAGTTTATCGTTATTGATTACAATTAATGAATCAACATTGTTTCTTAATTTATCAAGACCTAATTCAGCTTGCTCCAGTCTTCTTTTACCTTCAAAACTGAAAGGAACGGTAACAATACCTACTGTTAAGATTCCCATATCTTTAGCAACCTTAGCAATAACAGGGGCAGCACCAGTTCCGGTTCCACCGCCCATTCCGGCAGTAATGAAAACCATTTTGGTGTTTTGTCCCATTGCAGCTTTGATCTCTTCAATGCTTTCAATTGCTGATTTTTCACCAACTTCAGGATCGGCACCTGCGCCAAGTCCTTCTGTGATGGTAGTTCCCAACTGAACTTTGTTTGAAACCGGGTTATTATCTAAAGTCTGAGCATCTGTATTACAAATCACGAAATCTACCCCGTGAATTCCTTTCTCGTACATGTGTTTCAGTGCGTTGTTTCCACCGCCACCAACACCAATTACCTTTATGATTGATGAATTTCCTTTTGGCAAATCAAATGAAAATCCTTGTGTACCTATATTTTCCATAATATCTGTATTTACTATTCTACTTCTTCAAAGAATTTTTTTACTTTTTCCATAAGCGACTGCCCGAAAGTTAATCTTGCCGCTCTTTTATTTTCCTGTTGTTGAGTCATAACTTCTTGTTCCTGAACCGGAGCCGTCTGCTGAGTAACTGCATTATTTTCAGCTACTGTTGCTGCAGTTTCCTGCTGAGACTTTTCCTGAACGAGTTCTTCTTCTATTATGACAGGTTTTTTATCCCTAATTTTTAAACTTTCCATTAATAATCCAATAGAAGTTGCAAATTCAGGACCTTTTAAATATTGATTTTTATCATTAGCAATATACTCATTTGCAAAACCAATTCTACTATCAAAACCTGTTGTATAATTAGCTAATTGACGAAGATGTTTCAAATTTGATCCACCACCCGTTAAAACAATCCCTGCAATCAGTTTTTTCTTCTGTTCAAATGCTCCGTAAGCCTTTAATTCAGTATTTACCATTTCAAGAATTTCTTCAACTCTTGCATTGATAATCTGAGCTAAAGTTTTCAGAGAAATTTCTTTATCGGGTCTTCCGTGAAGTCCTGGAATAGTAACAAACGTGCTGTCTTTCTCCAATTCGGGAACTGCAGAACCGAATTTTACTTTCAGTTGCTCTGCGTGTTTCTCGATGATTGAACAGCCTTCTTTAATATCTTCCGTAATAATCCCGCCACCGTAAGGAATTACGCATGTATGACGAATAATATTATCTTTAAATATTGCTATATCTGTAGTACCGCCACCAATATCAACGATGGCAACACCTGCTTCTTTCTCTTCTTTTGTAAGTACTGCTTCTGAAGATGCCAAAGGCTCTAATGTAAGAGCTTCCATTTCCAGACCTGCTTCTCTTACGCATCTTGCGATGTTTCGGATGCTGCCCATTTGTCCCACAACAACGTGGAAATTGGCTTCAAGACGCTTTCCGTGCATCCCGACAGGTTCCTGAATTTCACCTTCTGAATCTACTTTATATTCTTGGGGAAGAACATGGATAATTTCTTCTCCGGGAAGCATGACCAGTTTCTTGACCTGATCTTTTAACGCTTCTATGTCGTCATCTGTAATAAATTTGTCGGGATGCTCACGCATAATGTAATCGGAGTGCTGAAGAGAGCGTATATGCTTTCCTGCAATACCTACCGTAACTTTACGGATAGGAACTCCTGCGCTGGATTGTGCTTCTGCCACAGCAGCCTTGATTGAGTTGATGGTTTGCGAAATATTATTCACAATACCTTTATGAACTCCAAGACTTTTGGCCTTACCAACACCGAGAACTTCGATTTTCCCGTGTGCATTCCTCCTTCCGACAATCGCGACTATCTTTGTTGTCCCGATGTCCAGACCTACTGAATACTCTTGATTTTCCATTGTTTTATATCGATTTGATTTTTTTTATTCTATTTTAACTTTTGCCTTTGTTTTCGGCTTTGTTGCCGTAGTTTTCTTTTCTGTTTTTTTTGTTTCTTTTGCCTTGGGTTTGGTTACTGCCTTTGGCTTTGTGCTTTCCTTCGGTTTTTTTGAAGTTGAGCTTGGTTTTTTTGTCTCTTTTTTTACTTCTGCTATTTTAAGTTTAGCTTCTGTTTTTTTTCCTGCGGTAGTTGCCGGAACTTTTGCCAGTTCTAATTTCCCAACTTTTAGAATACTGTCATTATCTTTAAAATAAGGATTCAAAGTGGTAACAATCTGATTCTGATATTTAATAGAGATCATATTGTACTTTAAAGGATCCTGATAAACGAGATATTTTTCTACAAAAGCCTTAAAACCTTTTACTTTTAAGTCTATATTATCTAAATCTCCTATTTCTACTTTATAATTTCCTTCACTTGTCAGAAGATTGTAATCACCGTTATTGTCTTTTGAGATTCCGATGAAATATTTTTTACTGAAATCATCTTTATCAATCTTTCCAACCAATTCAGCTAATTTTTCGTATTCATCTTTTTTCACATTTCCTGTCACCAACATGCAAGGATGTGAATAGGTTCTGGAAATAGGAAATTCAATTCCTCTTTCGTCTACATAAAAGTCTTTTCCGTCTTTATTTAATCTGAAAACCGGAACTCTTTGTTTAATATCTAAATTAAGCTTTCCATTGAGGTTTAAGTAGACATTGGCACTATCGACCGCAGGAAGTGAATTGATCTTTTTCTCCAAAGCCGGAATATTAAGATCTCCAACTTTTCCTGATGGGTTTTCCTTGTTTACAATTGCTCTAATGTCTTTTTCATCAATGAAATAAACCGGAGTTTTTTCATTCATTTTTACAGAAATCTTATTATCCGTAATCTTCTGACCACCAAATTTCTTCAATGAGAAACTCAGCAGGAAACCTAGAAGGATCACTGTGATAGCAATTTTTAATATTCTGTATTTATTTTTCATTTTATTTTAAACTCAATTTTTGTTCATCCATTCACAAATAGGATCGTACAGCGTATCGATATTTCCTGCGCCTACTGTTAGAAGAATGTCAAAGTCTTTTTCTTTTATTTTATTGAAAGCATCAGATAAATTTGATACTTCTTTTTTATCTAAAGTTACTTTTTCCAATAGCCAGTCTGAAGTTATTCCTTCAAAATTTTCCTGAAGCTCTCTTGCGGGGTAAATATCCAATAAGATTAATTCTTCAGAATCACTTAAGCTTTCTGCAAAACCGTCTGCAAAATCTCTCGTTCTGCTGAATAAATGCGGTTGGAAAACAACCAATAATTTTTTCTCAGGGTAAAAAGTTCTGATTGATCCCACTACAGCATTAATTTCTGTTGGATGATGAGCATAATCATCGATGTAAATTTTACCATTTTTATAGATATGTTTAGTATATCTTCTTTTAATTCCTTTAAAATTAGCAATTGCTTTCTTTAAAGTGTCGAAATCAATGCCTAAATTATTTAAAATAGCTAATGCAACCGTCGCATTTTCTACATTATGAATTCCCGGAATTTCCCAAACAAAATCTTTTATCGTTTCTGTCGGCGTATGAAAATCAAAAGAGATTTTATCATGATCCATACGCAGGTTATCTGAGTAATAATCAGCAACTTCATTCACTGCATAGGTAAGATGAGGTCTTCCTATTTCAATTCCTTTTCTTACAAAAAGCTGTTTGTCATTCGGAACTAAAGCTGCAAATTGTTTAAAACCTTCTTCAATCGTATTTTTATCACCATAAATATCCAAATGATCTGCATCTGTGGAAGTTATCACTGCCCAATCCGGAGAAAGGTTAAGGAAACTTCTGTCATATTCATCTGCTTCAACCACAGAATATTGATTACCGTTGAACAGAAAGTTTGATTTAAAATTCTCTGCAATTCCGCCCAGAAAGCAAGAAAAAGGTAAATCCGCTTCTTTACACAAATGCGCAACTAAGCTAGAAGTTGTTGTTTTTCCGTGAGTTCCTGCAACGGCTATGCAATCTGTGTTTTCAGTGATTAAACCTAAGACTTTTGCACGTTTTAAAACTTCAAAACTATTTTGATTAAAATAATCTAAAATCCCCAACTTCTTGATTGCCGGAGTGTAAATTATTAATGTATTTTCTTTTTCAAGAGAATTTATTCTTTCGTCAACGAGATCCTCAAAAACAATATCAATTCCCTCATTCATCAGATTCTGAGTGAGTTTGGTGTTGGTCTTATCATAGCCCAAAACTTTTTTACCTGAAGCATTGAAATAACGTGCCAAAGCACTCATCCCGATACCTCCGATTCCAACGAAGTAAAAATTTTGATATGTTTCTAAATTTTTCATTTTATATTAAAAATTAAAAGATTAAAAAATTAAGGTATTTAGGAATTCGAAATGTTTTAATCTCTGAATTTCTAAATTTTTTAATCTTATCTATTTTATCACTTTAAAGATCTCGTCTACAATCTCTTTTGCTGCATTTGGCTTGGCAAAATATTTCAGATTTTCAGACATTTCTTTTCTTATATTTTCATTTTCGCAGATTTCTGATAATGTACTCCAGAATTTTTCCTGCATTTCAGAGTCTTTTACCATTTTGGCTGCATTTTTTTCAACCAAATTCATCGCATTTTTTGTTTGATGATCCTCCGCCGCAAAAGGGAAAGGAACCAATAAAACAGGTTTCTGTGCTACTGCCAACTCTGAAATGGCAATCGCACCTGCTCTTGAAACAATGACATCTGCAGCGGAATAGGCTGTTTCCATATCTTTGATGAATTCTTTTATTTGGATGGAAGATGGAAGTTGGGTGTCGGAAGTTTTTTTAGCTTCGCTATTTTCACTTCCAGCTTCCAGCTTCTGGCTTCCAACAATTTCCGCATAATCCAATTTTCCCGTTTGCCAGATCAATTGATATCCTTTTTCTTTAAGGCTTTCAAGGTTTTCTTTCCAACCATTATTTAATGTTCTTGAGCCTAAAGAACCGCCTACAGATAAAATGGTAAGCTTGTCTTTATCTAATCCCATTTTTTCTTTTGCCTGAGCTGTTTCCTGCATTCCTAAAATAATATTCTCACGAATCGGATTTCCTAAGAATTTTATTTTCTCACTCGGAAAACCTTCTACTTTTGGATATGCTGTAAAAACGGCTCTTGCTTTTTTACTTAAAATTTTATTCGTTACTCCTGCGTGTGCATTTTGCTCTTGGATGAAGATTGGAATTCCCAATTTACTAGCTTCATACAAAGCTGGTCCGCTTGCAAAACCACCTGTCCCAACCGCAAAATCCGGAGCGAAGTTTTTAATGATTCTTTTAGATTTAGATAAACTTTTCAAAATTTTGAAAGGGAGACCTAAATTGGATAACATATTTCCTCTGTCGATTCCGGCAATATCAATTCCTTCAATTTTATAACCAGCTTGAGGAACTTTTTCCATTTCCATTTTTCCGTTGGCTCCGATGAACAAAAATTCTGCATCAGGAAATCTTTTCTTGATCTCATCTGCAATAGCAATGGCCGGGAAGATATGTCCTCCTGTTCCGCCGCCTGATAACAATATTTTTAACTTTTTGTTCATTTTTAATTTATCGTTTTAATCGAATCAATTAATTTTATTTTAATGTTGATAGGATTTTATCCTATCCTTTGCTAAATCGTCCCGTTGGGACTCTTTAAGCGATATCGTTTATTTCTGCTATACTTTGTTTTTTGCCCATTCCTTCTTCATCGTAAATTTGGATTCTTGAGCTTATATTTAAAATAATTCCTAACTGCAAATAGGTGACCAACATTGATGTTCCTCCGTAACTGATTAATGGCAAAGGCTGTCCCGTTACCGGAATCAAATTAATTGCAACTGCAATATTTACAGAGAGTTGTATGAAAATCATCACCCCGAGACTGAGGACGAGTAAGGAGCCGAAAAAGGCCGGCATCTTACTGGCTATCATTACGATACGGATCATCATAATTAAATATAGACAAATCAGAAAAGCGGCTCCGATAACTCCATATTCTTCAACAATTACGGCAAAGATAAAATCGGATGCAGACTGTGGAAGCATTTGCTTTAATGCGCTTTTTCCTGGTCCCATTCCGGTAACTCCACCGTGAACAATGGCTGCTTTTGCCATCATTACCTGATAGTTTTTTGCCTTTAAGCTTTCATCATCTACATCAGCTGATTTCGCTTTGCTTGATGTAAATGTTTCAATACGGCTCATCCATGTGTGTACACGGTTTCCGCCAATTAAATTTGTATTTAAAGCAATCAGTAAAAAGAAAACAATGGCTACAAATGATGAGGAAATGAATCCTGCGATGTATTTCCAATGTAATTGTCCTATAACCAAAACAACTACCGAAACCATTAAGATCATTAATGCCGTAGAACCGTTATCTTTCGCAACCAGCACAAAAACAAGCAAAATAGGCCCAAAAATGTACATAATGTTCTCAATTGGAAGCCTTTCGCGTGTAATTTTCTTTGTTAAATATCTACACAAATAAATAATTAACATTAAAAAAGCGAACGAAGACGGCTGAAATGAGATCGGTGTTCCCGGAATTTTTAACCATCTGGAAGCACTCGCTCCGTCAATCGTTTGTCCGGTAAACATAGTGACAACCAATAAGATAATCATTAAACCGAGCAAAATACTGCTGAGCTTTCCGATGTATTCATATTTAATTGTTCCTACAACCCTCATAATCGCCAAACCAAGAAGCACAAAGAACATATGTTTCATCACGTGACCTGTTGTGGTTCCGTTATTTACGATATATTCCAGATTCGAACTTGCAGAATATACAGGGAAAATAGAGAAAATGGAGATCACAAGAATGACCATCCAAAGTACTTTATCGCCCTTTAGGAATTCAAATCTGCTATCTTCTGTGTCTTGTTCGTTCATAATGGTTGCTTTTAGCTGTTGGCTATTAGCTGTTTGCTTTTAAAACCTGTTCTTTAAACTGACGACCTCTGTCTTCATAGCTTTTGAATAAATCAAAACTTGCGCAACATGGAGACAGTAAAACCGTATCGCCATTTTTAGCTAAAGATTTTGAAATTTTCACAGCATCTTCCATACTTGAAGTGTCATAAATATATTCTTTCTTGTCTTTAAAGAAATCTATAATTTTTTGATTATCAATTCCTAAGCAGACAATTGCTTTTACTTTTCTTTTAACTAATTCCTCAATTTCTGAGTAATCGTTTCCTTTGTCCTGTCCACCAACGATCCAAACGGTTGGATTTTTCATGCTTTCTAACGCGTAATATGTTGCGTTGACGTTAGTTGCCTTGCTGTCATTGATGAATTTTACACCATCAATCTCAGTTACTAACTCTAATCTGTGTTCAACTGCCTGGAAAGTCATTAATGAATTTCTAATACTTTCGTTATTGATTTCCAATATTTTACCAGCGATTGAAGCGGCTAAGCTGTTGGCAACGTTGTGATTTCCCAACAAAGACAATTCATCAAGTTTCATTGAGAAATTATCTTTCAATTTTACTTTTATCTGATCATTGTCTACAAAACCTCCTTCAGACAAGCTTTCTTTTGTTGAAAAAGGGATCATTTTCGCTTTTATCTCTAATTTTTCAAGAATGTTTTTGCTCATTTCATCGTCTTTATTGTAGATGAAAAAATTGTCATTCTCTTGGTTTTCAGCTATTCTGAATTTCGCCAATGCATATTCTTCATAGTTGTAGTTGTATTGATCCAAATGATCTTTAGATAAATTCAACAATAAAGAAATATAAGGTCTAAAGTTTTGAATATCATCTAACTGGAAAGAACTAACCTCCAACACATAATATTCATGATTTTCATCGGCAACCTGCTTTGCAAAACTGTAACCGATGTTTCCTCCTAAACCTACATTTAATCCGTCATTTTTCAGGATATAGTAGATTAAAGAAGTTGTCGTTGTTTTTCCGTTGCTTCCTGTGATCGCGATGATTTTAGCATTGGTAAACTCCGCAGCAAATTCAATTTCAGAAGAAAGTCTGATTCCTTTCAAATGAATTTTATTGATGATCTCTGCTTTTTTCGGAATTCCCGGGCTTTTTACGATCCAGTCTGCATTTAATATTCTTTCTTCGTCGTGGTCTCCTTCTTCAAACTCAATTTCATTTTCTGTTAGAAACTGTTTGTAGTTGTCCTTAATGACTCCTTTGTCTGAAAGAAACACTTCCAAACCTTTCTTTTTAGCCAAATAAGCAGCTCCACATCCGCTTTCTCCTCCTCCTAAAACAACTATTTTCATTCTTTTTTGCTTTATGCAGTAGGCCGGAAGCTTTAAGCTTAATGCTTATTGCTTACAGCTTACAGCTGATTTTATCTCATTTTCAATGTGATAAGACATACAATTGCCAACATAACACCGATGATTATCATTCTGTTCACAATTTTACTTTCGTGGAAACCTTCTTTCTGATAATGGTGATGTAATGGTGACATCTTAAATAATCTATTGTTTTGAGCATATTCCAGCCCGTATTTTCTTTTTCTAAATTTGAAAACAACTACCTGTAGCATAACAGATATGTTTTCTATTAAGAAGATCCCGCATAATACAGGAATCATTAATTCTTTTCTTAAAATGATCGCTAAAACAGCAATTGCTCCACCCAGCATCAAACTTCCTGTATCACCCATAAAAACCTGAGCGGGATAGGTATTGTACCAGAAAAATCCGATCACGGCTCCTACCATTGCGACCACAAAAATGGTAGTTTCACCCATGTTGGGGAGGAACATGATGTTGAGATAATCTGCAAAAATAATGTTCCCGGAAACGTAGGTGAAAAACGCTAATGCGAGCAATATGACTGTACTTGTGCCTGCTGCGAGGCCATCAATTCCATCGGTAATATTAGCTCCGTTAGAAACTGCTGTTACAATGAAAATTACGATCGGGATGAAAACGATCCATGCCCATTCGTGAGCGTCTTTGTCATTCATCCAAAATAGCATTCCGCTGTAGTCGAACTCGTTATTTTTAGCAAAAGGAACTGTAGAAACAGTGATTTTTTCTGTAGGCATAAAATTCTGCTCAACATTATTTCTGTTCACTACTTTTGCATCTGCATATTTTCTTTTAACCGTAATGTCAGGGTGGAAATACATTGTAACTCCGACAATTAGCCCTAATCCGACCTGTCCTACAATCTTGAATTTTCCACTTAAACCATCTTTATTTTTCTTAACCTTTTTTAAATAATCATCTAAGAAACCAATTGCGCCCATCCAAACCACAGAAACAATCAAAAGGACAATATAGACATTGGTAATTCTCGTGAATAATAACACCGGAATCAACGTTGCCAAAATGATGATAAGACCTCCCATTGTTGGAGTTCCTTCTTTTTGTTTCTGTCCGTCTAATCCCAAATCACGAACCAATTCGCCCATCTGTTTTGCTCTCAGATAGTTGATGATTCTTTTTCCGTAAACAAGAGCTATCGTTAAGGACAACAGAACGGCCATTCCGGCACGGAAAGAAATGTATTTTAACATTCCAAGTCCCGGGATGTGAATTCCATGGTTGGTAAGATATTCGTATAGATAGTATAACATGTTTCTATTTTTTATAAATGATAAATGATGATCGATGAATGATAAAATCAATTATCATTTATTAATTATCGATTATAAATTACTTACTCATTAACTTCCAGAGCTCAATAATTACTTCTTTGTCATCAAAATGATGTCTTACACCATTTATCTCTTGATACGTTTCGTGACCTTTTCCGGCTACCAAAACAATATCTTTAGGTTCTGAGAATTTTATTGCCATCTTTATGGCTTCTCTTCTATCTGGAATTGAAGTGTATTTGCTGAAGTATTGAGGTTCAACGCCTGCTTCAATTTCTTTTATAATTGCTGTCGGATCTTCTGTTCTCGGGTTGTCTGAAGTGATGATCGCCAACGTTGATTTTTTGCTGGCAATATTTCCCATTTCAGGTCTTTTGGAATGATCTCTGTCTCCTCCGCAACCGAAAACTGTGATCAGTCTTTCGTTTTTAGTTCTAATATCATTAATGCTATCCAAGATGTTTTCTAAAGCATCCGGAGTGTGCGCATAATCTACGATGAAGAAAATTCCGCCGTCTGATTTGAAGGTTTCAAATCTTCCAGACACTCTTTTTAATTTACTGATCGCCTGTAAAATTTCATCTTGCTCAAAACCAAGTTCAGAAGCAATCCCGAACACAAGCAATAAATTGTAAACATTAAATCTTCCTGTTAATGTTGTCCAGAATTCTTTTCCGTTGAAATTCAACAGCATTCCGTTGAAATCAATTTCCAATGATTTTCCGTGGAAATCTGCCATTGTTTTCAAAGCATAAGACTTTTTCGTAGCCTTTGTGTTTTGAAGCATAACCATTCCGTTTTTATCATCAACATTGGTGATCGCAATGGCTGTATCCTGAAGTTCATCAAAAAATCTTTTCTTAGTTTTTAAATACTCATCAAAAGTTTTATGATAATCTAAATGATCGTGGGTAAGGTTTGTAAATCCTGCCACTTTAAAATGCAGACCTTCAATTCTGTTTTGAGAAATTCCGTGAGAACTTACCTCCATGAAGGCAAACTCGCAACCTTCTTCAACTGCCTGAGCCAAGATTTTATTAATGGTAATAACATCAGGAGTTGTATGTGTCGCCGGAATTATTTTATCTCCAATTCTAATTTCAACTGTAGAAAGCAAAGCTGAATCGTAGCCTAAATTTTTAAATACATCAAAAAGTAGAGTAGAAACAGATGTTTTTCCGTTTGTTCCTGTAACACCAATTAATTTTAATTTTTCAGAAGGATTTCCGTAGAAATTAGAAGCTAAATGACCTAAAGCTTTGGAAGAATCCTTTACTTTAACGTAAGTGATATTTTCATTCAAACTTTCAGGAAACTCTTCACAAACAATTGTTTTTGCTCCTTTTTCAATTGAAGATGCAATAAATGAATGTCCATCCACAACCGTTCCTCTCATTGCAATGTACAACGAGTTTTCCGTAACCTTTCTGCTGTCGAAAACCAATTCTGAAACCTCACGAGTGTTTTCACCGTGAATTTCTAGGACTGGGATTCTATTTAATAATTCAATTAATTGCATTTTTTGATGCTTTATTATTTTAATTCTTTATGAATAACATTTTCATTGTTGATAGGATTATCATCCTATCCTTTGTTAAATTGTCCCTTTGGGACTCTTTTTTAATTTTGCAGAGACAAATAAATTCTCTGGTTTTTACTGATTGTTGTGCCTTCTAATGGGAACTGTTCTTTAATTCGTCCAACTCCTTTATAATCGACACGATATCCTAGGTTTTCCAATTGTGGGATGATATTTTTACCGATCAATCCGACTACACTTGGCATTTGTTTATTGTTAACTGCTATTTTTACATTAGGCTCAACCATTTTATTAAGGTTTACCTTTTTGTCTACAAGCATTTCTTTTTCAACGTTTTGAGGTGTTTTTAAGAACGTTTTTCCTGCAATTTCTTTAAACACCGGTGCGGAAACCGTACCTCCATAAAATCCTTTTGCCGTATTCGGCTCACTGATCATCACATAACAGGTATATTTCGGATTATCAGCCGGATAGAAGCCCGCAAATGATGCTCGGTACTTCATTGGGCCGGGCAACCAATATTCAAATCTTGCGGTTCCTGTTTTCCCTGCCATTTTTAAGTTTGGAGTAAAAATGCTTCGTCCTGTTCCTTTCTCAACCGCTTTGGTCAATGCGCTTGTCATCATTTTAATAGCCTTTTCTGAGGCCATTTTATTCACCATAACTTCAGGTTTTGCGTTGTACATTACCTTTCCGTCTTTCATGATTTTGTCGATGAATAGAGGTTTTAGCATTTTACCACCGTTAGCAACTCCGTTATAGAAAGTTGTTAATTGTAATAAATTGATGTTTGATGAATATCCGTAAGCGATTGAAGCTAATGTTGCTGCATTCCATCTTTTATTTTCAGGAGTTACAATTTTCGGTTTTGTGATTCCCGGAAGTTCGATGTCCATTTTGTCGAATAATTTCCAACGTTTTAGATGATCCAAGAAAATCTGAGGTTTCTCAGCGTAATATTTCGTGATCAATTTTGCTGTTCCAACGTTGCTTGATTTAGCTAAAACATCACTAATATCATAAGTTCCGCCACCGTGACCGTCTGAAATTCTTTGCTTCGCATAAACCCAGACTCCGTTTCCTACATTTACGGTTGTATTTTCATCAATAAAACCGTCATCCATCGCTGCTAACAACGAGATTGTTTTAAATGTAGAACCCGGTTCGATGTTATCTTTTAGCGCATAATTGTAAGAATCTTCATATTCTCCTTCTTCAGTTCTTCTTAAATTAACCAAAGCGCGAACTTTACCAGTCTGCACTTCCATTACAATTACGGTTCCGTGTTTTGCTTCGAAATTAACAAGTTGTTTCTCCAAAGCAGAGTGTGCAATGTCTTGAATCCTAAGGTCTAAAGTCGTATAAACATCTTCTCCGTCAACAGGTTCCTGAACTTTCCAGAAGTCGATTGGTTTCCATTGAGAAGAGTTGATTCTTTGTTCTAATCTTTTTCCGTCGCTTCCTGTCAGATATTTTGAGAAAGCGCCTTCAAGACCTGCTTTAAGTTCACCGTTATCAATTCCGATAGTTCCGGCACCGATTTCTGAGGTTGCTAATTCTCTTTTATAATTTCTGTCGACAATGAAACCTCCTTTGTTTTTTCCTTTTTTGAAAATCGGGAAGTTTCTGATTCTGTCGTACTCGTCAAAATCAAGACCTTTAACTAAAGCGTAATATTGATTTTTCTTTTTCTTCTGTTCGTCGAATTTTTGTCTGAAATCACCTCTCGATTTTCCAAACATTTTGCTTAAAGAATCCGTTAAAGCTCCGATGTTATTTGTGTAGATCGTGTCTTTCATCGTTTTGAAATCCAGATAGATATCGTATCGCATCACGGTTGTCGCAAGAATGGACCCGTCGGAAGCAAATAAATTTCCACGGGCAGCTTTTAGAGTTGCTTCGCGGTAATTTTTGTTAATGTAGTCGTCTTTAATTTCCTGAACATTGGTGTTTTGAAGAATGATGATCCTTGCAATGAACATTACAAATACGCACAAAGCCACCACTGCGAAGAGGTAGCCCCACCTTAAGGTTCTTTTACGTTTGTTGTCGTATTCATTTTGCTTTTGCATCTGTACTATCCAATTTTATTAATAATTTGTGAGGATGGTTTTCCAGTGTCATCAAGGAATCCCGGGCAACTTCTTTCCCTAACTGAGATTCCATTTTTACTTTAATAAGCTTACTTTGTGCATAAGCGTTTCGAGATTTATATTCTTCTGTTTCTTCTTTTAAGGCGTTGACAATTTTAATTTTCTTATTGACGAGATGATTACTGTAAATCATTGCCATCATTAAGAAAAACAACAAGAGAAAATACTTATAATGTACTTTGATCTCATCACGATTCAGGAAATTACCTTTTATAATATCTATAAAAGTTAATCTCTTCTGAGGGCGATTTGTTGTCGTTCTTTTTGCCACTTTATTTATTAGTAATAGGTAATTAGTAATGTGTAATATTTAAAAATTGCTTATTACCCATTGCTCATTATTTATATTTTTATTCCTGTTCTCATTTTAGCACTTCTAGCTCTTGAGTTTTCTTCAATTTCCTTATCATCGGGAATAATTGCTTTGCTCTTAACCAATTCGAATGCTTTTTTATAATTTCCGTAAATGTCTCTCTGAGGTTCACCCTCAAACATTCCGTTTTTCAAAAACCTTTTTACCAAACGATCTTCCAGAGAGTGGTAAGAAATTACTACCAATCTTCCATCTGGTCTTAAAACATTGTATGCCTGAACAAGCATTTCTTTTAAAACCTCCAGTTCCTGGTTTACTTCAATTCTTATCGCCTGGAAAAGCTGTGCATAAAATTTATTGATCTTATGCGGCGGAAGAAAGTTGAAAAGCTTTTTCAAATCTTCCGTTGTGTTGATGGTTTTAATTTTTCTGTGGTGAACAATGTCTCTAGCTAATTTTCTAGATTCTCTTAATTCGCCATAATAATAAAAAATATTCGCCAACTGCTCTTCTTCGTAATCGTTAATTACTCTTTTGGCATCAAGACCCTGCATTACATTCATTCTCATATCCAAAGGAGCGTTGCTTCTTGTGGAAAATCCTCTTTCTGCTTCGTCGAACTGATGAGAAGATACTCCAAGGTCAGCAAGAACCCCATCAACCTGAGAAACTCCATACATTAATAAGGAGTTTTCTAAGAATCTGAAATTCTGATTGATCAAAGTAAATCTCGGATCATCAATTGTATTTTTAAGTGCGTCTAAATCTTGGTCAAAACCGTACAGCTTTCCTTTATCGGAAAGTCTGCTCAGTATTTCTTTTGAGTGACCACCGCCACCAAAAGTACAGTCCACGTATGTTCCGTCTGGATTCGTCACCAAATCATCAACACTTTGCTTCAACAAAACGGGGTTATGATACATGTTTAAGTTGTGTTTTTTGTCGCTTTTTTTATTTAGCGGTTATTCTTCATCTAAAGAGCCCATCACGTCTTCGGCAAGGCTGGCAAAATCTTCTTCGTTGGTAGAGATCACTTTTTCGTAAGCGTCTTTGTCCCAGATTTCAAATAATTCTCCGGCGCTGGTAATCACAATATCTTTTTGAAGATTTGCGAAATGCGTCAGATCTTTTGAAATCTGTAATCTACCGGCGTTATCCAATTCTACAGTTTTTACTCCTGCCGTAAACATTCTAATGAAATCAGCATTCTTTTTAATGAATCTGTTTAATTTATTAATCTTGCCCATCAATTTATCCCAAGCATTCATAGGGTAAACTTCCAGGCAAGTTTGGAACACGGATCTTTTGACTACAAATGCCTTGTCATCAAAGTCTTCCATCTGTTTGATCAGAGATGAAGGAACTTTTAAACGGCCTTTGTCATCAATTTTACACTCATATGTTCCAATGAAATTTTTCATTTGGGACAAATTTATATAATAATTTCCAATATTTCCCACTTTTTCCCACTTTTTGACTTAATGTTAATAAGTTTTATTAAAGATTTAATAATATAGGTTTAAGTTGTTGATATGTTGAGCCTTGAGAATTGTATTATTCAGGCCATAGTAAAGAGATTTTCAAAAAAAGAGTTAAAAAGAGCTTTATTATATTATTTTTATTTTAAATTAGGCATATCAAAATATTTTTGAGGTTTAATTTGTATTTTTGCAAGGCTTTATTAAGGCGTTTTATGATATTTAGTACAAAAAAAGAAAAGAAATATACCTTTGTAGAGGCGGGAGAAGGACATCCATTAGTGCTATTGCACGGTTTAATGGGTGGTTTGAGCAATTTCGATAAGATGGTGAATTTTTTTTCAGAGAGAGGATTTAAGGTTTATGTACCTCAATTGCCGATCTATGATTTACCAGTGCTCAATACTAATCTTACCACATTAGCAAAATATATTATAAAGTTTATAGAGAGTCATATCGAAGGGCCTGTAACTATTGTTGGAAACTCAATGGGAGGTCACATTGGGCTTATATTAACTTTGGCAAGACCGGATTTAGTTAATAATTTGGTTTTAACAGGAAGTTCCGGATTATATGAAAGAACATTCGGAGACAGTTTTCCGAGAAAAAATGACAAATCATATATAAGGAAGAAAACTGAAGAGGTTTTTTATGACCCTGCTGTTGCAACTGAAGATCTTGTAGACGAGGTTTTTGGGGTGGTGAATGATAGAATGAAGGGAATAAAAACCGTAATGTTGGCCAGAAGTGCCATCAAACACAATATGTTGCACGATCTTCCTAAGATTTTGACACCAACGTGTTTGATTTGGGGAAAACAGGATAATGTGACACCTCCGGAGGTTGCGATCGATATGCATAAATTTATTCCAAATTCAGATCTGTTCTGGATTGATAAATGCGGCCACGCAGCAATGATGGAAAAACCGGATGAGTTCAATGAAATTCTCTACAGCTGGTTAAAAGATAAAGTTTAAAAAAAATAAATTGAACCATTAAGAGCTTTTCTTAATGGTTTATTTTTCTAAAAATATTCGAAATGGTTATTAAGACTGCAGAATTTGTAAAAAGTAGCGGAAAATGGCAGGAATGTCCGGAACCGACAATCCCTGAATATGCTTTTATAGGAAGATCAAATGTTGGGAAATCTTCATTGATCAACGCGATGATGAACAGGAAAGATTTGGCTAAAACTTCCGGAACTCCAGGGAAAACTCAGCTTATTAATCATTTTATCGTCAATGAGAATTGGTATCTTACCGATTTACCTGGTTATGGTTATGCAAAGGTTTCAAAGGTTCTGAGAAGGGATTTTGAGAAACTGATCAACAATTATATTCTAAACAGAAAAAATCTGGTGAATCTTTTTGTTTTGATTGATTCAAGACACAGCCCACAGAAAATAGATCTTGAATTTATTGAATGGTGCGGAGAAAGTGGTGTTCCGTTTTCAATTGTTTTCACTAAAGTTGACAAACTGAAACCGAATATCGCCATAAAAAATGTAGAAGATTATAAGGCTGAGCTTTATAAAACGTGGGAAGATCTTCCCGAATTATACGTGACTTCGGCTGAAAAGAAAGAAGGATGCGATGAAATCCTTGATTTTATACAAACAACCAACGACTTTTTAAATAATAATAACGTTAATTTCGATGAGTAATATTATCTGGAAAATTAAGACATTCGAGGAATTTACAGTTCCCGAATTATATGCCGTTTTGAAAGCTAGGATCGATGTTTTTGTTATTGAGCAGAATTGCCCTTACGAAGATTTGGATAATTATGATCAAAAAGCAATTCACATTTGGGCAGAAGAAGATGGTGAAGTTTTAGCAAATTGCAGGATTTTCGATAAAGGGATTAAATATGATGAGGCTTCGATCGGACGAGTTTTAACAACAGAAAAAGCAAGAGGAAAAAGCTTAGGAAAACTGCTGATAAAATATGCTGTTGAAACCATAGAAAACCGTTTTCATACTTCTGAAATCAGGATTTCTGCACAGGATTATCTATTGAAATTCTATGGAGATTTTGGTTTTGAAGATACTGGGAAAAAATATTTGGAAGATGACATTCCGCACACGGAAATGTTGAGAAAATAAAGAAAAGCGAAGAAATTAATCTTCGCTTTTTTTGATAATTAAATATATATGGAGTGTTTTTTATTTTCCTGAAATAGCTTTTAAAATAATAGGTTCAAGATTAGAAGGTAGATCTGCCGATTTTATCTGATAGTTTTTAATTTTCATTTCTTTGAACCAGTTTTCCCAGTATTCTTTGATGACGTCTGCTTCGAAGGGATTTCCTTTTACGGGATTTATTCCCAGAACAACTACTTCAAGATTTTCAAGATCATCATTTGCTTTTATGAAACCTAAACCTTTATCCTGAATTTTATTTTTAAAATCCGAGGAATTCAGTTTTAATGATTTCACCAATTCAGGGGTCAGATACGATGTTTTTTGACCTTCCGAGAACTTGGAATCTTTGTGATAAATGTATCCATCAGTTAAAATGAAAAGAACATTCCTATGATCATCCTTAATACAGTAATCCTTCACTTTATTTTTGAAAAACTCCCAAATATCGGACCCTACATATTGCTTGTCCTTGATGGCAGACTGGTAGATCTGTAAAGGAAGCGAGGAATATCTGGTTTCAACAAGGTTAATATTATCCTTGGTGGTATTTTTATCAAACGAAACCTTCAATTGTTTTGTAAGGTCATTCATTTTGGGATCAGACGGTTCAGGATTAAAGAAAACCTGCATCTGATCATTAAGCTGAATTACTTTTTTACCTTTAATATGGTCTAAAAATCCCTTGTCGATCGCTTTGATGTATTCGATATCTCTCTGAAAGTATTCCATTGTTGGATTTGGATTTTTATCGGGATCAATTCGGTCTGAAAGATCAATTAAAATACTGACGTTTATATTCTTTGAATTTGAAGAATTATTTGCTGTCGTCAAGTTTTCAGAAACCTTTTCTTTTGGCTTTCCGCACTGAATAAAAAATGCAGAAACAATCAATAAGTATAATATTTTTTTCATAACAGTTTTATAAGATTGACATATAAACAGTGTTCTGGCTGTCGGCATTGGCTCCAACTTTCTTGAGGTTTGCATTGTACTTTTCAATACATTCTTCCACCAGCTTTTGAGAATGAATTCTTTCATTGATATTGGTAATCCAGCCCTGCATGTATTCTGAGGCGTACAGTTTGTAATCCTTTGTAGGAATAATTACCCCATCAATGATGTTCTGAAGCTCTTCAATTCTGCCTTTTGCTTTGGCTATCAGTTCTTTAATGCTGCCAATGTTGATTCGGATCTCCTCTTTTTGTTTCTCGAAATCTTCAATTCTTTCCTGATGAACGATAATATCCTTCTGCCTTCTTGTTTGTTCGTGCTTTATCTTGTCTTTTTCTTTATTTTCTTTCATTACAAAGTCGAAAACGAGTCCCCAAATAATGTAAACAATAAATCCCGCGAAAATAATTCCCCAAAACTGATTCTTTGTAAAAGCTATCGAAAGATCGAAAGGAGGGGAAGTAAAGGTTCTGTTGAGTTCATACAGTTTAGATTCAATTTCATATGCTAAAATGGCGTCAAAAACGAATGTTATAATGAATAACAGGGCGACTTTAGAATAATTAACAAAGCTTTTATTTTCTCCAAACATATGGATCAAGTATCCTAATCCTAAAAATACAAACGGAATTAATGTTACAAAAGCTCCTTCAAGCGGACCTTCATCCCAAGCTTTGTTGAAGGCCTGCGCATCCAAGACACTTTGAATAATATTTCCGTTGGCATCAAAACTTTTAAAAAAAGCCGAATATGAAGTCGAAATATAAAAAGTAAAGAGGTATAAACTTATCGGAATCAAAATAATTAATCCGATCCAGAATTTTGTAGAAGCTCCTTTTGTTGCCTTTACGCTGTAGGCTTCAGGATTTCTTGGAAGATCATTGATTTCAAATTTCAGTTTTTCAATCTTGTCCTGAACGTTTTGAATGTCTGTTCCTACATTGTTCAGCTGATCTTCCTTATTGTCTAAAGAAACGGTAAGTCCTTTGATTTCGGTTTCTTTATTTTTCTGCTCGTTGAGGTAAGGTTCCTTTAATTTTTTCTGTTTTTCAACCAGTTCTTTTTCTTCATTTTGAAATTTAGAATAAATTGCATCAAGACAAATCGACAAAGCGGTATGATTTCCGTTGTTTCTTGAACTGTCTCTATAACCGGATTCGTGATAGGTTCTTTTTCTGTTTTCCTCGGTAGATTCGCTTCCTAACGATTCTGTTTTTGAAAGCTGATCCTGATTTTCCTCGATGGGAACTGGCTTTAAACGAAAAAGATTCTTGAGATTAGATGTCATGGTATTCATGGTTATTAGTGTTTAAGGTCGTTAAGAATATCACTTTTAGTTTTTCCTTCCTTTACGGCTTCGATGAGGTAATCGGCAATGTCCTTTACATTTTCCTCCATAAATCCGAACATTGAAACATACTTTTTTAAGGTTGAATATTCATTGGGAGAAACAACGCCGTCTGCCCAGATCATTACGGTGAGATCGTAGAGGTATTCTACCTTTTCTTCAATGGTTTCAGGAATTAATGACTTTGAATTGATGGGATTTAAAAGAATTTCATCAAGATTTTTAGCTGAAATTCCTCTTTCTTCGGCCGATTTGTAAAGCATTTTCAGTTCCAGGGCACTGAAATCATCATCACAGATCGCCATTTGATACAATCTTAAAAAGTGAGCTTTTAGATTTTCTGGTATTTGTACTGTTTCCATAGTGTTTTATTTGATTATTCTGTCTCGTGTTCGTGGAATTTCTTCGTGTTTTGTGTTGATGATTTCAGGCTCTTTTGTTTTCTTTCTCGGAATTAATGTCGAAAAATAATACAAGAACAAAAGCCCGACAATGATGTCAATGATAATCCAAAAAGGCTTTAGATAAAAGTAAATCGGGATAATCGGATTGAAAAGAATGAAAATGAGCGCAAATGCAATAAACCAAAATCTTCTGCTCCTGAATTCATTGAAAATAATGATTAAGGCCATCACAGAAACGATTCCCCTTAGGAACGTATAGTACCCGAAAGGCAGATCTATAATGCCGATAAAACAGCAGATAGCGGCTATAATGATGAGGTATTTCATGGTTTTTAGTTTAGTCGGGCTTTTTTAGAGAAATTAATTACAACCTGAGCAGTATGATCTGTCTACATATTCTTTACTGTTTCCAGCCATGTAGTAGCATCCTCCTCTTTCTCCAACATACAATGAGTGTCCGTTGTAAGTACAGCCTTTGCTTTGAGAATAAGAAGACCTAGAGCTTCTCGTTTTGCTTTTTCTGCTCTTTTTTCTTGAGCTTTTGCTTTTCTTCGGTTTTTTTGCCGAAAATTCAGTTGTTGAGGTTGTTCCGCTTGTTGATGCTGAAAAGCTTGCAGGTAATAATAGAGCTAAACCTAAAAGGCTTGTAAGTAGTAGTTTTTTCATAGTGATTGTGTTTTAGTTTTTACATCCGTTCTTATCGCAAGTTATTTTGTCATTGGTATTTGTCCAATGATCAGAATGAACAGTTGTGTCGGTACCGCAACCTGTTGTACCTCCTTTTTGTCCTTTATGGACGATTGCTGTTGGTGTGTGTTTTACATTCATAATAAAAATTTTTAATTATTTAACACTCCAAAAGTATAACGCTTTAAAAACCAATCCTTACGGGAACCCGTAAAATGAAAAAACCTTTCAAAAAAATTGAAAGGTTTATATAAAAATGATTGAGGAAATAATTAAATAACCCCCAAATCTTTACAAAAAGCAACCAACTGCTCATTGCTCGTGACCCCAAGATCTTCTTTTAGGCTGTTTAATTTTTTTTCGACGCTGCTTAAACTGTTAGGTCTCATATTATTATTTTGAAGATAAACAGGTATGTTTTTTTGCAGAACGCCTTGTGAAAGGAGGGAAACTAAGGTAAGATCATAAGTTGAAAACTCATAATTATTAAGCTTTTTTACATCCTGTTTAAGGTCTAGGGATAAATAATTTTCGTTAACATAAACGGATGCAATTGCTTTTTTCAGGTCTCTTGAGTCATTTCTTGCTTTACGAACATACCCGTTAATTTTAGACTCTGTAAAAAGCGAATCAATAATTCCTGATTTGTGTTCTCCTGAAAATACAATTATTTTTAAAGAGGGTTGTATTTCTCTTATTTTCTCAATTAATTCTTTTCCGTCCTTAATGGTTTGTTCACGATGATCTTCCTCGAAAGAAAGATCGGTGATCAGCAAATCGTAAGGAGCATTTTCTCGGATAGATTTTTGAGCTTTTGCTATTGCATCATCACAATAGTAAACATGATCAATATTGGGAATATTAAGATCTTCTAATGTTTTTTGGATAGACAGGCTGCCCATTTCGTGGTCTTCGGCGATTAAAATTTTTTTGAACATTCTTTTCTCTTTTTTTAGGATACAGGAAATGAAATATTAATTTTCAATCCTTTTTCGGTTTTGGTGTCAAAAGTAATTTCTCCGCCGATAGAATCTATACGGGAACCCGTACTCGTGAGCCCATTTTTATAAATTAATTCTCCAGAGATCCCTACACCATTGTCTGTGTAATGAATTGTGATAAAATTATTTATTCTCTCAAATTTTAAAACTACTCTGTCTGCCTGACTGTGTTTTTTCATATTAACCAAAAGTTCTCTAATAATCTGATAAACCTCTTCCTGACTAGATGGTTTCACGTCTTTCCAAATGGTCTCATCATTTCCGGCAACATAGGTATTTACTGTTTCGTTTTTAAAGGTGGCAATAAGCTTTGAAATTTTCTTGCTGAAATCTTCCTCATCTTCCTTTAAATCTATTTTTTCATAAGAAATATCTCTTGATTTTTCATAGACGAATTCCAGCTCATCCAGCATTTCATTTTTATCAATATTTTCTTGATTTTCAATTTTGGTTATTACCTGATAAATGCCGTTTGCTACAACGTCGTGTACTTTTTTAGAGAGTTTGAGTTGGTTGTCTTTTATTTTTAATTCGTTTTCTTGTTTTAATCTTTTTTGTCTTTTTCGATACGAGACAATAATTATTATTAATGCTAGAGCTAGTAATGCTACGAGAAAATATTGTTGTAGAATGTGGTTTTCTCGTTGTATTACATCTGCTTTTAAACTAAGATTTTCTGCTTTTTCTTTTTCAATACCGTACCGGAAATAAGCAAACTGATTTTTAGCTCTGCTTCTTGAAATTATAAGACTATCATTAAGGGATTGGTAAGTTTTGAAATATTTTGAAATGTTATTGGGATCAAGTTCTATAAGTTTGTTTAACGCTTGTAGCTTATCTTCAGGATTTTTAACCATTGTTGCGGTCTCTAACATTTTCTGTGCAAAAAAAAGAGATTTATTTTTGTCCTTTTCTTTGAAATAGTCAGATAATGTAGAGTAACTTGAATTCAATCCTTCTGTATTTTTATCTTTTTGCCTTATTTCTAAAGCTTTGTAATATTCAGGAAGTGGATTGTAATTTTTATTTTCCATGAATTTTGCTTTAGCAAAATTATTTAAAGCTCTCGAATAATCTTTGGGATCTGTAATCAAAATAGCATCTCTAAGATATTGCAATGCTTGCTTTGAATCTTTTTTAGAAAGTAATGAGACTGCTATATTGTTATAATAAGTACGTTTTATATTGGTACTTATTGCATGATGGATGGCTTCTTTATAAAAATTAATAGCTTCATCGTAATTGTACATAAATGCAGAAGCAATACCCATATTGTTGAAACTAGCAGCTAGATCTCTTCTAGTTATACTATCTTTAACATTAATTAGAAATTTATTAGCTTCGACAGAGGTTTCAATGGAACCATAAAAGTCTCCTTTGTTTGTTTCAATGATTGCCATGTTGATCAAGCATTGCCCAGTCCTTAATGAATCATTATTTTTAATATACTCATCTTTGGCTAGGGTATAATAATAGAAAGCAGAGTCACTATTTTTTGCATTCCTAAAAGCTCTTGCTTTTTGATGTAGTAAATTTTCTTCTTTTGAGTTTTCTTGTGAAGGTTTAATTTTTGAGCAAGAAAATAGAATGATTGGTATTATTAATAAGAATATTTTTTTCATAGCTTAGTTTTATACTGCAAAATAGTAAAAAAGGACAGATTTATACAATCTGTCCTTTCTAATTTTAAGGATTGGTAAAAGGGGGTGGAGTTTGTCCTGTATCACCTGTTGTTCCGCCTCCGCCACCAGGCCCTCCATCTTCTCCGGTTCCGGTAGTCGGCCCGCTCGGTCCGTTTTGCACTGTTACAGGGTTTCCGTTATTATCGTTACACGTTGTTGTATTTGCGTTGTTATGTGAGAATGCTAAACCTAGTAGCATTAATATAAACTGGATCATGTTTTCAAAAAATTTATTGTTAAAGCATTCGTGTTCTTCCCTGCGAAACAGATCGCAGATAGTTTTACACGTTTAAAATTTCGAAGCGCTTCTTAAATTTTTTGGGAAGTGAACCTTCAAAAACGGAGGAGAAACATCTGCTTCCCAACCCGGAGTTTTCCTCCGTTTTATCTGGTGATTTTGAAATCAGTTTTGTACATTTGTTTTTGTAATGTTTTGTTTATCACTGATTTCTGAAGCAAAGATGCGACAATGGGTAAGGCAAGTGTTAGACAAAACATGGACATCGATGGACATCAAATGGACAGGAATTGTATTACGGAAACCCGTAATGCGACATGGTCAAAAATTAGCTATTTTGTAACTCCTTAAAAACTAACTATGTCCAAGAAAAAACTATTAATTCATGAGGTATTCAGAAAGGCGGAAGAAGAAACCGGGAAAAAAACGAAAAATGGCCTATCAGCTTACTTGTGGGCTTATTTTGATGAACGTTTTCCGGAGTATATTACAGATAAAACTTTGTCTAGGTATTATGACACATTCATACGTGACAACGGAGACCGAAATATAGATGTCGATATTTTAGATAAATTCAGTGCATATGTTGGTTATAAAGACTTCGCAGATTTCTCCAGAACTTTCGTCAAAAAAGATGATGATGCCAATAAAACCACCGTTAAAATAAGTGTTGATAAAGATGAAGAATCAATCTCTGAGCTACTTTCTAATATAATTATCAATATAACGAACGAGCAAAATTTCAAAATGCCCGAATTCATGAAGAAAAACGGAATGGGAATTATGGAAATGGCTTTGGTAATCTGTCTCGTCACCGGAAGTGTGGTTTTTTCGCATCCAAAGAATAAAACGTATGGTTTTGCCGGAATGTTACCATCGATGGAGTGTATGTATTGGAATGGAAGCGAATATAAATTAGTAGATTGTAACGACAAGAATCCAAGATTTGATAAGAAAATTCCTATGGATAAGGATAATTTACAGTTTTTTAAAAGAATTTTGCGAAAAGATACATTGACCTATGAAAATGCAGTTGGAAAGACATGGTATTCAAAATATAATGGTGAAGTAGAGTTTTTTACAAAAGACGGAACAGATCCTGATACTGGTAGAGAATTAAGAAAATCAACTCCTCTTATGTTAGAGAAATATGCTTTTCAGCATTCTGACTCCATAGAAGTAGAATGATAAATTTCCTTCACAATTATTTAAACTTAGCTTAAAACAATTCACAAAAGAATCTATTACTTTCGTCTTATTTTAAAATGAACAAAGGAATATTTTCACTTTTACTTTTTACGTTTACTCTATTTTCGGCACAGCAAAAACCTGTACAAATTGCATTTCTTTCCGATGTGCATTTTCAGGATTTGTATGGAACTTTTTCAGATAATAATTTTAAAGGAATTATCAATCCTAAAACAGGAAAACCTACCATTCTGAGAACGATGGATTCGCAATTGCATTCCACGAGAATTTTTAATGAAAATTATTTTGCCTTTCTGAAAGCGTTGGATGATATTGCCGCAAAGGAAATTAAAATAGTCGCCATGCCGGGGGATTTTTCGGATGATGGACAAGCCTATAACCTGCGCGGTCTTCATACAATATTAGATCAGTATCATAAAAAGTATGGAATTGATTTTTACTTAACCACAGGAAACCACGATCCTGTTGGCCCGTTTCGACAGGACGCAGGAAAGGATGATTTTTTAGGACAGGACGGAAATCCATTAGGAATTTACAGCAAAGAAAACCTTGGAAAAGCAAAGAATAGAATCATTACAAAAGACATCGCCGAATCCGGATATTTAGAAATTTTAAATGAATTAAAAGATTTCGGTTTTTATCCCAAAAAAGAAAATCTGTATTGGAGTACACCTTTTGATCAGGATTCTTATAAAAATTATTCATTCGAAAAAGCTTTACAAAATGCTGATTATTCCAAAAGAATGTATGACGTTGCGACAGGTTTTTCTGTTCCCGATCTGAGTTATGTTGTTGAACCAGTGAAAGGGATTTGGATGATGGCAATTGATGGAAATACCTATATTTCTAAAAACCTCAACGAAAATCCAAATGATCCTTCCAATTATAATGGAGCAAGCATTGGATATAATAACGTCTTGACCAATAAAAAACATTTGATCAAGTGGGTAAAAAAGATTGCAGATGAAGCAAAATTAAATGGTAAAATCCTGACAAATTCATTTTGCAGGACACATGCACATCAACGACACAGGAATTCGAAAAATCGAAGAGAAAATGTTGGTGAATGTTCAGGTTCCTTCATTGGCGGCATATTTACCGAGTTATAAAATTCTCACGATTCATTCTCCTGAAAAAATGGAGGTACAAACGGAAGTTTTAAATGATGTTCCTCATTTTGACGATCTTTTTCCTTTATATGAAAAGGAGTACGAAGCATTAAGTCAAAACAAAAATGCAACACTTTGGAATAAGGATATTTTGAAAACAAAATCCTATCACGGCTTCATGCTGTTTCACTTAAAAGAATTGGTTCGCTTAAGAATGATTCCGAATGATTGGCCAAAAGAATTTATGGAGAAAGCGAAATCTTTAAATGGTGAAGATTTGCTTTTATTAGCGCAAAATTCAGGGTCAGAAATAAAGCAAACAAGAATTGATTCAAAATCATTTAAAAAATGGAGTTTTGAAGATTTGTTATTTGATCTCTATAAGTTCCAATCTGCGGATGAGCTGGCTAAAAAAGACATTCCAAAAGAAAGATTGCAACAATATCAGACATTGGAAAAGTTATTTGAAACCAATCAATCCCAAGATCCTTTTATCATACAATTAAAATCGGTCTTCAAAATTCTTTCTTTATTGTCAAACGGAGATCCGGCAGATCATTTCGAGATAGATTTGAAAAAACAGGAAATAAAGAGGTTGTAGTTTTTTATTTCCCACGGATTTCACGAATGCTTGCGTTTTATCTTTGTGTTATTCGTGAAAAAATTAGTGTTATTTGTGTTTAAAATATTTACTAGAAGCAAAAAAGACTGCCCAAAAATCAGACAGTCTCTCCTTTAATATCATTTTAATTATTTTCCATTCACAGGATTTTTCCTTTCATACGTATTGTTATCAAAACTGATTTTATAGTTTGACTTAAAAAGCTTACTTGGGTGATAATAATCTGTAGTAATTACCTGCGCACCGCTTTCTTTCGCCTTTTCAAACCTTGAATAGTCTTCTTTCCTTGCTTCCATCGTATCGGCGTCGGCTCTTGTTCGGATGATATAGCCTTGTTTTACGAGATCATTAATTTTCGGACTCGGATCATTCATAAATAAAACAGCAGACTCAGGCGTTCCAGGAGAGGAATTGGTAAAAACCATTCTTTCTTTCAAAGAAGGATGTCCTTTCATATAAATATCCCTGTTTTCACTGTTGTTATCGAGTACAAAAAGAAATTTTCCTTTGGCATCTTTCACTTTTGGCCAGTTTTTATGTAAAACGGCTTCGTTTAATGTTTTGTAAGAACCGCGAATATCGTCCGGAGTTATAATTTTATTTTTACCTAAATATTTTTTCAATTCATTATCCAGATCATCGAAAAGTTTTGAAGTGTAATGTTCAGGTTCCGTGCCAAATCTGTTGGTTTCTCCATCTTTAGGTTCTAGTGTAATGAATACAGGATCATGATCCGGATGGGCATCTGACCACTTTTTAAGATCTTTCAAGCAATCTTCTAATGTGTAATACCAAGTCTGATAATCAATATCTGTAATGTGGATCATTTTATACCCAGGCTTCTTCATTTTCCCTTCAGGATCGAATGGTTGTGAAGTTTTTACAAGGTCTAAAATCTTCGGATGAGCATATTTTCCGCCTTTGCTGTCTGCATACACATCAATTTCTAAATTTCTTAATCCTAAATCTAATTGTTGAGGTATAGGAATGTGTTCATATTGAATTCTAGGCAGAGAATTCATAGAATCTTTCTTAGATAAATAGCTGTAAACCTCTGGAAGAATAGCTTTCTTATAACTATTGTGAGAGCCTATTACCTGAATTTCATTAATTTTTAAATCATTAAGATTCTGAGATTGCGACCAAAATAGATTTAAAGAAGAGAGGTACAAGACTATAAAAGCGGTCTTTTTCATTTCGTCAATTTTTGTAATGGCGAAATTAATGACTCTTCTTATCAGACGATTTATATATTATGTTAAGTGTTTTTTAAGATTGTGTGAATGAGAAAAAACATAGCTTCATAAATAACTAATAAACAGCGTGTTTTTATTTTCTCTTTTTGAGATATTTAAGTTTAATTGATTTTAAGATAACATTATGTTAAAATGATTTCGTGGTATATCATTTTACTTTGTATGCCGAAAATGAAACGAAGATCAAGTTAAAGAAAACCACTGTTGCGGGAACAACAGCGGCTTTTTTACTAAGCAAAGCATCGTTTAATTACAACTTACTTTACTTAATGATATGTACCACAAAATTAATTTTTTTAAATTTAAAAAGCTAATTCCGATCGCATTGATCTTTTTGGTGGCAAACCAAGCTCATGCTGAAGGATTTACAAAAACTCATTCTGTTTCCTTTCGGGTGGATGAAACAATTGCCGGAAATGTCACAGATCAGGATGGTTCAGCGATGGAAGGGGCGAAAGTCACCGTCGTTGAAACAGGGGCTACGGCAACTACCGATGCTTCAGGAAATTTTTCTATTTCCGCTTCTGTAGGACAAACGTTATCTATTTCTTATGATGGATACGAAGTACAAAAAGTGAAGATCACCTCTTCATCAGTTTCAATTAAACTCCAATTCAAAAAAGCAGCTACTTCTATTGAGGAGGTCACTTTGGTAGGTTACGGATCTCAGAAAAAATCAGATTTAACAGGAGCTGTAAGTCAATTGAAGGCAGAAAATTTCAAAGAAGGAATGAATATTTCTGTTGATAATTTGATGCAGGGAAAAATTGCCGGTGTTCGTATCGTTCAGTCGAGCGGTGAACCCGGAGCGGGAGTGAATGTTTCGATAAGAGGAATTGGCTCTATCAGAAGTGGTAGTACGCCTTTATTCGTTGTAGACGATGTTCCTTTGAGTAATGATGCGGTAAGCGCACAAAGTCCGAACGTTGGGTTAGGAAATGCTCAGGCTAAAAACCCGTTGAACTTTTTGAATACTTCAGATATTGAATCAATCACTGTTTTAAAAGATGCTTCTGCAGCTGCTATTTATGGAGCAAGAGGATCAAATGGTGTTGTTTTGGTAACGACAAAAAGAGGTAAAAAAGGAGAACCGATGTTTACGTATGATACGTATTTAGGTTTTTCTTCTGTGATTAAAAAATTAGACTTATTAACAGCAGATCAATACAGGGCTGCAGGAGTTGATAAATTGTATGACCACGGTGGAAATACAGATTGGCAGGATGAAATCTACAGAAGTGCAGTTTCTCAGAATCACTCGGTGTCATTCTCAAAATCTACGGAAACAGGGAATTATTTTGCCTCACTTTCTCATATGGATCAGGATGGTATCGTGCTGAACAGTGGTTTTAAAAGAACAACCGCTCGTTTGAATGCCGAAGAATCTTTCTTTGATAATAAAAGATTAAAAGTTAAACTAAATCTTACGGCGAGTGACATCAAAGAAACCGGAATTCCGAACGGAGCCAATGCAGGTTCTGATGGTCAGGTAATTATCCACGCTCTGATGGCGAATCCTACACGTTCTGTGTACGATCAAAATGGAAATTATACGAATTTCAACATGAATGCTCACTACAATCCATTGTATTTATTGAGTGTTTATACTGATAAAACGAATACTTTCAGAGTATTAGGAAATACGGAAGCAACGTTGAGAATCTTACCGGGATTAAATTATAAATTCAATTTAGGTATCGACAAAACAATGTCGGAAAGGAACACAACAATGTATCCGAACATCACCGACAGAACTCCAAAAGGGATGTATGTTCAGGCAAATCTAGACTCTTATAATGTACTTTTGGAACATTATTTAACGTATGATCTTAGTTTAAATAAACATAATTTCAGCTTATTAGGAGGTTTCTCTTATCAAAAATTTAAATCATCTGGAACCTATTTCGGGGTTAGAAATATTGCGAACCAAGGAGCAGGAGTTGCACCGGAAATTAATCCTGGATATTCTGGAGAGGCATTCATTCCGGGAGCGGGATATAATCAGTCAAATGAATTACAATCTTATTTTGGAAGGGTAAATTATAATTTTGATAAAAAATACTTATTAACGGTTTCCTTAAGAGCTGATGGTTCTACGCGTTTCGGAAGTAATAACAAATATGGCTACTTCCCTTCAGCTGCAGTAGGTTGGACGATCTCCAATGAAAATTTCCTGAAAGATTCTCAAATTGTTAATGAATTAAAATTAAGAGGAAGCTGGGGACAAACAGGTAATCAGGAAGTTCCGAACAAAATTACTCAGGATAGCTATTCATTAGCTCAGGATGGAGGATATTATTTATATGATAATTTAAATCTAATCAATGGAGTTAAGATCGCAAGAACATTAAACCCGGATCTGAAATGGGAAGTGGTGGAGCAAATAAATATCGGAACAGATTTCAGCTTATGGAAAAACAAATTGTACGGATCTTTAGAGTATTACAACAAAACGACAAAAGATCCAATTCTTAATATTCCTTCAAGAGTATTGAGTCCAACAACTTTGGTTTGGAAAAATGTTGATGCACAGATTGTTAATAAGGGTTTTGAGTTTACTTTAGGTTCAGAAATTATTAAAAATGAGAATTTCACATGGAATCTTGATGTAAACGGAGCAACGGTAAATAATGAAGTTAAAAACCTTCCGGTTACAGCAATTTATTCAGGTGAAGTTTCAGGGCCCGGGCTTTCCGGAGTTACGGCAAATATCTATAAAAATGGATATGAAGCAGGATCTTTCTTTATGTTGAATTATCAGGGAGTTGATGCCAACGGAAAATACATCTATGAAGATATTAACGGAGACGGAAGGATCGATCAGAAAGACAGAAAAATTTTCGAAGGTGCTATTCCGAATTTCACTTTCGGGATCAATTCTTACATGAGGTATAAAAAGGTTGATTTTGCATTTTCATTTATCGGTCAGACAGGCGGTTACTTATTGAACAATACAGCATTGGATTTAAATATCAATAACTTAGCTTCAGACAGAAACGTTTTGAAAGAATTTTATGATTCAGGCGCGAGTTTCACAAATCAGCCGCAATTATCGTCATTATATCTTGAGAAATCAGACTTTATTCGTTTGAATAACGTAAGACTGGGATATACTTTCGATATGCATCAGCTGAAGTTTTTGAAAAGCATTAATCTTTACGTAAGTGCGCAGAATTTATTAACGATTACCAACTATTCAGGTTACGATCCTCTTGTTGATACCAACAAACAGGTTGGAGGAAACCAGTCTCTGGGAATTGACTACACTACATATCCGTCTGCGAAAACTTTCATTTTGGGAGCAACTGTTAAATTTTAATTTAATCTAAAAAGAATATGAAATCTAATTTTTTACATATTAATAAAATCGTTTTATCTGTTTTTGTATTGGCCTTAATGGGATGTACAAATCTTGACGAGCAAGTGGTAGATGAGGTATTGGGCTCTGAAAATCTTGCAGACCCCGAAAGTGCAATTGCTGCAGCTTACGGACAGCTTGGTGACGGAACTTTTGTAGACCATGGAAGTGTTTTTGCATTACAGGAATATTCTACCGATGAAGCCTTATTGGCAACAAGAGGAAGCGACTGGGGAGACGGCGGAAAATGGAGAGCCATGCACGAATTTACATGGGATGCCAGCAATGATGTCGTAAAAACGACTTGGGATCAATTAACTTCCGGGATTACAAAATCTTTAACGGCAATTAAAAGTATCAACAAAAGCAGTGTAAGCAATAAAGCTTTATTTTTAGCTGAGGCAAAAGGATTGTTGGCTTATTATACTTACAACACTTTGGATTTATTCGGACAAGCCCCGTACAGAGATCCAAGCGATTTAAATGCCCCGATTGAGATCAGAAAAGCAGATACTTATATCGATGCTTTAATTACAGAAGTAGAAGGTCTTATTCCTAATTTGGCTGATATTAAAACTCAGAATACACATGCCGGAAGATTCACAAAACAGGCGGCTTATGCTTTACTGGCAGATATGTATCTGAACAGAGCAGTTCTTAAAAATAAAACAGCAGGTAATTTTAATTTTGTAGAACAAGCTGTGAATGGTGGAGGAACAGATATGGATAAAGTAATTCAGTATTCTAATTTATTGATTAATGGAGGGCAATTCAGTTTAGAATCTAATTATTTCCACAATTTTGATATTAATAATGATACAAGTAAGGAAATGATATTCACGATTGTTCAGAAGAAAAACTCGAACAGAAATGCGGATAATGACTTGGCTTACATGTCAATGGAAAGAATCCAGAAACCTTCCCCTGATAACAGAGGAACGAATGCTTCTTGTATCACTCCTGAATTCTATTATTCTTGGAACGGAAATCATGATGATCCCCGTTTCCAAAGAAGCTACCAGTATGAAGATGGAACATGGTTCAGAAATGATGGAACGGATGTAAGCGTACCTTCAACAAGTAAAGTAGAAGGAACAGGGAAACCTTGGTTCCATTTCAACAGAGGATTGCAGGTTGGGCAGCAATATGGTCCAAAACTTCTTGCCAACGGAAGCTTTGATATGACAGCAGATGGAAGAATTAAAGTTTATAAATTATTCACAGAAAAAAACACGACACTTGCTGCAGATTTTACACCTGAACTAAATTTTGATAATCCTTCAGAAGCTGTCTTTACTCAGTCTCAGATCAACAGAGGAGTAAGAAATTTCAAGTTTGAGTTTGATCCGGGTTACGGAAATAACGGAACAAGCGGAATGGATGTGCCTTTATACAGATTAGGAACAATTTATATGATGAGAGCAGAAGCCTATTTCAGAGGTGGAAATATTGCAAGTGCTTTAGCTGATGTTAATATTTTAAGAACAAGCAGAACCCGTGATGCCTTAAACGGTAATGCTCCCGGAGTTGCGCTTACTTCATTAGACGCTAATACGCTGTTTAAAGAATCCGGATACGAACTATACTGGGAAATGTATAGAAGAAAGGCGATGATAAGATTCGGGAAGTTTGATCTTCCGGGAACTGCAAAGCCGGCTTCTCAACCTTACAGAAGGATTTTCCCGATTCCTCAGGCAACGCTTGACGCATCGAATGACCTTTCACAAAATCCTGGATATTAATTAATAGTCATCAATATAAAAATAATTTGCACAAAAAAGCGAAGGGAATCAATCTCTTCGCTTTTTTTATCTTTATCAATAGGAACGGGCTTTAGCCCGTTTAACAGAAAAGGCAAATCATCTGACTTTAGCCAAAACTTAAAATTACTCTGCATTCAACATTCCCAATTCTCCGAAATGTTTTTTGAATTTCTGAATTTTAGGACCTACAACCGCACTGCAATAGGGTTGAGTCGGATTTTCATTATAATATCCTTGGTGATACTGTTCTGCTGACCAGAATTTTTCGAATTGTGTTACTTCTGTAACATAAGTTCCCGACCATCTTCCTGACGCTTCAGAAGTTTTGATGGCTTCTTCGGCCTTTGCTTTTTCAGCATCATCTTTATAATAAATTACAGAACGGTATTGCGTTCCGATGTCATTTCCTTGTCTATTTAATTGAGTAGGATCGTGAAGGAAAAAGAATACATCCATTAATTGCTCGTAAGAAATGATTTTAGGATCATAAGTGATCTGTACAACTTCTGCATGACCTGTTTCTCCTGTGCAAACCTCCTCGTATGTCGGATTATCTTTATGTCCTCCCGAATATCCTGAAAGTGCAGATTCAACACCTTTAAGCATATTGAAACAGCTTTCCACGCACCAGAAACATCCGCCTCCGAAAGTAATTTGTTCTAAATTATTGTTATCCATTTTAGGTTGATTATTGTATTAAAAAAACTAATCAAAAGTAAGAAAAAGTTTTTCATTTTATGTTGAAAAGAGAGGTTTAAACACAAATTACACTAATAGATTTCACAAATAATCACAAGAAAAATATAATGTAAACATCTGTGTAAATCCGTGTAATCTGTGGGAGGTTTTTAAACACTAATAACACTAATTTTTTCACAATAAACACAATGATCCTTGTCAAGGTTTTAAACCTTGACAAGGATTTTACAGGTAAAATAAATATAACGCAAACATCTGCGTAAATCCGTAAAATCTGTGGGAGATAAAAAACAAAAAAAGCACCCAAAAAGGATGCTCAATTATATTTAAAATGTTTTTCAATTACTTTTCCCAAACCAAAGCACTTGCTCCTAAAATAGCAGCATCTGCTTCATCAAGTTCACTGAAAACCAATTTCACTTTATTTCTGAATATTGGAAGAAGATTTCTTTCCATATGAAGTTTAGCTGGCTTTAGGATAAAATCTCCGGCCTTAATCACTCCACCAAATAAAAGAATAGCTTCCGGTGAAGAGAACATGACAAAATTTGCCAATGCTTCCCCTAATTTCTGACCTGTATATCTGAAAACCTCAATAGAAATAGGGTCACCTTTCAAAGCACATTCGTGTACCGTTTTTGAGTTGATCGATTCTTCAGGAAACTGACTCAGCATAGATTCCGGGAATTCTGCTCTCATCTTTTTTGCAGTGATTGCGATTCCTGTTGCAGAAGCGTATGCTTCTAAGCTTCCTTCAGATCCGGTACTCCAGTGTTTTCTTCCGCCTGGTTTTACGATCGTGTGTCCAAGTTCTCCTGCAAATCCATCATGTCCGTAAATCAATTTACCACTTGAAACAATTCCGCTTCCTACGCCTGTTCCTAAGGTGATCATGATAAAGTCTTTCATTCCGCGAGCCGCTCCGAAAAGCATTTCACCAAAAGCTGCAGCATTAGCATCATTAGTTATTGTAGTAGGCAAACCGAACTTTTCAGTCATTAATTTACCAAACGGTATGACGCCTTTCCAGGGTAAATTGGGAGCCTGTTCTATTGTTCCGGTATAGTAATTTCCGTTGGGAGCGCCTACGCCAATTCCGTCAAAGTTTTTTTCTTTTCCGTAGCTATTGATCAGCGGATGCACTTTTTCGTACAAAGCATCTATGAATTCTTCAACCGTCGCATATGCGTCAGTGCTTAGATTGCCTTTTTCAAGAACTTCACCTCTGTGGTTTACAACACCGAATTTGGTAGTTGTACCTCCAATATCAATTCCTAGGGCAACGTGTTTTGATAAATCTATTAATGACATTTCTATTCTTATAAATTCTAAAGGGTTAAAATTATAAAAAAGATTGTATTAATGAATTATTAACGAAACATTTATTGAAAAAAGTTTTTAAGCAGTTTTTACCGTTTTCTTTTTTCTTCTTCCCCACCAAACAAGGAAGCCAGTGACTGGTAATGAGGCACATATCAAACTTACAATAAAGGCAATGATCTTAGTAGGAAGTCCTAAAATAGATCCAACATGAATATCATAATTGGCACCAACCGTTTTTTCACCAAAATTTTTGTCTTTCATGTCGTGAGTATGAAGCAGTTCACCTGAATTTTCATCAAAAATTAGACTGCTGCTTTTATGATAAGAGTAAGACAAATGTTTTACATAAACTTCGAAATTCGGATGCTCGTGATCATCCATATGCGGATGTCCAAGATCGAGTGCGAATCCGTAAGAATCAGGATATTTTGCTCTAACTATATTGCTGATCTTGTCTAATGTACCTTCAGTTCTTAATTCAATCGGAGCTTTTGTTTTGATATGAGAGAAATCCGGATATTTTGTTTCACCTCCTGAGAAGATCACATAAATCGTCGCCTGAACGACAAAAAAAGCATAAAATAATCCTGTAATTGAGAAAATTAAGGCAAAAATTGAGGCGTAAAAGCCTAAGATATTATGAAGATCGTAGTTTTTTCTTTTCCAGCTTTTGATATTCTTCCATTTGAATGAGAATCGTTGCTTTCTCGCTGCTTTGTTTTTAGGCCACCATAAAATAATTCCTGATATCAGCATGATAACGAAGATGATGACAGGAATTCCCACAACATACGTTCCCCAATCCTGCTTTAATAAATAGCTCCAGTGGATCATTTTTACAATCTGAAAGAAACCGTTTTTTTCGTCATAGGTTCTTAAAACTTTTCCGTCGTAAGGATTGACGTAAGCGACTTTATAGATAGGGAATTCATCAAAATAATTCCATGCATCGGTATTGTGTTCGTACCAATAGAATTGATAAGACATTTTTTTGTCGATAGGAATATTTACCCAATGAATTGGATATTTTTCTTTTACCTGAGCATCCACCGATTTTTCCAACACTCGGATCGGAAGAATCTGTTTTTGATCGATATTTTTTTCGTTATGATAGATGACATCTTTTCGGGTAATGTTCTCAATTTCATCTTTAAAAACGTACAAAGCGCCGGTAATGGAAATGATGAAGATCAAAAATCCAATACCTAAACCAAACCACAAATGTAGTTTTCCTGTCCATTTTTTGAATACGCTTGGCTTCTTTTTGTGATGTTTCTTCTTCATAATTTCTTAAAGTTAGACAAAGATAAGTTTTTAATTTTTATTTAGAATGTTTATAATTAACCAGCTTTTAATGGAAAATATTTTTCTTTAAAGGCAAGGTTATACAAAGTTTTCTTATAAATTTATTTCCATAAAGTTTGTCATTCTGTAAGAATCTACGCACGAATCTTTACAGACTATTTTCTAATACTATGCTTAGATCCTTACAGGATGACAAATATTGTGAATATTCCAAATGTTTAAATAATGACTGCATACTAGCCCCGATTGCAACGACATCCTTTTTCTGAAATGGCTTTGAAAAAAAAAGCGCTGGCGAAAAAGATATAGTGGAAAGCGGGAAAAAGCTTCAAATAAACTTTTAATTAAAATTTATATTCAACCATAAACGTTCCTCTTAATCCTAATGAATTAGTAAAGTCTGCGTCTCTTGCTGCCCACCAGGCAATTGCAGGCTGATAGGTTTTGTTGAAAAGGTTTTCGATACCTAAAGAAACTTTCCAGTTTTGGTTAACTCCATAGCTTGATTTTAGGTTAAAAACGGTGTATTCGGGAACTTTTCCTTCTCCGTAGGCATATAAACCTTTGGCATTAGGCTCGAATCTGTTTTGAGCAAAAGCATGCAACATATCCAATCCGACAGATAAAGACTGAATTGGTCTTACCTGAACATACGCTAAAACTTTCGGAGCAGAAATCCTACTGTTGTTGATTTTGGCTGAATAATCACCGTCATCTTTTATAGAAGTAATTCCCTCCATCCAACTGTAGCTTCCTCCGAAATTGATCCATTTTGTAGGTGTAAAATGTAAAAATCCTTCCACACCATACACAACTTCCGGTGATCTCTGAATTGTTAAAGCTCTGTCCGGACTTTGAATAAATGTAGCTCCCAATTTTGAAGTACTTACATAAGAAGTGATCTCATAATTAACCCATTTTGCAAGCTGTCCTGTTGCTCCAAATTCATAATTGTTGACAATGATTGGCTTTGTTTCAAGATTTTGGATGGTTCCTTCTGTTGAGGTTCTTAAAATTCTTCCTAATTCGTTGATCGAGTAGGCCTGAGAAAAGCTTCCAAAAAGATTAACCATCGGATTGATGTTGTAACGAACTCCAATATTTCCGACTAAGGCATTGTATTTTAGATCTCCGCCTGTCACGAAAATACTTTTTGTGAAAGTTCCGTCACTTTTAATCGTAGAAAGTGTATTGAAATCACCAACTTTTACGGCAATATTTTCATATCGTAAACCTCCTTTTAGGGTTAATTTTTTCATTAAATCAACTTTAACCAAAAGGAAAGGAGCGATGTTGGTCATATTCATGTCTGGAGTCCAGTAACGGCCGTCTTCCAGTTTTTGAACGGTTTGATCATTTAAAACATCTAAACCGTAGATAATTTCACCCTGAGAATTTTTATTACTCCATAATTGAGTATCGAAATTGGCTCTGGCACCTGTCTTTTTTGAAATAACATTCGATTGTCCGCCATTCAGGAAGGTATCGCTGTATCCATAAACGGTTCTGAAATCCTGTAAATAAAGGTTTACATTTAATGAAGTTCCTTTCCACAGGTTTTTGTTATCGTAGCTTAATTTGAAGTTATGATTTCTTGGGGTTCCCTGTGGAGTTGTTTCCAGGTTTTTTCCTTCTCCTTCTCCGATGGTTGGGGTAACGCCGTATTTTCCTGTTTTTAAGCCTAGATTTAAATCAGATTTGGCAGCATAGCCGATATAGGAAGCTTCAACTCTTTGATTATCATTAATAGAGTAGCCCAACTTCAACATTCCGTTGTAGTTATTCATCTTGGCTGTGCTGTATGTTGGACTCAGATTTACGCCATCTGCGTCTTTCATATAACCTGTTTTTTCATAAGCTAATGAAACCACATAATCAAACTTGCTGATCTTTCCCGATAAAAGCTGACTTGCTCTGTAGCCTAATGTTCCGCCATATTGCTGACCGGTAATTCCAAACTGTGAAATTCCCGAGATCTTCTTGTCGGATTTGCTTCTTCTTGTAATATAATTGATAATACCTCCGTCTGCACCGTTTCCGTAGATGGATGAAGCTCCTTTGATCACCTCAATTCTTTCAATAACTGAAGGGTCGATAGATCTTAAATCTCTCGCTCCGTTTCGAAGCGGAGTAGACTGTGGGATACCATCAATTAAAACCAAAACCTGGCGTCCGCGAAGAGTTTGTCCTGTATTGGAAGTTTGTCCAGAGTTTGTTGCCAAACTCGGAACCGTATATTGTAAAATGCTTGTAATATCTGAATTAACCGTCAATTGTGACTGCACCTGTTTTTCACCAACAACAGTTATAGAACTTGGTATTTCTTTAATATTTTCTCTCTTTCTGGATGCCGTTAACACAACTTCATCTACATCTTTTGTATTGATGCTGTCTTTTACTTGTCCAAATGCTGAAATAGTAGCCAAACAAGCTACAGATAGAGTTAATTTTTTCATTATAGTGTCTTAATTCCTTTTTTCTTTTGTTTTCCAAGCCATACTAAAAACCCTGTGACAGGCAATGATGTGCAGATAAGTCCTGCGATAAACCAAATAATTTTTCCGAACAGTCCAAAGTATGATCCTGTGTGAATATCATAATTGGCGTTGGCATATTTTTCTGCATTATTTAATTGTTGATGAGGTTTATTAGCCAATAATTTCCCTGAATATTTATCAAAAACCAATTGATTTCTGATGGCAAATTTTCCGTCTTCACCATATACGGAAACCGGAATGTTTTTTAAGTCTTTTCCTTTTTTATTTTTTCCGTTTAATGGAATTCTGAAACTTGATGAGGTGGCGTATAGTTTTCTTGTTTCCTGTGCGGTAAGATCAAATATTGCATTATTCTTTGCTAAAAGCGAGTCGGGAGATTTGATTTCTTTTTCTTTTGGAAGTTCCAACGAGCCTGAAAGTGTAATATTAAAAACATTTTTTACCCAAGGATAAGCGAAATAAATTCCTGATAAGCCTAGTATTAAAGCAATAAACGAAGCATAAAATCCTAAGATATTATGAAGATCGTAGTTTTTGCGTTTCCATGTTTTTACGTTTTTCCAATCGAAAGAGAAACGTCCTTTTCGCATTTTTTTATTCTGCGGCCACCAAAGAATGATTCCTGTGATGAGCATAATGATGAATAAAACAACAGGAATTCCAATTACATATTTTCCCCAATCTGAATTTAATAACAAACTCCAATGAATTGCCTTTAAAATAGGGAAGAGGTCATATTTTTCATTATAAATTCCAAGAATCTGACCTGTGTACTGATTAACGTAAATTAATTTGTTGATTTTTACTTCATCAAAATAATTCCACGCTTTTTTATCCTTTTCATAATACAAAAATTCATAAGATTTGTTTTTATCTAAAGGAATTTCAACGGAACTGATTGGATACTTTTCATTGATTTCCAAAGCAACTTTTTCACGAAGAACTTCAATGGATAATGGTTGATGAGTAATTGTCTCAGTTTTTACAAAAATGACGTCTTTTCTAAGCTGATTTTGAATTTCATCCTTAAAAATATACATCGTTCCCGTCAAAGAAACAATAAACACAATGAGACCAACGGACAAACCAAACCACAAATGCAGTTTGGCAGACCATTTTTTTGTTGAAGAAACCTTCTTCTTATGATGATGTTTTTTCTTCATATCAAAAAGTTAACCTTTTGAGGGGTTAACTTTTGTTTATTTAAAATTTGTATCCTATTGAAAGTCTCCAGTTTCTAGGAGCATTGTAGATCCAAGCGTATGAACCGTCATCGTTTCTGTATCCACTATATAATTTTCTGTTTAGAACATTGTTTAAAATTAGATTGACATCGAATTTTTTAGCGGCATAAGAAATTCCAAAGTTTGTATCGAAGTAATCTTCAAGAGTTTGATCCTGCTTTGCTGAAGTTCCAAACCAAGATTGCCTTCCCCCTTGATATTGGTAACCGGCAGAAAGTCCAAATCCGCTTAGCATACCGTTTTCAAATCTGTAGCTTAACCATGTATTTTGCACATTTTTAGCATTTCCAGGAGATTGTTGGCCTATTCTTGTAGCATCATTGTCCTTTACAGTTTTTGCGTCTGTATAAGCATAATTGATGACAACATTTAATCCTTTTACAATCTCTCCTTTAATATCAGCTTCAAAACCTCTGGCTCTTTGTTCTCCGGTTGCTAAAGAGAAGCCTAAATTAGGGTGAGCTGTATCTGAAGTGAATATATTCTGTCTTGTGATCTCGTAAACGGCAAAAGTTGAATTCCATTTACCGCCAAACCAATCTTTTTTAATCCCAACTTCTAAGTTCTGACCTTTGAATGGAGTTGTAAGAGGTTCTCCATTAGGATTAGCATCAGAATATTGTATTGCAGATTGTGGAACAAATGTTTTATCAAAAACTCCGTAAGCAGAGAAGTTTTCATTGAAAGAATAACTTACCCCAACTCTAGGTGTAAATTCTCCAGCAGTATCTTTTGGAACGATATTGTTAGGAGAATAAAACGGATATCCCGCATATGTTTTACCATTTGTATATCTTCCTGCTAAAGTAAGACGCAACTTATTATTGAACATTTCTATTTGATCCTGAGCATAATAAGATGTATATTTTACTCCCTGGTCATTATAGAAAGGCGCTGCAGTACTTAATGTGTAGAAACTATCAGGAGGAAGTGTAGACGGATCTACACCATACTGAGGATTTTGAATATTAATTGGATAAACTCCAGCTGCATAACCAGAGAAGTCTGCATTATATTTTCTATCTCCGTAATCAAATCCGGCAATTACTTTGTGAACGATATTTCCTGTTTTTAAGCTACCTCTTACATAAGTTTGGAAAATGTGATTTTTTCCAACAGCCTGCCAGTTACTTAATGTTCTGTTGAATATGTTACTGTTATTTGTGTCGAAACTTCCCCACCAAGAACCACCGTCGTAGTTCATATCCATATAGGCATATTGAGTACTCCAAGTCCAGTCTTTGAATAATTTTTGATCTAATGTCAGAAATAAACTTTGATCTTTTACTTCAGTTTTCTTGAAATTTTTATCATTAAAGTTAGTATGAACATTTAATGATGCATAACCGTCATTAGACATTAAATAGGCTCCGGGCTGAGAAAAGTTTAAGAATTGATAATTATATTGAGCTGTTAAAGTCGTAGTTTTTGTTGGTCTGAAAGTTAATGACGGAGCAACAATGATCTTTTTTGTTTTGTCATTTTCTGTCCAAGATCCGTTTGTGCTGCCCATTAAGTTTAAACGGTAATCTAGAACACCATTTTTTACAATAACGCCGTCTAGATCTGCTTCACCTCTGAAAAGATTGTAACTTCCTGTTGTAAATCTTACAGAATTCTGGAATTTTCCTGTAGGTTTTTTAGTTACAACATTATAGAAACCTGCCGGATCTCCCATTGAGCCCATAAAACCTGCCGGACCTTTTACAAATTCTATTCTGTCGATGATTGAAGCATCTGGATTGATGGGACCCCAAGTTGAAGAAACATTCATCCCGTTCATATAAGTTGCAATACTTGCTCCTCTCATGAATACGTTAGAATATACATTATCCCAGTGTTCTACTTTTCTGGCTCCACTTACGTTTCTTACGATCCCTTCAGACATGTTTAATGTAATCTGATCCGCTAATACCTGCGAACTGATAGATTGTACGTTTTGCGGAAGTTCCATAATGGGAGTTTGCAATCTTAAAGATCCCGAAACTTCATTAAGCTTATATTTTTGATAATATTTTCCCTTTACAACAACTTCTTCAATATCTTTTGATTTTGTTGAATCCTTTTGCGCAAAAGTCAACATAGACCCCAATAGTGAGGCACAGATCAGTACATTTTTCATGAAAGTCAAATTTTCTGCAAATATATTGTTTTTAATTATTCTAAATAAATTATCAAGTTGATATTTATCATACGAATGTTATCCACTGAATAACAAAAAACCGCTCCAAGCAATGCTGGAGCGGTTTCTATTCTATAATTAATTATTTCTTAAGCAGGAATTTCTCCTTTGTATAAGAATGAAATAATTTCTTTGTTTAATTTATCAATCATTTCGCTGAATAAGTGGAAAGATTCTTGCTTGTAAATTACAAGTGGATCTTTTTGTTCATAAACAGCTCCCTGAGAAGATTTTCTTAGATCATCCATCTCACGAAGGTGAAGCTTCCAGTTTTCATCGATAATTGATAGAGTGATGTTCTTTTCAAAATCGTTGATCAAACTTTCACATTGAGTATCGTGAGCTTCTTTAAGATCAGCTACAATAGTCATTGTTTTGTGTCCGTCTGTGAAAGGAACCTGAATCATTTTAAACATTGAACCTTGATTTTGATATACATTCTCAATAATAGGGAATGATTTCTCTTTCAATAAGTTCAGTTTCATGGCATAATCTTCCTGAGCAGCTTTGAATAAAATATTCGTTAATTCCGGAACTTGTTTGTTACCAAAATCACTTTCAGAAACAGGAGAAGCCATTGTGAAATGTTTGATTATTTCAAATTCAAAATCTTTATAACTTCCGTTTGCTTTTCCTTTTGCAACGATAGAGTTAGAAACATCGAAAATCATGTTAGTGATATCGTATTTCAAGTGATCTCCGAATAAAGCGTTCTTTCTTCTTTTGTAGATTACGTCACGTTGCTTGTTCATAACGTCATCATATTCAAGAAGTCTCTTTCTTGTTCCGAAGTTATTTTCCTCTACTTTTTTCTGCGCTCTTTCGATAGATTTGCTGATCATTGAATGTTGAATAACTTCACCATCTTTATGACCCATTCTGTCCATCATTTTAGCGATTCTTTCAGAACCGAATAAACGCATCAAGTTATCTTCAAGAGATACGTAGAACTGAGAACTTCCCGGATCTCCCTGACGTCCCGCTCTACCTCTTAACTGTCTGTCAACACGTCTTGAATCATGTCTTTCAGTACCTATAATTGCTAAACCTCCGGCTTCTTTTACTTCTTTCGTAAGTTTGATATCCGTACCACGACCTGCCATGTTGGTTGCAATTGTTACAACTCCCGGCTGTCCTGCTCCGGCAACGATTTCTGCTTCCTTCTTGTGAAGTTTCGCGTTCAATACCTGGTGCGGGATTTTTCTTAATTGAAGGGCTTTTGAAAGCAACTGAGAGATTTCAACAGACGTTGTACCAACCAATACAGGTCTTCTTGCTGCTGTTAATTTTTCAATTTCTTCAATTACCGCGTTATATTTTTCTCTGTTAGTTTTGAAAACTAAATCTTGTTTATCGTCTCTTAAAATAGAACGGTTTGTAGGAATTACCACAACATCTAATTTGTAGATTTCCCAAAGCTCGCCTGCTTCAGTTTCAGCAGTACCCGTCATTCCCGTAAGTTTGTTGTACATACGGAAGTAGTTTTGAAGCGTTACCGTTGCAAAAGTTTGCGTTGCAGCTTCAATTTTTACGTTTTCCTTAGCTTCGATCGCCTGGTGTAGACCGTCTGAATAACGACGACCTTCCATGATACGACCTGTTTGCTCGTCAACGATTTTTACTTCACCATCAATTACTACATACTCATCATCTTTTTCGAATAATGTATATGCTTTCAATAACTGACTCATTGTGTGAACACGCTCAGATTTTTCAGCAAAATCAGAGAATAGTTTTTCTTTAGCTTCGAATTCTTCTTCTTTAGTTAAATTTTTAGCTTCAACTTCAGCGATCTCAGTTCCGATATCCGGAAGAACGAAGAAGTTTTGATCAGAGTTTCCTTGAGACATGTATTCAACACCTTTGTCTGTAAGATCAACCTGATTATTTTTTTCCTCAATCACGAAATAAAGATCTTTATCTACGATCGGCATATCACGGTTGTTATCCTGCATGTACTGAGCCTCTACTTTTTGAAGCAATGCTCTGTTTCCGCTTTCAGATAAGAACTTGATTAATTGTCTGTTTTTAGGTAAACCTCTGTAAGATTGAAGTAATTTGAATCCTCCTTCTTTAGTATTTCCTGCAGCGATTAATTTTTTAGCTTCATTAAAAATTGCAGAAACGGTTTTCTTTTGAACTTCAACAATTCTGTCGATAGAAGGTTTAAGAACATCAAACTCTTGTCTGTCTCCCTGAGGAACCGGACCAGAAATAATCAATGGCGTTCTTGCGTCATCTACCAAAACAGAGTCAACCTCATCCACGATAGCAAAGTTTAATTCTCTTTGTACCAATTCTGAAGGTGAAGTTACCATGTTATCTCTCAAATAATCGAAACCGAATTCGTTATTTGTTCCATAAGTAATGTCTGAATTGTATGCTTTTCTTCTTCCATCTGAGTTCGGCTGGTGATTATCAATACAATCGATATTCATTCCATGGAACTGATACAATGGACCCATCCAAGCGGAGTCTCTTTTTGCAAGATAGTCATTCACGGTTACTACGTGAACCCCTCTTTCAGGAAGTGCATTTAAGTAAATAGGTAATGTTCCTACCAAAGTTTTACCTTCACCGGTTGCCATTTCGGCAATTTTACCACTGTGAAGAATAACCCCTCCAATAAACTGAACATCATAATGGACCATGTCCCAAACTACAGGAGTTCCGGCAGCGTCCCATGAGCTTTTCCAAACAGCTTGATCTCCCTGAATTTCAACGAAATCTTTAGTTGCAGCAAGTTCTCTGTCCATTTGAGTGGCAGTTACACGGATCTCTCCGTTTTGTGCCCATCTTCTTGCTGTTTCTTTTACTAATGCAAAAGCTTCAGGAAGAACCTGGCTAAGAACTTTCTCCTCAATTTCGTATGAATCTTTCTTAAGAGACTCAATTTGTGAGAAAAGAGCTTCTTTTTCATCAACATTGGTCGAATTTTTTATCTGCTCTTTAATCTGTTCTATCTGCGCTGTGATGGTACTTGTTGCTGTTTTTATTTTATTTTTAAATTCAGCAGTTTTCTCTCTTAAGCCATCATCAGACAATTGCTGAATATTTGGTTCAACAGCTTTGATTTTTGTTACAACTTTTTTTACTTCCTTTAGGTCCTGCGCTTTCTTGTCTCCCAAAAACCCTTTAAGAACTTTGTTTAAAAAACTCATAAATTTTTACTTTATGCCTAAAGCGATATGCTTTAAGCGTTTTACTAAATACGCTTACTGCGCAAAAATTGATATTATAAAAAGGGAAATAAGCTTTAAGCCTATTGCCTAAAGCTCATGCCTTATTTAATATTCGTCTTCGTTCCAAAGATAATCTTCGTCCGTAGGATAGTCTGGCCAGATCTCGTCGATGGCTTCGTACATTTCCCCTTCGTCTTCAATAGCCTGAAGGTTTTCCGTTACTTCCATTGGTGCACCAGTTCTGATTGCATAATCAATAAGCTCAGCCTTTGTCATTGGCCAAGGTGCGTCACTTAGATATGAGGCTAATTCTAATGTCCAGTACATAATATTCTATTTTTTTTGCAAAAGTATAAAATTAGCTTATATTATACGCTTTTTTATACTTGATTTTCAATTCTTTTTATTAATTTTTTACTCATTGCACGTGACAGACTGTATTACAGCTATGTCAGCAACTTGTTCGATGTCATTTTCTCAAAAACCATTCCACAAATTTTTTTATGCCATTTTGGAAGTCTGTGGTTGGTTTATAATCGATTAATGTCTTCGCTTTTCCTATATCAGCATTGGTTTTTTGCACATCTCCAGGCTGCATTGGCAGAATTTTTTTGATGGCAGTTTTTCCGAGAGCATGTTCAATGGTGGAAAGCATTTCATTAAGATTAATTACCTGACTTTCTCCAAGATTAATGATCTCGTATATTTTTGAATGAGTTTCCAGATAGTTGATAGATTTAGTAATTCCGTCAATAATATCATCAACGTAAGTGTAATCTCTTGCGGTGTTTCCATCGCCGTAGAATGGGATTTCCTGATTTTCAGAGATTAATTTTGTGAATTTATGTATCGCAAGATCAGGTCTTTGTCTTGGTCCGTAAACCGTGAAGAACCTTAGTTGAATCATGTCAATATTGTATAATTGATGATAAACATGACCTAAAATTTCCCCACATTTTTTTGTTGCAGCATATGGTGAAATAGGATTATCTACATTGTCTGTCTCTGCAAAAGGAATTTTTTCATTGTTTCCGTAAACGCTTGATGAAGAGGCACAAACGAATTTTTTAATATTGAATTCTTTACACAGTTCCCAAAGGTTCATTGTTCCGCGAACATTTACTTCTTCGTATTCTAAAGGTCTTTCAATAGAAGGACGAACTCCGGCAAGTGCGGCTAGGTGGATGATCAAATCGATCTTATGATTTTTAAATATTTCTTCAAGACCGTTTTTATCCCGGATATCCTGATAGTATAACGTGTAATTGTTTGATTTTGAAAGGGAAATTAATTTTTTAATATCAGTTTCTTTATCAGAAAAGGTAAAATCAGAAAAATTAGCGATTGATTCTAATGTATTTTTAATTTTTATCTGATAATCATAGAAATTATCAAAATTGTCAATGTTTATGACAGAATGTCCTTCTTTCAATAATTTTTCTATTAAATGAGAACCAATAAATCCGCTTCCTCCTGTTACAAGATATATCATCAATGTTTTTTTATGAGTACAAAAATATAAATTTCCTTTGGGAAAAATATAATCATTAAATTTACTTAATAAAGTAATATAAAATTAATATGCAGTTTCAAGGGCAAATTTTAAAGATGACGAGTTTCGATGCTCAGCCAATTCAGTATTATCTTAACCTTTCGGGTGATCTTATTCACATGAATGAATTGTTTGGAAAAGAATTGACGATAAAGCATACAGGATTCCAATGTGTGAATTGTGGAAAAAATAAGCCTATTTACAGAATGGGATTTTGCAAAAGCTGCTTTTTTGAAAGTCCTTATGCCAGTGATACAATCATTCGTCCGGAACTTTCCACAGCACATCTTGGCGTTGGAGAACGTGATTTGGAAGTGGAAAAGCAAATTCAGCTTCAACCACACACGGTTTATTTGGCGTATACAGGCGATGTGAAAGTGGGTGTTACAAGAAACACGCAAATTCCTACAAGATGGATCGATCAGGGAGCAACTTTTGCGCTGCCGATTGCCAGAACAGAAAACCGTTATGAAGCTGGGATGATAGAAGTTGCTCTAAAAGATCATCTGCCGGATAAAACAAATTGGAGAAAAATGCTGCAGGATGATTTTGAAGGAGAAATAGATCTTGCTGATTTTCAACAAAAAATAAAAGAATATTTTCCTGAGGATTTCCAAAAATTCTACAGCGAAGGTGAAAATGTATGGAGATTTGACTATCCTTTCGAAAAACCTGAAAAAGTAACATCATTCACTTTAGACAAGAAGCCCGAGTTTACTGGGAAATTAGTTGGAATTAAAGGACAGTATTTAAGCTTTGAAGGCGGAGATTTTATTAATGTAAGAGGACATGAAGGATATGTTATTGAATTGGATGTAAAAAATTAGGCATACATTTAGATATAATTAAATTAAATCGCAAAAATGAAAAAATGGGTTAAAAAGTTACTAATTAGCCTCGGGGTTTTGATGGTGATTTTCTTGCTGGGAAACTTCGGCTTAAATTTTTGGCTTAAAACCCAACTTCCTAATTATATCAAAAAAAATACGGATTATAAAGTTTCCTATAAAACCTTAGATGTAGATCTTGGTACAGGAAATATCCTTTCAACCGGAATTACAGTCAATAGTAAAGATCCGCAGAATACCGATGTAATTGGTCTTCAAGGAACGATCGATACTTTAAAAATTGACCGTTTCGGGATTTACGATGCTATTTTTAATAAACAAATAAGTTCTTCCGATTTGTTATTAGGAAGTCCTAATTTGAATATTATTCTTGCAAAACCGGCTGATAAAAAAACTGGTAAAAAAAAGAATCCTGTATTGTTTGAAAATATCAGGATTAATAATGGGACTATTAATGTTTTTAGAGATACAAAACAGAAGTTTTTATCTGTTCAAAAGCTTGATTTGTTTGTTGAAAATTTACAGATGACAGAAGAATCTGTAGAAAATAAATTACCTGTTGTTTTTGATAAATATCACATTAAAGGAGAGAATTTTTTCTTCCGTCCGGATAATGTTTATGCTTTAAAAATCAATAAAATAACAACAGCTAACGGGCAAGTAGCTATAGAGAATTTCAGGCTGATTCCGTTGTTGACGATTAATCAGTTTAAAAGGTTTTATCCTAAAAAAACGAAACTTTTTCAGTTTGATATTCAAAAAATGAATTTCAAGGATATTGTTTTAAAAAGCAATGCTGTTTCTCTGGCGAATGCAGATTTTCAGAATCCTAAACTTTTAGTTTATACGACCAATGCTGTTCCTGTTAAAGTTCAAAAACCTATTAATTTTGAGCTTAATCTTGAAGATATAAAATTAAATAATGCGACCGTAAATGTTGTAAAACCCGACGGAAGCAATCTTTTATCTGCGAAAAACCTTAATTTAGATATCAATCAATTAAAATTTGATAAAGACACGAAAGAAGAGGTAATTCCTGTCGGATACAAGAGTTTTCAGTTCTCGGGAAAGGATATTTTATACTCAAATCATCAGAATTATGTTGTGGGAAGTATTGCTTTAAATTCTAAAAGTGGAGAGTTAAGAAATATTACAGTAACTCCAAATCCATCAGATCCGGGAAGGCGATCGATGACTTTAAAAGCAAATCTTGCAGCTTTTAATATCAATAAATTAGAATTTATAGATAAAAAATTAAGTCTTGATATAAAAGATGTTCTGGTTGATAATGTAAACGGAATTATCGTTTCAGGAGAAAATAAAACAAAGAAAGCTCCGAAAGAAAATAAAGTAAATTCAATTCTTATCAGAAAATTTTCTTTTAAAAATTCTAATATTACTTATGACAAAGGAAATGAACCGCTTGTTTTTAATGACTTAAATGCAACGATTAATGAGATTGAAATTAAGTCTAAACCCAATAATTTAGGACATACTTTTAAAGCAAAAGACTATTTTCTGACAACCAAGAATTTTGCCTACAAAACAAAGTTCTACAATATGAGTGTCGGGCTTTTAAAATTAAATAAAAACAAAGTTCAGATCACTCAATTTGCGATGAAACCTCTCATTTCGAGAGGTCAGTTTATCAAAATGATACCTGTTGAAAGGGATTTATATGATTTGAAAGCCAATCAGATAACAGCAGAAGGAAATTGGGACTTATTTTCTCAAAATAAATTCATCAATGCTTCCAATGTTGTGATTCAATCTGCGGATGCTAATATTTTCAGAAGTAAAATTCCGAATGATGATCCGAAAGAAAAACCTTTGTATTCCAGATTGTTGCGTTCGATTAAAATTCCGCTTTATGTTAATAATTTAGATCTGAAAAACTCAATTTTGGTCTATGAGGAAGATACACCGGAAAGTGCTGGACCAGGGAAATTGACATTCGCCAATTTTAATATGAATGTTAAAAATTTAAACTCAGCCAAAACAAAAGGAAAACCAACCAAAGTTGATATCAAGATCAATTGTTCGTTTATGAATCTTGCTCCGTTGTCTGTAAATTGGGGGTTTGATGTTGCTAATCAGAGCGATGTTTTTACAATTTCCGGTAGGGCGGCCAATCTTCCTGCGAATGGAATTAATCCGTTTATCAAACCGTATCTTCATGTGATGGCGACTCAAGGGACGATTCAGGAAATGCTTTTTAATTTCAGAGGAAATCCAAGAGGTTTAAATGGAACTTTTAATTTGAAACATAAAGACTTAAAAATCGCTGTTTTAAATAAAGATAATCAACAGAAAAAAGGAGTTTTAACGGCAATTGCCAATCTTGTTGTGCGTTCGGATTCCGGAAATCTTCCTCAGTCTGTGGATGTAAAAGATGTAGAAAGAGATCCTACAAAATCGTTCTTTAATCTGTTCTGGAAAGGGATTGAGCAAGGTTTGAAGAAAACGCTGATCGGAATAAACGTTGACAAAACAGAGAAAACGGTAAAAAACGCAGTTGCTTCTGTAAAGGAAATGAAAAAATCTGTCAAAGAATTAAAACAGGATATAAAGGGCTCCGGAACTAAAAAAGAAGAGCCAAAACCAACGGAAGAGAAAAAGGAAAAGAAAGGTTTTCTAAAGAATGTTTTTAAGAAAAAAGAAAAACCCGAAACTGAATAATTTCGGGTTTAATATATATTTAAAAATTAAATTCTTCACTTTCCTGAACCGGAATATCTCTCAAAAATTCATCAAACTTTTCTCCGGGATAATTGCTGTCTGCGCCGTAAGAATCTATGATCATTCCTCGGTTTCCGGCTGCATCTTTTAAAACATATAAAACGGCATTATCGTCAGGATTACTGTCACCCTCAAAACGGTATGTTTTTAAGATGGTCAAATCGGCAGGTTGATAGTTTTGTTCAGAATTATCAAGCTTCATTTCACAACTGTCATTCATCCTGAATTCCCTGTGTATTCCTCTCTCAGAGAGCCTTGTCATTACTTGGCTTAAAGTCGTCATTTGATCCATATTGTCTGCGCTATCCATAATATTATTTTTCTTTATTAATACAATAATTAAACCATTAATTTACGAAAAAAGGAAGACTGTAAAATTATATTTTACTTAAAAAAGAAGTTGAATGTTAACAAAATTTATAATTGAAAAAAATAAAATAGGTACACTTTTTGCAATATCGTCAGTAATAAATCGGACAAAATATGAAAAAAGAAGTCGGAGTTTTACTAGCAGGAGGTGTTGGGCTTTTGGCAGTATTAAGTTTTATAGGCATAAAAAAAGTATTAGATAAAAAAAATAAAAAATACAGTGATTCTTACTCAGACCATCACAGACACTTTGATGCTAAAGATCATGAGGACGAGTATCACGGAGTAGAATTTTACGCATTGAAGTAGTAAAAATATATAAATTATGTTTTTTGATATCCAACGCTTTTTTAAGTGTTGGTTTTTTTTGTGGAAAACTTTAGTGTTAAAACTAATTATTTTTAAGCCATTCCATTTTACATTTACATCAGAAAATGCAGAACGAAAATATCATAAAAGGTCAGGGCGCTCAGCGAAATGTTATCAATCGTTTCGACCGATATACCTATGAGCCTGATGATGAAGATTTTGAATCTGTAAAAACAACCTTCACGGAAATTTTCCCGAAAACAATTGTAAATCAGGTGAAAAGCGAAGATCTTCCGATGGAATATTCGATGAACCCTTACCAAGGCTGTGAACACGGATGTTCCTATTGTTTCGCCAGACCAACTCACGAATATTGGGGCTACAGTGCCGGAATTGATTTTGAAAGAAAAATCATGGTTAAGAAAAATGCCCCGGAATTATTGGAGAAATTTTTCCAAAAAAGAGGCTATCAACCAGCGCCGATTTTACTTTCAGGAAACACGGATTGCTATCAGCCTGCAGAACGACAATTTGAGATCACCAGAAAGTTGCTGCAAGTTTGTCTTGATTACAGACATCCTGTCAATGTTCTGACAAAAAATGCAATGGTTCTGAGAGATTTGGATATTCTAAAACCACTTGCAGAACAAAATTTAGTTTCTGTTTCTTTAAGTATTCCGACAATCAATGAAGATCTTAGAAGAAAAATGGAGCCGAGAACGAGTTCTTCCAAGAATAAATTAAAAGCTATAGAAATTTTTGCTGAAAATAAAATTCCTGTGCACGTTATGGTTGCGCCGATCATTCCTGGATTGAATAGTGATGAACCTTTGACAATTTTAAAATCAATCTCAGAAGCCGGTGCTCAAAGTTTTGGCTATACTTTGGTGAGATTAAATGATACAGTTGAACCTGTTTTTGTTAAATGGATTGAAACTCAGTTTCCTGATAGAGCGCAGAAAGTTTTAAATCTAATTCGTTCCATGCGAGGTGGAAAATTAGGCGAAAAAAGATATTTTGACCGACAAAGGGGTGATGGAAATATTGCAGAAATGATTCATAATACCTTTAAAATAGGAAGAAAGAAGTTTTTTGATGGTAAAGAATTTCCAAAATTGACAACCGCGAATTTCACAGGTGCAAAAGATCAGCAATTAAGATTGTTTGATTGATTTTTTTTATCCCACAGATTACACGGATTTTCACAGATGTTTGTGTTTTATTAGTGGAAAATATTTGTGCTATTAGTGTTTAAGTAATCAAAACAAAAAACCGCTCCAAAAGGAACGGTTTTCTTATAAATCTTTTTGAATTTCAATTACATTGAATCATCTGGACATGTAAATTTATCACTACAAGTTGCGCAAATCACAACTCCGTTGCAGTAATACATGCAAAATTCAGGTTCTGGAAGTTTAATTCCTCCTGCTCCAGCGATACTTTTTAATTGGCCTTTACTTAGTTTTTTTAAATTTTTCATATTGTTTTAATTAAAAATTTGATAGTAAAGTAAAGATAATTAAAAAATCATTAACTAAATACAGTGTGGTAGTTATTTTTTTATTAAACCTAATTCAATTAATCTTTCATGTAAAAATTCTCCTGCTGTTGTATCTTCATATAACTTAGGATGGTCTTCGTCAACACAGTTTTCAAGAGCATTTAATGACATTCCGCTTACGGGATGCATAAAGAAAGGGATTGAGTATCTTGAAGTTCCCCACAATTCTCTTGGCGGATTTACCACTCTGTGAATTGTAGATTTCAACTTGTTGTTGGTATGTCTAGATAACATATCTCCAACGTTGATTACCAATTCGTCCGGTTCTGCAATCGCATCGATCCAATCACCGTTATGGTTTTGAACTTGAAGTCCTTTTCCCTGAGATCCCATCAAAAGAGTAATCAGGTTGATGTCTCCGTGAGCAGCAGCTCTTACCGCATCATCAGGCTCCTGAGTAATTGGCGGATAGTGAATTGGTCTTAAAATAGAGTTTCCTTCTGCGATTTTGTCGTCAAAATAAAACTCATCCAATCCAAGATACAAAGCCAACGCTTGTAAAACAGATTTACCGGTTTTTTCAAGCATTTTGTACGTTTCTTTACCAACTTCATTGAATTTTGGAAGTTCTTCAACAATCACATTGTCAGGATATTCTTTCTTGTATTTTGAATCATCAGACACATATTGTCCGAAGTGCCAAAACTCTTTCAAGTCTCCTTTTTTGAAACCTTTTGCAGTTTCTTTACCGAATCCGACATAGCCTCTCTGGCCACCGATTCCTGGAATTTCATACTGTTGTTTTGTTTCTGTGGGAAGTTCAAAAAAGTTTTTCACTTCGCCATACAGATCTTCTACTAATTGGTCATTAAGAAAGTGCCCTTTTAAGGCTACAAAACCAATTTCTTCGTAAGCTTTTCCGATTTCATTTACAAATTTCTGTTTGCGTTCCGGGTCACCCGAAAGGAAATCACGCAGGTCTACACTAGGTATTTTATCCATTTTTAGAAATTTAACGTGGTGCAAAATTACATCTTTTTTGAATTAAATTTTTTTAGAATTAAGGATTTATAAGTTAAATTTGTACTTATGAAAAAATATTCTTCTAAGAGAAGTATCCAAATACTTGCGCATCTTCTTCAGCAGTACGGAATTTTAGATATTGTTATTTCACCGGGGTCCAGAAATGCTCCGTTAGCGATTCATTTTTCGGAAGTGGATGGCTTTAATTGTTTCAGTATTGTGGATGAAAGAAGTGCGGCTTTTGTTGGAATCGGAATGGCAAAAAGTGAGAAGAGACCTGTTGCAATTACCTGTACAAGTGGTTCTGCGGTGGCGAATTATTACCCTGCCGTTACAGAAGCATTTTATCAGAATGTTCCACTTTTAATTTTAAGTGCGGACAGGCCAACAGATTATGTAGATATTTTTGACGGACAGACAATCAGACAGAATAATATTTTTCATCAGCATTCTTATGGCGATTTCGAACTTTTAGAAGACAGCAAGGAAAACGCGGAAGAAATTAATTTTGACATTATTAAAAAAGCGATCGAGCTTTGTTTTGAAAAACAAGGTCCGGTTCATATTAATATTCCGTTGGAAGAGCCTTTGTATGAATTGGTTTCTGAGCTTCCTACTTTTCCTACCGTTGAAAAAACAATTAAGCATAAAGAATACGAAATTCCTTCCAATTTAGTTGCCGACTGGAATACTTCCCAAAGAATTCTTCTTTTGGTAGGAACAAGAGATTATAGCCCTGAATTGGAAAATCAGCTTTCTCAATTGGTTAAAAACCATTCTGTTGTGGTTCTAAGTGAGGTGAATTCTAATTTGCATCACGAGAAATTCTTTAAACATATTGATCGATATATTTACAACTTCACGGAAGAAGATTACAAAACATATGCTCCGGATCTGTTAATAACGATCGGGCAGAATGTTGTTTCTAAAAAAGTAAAACAGTTTTTAAGAAGTGCCCGTCCAAAACAGCATTGGCATTTGGATGAAGTTTGGCAGCCGGATACTTATTTTTCTTTGACTGAAAAAATAGAAATCAAACCTGAATTGTTCTTTTCTAAATTGTTGAAATTCATTAGTCTAGAACCAAAACCATATTTTAATCTTTGGGATGTTTTAAGAGATAAAAAGGATGCAAAACACCTTAAATTTCTAAATATGGTGGAATTCTCTGATTTTTATTTCTTTAATAAAGCTTCTCAGACGGTTCCTGAAAACTATAATATTCATGTAAGTAACAGTTCGGCAATTAGATATGCCCAGCTTTTTGATTTTGGAAAGAGAAAAATCTATTGCAACAGAGGAACGAGCGGAATCGATGGTTCTACATCTACAGCAATGGGATTTGCGATTAAAAATGCTAATCCGACCTTGTTGATTACGGGAGATTTAAGCTTTTTCTATGATATCAACGGGCTTTGGAATCAATATATTCCGCCTTTTGTAAGGATTATGATCTTCAATAATGGTGAAGGAAATATCTTTAAAATTATTCCGGGACCTGGAAATGCCAACCCGAATACTCTAGACGAATTTATCGCTACAAAACACAAAAAAAATGCTGAACATCTTGCCAAGCATTTCGGGTTTTCTTATACAAGAGTGGAAGATGAGCCGACGCTTGACCGTGTTTTAGATAATTTCTTCAAGCCGGATGCACAACCTAAGATACTGGAAGTGAATACTTACGGTAAAAATAGTGCTGATGTTTTAAAAGCTTATTTCAATTTCATGAAAGAGAATTAAAGATCCAAATATTCTTCATTACCCGGTAGATTGATAATTCGGTCTATTGGGTAAATGAACATATCATCAAAGTCATTCATGGCATTAATTAGTTGAAAATGTGAGAATTGCTTAAGATTCTGTAAAGTAATCTCGGTTTCTTTAATTTTCTTCTGCTTCAAAAGATTTTGTCTTTGAACACCATTCAAAAGATAAGTTGTCGGAGTGAACCAATCTTTACCTTTTTGGAATAAAAGATTCGAAAATGAAGTATCTGTGATGTGATTATTTTTTACAATAATTATTTCTTCAGCTTTGGATTTCATTTTCATTTTTTCCAGCTCTTTTCGGTCTTCAAATTTGAAAGAATAATCGAAACTATTGTTTTCAACTAATTGAAAATCTTGTATTTCAGGAATTGCATAAGGGATCATTTGGGTACGGATTTTTTTGTCCAAATCATAAGAAACTCTTAGTTTGTACATTCCGTCTTCATCATGTTCCAGATGTTTAAAAATTTTAGCCAAATCAATTGAGCCTTCTTTCCCGAAATGGGCAAAGGTTTGATTAACACGCTTTTGATGAAGATCTAACAAGAAAACTTCCTGATCTTCTACTTTAATACTTTCAATGAATTGGGACATAGATTTTATTTTTCATTTCCTGATACTCGTCTTCTAATTTACTCATGTGCGTTATTCCGCCTCCGCTCTTGAAATACAATGTACCATTTTCTTTTTCAATAAAACGGATCATTATGCAGCTGTCGAGATTTTCACCATCAAACCAGCCACAAACTCCGGTGTAATAACCTCTGTCATATCCTTCTGCTTCGAGAGTTATTTCCAAGGTTTTTGGCTTTGGAGCTCCTAAAATAGATCCTGCCGGAAGCAGTTTTTTCATAATACTTCCTACTTTTCCATCAAATTCAGGCTTTAAATTCCCTGAAATCTCAGAACTCATGGCATACAAATCTTTTTGCTGAGTTTTGATGAAATCAATGTGCTGAAATTTATCAACTTTCACATCGTCTGCTACCATGCTAAGATCATTTCGAAGTAAATCTACAACGGTGTAATGCTCGGCTTTTTCTTTTTTATCGTTCTTAAGGATTTCTGCTGCGTTTTCTAAAGACGCATCAATAGTACCTTTCATGGGATAAGTGAGAATTTTTCCGTCAATGATCTTCACAAAAGTTTCAGGAGAAAAAAATACAAAAAAATCTTTATAAAAAACCTTGTATTTTGCATTTGAATGATAGAAAATTTCTTCGAGTGTTAAATTCGTCTCAATTTTGGTTTTTCTAGTATAATTTACCAGATAAGAATTTCCTAAACGAATATTTTTCTGAACTTTATCAAATCCTGATTTAAAACTTTCTAAAGTTTCAGGATAAGATTTCCATTCAATTTTTTTATCTAATTCGTGTGTTGTTTTTGTCGTTGAAAACGATTGAAAATCAACTAATAAACCTGATTTTTCAATTTCATTTTCTTTATAAATTTCAACATTATCCAAAAGGAAGTCGATAACAAAAAAATAGGGAACCTTCTGGAGAGAAAGTTCGTCCATTTCCATAAATTTTTGATGATTCACTGAAAACATTCGACAAAAGTACTTATTGATGTTTACTTTTGCACAAAATATTTTTAATGCAGAATAAATATCCTCAGAAACCGGGAATTGACTTTATACTAAAACAGGCTTTTTTTTACTGGAATAAAACATTGATTTTTCAATTAATGTTCTCCATCATTTACTTTGCTATATTTTTTACATCAATTACTTTCTTTGCTGCCAAATATGGAATGTTGGAGCAAAATCAGGCTTTGATAGAAGCTTTCAAAATAAGTACAGATGCTTATATGCAAAAGATTGCGGAATTGTCTGCTACGGATAATTCACGTTATTTCAGTTATGCTTTTTTTGCAACGATTGTTTTTCTGTATCCTTTAAATCTAGGATTTTTTCAGATCTACAGAAAAATTGATTTAAACGAGAAAATAGTAATCGGAGATTTATTTGCAGGTTATAACGGACTTAATTTCTTTAAATATATTGGGTATTTTGTTTTCTGGTTCTTCATTTACATGTTTACAGTTCAAACTATAATTCTTGCAGTGGTTTGGGTTATTATTACAATTTTTGTTGCTCCGCTGATGTTTTTTACAGATAAAAGAATTTTTGAAGCCATTTCATTAAATTTTAAAGCCTTAAAAATGTATTTTTTAGAAATATTTGTCTGCGTTATTGTGGCAACGTTCTTTAAATATTTGGGCTTTGGTCTGTTTTTGGTTGGAGGCTTATTCACATTTCCGTTTTGGAATGCGATGATTTATGCTCTTTATAAGACCGTTTTTGCTGAGAAAAGTTAAATTTATATGTAGTTAATACTTTATCTGGCAAAAAAAGTTAAATTTGAGAATAACATTAAAAAATTAAACACCATGTCAGAATTTAATGAATTTGATCAGCAGGGATCTGTTCCGAGCAGAGAAACAGGATCAATTATTTCTCACGCTTTCGAAATGTATAAAGGCGTTTTTCTTTATGCGATAGTGGCAATGATTATTTATATTATTGGAGGAGCTATTATTCAAGCGTTAACTGGATTTAATTCTGCTTCTATTATGGAAGAGATGCGAGATTCGGGAGATTATTCAAACTTTAGTTACTGGAATGCGCCAGGATTTCCAATGTACATCACATTCTCGAGTCTTTTTGGAGTTTTATTGGCTCCTTTGTATGTAGGATTGATCTATATTGTGAATAAATTCAACACAAAAAACAGTATTGAGTTTTCTGATTTGTTCATTGGTTATCGTCAGAATTTTGTTAATATTCTGATTTACAGTCTTATTTCAGGTATAATATCTAGTATTGCTTTGTTTCTTTGTGTTATTCCTTTCTTTTTAGTTTATCCTTTATTGCTATTGGGTTACCCAATTTTGCTTTTTGAAAACGCATCTGCTACAGAAGCTTTGGGTAAATCTTTCAATATTGCGAAAGAGAATTATGGAACATTTTTAGGAATAACGCTTTTAGGTCTTTTAATATCTATTGCAGGGATTGTTCTTTGCGGAATAGGAGTTATCGTAACAGCGCCATTTATTATGGTTGTAATGTATTCAGCATATTGTGCTTTTCTAGGAAAACCTAGACAACTTTTAGATAAAAAATAACGATTTGAATAAAGATAAACAAATAAGCAGTGTGGTCATAAAGCAGGTTTCGTTACTTGCTATCATATTGGTGTTGGCGGGATTGATCTGTTTTAACCTTGCTCTTTTTATACCTTCGGTTTTGGGGGCAATTACCCTGTATGTTCTTTGCCGAAAATATAATTTCTACCTGCAGGAAGAAAAAAAATGGAAACCCTGGCTTTCATCATTAGTATTGATGCTTGCGAGTTTGATTATCCTTATTTTGCCAATCTATTTTATTGGAGATCTTTTAATTGAAAAATTAGGAAATGCACAAGCTTATATGACTAAGTTTAATGTGTTTCTGGAAAAAATTCATACTTATATTTTTTCAAAAACAGGTTTTGATATTCTCAGTAAAGAAAATATGGCTAAGCTGAAAAGCTCCGCCGGTCAAGTGTCGACGAAAGCTGTTAGCGGGACTTTCAATACGCTTACTGTGATCATGTCCATGTATTTTATTCTTTATTTTATGTTGAGCACACCTCGTTTTTTTGAACGTATTCTTGCTGCTTCGGCCCCTTTGAAAAGAGCGAATGTGTCTTTGATAGGCGAAAAGATGAGAAAGCTGATCATGGCAAACGCAATTGGAATTCCTGTTGTAGCTTTGGGACAAGGTTTAGTTGCTATGATAGGTTACTTTATTTTTGGAGCGCCAAGTCCGATTTTACTTTTTGCATTGACGGCAGTGGGTTCTATGATTCCGATTGTAGGAGCGGCGATTGTTTATATTCCTATCTGTATTTTTATGATTGCAGAAGGAGATACGGGGCATGGTCTTGGTTTGGCTGCATATTGCTTGGTAATAGTAGGTTTAACGGATAACTTATTACGTTTTACCCTTCTTAAAAAATTAGAAGATATTCACCCACTAAATACCGTTTTCGGAATTATCATGGGAATGAATCTGTTTGGATTTATGGGATTGATCTTTGGGCCGATTCTAATTTCTCTTACACTTCTTCTGATTCAGGTATATAGAAATGAGTTTTCTGATGAAGATACTCCTCCGGAGTTACAATTGCCCGATAAAGATGATGAGTTGGAAAATAAAATTGATCTAATAGTTTAAAATAAAATGGTAGAAGGAATAAACCCCGAAATATTAAAAGAAATTTGTGTAATGAAGATGCCTTTCGGGAAGCATAAAGGAGTTATTCTTGCAGATCTTCCAGTAAGTTATCTTGAATGGTTTCACAGTAAAGGAATGCCACCGGGAAAATTGGGAATGCAACTTTCAACGATTTATGAAATAAAAATAAATGGCTTGATGGATTTGCTGACGCCACTTCGAGGAGGAACAGTGAATTATGATAAGCTAAAAAACAAGACTTATAAATTTTAAGATAAAGTTTCGGCGGCACCTTTGGTGCCGCCGAAACTTTTTAGATTTTAAATCAAATTAATCCTTTAATGCTGCAATTTCATCCCTCAGTTTGGCTGCTTTAATAAAATCAAGATTCTTAGCAGCCGCTTCCATTTCTTTTTGCTTTTGAACGATCATTTTTTCAACGTCTTCGCTGGCGTAAGTTGCTTTAACTTCGGCAACTTTTTGTAAGATCTGTTTTTGAGTATATTTTTCATCAGGGAAGTCTTTGCTTCGGCCGACTAAATTCTCAGATATTTTCTTATTTAATGCAGTTGGAACCTTGTTGTGATCTGTGTTGTATTGAATTTGTTTTTCACGACGATAACTTGTTTCATCTATCGTTGCCTGCATCGATTTTGTCATTTTATCGGCATATAAAATAGCTTTCCCGTTAAGGTTTCTTGCCGCACGACCAACTGTCTGAATCATTGATCTTCTGCTTCTTAGCATTCCTTCTTTGTCAGCATCTAGAATGGCAACTAGAGAAACTTCAGGTAAATCCAAACCTTCTCTTAGTAAGTTGACTCCAATTAAAACATCGAATAACCCAACACGCAAATCATGCATAATCTGAATACGTTCCAACGTTTCAACATCAGAGTGAATATACCTCGTTCTGATACCGAATTTTGTGAAATATTTAGTCAGTTCCTCGGCCATTTTTTTGGTTAAAGTAGTCACTAAAACCCTTTCATCAAGATCAGCTCTTTTCTGGATTTCCTCCATCAAATCATCAATCTGATTTTGACTTGGTCTTACTTCAATAACAGGATCTAAAAGTCCAGTTGGACGAATAATTTGTTCAATATAAGTTCCTCCCGATTTCTCTAATTCATAATCGGCCGGAGTTGCAGAAACATAAATTACTTGATTTTGTATCGATTCATATTCTTCAAACTTCAAAGGTCTGTTGTCCATTGCTGCAGGAAGTCGGAATCCGTATTCTACCAAAGCTTCTTTTCGGCTTCTGTCGCCACCATACATTGCATGAACCTGTGGAACAGTAACGTGACTTTCATCAATCACCATTAAATAATCTTTAGGAAAATAATCCAGTAAACAGAAAGGTCTTGATCCCGGAAGTCTACCGTCCAGATAACGAGAATAGTTCTCAATACCAGAACAATAGCCTAATTCTTTAATCATTTCAAGATCGAGTTCCGTTCTTTCCTGTAATCTTTTGGCTTCTAAAGGTTTTCCTATTTCGCTAAAGAAATCAACCTGTTTTACCATGTCGTCCTGAATAGATTTAATGGCTCCATTCAAGGTTTCTTTTGATGTCACGAAAAGATTGGCAGGATAAATTTGAATTTGATCAAAACTAGCCGTAACATTCCCTGAAACTGGATCAAAACTCTGAATTTTTTCAATTTCATCCCCAAAAAATTGAATTCTTACCGCATTATCGGCATACGCAGGAAAGACATCAATAACATCTCCTTTTACTCTGAATGTACCTCGTTGAAAGTCTGCTAATGTTCTAGAGTATAAAGCATTAACTAATGAATGTAAAAGTGATGTTCGTGTAATTTTTTCTCCAATTGCAAGAGAAATTAAAGACTTGTGAAACTCCGCAGGGTTCCCAACGCCATAAATACAGGATACAGAAGCTACAATCAAGACATCTCGCCTTCCTGAAAGCAAACTGGTGATGGCAGAAAGTCGTAATTTTTCAACTTCTTCATTGATACTCAGATCCTTTTCGATATAAGTTCCGGTTGTTGCAATATAGGCTTCAGGCTGATAGTAGTCGTAGTAACTTACAAAATATTCCACGGCATTGTCAGGAAAAAATTCTTTAAATTCCATGAAAAGCTGTGCGGCCAACGTTTTATTGTGGGCCATAACGATTGTTGGCCTTTGTACGTTTTGAACAACGTTGGCAACGGTAAATGTTTTCCCGGAACCGGTAACACCTAATAAAGTCTGATATTTCTCACCGATTTCGATTCCTTCGGTAAGTTTTTCAATGGCTGTAGGTTGGTCGCCGGTTGGTTTATATTCTGATTGAAGATTAAAATTCATTGAAAATTTAGTGTATATACAAAAATACGAAAGATATTATTAGTCTCAATAAAAGTGGTACGAATTTAAAAGATTATGATTTTTAGTTGATTTGTAGATATTTATAAAATTTCAACTCTGGTTCTACGATTATAATTTAATAAATGAGACGGGATATTTTTATTTAATTAAGATAAATACAATATTTTATATTTAATTGAACGTAAAATTATATTTATTGATTTATTGACTATGTTTTGTTGCTGTATTTGAATTATCTTTGCTTTAAATCTAATTTAAATATTAATATGAAATTAAAATTACTCTCTTTAGTGTTAATTGGTCTTTGTAATATTTTGCATGCTGAAAAATACTTCACTCCCGATCCTCCGCCAACTGTAATTTCTGTGTATGAAGATGCTGTCTTTTATGACATGTATGCGGCTACTGTCAATCAACCTTTGCCTGCGGATGCGATTCGACAAAGCAATAGTTCCTATACCAAAATGCTTACGGAATCTCAATTAGATTCATTTGGAAATAAGCTTACCATGAATATTACCATTGGTGCGTTGTGTGATAATTACGACCGTCTGGCCAATGTTTATCTTGCTTTAGTAACGAAAGGTTCAGCTGATTATGATACAAATTCAGTTACAAAATTAGAATTAGGAAGGTTTATTACTCCTTTTATGAATAAAAATGTGAGTCCGACTTCTGTTCCTTATACATTTCAGATGGATAATGTGGCAGCTATTCTTAAAGATCCTGTTCTAAGGTCGCAATATGATTTCTGGATAGAATTTGTTGTTTTAGGAGTTCCTTACGCTGCACAAACTCAGGTTTCTGGCTGTTCAGGACGTATTGATACTTTTAAAGGTTCATTAAGTTTTACGACGACGACAGATTCTTCAATTCCGGCTACCAATAATTTTCTTCTTCCTATGACTGCTGCGAAAAGTCTTAATAATTATAGTGCAACAGATGTTCCCGGGCAAACGATCAGAATGTTGAGCTTTATTTTAAATACTCCTGTAAATAATGCTAATTTTTATTTAATCACATCCAATCACGGAGCCAATAGTGGAGGGGAAGAATACATTAGAAGACAACATTTTATATCTCTTAACGATCAACCTATTTATAATTACACGCCAGGTGGAAAGTCTTGCGAGCCATATCGCCAATACAACACACAGGGGAATGGAATTTACGGATCTTCTGCCCAATCTACCTCTTGGTGGACTTCATGGAATAATTGGTGTCCCGGTGATGCTGTTCCGATCAGAAAAATTCCGCTTGGAAATATGCAGGCGGGAAGTTATACTTTTCAAATTAGTGTTCCGTCTGCTCAATTTGTAGGACAGCAGGGAGATTTTCCGCTTTCTGTTTATTTTCAGGGAGAAAAGCAAAATGTTTTAAGTACAAGTGATGTGAAAATCACAGACGTTAAAATTTATCCTAATCCTGTAGTTGATGTTGTGAAAATTTCGAGTACTAAAAAAGTAAAAGCTACCGAAGTTTATTCTTCAGATGGGAGATTGCTAAGGATTTTTAAAGGAAATGAAGCGGATATCAGCGAATATCCATCTGGTTTGTATCTTCTGAATATTATATTTGATGAAGGAATGTCACTTAAACATAAGATTATTAAAAAATAACATTAAAAATAAGAAAAGCGCTAAAATTTTAGCGCTTTCTTGTTTATTCGAAAGTCATTGTAACCGGTAGTTTGAAAACTGTAGCTTCAGGTTTGCCATTTCTTGTTGCAGGTTTCCATAGTGTTTCATTATTAGCTGCGGTTGCTGCTCTTGTAAGTTCATTATTGAAAGCTGTATTGTCGCCTGTTGCAGATATTTGCGTGATTTTTCCGTTTTCATCTAAGTTTAGTAAAACAATTGATTTTATCAATCCTTTTTTTCCATCAAAGACAGATCCGTTAAAATTTGATGCCAGTTTTGTTCGAAAGCTATTAATTCCTCCAGGGTACTCTGCAGTTACAAAATCTTTTGAATATGGAACAGATGGAGGTGGAGGGGGTGGGTCGTTTTCATATTCTGTTGATTTTTGCTTTTCCTTCTTGCTGATTTTTGCATCATTTTTCTTATTTGGTCTGATGGTATCTAAAATTACTTTTTCATCATTTGTGTTTTCTTTTACGTTTATTTTGGTATTTAATTCTTCTTTTTTAATTAATTGTGACTGCTCAGCAGGAGCTGTATTTTGTATTTCCCTACCGTTGTTTTTGATATTTAAATTTGAATTATTTGCATAGGTTTTTTGAACAAATAATCCAAAAATGGTAATCAATATCGGAATGCTTACAATTTTTTTTAGTCTGGACAGTTTTGTTTTTTTAGTGTTCATCATAATAAATCGTTTTTTGGTGTTATTAAAGTTGAAAGTATGCGTAAGGTTGTAATGTTGGCCTGAAATAATCTCTTGAAGTATTAAATTTTGGTAGTCTTTAATATTATAATTATTTTTCAGTACATATTCGTCGGCTAAAAATTCATGATTGGTCACCATTGCTTTTTTGTAGAAATAAAGAGCAGGATTAAACCATGTAATTATTTTCAAGATTTCAATTAGTAAAAGATCAATGCTGTGTTTTTGCCCTAAATGGCTTTTTTCATGTAAGAAAATTCTTGAGTCTATTTCGTTGTTTAACAGATAGTTTTCGCCTAAATAAATTGTTTTCCAAAAACTAAAAGGAGAAAGGTTTTGATTGGTTATAATTATTTTTTGTCCTAAATAATTAATTTCTTTTCCCTTTAGATTTTTTATTTTTAAAACAGATATAATTGCTTTTAAAAGGAGGATAGAAGCTACAATTCCGTATACTATCCAAGTGACATTCATCCAATTGAAACTTTCTTGTTTCGTTGGAAGTAGTGTTATTTGCTGTGCTGTCTCTTCAAAGATTAGCTGAGGATTATTATTAAGTTTTGGAAATTCTGTGGTAATAGTTATAAAAGGAATTACATAAGAAAACACCAGTGAAAAAATTAAATAAAACCGGTTAAACTGATGCATTTTTTCTTTTTCCAAAAACAAATAATATAAAGCAACAAGCAATGAAGAGCATAAAATTATTTTTAGAATAATCGGGATCATTTTATTCGTCTATTTGTTTATCAATAATTTCACGAAGTTCTTTCAGCTGTTTTTGAGACAATTCTGCGTTTGTTGTAAAAAATGAGGCAAATTGTGTCACTGAACTATTGAAAAAACGGTCAATCATAGAAGTCATTTCTTCCTTGAAATATTCCCCTTTGGCTACTTTAGGATAGTATTCACGGGAATTTCCATACAATTTGTAGCCTACCAGATCTTTATTTTGCATTCTCTTCAAAAGAGTAGCAACCGTTGTTGTAGCTGGTTTAGGCTCAGGATAAATCTCTAAAATTTCTTTCATGAATGCTTTTTCTTTTTCCCAAAGAATTTCCATGAGGTCTTTTTCAGAATCGGTTAATTTTATTTCATTCATATTCTACAATATTGTATTTAGTTCTACAAATGTAGAATAAAAATTTAATTGCACAAATTATTATGGCACTATTTTTCCATTTCTTTTATAACCACTAATCACAACACTATGAAATTCAATCAATATTATGTACCGGCCTTGAGTTTGTTTTTAATACTTTCTTCGTGCAAGGAGAGTAATGCTAATGCTCAGCAGGCGAGTAAGGACGGAAGTGTAGAAACAGAAAAGCCAAATTCTAATTATAAACCGGCATTTGCGGGACAGACAAGAATTAAAGCTGTAAAAACGTCAACCGCATACAATGTCGAAGTATTAAATAAAGACCTCGGAAAACCTTGGGGAATTGTCAATTTGCCGGATGGCAAGTTTTTAATTACCGATAAAAGAGGTTACATGAACGTTGTTTCACCGGACGGAAAACAGATTTCTAAAATCGAGGGATTTCCAAAAGTAGATTCAAAAGGGCAGGGCGGAATGCTTGATGTTGCTCTCGATCCTGATTTTAAAACCAATAATATCATCTATTTTAGTTTTTCAGAACCTTTTGGTGAGAGAAATTTAACCTCTGTTGCCAAAGGAAAACTTTCATCAGATTTAAAAACTATCTCAGAAGTGAAAGTTATTTTCCGTGCTGAACCTTCTTATGACGGAGATAAGCATTACGGAAGCAGATTAGCTTTTGATAAAGACGGTAATTTATTTGTAAGTACAGGAGAAAGATCTGATAAACAGACAAGAGTGTATGCTCAAAAGACTGATAATTATTTAGGTAAAATTTTAAAAATAACAAAGGATGGAAAACCTGCTCCGGGAAATCCATTCATCGGGAAAGCTGGGTTTAAACCTGAAATTTATGCTTATGGAATAAGAAATCCACAAGGATTGGCGATTGATCCCAACGGAAATCTTTGGGATGTAGAAATGGGACCGCGAGGTGGCGATGAGATTAATTTAATCAAACCCGGAAAAAATTACGGTTGGGGAGATGTGACGTATGGAATTGAATATTCAGGTTCGAAAATAAATAATGGAACAACAAAAAAAGAAGGAACCGAGCAACCTGTTTATTATTGGGATCCTGTGATATCACCAAGCGGAGTGACTTTCTACACCGGAAATATTGATGAATGGAAAGGGAATTTAATCATCGGCTGTCTGAGTGGTGAACACATCAACAGAATTGTGATGAAAGATAATAAAGTAGTAGGAGAAGAGCGTCTTTTGGCTGATCAGAATGAAAGATTCCGAGATGTTTTGGATGGTTCGGATGGAAGCCTTTATGCTGTGACAGACAGCGGAAAACTCTATAAAATCTCTAAAAAATAAAAACATAATGCTTCTGAATTTCAGAAGCATTATTGTTAAAAAATATATATTAAAATTTGAAATTAAATCTTGCAAAAGCCTGTCTTCCTGCAAATCCCATTTGTACAGGATCGAAAATTCCGCCTGATTCGGTATTTCCGTCAGAAACCGCAGTCTTTTGTAATGTTGGGTATCGGTTGAATAAATTCTTACTTCCAATTGTTAAACTAATGTTTTTAGTAAAATCATATCCAAAAGATAAATCGGTGGTCACTTTTGGGTTATAGGTTTGATAATCATCTGCGCCGTTATATCCGATCAGCGTTACCTTGTCGAATCTAACAACCTGTAGATTTGCATTAAATTTACTGATCTTATAATTTAAATTTAAGTTAATCTTTGTTTTCGGAGCAGAAGCCAGAATGAAAGCTCTTTCTCTCGGACTTAAGTAAGTTTCTTCTTTGCCAGCCAATTTTGGGGAAGTATTTACCTTGGTGATTTCCATTTCATTATAATTTCCTGCTAAAGTGGCGGTTAGCTTTCCGTTACCTATATTTTGATTATAATTTAAAATAACATCAACTCCTTTTGTACGGGTATCAATAGCGTTGGAAAAGAACTGAGCCTGGTCTATGTAAGGATATTCTACCTGAGCTTCAATCGGGAGTTCATCTTTCGCAAAATTTCCGGTCAAAACAATTCTGTCTTTTATGCTAATGTAATATCCATCAATTGTTGCTGTAAATTTTCCTGCATTAAAAGTAAATCCGGCACTTCCATTAATCGATTTTTCTTCTTTTAATTGAGGAATTCCAACAGCTTGCGTTAAACCACTGTCATTCGATGCCAATTGAATCGTTACCAGATCGCCACCCTGAAAATTAGTAAACTGTAGACTATAATATTTTTGAGCCAATGATGGTGCTCTAAAACCTGTAGAAGCAGAAGCTCTGAATGCAAGTTGAGGGGTAATGGCATATCTTGTGGCAAATTTTCCGTTAATCGTGCTTCCGAAATCGCTGTAATTTTCAAATCTTCCGGCCAAACTGATCATCCATTTTTTTGTGATATCAAGTTCGGTATCAACGTAAGCTGCAAAGTTATTTCTGTTTTTATTCACTTCCTGAGAATATCCTGGAAATCCTTGTGAACCGCCCGGTCTTATTTCTCCCGTTAAAGGATTGGTAACCAGTGAGGTTTGTGGAGTGTCTGTAGTAACAATGTTTCCATTCACGTCATACATCGCGTAAGAAGCTTCTTGTCCTTTAATGACATTAAATTTTTCATACCTGAATTCAGATCCGAAAGCAATATTTAAACCTTCCAAAACATCAAACTGCTTGGTAGCATTAAAACCTGTCGTATTTTGTAAAAGCGAATGTCCGCCTGCGTTGAAGCTTGTTGGAGAATTTACTCCTAAAGTCGCATTAATGGTATTGTCGATTTGATACATGAATCTGTTGCTGCCAAAAGCGTTGTAAAAATCTACATCCCACTCGGCAACTTTAAATTTCAAACCATTGTCAAATGTAAAATCTGTAATGTTTGTATTTTGAATTGGATTAAAACCAGTCGGATAAACTTCCGGAATATTTCCGTCTGCATCTGCCGTTCTCGTCCATGCGTAAGCGTTTGTTCCTCTGTGCGAAAACCCTTGACGGGAATAGAATTTCAGGTTATCAGACAAAGGAACTTCTATGTTTCCAAAGAAATAGATGTTTTGAGATTTTGCGTCGCCAAAACGCTGTCTTGGAGATTCGTAAAATTCCGGATTGGCATTTCTGATAGAATGTTCTTTATTGATAAATTCTACAGTAAAATTTCCGAAACCGCCTTTTGAGCCTATTTTTGTTCCTAAATTTCCATTAAAATCAAATGTAATTCCATCTATTTTACGATCCGAAACGACATCTTTGTTTCCCGGGCTTTTAAAAAGATTCATTCCGTAGAAAGTATTTCCTTCAAAACCTTTGTCGCGGTCGTTCAGAATAACATTGATAACGCCTGCAATGGCATCAGAACCGTATTGTGCAGAAGCTCCGTCACGAAGAACTTCCACTCTTTTTATGGCTCCGATCGGAATGGTGTTCATGTCCGAACCTGTATTTCCTCTTCCTTTTGTTCCGAAAAGATTGATTAATGAGGATTGGTGGTATCTTTTTCCGTTTAATAAAAGTAAGGTTTGATCAGGCCCTAGACCTCTTAAGGTTGCAGGATCTACAGCATCAGCTCCATCTGATCCGGATTGTTTATTAGAATTAAAAGAGGGCGCGGCAAACTGTAAAAGTTGATTAACTTCGACTTGTCCTGTGGACTGACTGACTTGTTTAATATCAATTACATCGATAGGTACGGGAGTATCAATGACTGTTCTTTTCTTGTTTCGGCTTCCTGTGATGGTGACTTCATCGATTCTTTTTTCTTTTGAAATCGTATCATTTATTTCCTGCGAATACAGCATAGAGGTTGCGGCGAAAAAAGCAGCACTTAAATACTTAATCTTCATATCTATCGAGTTTTTTTAATTTAGTGATAAATCAAATATATTAAAATTTGATTTTAAATCAATAAAAAAAATCACTATTGTTTGAAAAGTATTATGTATTAAGCTTAATTAATTGAATATTATAGAATTTTCACTTAACTCGTGTTTATACATTAATTATTTTTACAATTTAAAAAACTTAAAAATAAAAAAACCGAGAACTAATCTCGGTTTAAATTTTTATGCTTCTTCTAATTGCACTGTGAAATGTCTCAGAAGTTCTGGTTCCCATGTTATTTTGTAACCTTTTGCAATTTCATCACGTCTTTCGTAAACGTTTTTAATTGCAGCAGCAATATAATCCATGTGATTGTTTGTATAAGTTCTTCTAGGAATCGCTAAACGAACCAATTCCAACTTAGGATAACGGTTTTCTCTTGTTTCAGGATCTCTGTCTGCCAATAAAGTTCCGATTTCCACAGTTCTGATTCCGGCTTCTTTATAGATCTCAAGTCCTAAGGTCTGTGCTGGGAATTCTGAACGGTCAACATTAGGTAAGAAATTTAATGAATCAATAAAAACTGCGTGTCCACCGATTGGCTTCTGAACAGGAATTCCGTATTCAATTAATTTATGACCAAGATATTCAACTTGAGAAATTCTGCCTTCCAAATAAGCAAATTCTGTAGCTTCATCAAGACCAACTGCTAAAGCTGCCATGTCTCTTCCTGCCATACCACCGTAAGTGATGAAACCTTCGTAGATAATGGTAAAACTAGATGCTTTTCTGAAAACTTCTTCGTTATTTAAAGCAATGAATCCTCCGATGTTTACCAATCCGTCCTTTTTTGAACTCATCGTCATTCCGTCTCCGTAAGAGAAAACTTCTTTACAGATATCTTTAATAGTTCTGTTTTCTTGTCCTTTCTCTCTTTTTTTGATGAAATAAGCATTTTCTGCAAATCTTGCTGAGTCGAAGAAAACAGGAATTCCATATTGATTAGAAAGTTCTCTTACTGCTTTCATGTTTTCAAGAGAAACAGGCTGCCCCCCTGAAGAGTTACATGTAATCGTGATTAAACAGAAAGGAATCTTTTCTTTTGGATGACTTTTATAAACTTCTTCCAGTTTTTCAAGATTGATATTTCCTTTGAATGGATGTAAATTATTAATATCAAATGCTTCATCAATCGTACAGTCGATTGCGTGTGCTTTTCTTAATTCGATGTGACCTTTTGTTGTGTCAAAATGAGAGTTTCCTGGAACTACATCACCATCTTTTACTAATACTGAAAATAAAACGTTCTCAGCAGCTCTTCCTTGGTGCGTAGGTAAAAGATATTTGAAACCTGTGATATCCTGTACAGTTTGGTGTAATTGTTCGAATGAACGAGAACCTGCGTAGCTTTCGTCTCCAGTCATCAATGCACCCCATTGTCTGTCAGACATTGCTCCGGTTCCTGAATCTGTTAAAAGATCAATATAAACCTGCGAAGATTTTAGATTAAATAAATTATAGTTAGCATCTTTAAGCCACTGCTCTCTTTCTTCTCTGGTTGATTGACGGATTTCTTCAATCATCTTAATGCGGAAAGGTTCCGCGTACGGTAAATTCATGATATTTTATATTAGATTGTTTGTAACGAAAATTTTGTTTGAAATAAATTCAAATTCATCAAGTATTTTTAAATGGAATAAAAGAATTATTCCGGTGCCTTAAAAATATTATCGTCTGAATGGAAGCCTGCTACACCACCACTTACAGCAAATTTCATTGCCGAAGCTGCGGTCATTCCCACTACAGGTTTGATGTTTTTTTCTTCAGTTACAATTACCCAACCCGAAATAGCGTAAGAATGAGGAAGATAAACAGCAACATAATTGTGCTTGTCTACATCTTCCATTTCTTTTTGTGTTAAAAATCCGATTCTCCAGATCTCTGGGTTTTCATTGGTTTTTACCCAAACAGGATCATTAAATTTTTTCTTGTCTCCTACAAATGAAGACATTACGTCTTTGGTTGGTGTGTAAATATGCTTTACTCCCGGAGTCTTTTCAAGTAAACGATCCACTAAATCGAAAAAGAATTTTCCGACAACGAATTTATTTCCTAAAAACCCTAGAAGAGCAGTAATTAAAATCGTTGAAATAAAAACCAACCCCGGAATTTCTTTGGCAACCGACGGAATGATATTGTCAACAGACGTGACAACATACCAAATGACAAAAATGGTAAGTCCGATTGGGCCAATAATCACCAATCCCTGAAAGAAATTTTTCAGAAAGAAATTAGTGATATTTTCGAAAGTTAATTTTTTCAACGTTTGTTTACTGTATTTATTTTAACCGTGTATTGTTTCTTTGTTTCCGTATGATTTGATGATATTGGCTTCATATTCCAGCCATTCTTCCCAACGTTTGTTTACTTTTTCAGGATCTCCCAACTGTCTTGCGAAACCGATGAAAGTCGTGTAATGATTTGCTTCTGAGATCATTAATTCTCTGTAGAAAACGACAAGTTCTTCATCTTTAATGTTTTCTGTAAGCACTTTAAAACGTTCACAACTTCTCGCTTCAATCATGGCCGCGAAAAGTAATTTATCAACAATTAGATCTTCTCTTGTTCCCTGAACGACAAATTTAGCCAATTCATTTACATAATCATCTTTTCTTGCTTTCCCGAAAACAAATCCTCTTTTCTTAATGATCTCGTGAACCTGACTAAAATGGTCAAGCTCTTCCTGAGCGATAGCAATAAGTTCTGTTACAATTTCCGGATGTTCAGGAAGCATATTGATCAAACTTATAGCGTTTGTTGTAGCTTTCTGCTCGCACCAAGCGTGATCCGTCAAAATTTCTCCGAGATTTCCTTCTGCAATATTAGCCCATCTTGGGTCGGTAAGAAGTTTTAACTTAAACATTGTATAAATTTTTTGTAAAATTAAAATAAATTGCGATAACTAAGAAGTTTTATTATGCCCTTGATTTTATAATTTTTATGTTTTTAATTAATCCGTTTAAATTTCATGGTATTCTATTTGATATTACTAGAATATAATTAAAAATTTAAACTATCATGGAAACAATTACAATTTTCAAAAACAAATTAAACGGATTTCTTTCTCTTATTTTGACATTTGGCTTTTCTTGTTTTGCTTTTGCTCAGGAAAATTCTGCAAAAACAGCTGTAAGCACAAATGAAACCAAAACGACAACTACAACAGAATGGTACGCTGAGCCTACTTATCTTATTATTGGAGCGGTTGTTTTAATTATTATTGTTGCTCTTTTGGTAAGAGGAGGAAGAAAAGGAGATTAATTTATTTAATTTCAGTTTTTCTTCTTAAAATCTCTAAAATATTCCAGCCAAAACTGTCAACCTTCTTCAATCCTGATGAAATAATAAATGCCAGAATAATATTAATAATATAAATTAATACCATTAAAATCCACCAAGGCATATTTTCTTTCAATGGAACAACAAGAAAATAGACTAGAGATGAACTTAATCCTTGAGCGAAATAGAAAAAGATAGCATTTTTACCGATGTAGGTTACAAAATTTTCTTTCGTAATTTTTAATCTGTTGTAAAAAACGAATAGGGTTGTCAACGAAAATAGAGACCATATTATATAAGGAATCTTTGGAGGAAATTTATTTTTATTGATTTTATAAAAAATTTCACTTCCATAATACCAGAACATCCAGGCTATTGCTACTGCAACAATTCCGTAAAGAACGGGAATCATCTTGGTTGGAATTTTTTTACCGCGCATTCTGTTGGCAATTAAGAAAATAGCCATATAAAAAGCTACATAACCAACTTGTCCTGTAGGATAAAACGATGGGAAAATATTGAAGAGTAAAGTTAAAGCAATACAAATTCCGATAAACCAATTGATGTGTTTTGGAAAGAATTTTAAAATTAAAACTCCAAAAACGGTAAGGATAAAATACACTTTTAAATACCAAAAACTTCCCATCACAACAGGAAAAGTGTCTGCATTTGTGTATTGATGAAGATACCAATTTCCGAGATTTTGCCATTGTGGAACTGTAGAAATACTTGTCATAGCATATTTTGATCCAAATGTTGAATAAAATTTCTGTAACCATTCCAAAGAGAAAAAACTTAGTCCAAAAACTTTAAAAAAGTAATCCAAAAAGAATAAAAATGTTACGAAGATCATGTAAGTGATCTGCAATTTTAATAATCTATAAAAAGTTTTCTCAATATTTGAACCTGAGGTGATTCCACTTAAAGCGTAGAATAAAGCAACATCAAAAACCAAAGAAAATACTCTAACCTCGACCGGAATATAAAATTGTCCTGACCAAAAAGCGGTATGGATAAATATAATGGAAAGCGTTGCCAGTCCTTTTGCAAAATCAATGTAGAGATCTCTGTTCATTATTATGGATGATAAAGTTCAAAAGTAAATAAAGTTTAGGAATTATTTCAAATAAATAAAAAAGAGGTAAAGCGAATCGTTTACCTCCTTTCTTAAATATGTTAAAAATGAATGATTACTTAAGATCTTTGAATTCTTCAGCAGAAATTTCTCCAGTCTGAATTTTTCTTAACTCGTCGATATATTGACTCATATAAGCATCAAGTTCTGGATTTCTGGTGTTTTTTGCCTGTTTGTAAGTTCCATTTAAAACTCCTTGATAATAATAGAAGAAGTTATAATCGAAATCGGCAGCAGAAAGATCATACTGTCCTAAAAGGAAACCTAAACGAACTGCAGATCTTCTCTGTGGTGGAGTTCCGTGGTGTCCCGCACTTGTTGTTTGATAATCTCCAATGCTTTGAGCAAACTCATAAGCTGCTGCAATTTGCGCAAATGTTGTTTGATTGTAACCGTTCGGTCTTCTCAAATAATATCCTGCGAAACCATCCGCTTCCAATTCATTTGGTCTTGCTGTAGATTCACTTACAGAAGGTAAATTGTAGCGATACTGAAGTTGATGTCCATACTCGTGAGCAAGAATCATCGCATTTACAATATCTCCGCCTTTTGCTTTTGCATCATAATAAATGGCATATCCATAATAGATTTTACCATTTGAATACGAAATTGCATTGTACGTTGAATTTGGGTTTGATGCATCGTCCACAAATCTGAAAGTTAAGCTCGTTCCACCCCAAAGACTGATGATCTTGGTCATTTGAGCATTCATGAAATTGGTGTCAGTCGTCGTTTTAAGAGTCGTTTTTAAAACTGCATTTGAGCTCCAGTATTGATCAACATAAGAACACTGCTTTTGCAGATCTCCGGGTTGCTCTATCTTTGAAGTTTCAGTTTGAGATTCCGGAAGAACGCTGTCTTCCATTTTGTTGTCGTTACATGCTGTCAGTGAGAATGCAGCAATGGCTCCTGCTAGTAAGCAGAAATTAAAGTTCATTTTCATATTAAATATTTTTTGGTGAAAACGAAGGTATAAAATAATCTGTTATGAACGAGCGATTTAGTGTTAAAAATTATTCAACGCATAGTGATATGTATGTCGTGTAAAAAATATTGATTTGATTATAAGGTAATTGAAAATTAATTCTTATATTTGCACCTCGAATTAACTAAAAATTTATAAACAATGTTTGCAATTGTAGAAATAGCAGGGCTTCAATACAAAGTTGAGCAAGACCAGAAGTTGTTTGTAAACCGTTTGAAAGGAGAAAAAGGAGATAAAGTATCTTTCGATAAGATTCTTCTTACTGTAAACGGTTCAATCACTGTTGGCGCCCCAGCTGTAAGCGGTATCGTAGTAGATGCTGAAATTTTAGATCATGTAAAAGCTGATAAAGTAATCGTTTTCAAAAAGAAAAGAAGAAAAGGTTACCAAGTTAAAAATGGTCACAGACAATCTTTAACTCAAATTCAAATCACTGGTATCACTGGTTTTGAAGGAGCACCAAAGAAAGCTGCAAAAAAAGAAACTGTGAAAGCTGAAGTTCTTTCAGACAACGCAACTGTTAACTTTGGTGAAGATCACGAGTTGAACTATCACTTGAAGAAAAACAACTTGTCTCAGTCTAAAGAAAACAGAGAAACTTTAATTACTTTAGGTAAAGCAGTTAAAGTTGAATTAGAGAAAACTGTTCTTACTCACGAAGAAGTAGATGCTGCTATCGTTAAGAACATTGATCAATTTAAAGCACTTAATAAATAATACTGTAATAAAATGGCACACAAGAAAGGAGTCGGTAGTTCCAAGAACGGTAGAGAATCTCACTCTAAAAGATTAGGTGTGAAGATCTTCGGAGGACAAGAAGCTATTGCCGGAAACATTATTATCAGACAAAGAGGTACACAACACCACCCAGGTACTAACGTGGGAATGGGTAAAGACCACACTTTGTTTGCTCTAGTAGACGGTAAAGTAGTTTTCAGAAAGAAAGCAAACAACAGATCTTTCGTATCTGTAGAACCAAACGCATAATTATTTAAGCGTTCTATAAAAATGTAATCCTCGGCTTTGGTCGGGGATTTTTTTTGTTTGGAGTTTTTTTTGAATTCGTTGAATTTTATTTTAAGAAATAAATTGGTTATATCAAAAAGTTATTTATTTGAAGCTTTTTCCTGCTTTCCGCACTCGCTATTTTTCTCAGGTTTCGGCTGCGGCGGCTTTGCCGCCGCAGCCGAAACCTGAGAAAAATGAGCTCAAACAAATGCTCCAATCAGGGCTAGGGTCGTGGTCGTTTCTTTAAACCATTTGTAAAAATCGCAAAATTTGTCATTCTGTAAGAATCCAGATACAAGTTTTCCGGATTATTTCTAATGTTTTTTTAGTCAATGATGTAAAGAATAATTTTCTTAAATTTCCAATGTTTAATTAAATCATCAAACTAAATATTAATTATTATGAAAAATTTAAAGAAAATCAACAGAGAAGAACTTAAAAATGTAATGGGAGGAGCGCTTCCGGTAAAAGATTGTTTACCGTGTGATGTGTACTGTAAAATTCCGGAAGGGCAGAGACCGCCTTGTAATGTGGTTTACATTGTAGCTCATTGTAACAGCTGTAAAGATTATCCGGCAGAATCTTAATGAAATAAAAAACTCCTTGCTCAATGAACAAGGAGTTTGTATTTTAAAACCCAACTTGGAATCCTGCTTTGATTCCAAATTTGGAAATATCCGGTCGGTCAAGGTAATTCCCTCGCCAGTTGAAATCTACTCTGAAAATTCTTAAGTTTCCAAAACCGATGTTCTCGATTCCGAAACCGTATTCGTAATAAACATGTTCGCTCGGAGCAGAATATTTGAAACCTTCAACATTAATAGATTTTGAAGCATCACTTAAAGTTCCGTAAGCTCCTCTGATGAAAGCTACTTCTCTCAATTTCAATTTCTTAATTAAAGGAATGTAAGAAAGTATTTTTCCATTAAAATGATGTTCCAAATGTAATGTTGTATACGTATCTGCAACAAATTCATAATAATTAAGCTGTGCAAAAGTATTTCCAACTAAACTGTAAGACTGGTTCCCCGGAATAACATTCTGTAAAGCCAACGGAACAGTGTCGAAATTTTTACCTGCTTCAAAATTAATTAATGTTTTACCCCAACTTCCAATCAAAACTGGCTTGTAAAACATAAATTGAAGCTTATTATAGTTGAAATCTGCATTAAACAATCCTTCGATACCTCTCGTATATTTTAAAACGATTGTTGGCGCTAAAGTCCCGTGTTCGTATCTGTCGACACCGGTTTGAGAGAATTTCGCTCCCGGTCTTGCGATCAAACTAATAGTAACGTGAGAATCATTTACCGTTTTTCTTAGATCTCCATTTCTGTAATACATTAGATTAAATCCGTCCGGATTGGCAGATTTAATGCTCTGCATGGTTCCATCAACACGAATCTGGAAGTTTTTCCAAGGTTCGATAGATGTGAATATATTGGTTTGATTTAATGAACTTAATGAAGCGTTTTCACCTCTCGCAAAAACGGTTGATGAAGCAAATGAACGAGCCATAATGCCGTCATCAGTTGTTAATTGTACGCCAAGCTGCAGGATATCTCTTCGGTTTCCTCCTCCGATCATAAATCTGTTGACTCTGTTGAACATATATCTACCTTCAACACCATATTTAACCTGCTGATCTTTAAAACCGTAAGCGGTGTAAAACTGAATTCTCCACGGATCATTTTGCCCAAAATAGGTTCTTGCACCCAATCTTATTCTATCTCCTTCAACCTCATTTTTTCCGTAAATTGAAAATATCGGTCCGATATCTATTCCTTTAAATGCATTGTAATATCCGGAAGCTAATGTTTCATAAATCTTTACAATTCTGTTGAATTTTGGTGTCTGCTGAAGTTTATCAAGCATTTCGTAAACGCCCTGTTCACTTTTAGACAAAGAATCCGGTCTGGCTTTTACCCAGTAAGCATCGTCTTTATCAACGAAATTATTTTCATATTCTTCTTCTCTTCGAACAAAAACTTTATCTTCTAAAGGCTTATTAAATTCATAATTTGAATAATCCACGGATCGTTTTGCAATGATACTTTTTGATGTTTTTTTCTTGGCGAAAGGTGTCAATTCGATTTCTGTAACGAATTTTTTAGGTAAAAAGGTGTTTTCGTCAGGATTATCATATTCAAGTTCGGTTGAAATTGAGTTGATGAAATTGACATTTATTTTTTGAGTCGATTTTAAGGTTGCTCCCAAAACGGCATAACTGTCTGTATCTATATAAAGATAGCCTTGGAAAGCTAAAACCTCGGTTCTTTTGGGTAAATATCTTATTTTGTAGGCATTCTCTCCACGGATTGAGATCGTATCGACTAAATTGTAATCATAAGTGCTAAAGCCGGTTTCTCCAACCGGACTCGGGAACCCTATATCAAAATAATTAATTGTATTATCGTAAATATTAATGTCACGATAAAGATTTTTTGCCGTAATAGTAATTACCTGATTATCCTGAAAACCGGAAGTTTTTTGAGCAACCAATAGCCTTTTTGTTCTTTTATCGGGTTTGTTTTTTCCAAAGTTTTCATAAATAGATTCATTTAAGAAAATGGGAAGCCCTATTTTTCCGCTCGCCGTAGAATCTGCATAATCGAATATAAAATCTAGTTTATTGAAGATTTTTTTACTCATAAAAGCACTATCCAGATTGTTGGCATCAAACTGAATTTTTTCGTATTCTTTATAAGTATAAGTATCGAATTTATCTAATCCGTTGTTTCTTTTTCTTTTCCAGACTTCCTGCATGATCGCGTAAGCCGGATTTTCCTTTTTATTCTTGTATTTTGGCTTTTCGTTATGAATAACAACCTCTTGGATACTTTCTACTTTTTCCTGAGATAATTTTACGAAAAGATTGTTAGCATTTTCGGGTGTAACAGTTATGTTTTCTAAGGCATAATTTTTTCTTAGAAATTTTAATTTGTAAATAATACTGTCCGATTGAACACTGAAATTTCCTGTCGTCGTAGTTAAAGCCGGTTTGTTGTTATCGTTTATGAAAACATCTACACCGCTGATTTCCTTATTTGTTTTCGAATCTAAAATTTTGCCGTTTGCTGAGTTTTGAGCACAGACGAGGCTGGTTAAAAATAGAAAAAAAGAGAAAGAGTAATATTTGGAGTTATTAATTAACATTTGTTGTTTCTTCAAGCATTTAGCATAAACAAAAAGTATGCTGTTTATTTATAAAATAGTAAAATTTTAAAAAAATTCTTTAAATAAATACAAAAGCGCAAAGTTAACAAAATAACACCATCAAAATGACGGTGTTATAGTTATTAATTTGTTAAAATGATAAAGTTTAAAATAAATTATCTCTGAAGCTCCACAAAAATATATCCTAAGGCTCCAAAACCTAAGCTGTCACCATCCGCTATGTTGACATTTACTCTATAAAATGTTCTGTCTGTGTAAGAGTAGAAATTAAATTGTGCGTGGCTGTCCTGTATACAATTTAAAGGGAGTGATGTAATATCAGTAAAAGCGGTAGTAGCTGTTAAAGGAGCTGTTGCTATAAAGGCATTGCTGGCTTGGGTTTGTGAAGATGTCATTGCAGCATGCATAATTCCGATATTACTAGCTCCGCTTGTAGATCTTACCTGAATATATGTTGGGCCTACTGTACAGCTAGTTGCTGGATATTGAAACTGTAATGACCCAATGGTAATTAATGAATTTGCAGCAGAACTAGCATTAATACTAAAAGATTTAAAAGTAGATGTTAATGGAGCATTGTTTTGAATAACAACATTTCCGGTAGCGTCTACTCCTAAAGCTGCAGCGTTTTGTGTAGTGGCTGTAGTATTATTAATGTTGGTGAATTTTAATCCTGATGTTCCGGTTGCGCCTGATGCAATTTCTACTCTTGCTGTAGGTGTAGTTGTTCCGATTCCTACAAATCCTGTGTCTGGTTTTATTCTTAATCTCTCGGTTAGAGCTCCGCCGGTAGAGTTTCCAATATAAAAATCTTCTTCAGAACCATTAACGGCTGTGGCTCCTGTACGAATTGAACCTAAAGCCCAGTTTCCTCCTCCAGAAGTAGGTCCGCTATTGGTAAATCCTAGAAGTGAATAATTTCCTGTAGCTAAAGGAGAGGTGTTTCTAAGAGTAAGTATTCCATATTGATTTGTTCCTGAAGTGGCATCAAAAAGATTATATCTGTTAGCATTTGCTGTGGTTGCAACAACATGTAGCCTTGTAGTTGGATCAGAAATTCCGATACCGACATTTCCTTTAGGTGTAGCTAAGGTTCCATTTATATTTGTTCCGAAAATAATATTGCCAATATTCATTTGGTCATTTGCTGCTTGGTTTGGAACGCCCGTATTTATTCCCAGCATTAAGTTTCTGGATCCGGTAGTAATTCCTGCGGCAGTTCCTCCTGCGTTTGAATCAAGACCGGCTTGGTAGCCTATTCCGATATTTTCGGTGCCGGTAGTTAAAGGACGTAGTGCAAAATAACCTATCCCGGTATTTGTTCCAGCGGTTGAATTTGTTAATGATTCATACCCAACTGCTGTATTTTGGTTTCCAAGAATATTACTATTTAAAGCACTGACTCCAATGGCGGTATTACGATTCCCTGTCGTATTTATCCTAAGTGCTTGAAATCCAAAAGCTACGTTGAATGGACCTGTAATATTATAAGCAAAAGTACTTAGTCCAAAGCTTGTATTAAAAAATGGAGCAGTACCGAGTGCTCCAGCATTTGCATTATTTATTTTAAAGACAACTGGTTGGTTATCGCTAGTTCCTATGAAGTTATTTGCAGGGTTTGTCCCGGTATTCCCTATAAGATGCCAGTCATTGTTATTATTGGATGTTATAGCAGCGACCCATTTTGTACCGTCAAAATAATAAAAACCAGTGGATGTAACATCGGCCGCGATACCTGCTGCTGTTCCTACAGAGAGATCATTTACATAAATAAGTGTGGATGTTGGAACTGCTGACATTAACTGTGCGCGTTGGAGGTTTATCCTGGGAATTAACATTCCGTCTACATTTGTTGTAGTTCCTGTTGAGGCTTTTGCGGTAATGTCTAGAGTGGATGTTGGGGTGTTTGTATTGATACCGACTTGAGCGAAAATAGCAGAAGGTAATAACGTTAGTAAAATTAGTTTTTTCATAAATCTATTTTTTAATTATTCACAAATTAATGATAAAATATTAATTAAATATGACGTTTTTGTTTAAATATTTAATAAATTATCATTATAAAACATTGAAATATAGATGTAAACAAATATTGAAAGAAAATCAATAATTGAAATTTGAAAAAGGAAATGGAGAAAATTGGACATAAAAAAATCCATCAGAATAATCTGATGGATTTGCTCCTCCTCTTGGGCTCGAACCAAGGACCCTCTGATTAACAGTCAGATGCTCTAACCAGCTGAGCTAAGGAGGAATTTTCCGTTGTTTTGGTGATGCAAATATAATATGAATATTGATATGAAGCAAGTGTTCAAAGCAAATTATGGCAGAAAAATTGAATTTTTATTCGATGATTTTTAATTTTTTTAATGATGAAAAAAGGCTGACGTTTTTATCTGTCTATTTTTCAGTATTTTGAAGTTTAATCTAAAGATGAATTGATAAAAAGTAAAAAATAAAATATTTTTCAAATTTGCTTAAAAATATTTTTTTCTAATCCATTTTCTTAGTGTTTAAACAGAAAAAACAACCAATTGAAATGTTTCTTCTTTATAATTAAAAGGCTTTAAAGCGGTCATTCCTAAACCATCAACATGCACAGCAAGAGAATGTGGATTTTTATCATTAATGAAAGCGGTTCCCAAATTGTAATCATTTTTAGTAAAATCTTTCACGGCGGCAAATAGCTTTTTCAGGATTCCTTTTCCTCTCCAATTAGAATTTATTAAAACAGGACCGTAGATAAAGACTCGATAATCTGTCAATTTTTTGTCATTAAATATTTGATGAGGAAAACTTTCATACATCGCTTTTACAACAGGATGTTCCGGTAAGGGATTAGTTGTTGCAAGACATACAAACCCGGCTAATTGATCATCTTCAACAGCAACTAAAACGCCTAAATTTTTATTAATACCATCTAATGTTTCTTCAGTCATGCTGGAAACTACGAAGCCTTGTTTCTTTTCTTCTTCAGTTAATTGGTCAGGAGTGTTGGCGTTTTGCAGCTCGATAATGGCGGGATAATCTTTCGGCTCAGCTTGTCTTACGATAATTGAACTCATATTTTTTTATTTGCAAGATATTATTTTCTGTCATCTTTTTAAAATTAAGAGATGTGAGTTTATCTATATTGAGGATTGAGAAAATTTAGTTTATATGCAATAAAAAAGAGTTACAAAATGTTTTGTAACTCTTTTTAGCTTTCGCTCCTCCTCTTGGGCTCGAACCAAGGACCCTCTGATTAACAGTCAGATGCTCTAACCAACTGAGCTAAGGAGGAATGTCCTTATTTTTAAGTGGTGCAAATATAGGACTGATATTTATACCATGCAAGTTTTTTTTAAAAATATTTTAAATATTTCTATAATTTTCCTGTGAACACTTTAAAGATATCACTTCCAAAGATCAGTAACATTAAGCCTAACAAGAAGATAACTCCGATCATTTGTGCATTCTCTAAAACTTTTTGAGGTACAGGTTTTCCTACAATAATTTCATATAAAGTAAAGATAACGTGCCCACCATCCAATCCTGGGATAGGAATTAAGTTCAGAAATGCTAACCAAACAGAGAACATTGCTGTAAAACTCCAGAAAGCCGGCCAGTTAATACCGATGCTTCCGTCAGCAGATTTATTTACAGGCATGTTTTTAACGATGGCAATTGGTCCACCAACGTTTTTATATCCTTGAACCTTAGAGTTAAACATGATTTTGAACTGCTTAACCTGCATTGTTAATGCTTCAATAGTTCTTGTAAATCCTCTAGGAATAGATTCTCCGAAAGAATAATGTTTATTGGTTGTAATAGATTTAGCAAGATTTTTAGTCGCAATTTGTACGCCTAATTTTCCGTTTTTATCAACAGGAACAGAAGCTAAAGTCTGAACAGCTCCGTTTCTTTCAACATCAACAGAAATTGTTTTTCCTTTATTTTGACTTAAAATAGAGCTTACCTGATCAAAGAATGAAACTTTCTGACCATTAATTCCAACAACTTTATCACCAACAGCTAAACCAGATGCTTTAGAAGATGGAGTTGCCAAAGAATCAATAACCATTGGCATTCTTGGGCTGATGTATAGTTTTGCTTCTTTTTGTTTAAGAACTTCTGCAACACCCTCAGTATTTACAGGGAAAGTAACTTCTTTTCCGTCTCTTAAAACCGTAACATTATCACCTAAAAGGATGTTAATGGAAGCATTTTCTAGTCTTTCGTTAGGTTTTCCGTCGATGCTGATGATTTTATCACCATTTTGGAAGCCCATTTTTCTACCGGCTTCTGTTACTTCAACTCCGTTTTCAAATTTCGTAAGGTCAGTATATGTTTCTCCGTTAAAAAGAGATAAACAGCTATAAATTAACCAAGCCAAGAAAAAGTTTACCGTAACTCCACCCAACATGATGATTAATCTCTGCCAAGCCGGTTTTGCTCTGAATTCCCAAGGCTGAGCCGGTTGCTTCAATTGCTCGGTATCCATGCTTTCGTCTACCATTCCGGCAATTTTCACATAACCTCCGAAAGGAAGCCATCCGATACCGTATTCTGTTTCACCGATTTTTTTCTTTGCTATTGAGAACCATGGATCAAAAAACAGATAGAATTTTTCTACCTTGGTTTTAAAGTATTTTGCGGGTAAAAAGTGTCCAAGCTCATGAAGAACCACTAAAATAGAGATGCTTAATATAAACTGGAAAATCTTGATTGCTAATTCCATTAATAAAATTTAGATTTAATTTGCAAAGGTAACAATTATCAAAACTATGCCAAATAAAAAAGCTCCCCGAAACGAGAAGCTTTGTCATATATTAAGACTATTTTCTACAAATTAAGCGAAACTCCGAGACTGCCATTGTTTCCTACTTCTGCAAATACCCCGATTTTCTCTGTGAAAAAGTATCTTGCACCAATGTGAGCGCCGATTCCAAAGTCTTTTCCAAGAGCTCCTACATCAACACCGGGATAAATGTCTAATTTTTCCGGTAGATCTAATGCTTCGCGCAGATGAAAATTCAATCTTCCGAAGATAAAAACTCTGTTGTCTTTGTCATCATCTTTATATCCGCTAAAATAGGCGTTCAAACCTCCTCCGACTGAAATTAGTTTGTTTAAACCATAATCATAAGTTCCTGTAACTCCAGTTCCGTATCCCCAAGCGCTCAATCCCAATTGGACTTTCTGATCTCCTTTTCCGGTGTAAGCTTGAGCATTTACCAAAGCTCCTCCCAATACTAACATAAACATAAAAACCAATTTCTTCATAAATTTTACTTTTTCGATGTTATTACTAAAAAATATCCGCATCAAAAATAGAACCGAAATCAAGGGAAAATCGTATTTTTATGGAAGTTATTTAACAAAGTTTATGAAGATCGCAGGATTAAATTTAGATATCATCTGGAAAAATAAAGATGAAAATTTTCAACTGATTGAAAAAGAATTAGAAAATATTGAAGCCGATTTATTTCTTTTGCCGGAAATGTTTTCTACGGGTTTTTGTATGGATGCTTCTGAAGTATCAGACAGAAATGAAGAATCTTTAGCGTTTTTAAAGAAACTGTCAAAAGAAAAGAATGCTGCATTTTGTGGAAGCGCTTCTGTAGAGGAAAACGGAAATTTCTATAACAGAATGTATTTTGTTCAGCCAGATTCAGAGGTTGTTTTTTATGATAAAAGACATCTGTTTTCTTTTTCTGGAGAAGATAAAGTTTATACTCCCGGAAAGGAAAGAATGATTGTTAACTATAAAGGAATCAGATTTTTACTACAGGTTTGTTACGATCTTCGTTTTCCTGTTTTTGCGAGAAATAATGATGATTACGATGCAATTTTGTACGTTGCCAACTGGCCGGAAAAAAGAGTAGGAGCTTGGGAGCATCTTCTAAAAGCTCGTGCTATTGAAAATTTATCTTTTGTTTTTGGTTTAAATAGAATCGGAACCGATGGAAATGATCTTTTTTATCAGGAAAGCTCACATTGCTTTTTTGCAGACGGAAAAGAAATTGCTACGAAAAATGGAAATATCGTTTCTGCAGAATTAAATATGAATGAATTAAATGATTTCAGAAAACATTTTCAGTTTTTGAATGATAGAGATTCTTTTTCGATTGAATTGTAGTTTTCTCCCACAGATTACACGGATTTACACAGATGTTTAGGCATAATTTTAATAGACAAATAATTAATAAACACTAAAGCGCAAACATCTGTGTAAATTTGTGAAAATCTGTGGTTTAAAATAAAAAACTGTGAAAAATCACAGTTCTATTCATATTGTTTTAAAAGTTGAGTCAACGTATTCACATCATGCACACCACTTTCTTTCCAAAGTAATTCTCCTTGTTTGAAGATCGCTAAAGTAGGAACTCCACGTACGCCGTATTGAGAAGCAATGGCAGGATATTGATCAACATCTATTTTTATAATTCTGGCTCCCTGGCCAACATTTTCTTTTACTGTATTTAAAACCGAAGACTGAACTTTACATGGCTGACACCAAGTTGCAAAAAAGTCTATCAATACCGGTCTTTCGGATTCAATAAGTTCTTGAAATTTTTGTGACATAGTTTTTGGTTTTAGTTAAAAGTTTCAATATTTAAAGGCTGGAATCCTGAATGCCTTTTACATTTTTCCAGCTCGTTCCGTCATAAACTTCAACACCGTTTTTCTTTAAGATTTTAACGGCTTCATCGGCTTGTATTCCTTTATTACAGAAAACAACTACTTTTTTGCCTTTCAGAGATGTAGGATTGTTTATAATTTCAGCTAAAGGTACGTTGATCGCGTTGTTTGCTGATCCTCCTGCAAATTGTTCAGGAGTTCTTACGTCTACCAAAGTAACATCCGGATTATTGATTATTTTTTTGATGCTTGCGTTCGAAACGTCTACGGTTGCTGCTGTTTTACATGCAGTTAATGCAAAAATTGATACAAGAATTAATCCGAGAAGTTTATTTTTCATATTTAAAATCTTACAATGTTTTTGATTGACAAACGAAGTCTGAAGTTGGAAATTTTTCAGTTTTTTTAATTCCATTATATCCGCCTTCTATTTCAGTAAAGTTTCTGATTCCGTGTGAGTTAAGTATGCTTGCTGCGATCATGCTTCTATAGCCTCCCGCACAATGTAGGAAGAAATGTTCAGAATCATCAATTGTGGTTACCCAATCACTAATGGTATCTAATGGTTTGTTGTAAGCATTGTCAATATGTTCTGCAGAGTACTCTCCAAGCTTTCTAACGTCGATTACTTTTGTATTTTCATTGAATTGTTCAGCAAATTCAGCAGGTGAAATTCTTGTTACTTCATCAATTTCGTTGTCTGAGTTTTTCCAAGAATTAAATCCACCTTTCAAGTATCCTAAAACATTATCAAATCCAACTCTGCTCAATCTTGTAATCACTTCCTCTTCTGTTCCTTCGTCAGAAACCAGTAACAAAGGATGTTTTACGTCTACGATCAACGTCCCAACCCAAGGTGCGAAATCTCCTTTTAATCCAATATTAATAGAATTTGGAATAAAACCTTTCTGGAAATCTGCAGGTTCTCTTGTATCTAAAATTAAAGCGCCAGTTTCTTCTGCAAAACTTTCAAAATCTTCAACAGAGACAGGATTTAATCCTTTATTCATAACATCATCAAGACTTTCGTAACCTCCTTTGTTTAAGGCCACATTCATTCCGAAATATTTTGGTGGAGCTGTTAATCCATCTAAAACCTCTCTGATGAATGATTCTTTATCGGGTTGATTTAATGCGTAATTGGTTTTTCTTTGATTTCCCAAGATGTCAACAGTTTCCTTCTGCATATTCTTTCCGCATGCAGAACCTGCTCCATGAGCCGGATAAACCGTAATGCTGTCATCTAGTGGAAGTATTTTGCTGTGTAAACTTTCGTATAAAATTCCTGCAAGATCTTCTTGAGTAAGATTGGTTGCTTTTTGAGCCAAATCCGGTCTTCCTACATCTCCTAAAAATAGGGTGTCTCCTGTGAAAATTGCAGTTTCAACACCATTTTCATCAATTAGAAGATAGGTTGTGCTCTCCATGGTATGACCAGGAGTGTGCAAGGTCTTTATTTTTACTTTTCCAATCTCAAAGATCTGATTGTCTTCTGCAATAATTGCTTCAAAATCAGGGTTAGCAGTCGGTCCATAAACAATTGGGGCTCCCGTTTTCTTACTTAAATCCAAATGTCCTGAAACAAAATCTGCATGGAAATGGGTCTCAAAAATATATTTTAAAGTTACATTGTCTTTTTCAAGGCGAGCCAAATAAGGATTAACTTCTCTTAATGGATCTATAATTACAGCTTCATTTTCTGATACTATATAATATGCCCCTTGAGCAAGGCAGCCTGTATATATTTGTTCAACTTTCATCTTATTTCTTTAACAATTTTGTTGTTATTATTCAATCTACAAAAATCGTGTTTTATTTTTTAAAAACGGGATAAAATAAAATATCGATAATAATAGAGTAAATCTATAAAGTTTTATTTAGTCTAATTTATATGAAGATTGTAAGTGAATATTTATTTTGTTTTTAATGATAATAAATATTCTCTCTGATTTTCTTTATTAGCATGACTAATTTAAGCAAAATTTATAGAAATTTGAAGCTGAACTAAATCATGAATATTCTTTCGATGATTAAAAGTTTTATAAAAAATTTTATATTTATAAGTTAAAAAAGAACAAATGGCAGATAAAGCGAAATTTATTGAAGAATTAACTCCCAGATACACCCCAAAAGGTGAACATATTATACTAGGAAAAGGAATGCTGGACGGCGAAGTGGTATCAGAAATTAATGTAACCATTCCTTTAAAAACAATCAACAGACACGGACTTATTGCCGGAGCAACCGGTACCGGAAAGACCAAAACGTTACAGGTTTTTGCAGAGCAGCTTTCTCATGCGGGAGTTCCGTCTTTGGTTTTGGATATCAAAGGCGATTTCTCAGGGATTGCAGAAGCAGGACAAATGAATACGATTATTGAAGAAAGATATGCTAAAACGCAGCTTCCATATAATCCACAAGCTTTTCCGGTAGAATTGATGACCATTTCTGGAGGGAAAGGAGTGAAATTAAGAGCGACTGTTACCGAATTTGGTCCGGTTTTATTAAGTAAAATTTTAGAATTGAATGATACTCAGCAAAGTATCATGTCAATTGTTTTTAAATATTCTGATGATAAAGGATTGCCTTTGATTGATCTTAATGATTTGAAAAAGGTTCTGCAATACGTTACAGATAACGCACAAGGAAAAGCTGAACTAGCTTCCAACTACGGTTCAATTGCTCCGGCTTCTTTAGGCGCTATTTTGAGATCAATCGTTGCTTTGGAACAGCAGGGAGCAGCAGATTTCTTTGGTGAATTAAGTTTTGATGTTCATGATTTGCTTGAAACCAGAGATGGAAAAGGGGTTGTGAATATTTTGAGAGTTGCTGATATTCAGAATAAACCACAGTTATTCTCTACGTTTATGCTTTCTCTTTTTGCTGAAATTTATATGACTTTTCCGGAAGAAGGAGACAGCGGAAAGCCAAAGTTAGTTTTGTTCATTGATGAAGCTCATTTAATGTTTGATGAATCTTCAAAAGCATTGCTTTCACAAATTGAAACGATGGTGAAACTGATTCGTTCTAAAGGAGTTGGGATTTATTTTATCACTCAGATTCCTGGCGATGTTCCTGAAAGTGTGCTTTCTCAATTAGGGTTAAAAATCCAGCATGCGCTGAGAGGTTTTACAGCAAAAGATAAAAAAGAAATATCAAAAGCAGTTGAAAATTATCCGACAACGGAATTTTATAATGCCTCCAATTTAATTCAAAATCTAGGAATTGGGGAGGCATTTATTACTGCTTTAGATGAAAAAGGAATTCCTACACCGTTGGTTCATACCTATTTAATTTCTCCAGAATCCAGAATGGATGTTTTAAGTGATTCTGAAGTTTCTGATTTAGTGAATAATTCTAGTTTAGTTGCTAAATATCAAGAAGATATAAACAAAGAGTCAGCCTACGAAATGCTAACAAGCAGAATGGAACAAGCAGCTCAAAATTCTGCTCCAACCCAAAAATCAAGACCTGTAAAAGAAGAACCGGGAATGTTTGAAAAAGTTTTACAAAGCAAAGCAGGAAGAACATTTACCAGTACTTTAATGCGTGAAGGGGCAAAAGCTCTTTTAGGAATGTTTGGTTTGGGAGGCAGAAAAAGATAATAATATGGGTTGATTTTGTCAATTTCAATATAATTATAGATAGTTTAAATTCAAGATTTACTTTTTTTTGACATAATTTTTGTTAATTTAGCACGACTGCCTTTATTCATCGATAAAAAATAGATGTATCCGTTGTTTGAAAAGTTGATTTCAACAATGAATTTTTACATAATGTGAGGGTGTATCGGGAAGATGGTATAAAATCCTTTTTATTTATGGCATAAGTTATGTACGTAGTTTATTGGCTACTGTAGGGATTTTGATGGCAGTAATTATTAGTATTAATCATAAAATTAGCTGTATAACAGATTATAATGTATTCAATAATAGATATAGAAAGTAATGGTGCAGGTTACAGGAAAGAATGCATTATAGATATTGCTGTCTACCGTTATGATGGTCAGAAGATTGTCGATCAGTTTATTTCTTTGGTAGATCCTGAAGGAGATATCACGCCTTTTGTGCAGAAATTGACCAATATTACACCAAAAATGGTCAAAACTGCTCCAAAATTCCATGAAATTGCAAAAAGAGTGATCGAAATTACTCAAAATACAACATTGGTTGGGCATAATATCGATTTCGATTACAGAATGCTTCGCCAATCGTTTGCAAGGCTTGGTTATGATTTCAAAATCAATACTTTAGATACAATTCCTTTAGCTAAAAAACTGATTCCTGATGAGGTAAGTTATTCATTGGGTAAATTGGTGAAATCGTTGGGAATTCCTTTAACAAATCATCACAGAGCAGATGGTGATGCACGGGCTACCTTAGAATTATTTAAACTTTTGGTTTCGAAAGACACTAAAAATGAGATCATTCAGGAACAGCACGAAGAAACAAATGCCAATACTTACATCAATAAGATCAAGCAGTTAACGCAAGATCTTCCGAATGAAAGAGGCTTTGTCTATTTCCAAAACGAAAGCGGGAAAATTATCTTTTCCGATTATGTTCAGGATATTAATAAATTTTCTAAGAAAGTTTTTAATTCCAAATCTAAGCGATGGGAAGAAATTCAGACGGGAGTTACCCAAATTAATTTTGAGCTTACCGGAACAGATATCATTGCCAAGTTGATATTGAACTCAAAAAATATCAAAAAGAGAGAAGTTTATCCTTTCGGACTTTATTTTAGAAATAATAAATATATCGTTGAGAAAAATCAGCTGAATAAATCAGAAAGACCAATTCTGAAATTTAAATCTTTTACTCAAGGTACAAAAGCCGTCCAGTTTATTGGAACTTTTGAAGAATATACTGATATTAATATCTTCAAAAAGAAAATAGATTTCAAAAAAAGAAACGAGCTTTGGCTTGGACAGGGAAGAAAATTAGGCGAAAAACTATTCTTAATTATAGAAAACGGAAAAGCTGTTTCTTACGGTTTTTATGAACTCTTCACCCAAATTCAGACGTTGAGTATGATCTCTAAATTAAAAATAGATCTGCCTCTATCAACCGCAGATTTAAATAATGATTTGCAGTTGGCGTTACTTCGTGGCGACTTTGAAACGTTGCCATTACCAAAATAAAACAAGATTCTAAACCCATATTAATTCTTATCAAGAAGAGAGCGCTTTTCAAACAATTTTCTTGAAATAAAAAAGAATTAGTATTTTTGTAAAAAATAAAACAAAGCAATGCACAATTTTAAACAAAATAAAGCTGGAAAAAAGGGAACTGTAAAGTTCTCTAAGGTTTGGAATGTTTAAAAGAGTTGCCTTGCATAAAAATAATACTTTGGCAGACTCTTTTTAGGAAGAATCTGCCTTTTTTATGCTAAAATAAAATTATGAATTCAAAAGAATTATTAAAGATTGCCAATGAGTTTGGCACACCGGTGTACGTTTACGATGCAGAATCGATTAAAATTCAATACGAGAAACTTACATCTTCTTTTTTAAAACACACAAGGTTCTTCTACGCGGCGAAGGCGTTGACAAACATTAATATCCTTAAGTATGTCAAGAACTTGGGTGCTTCTTTGGATTGTGTATCAATTAATGAAGTAAAGCTTGGTTTAAAAGCCGGATTTACGAAAGAAAAAATATTATTCACTCCAAACTGTGTCGACTTAGCTGAAATCGAGGAAGCAATGACGCACGGAGTTCACATTAATATCGATAATATCTCTATTCTCGAGCAGTTCGGTAACAAATACGGAAATACGTATCCAATTTTAGTAAGAATCAACCCGCATATTTTTGCAGGTGGAAATTATAAAATCTCTACAGGTCACATCGATAGCAAATTTGGTATTTCAATTCACCAGGTTCGTCACATCGAAAGAGTGATGAAAAGTACAAACCTGAATGTTGAAGGTCTTCACATGCACACAGGAAGCGAAATTAAAGATCCTGATGTTTTCTTGCAAGCTTTAGATATCATGTTGGAACTCTCTGAGCATTTCCCGAACCTGAAATATTTGGATATGGGAAGTGGTTTCAAAATTCCTTACCAAGACAGCGAAGAAGAAACTGATGTGAAAACATTAGGCAAAAAAGTAGAAAAAGTAATCGCTGAGTTTTCAAAATCTACAGGTAAAAAATTCGAATTATGGTTCGAGCCAGGGAAATTCCTGGTTGGAAAAAGCGGATATCTTTTAGTAAAAGCGAATGTAATTAAACAAACAACAGCAACCGTTTTTGTTGGAGTTAATTCTGGGTTTAATCATTTGATTCGTCCAATGTTTTATGATTCTTATCATCAGATTGAAAATTTATCTAATCCAAAAGGTGCAGAAAGAATTTATACCGTAGTTGGAAATATTTGTGAAACAGATACTTTCGCTTGGGATAGAAAATTGAATGAAGTAAGAGAAGGCGATGTTTTGGCTTTCCATAATGCAGGAGCTTACGGTTTTGAAATGAGTTCAAACTTTAATTCAAGATTAAAACCAGCTGAAGTTCTTTTCTTAGACGGAAAAGCGCTCTTAATTCGTAAAAGAGATGAATTTGAAGATTTATTGAGAAATCAGATTGAAGTAATCTAAATAATACCAAGAGCTCTGTAAGAAATTACAGAGTTCTTTTTTTAATATTGATTGAAAAAATTAATCAATTGTTTAACATCAGTTTTAAATTATTGCCTAAATTTGATAGAGAGATGATTCTTTACGGAAGAAAAAGTCTTAATTAATCCATATACATTCTATATTTTTTCGAATAGAAAACCCACAAAAATATTAATTATGGCTAAAAACATAGCAGAGCAAATTGTTGAAATGCTCGAAAACGCAAATGTAAAAAGAATTTATGCAGTAACGGGCGACAGCCTTAATCACCTCAATATTGCAGTAAAAAAAAGCAGCATCGAATGGATTCATGTAAGGCATGAAGAAGTTGGAGCATACGCCGCTGCCGCCGAAGCTGAGCTTGACGGTTTTGCAGTTTGTGCAGGAAGTTGCGGGCCAGGACACGTTCATTTGATCAATGGTGTTTACGAGGCGCATCGTTCTCACGTTCCGATGTTGGTTATTGCTTCAACGATTCCGACCGAAGAAATGGGAATGGATTATTTCCAGGAAACCAATACTACAAAATTGTTCGACGACTGTAGTTACTACAATCAAATGATCACGAGACCAGAGCAGGTTCAAAGAACGGTTCAAACAGCCATTCAGCATGCTATTTCTAAAAAAGGAGTTGCCGTGATCGGACTTCCGGGCGATGTTTCAGAATTAGATGCTGAAGAAGCAACAACTTCCAATAAAATATTTAAAACAAACCCAATTATTCGTCCTTCTGATGATGAATTGAATGAGTTGGCAAGTTTAATTAACGAAAGCGAAAAAGTAACCATCTACTGCGGAATCGGAGCAGAAAATTCCAATGCCGAAGTAGTAGAGTTATCAAAATATTTAAAAGCTCCTGTGGGATATTCTTTCCGAGGAAAAATGGCGATTCAACCTAATAATCCTAATGAAGTTGGGTTAACCGGGCTTCTGGGACTCCCTTCCGCCTATCACGCGATGCATGAAGCTGATTTGCTGATTCTTTTAGGAACAGATTTTCCTTATCAGAAATTCATGCCTGTTAAAAATAAAATCGTTCAGATTGATGAAAGTCCTGAAAGATTGGGAAGAAGAGCCAAGTTGGAATTGGGTCTGACGGGTGATGTGAAAGAAACCATCAAAGCTTTACTGCCTTTATTAAAAGAAAAAACAGACATTCATTTCCTTAATCAGCAATTGGAATTTTACGAAAAAGTAAAAGAAAGTCAGATGGCTTATGTGAAAGATTCCGGAAAAGAAGATGCTATTCAACCGGAATATGTTGCGCATATTCTTGATCAAATTGCAAAAAAAGATGCCATTTTCACTGTAGATACAGGAATGTGCTGTGTTTGGGGAGCAAGATATATTACAGGAACTGGTGAACGTAAAATGTTAGGTTCTTTCAACCATGGTTCAATGGCGAATGCAATGCCTATGGCGATTGGAGCATCTTTGGCTCATCCAGATAAACAAGTTATCGCAATGTGTGGTGATGGTGGATTATCAATGCTTTTAGGAGATATGGCGACTATTTTTCAGTATAAACTTCCGATAAAATTGATCGTTTTCAACAACCGAACACTTGGAATGGTAAAATTGGAAATGGAAGTCGGAGGAATGCCCGATAACGAAACAGATATGATTAATCCTGATTTTGCAATGGTAGCACAGGCAATGGGCTATCCCGGAAAAAATGTTCATAAACCTGAAGAAGTTGTGAACGCAATTACGGAATGTTTAAACCATGACGGGCCATATTTATTAAATATTTTCACAAATCCTAATGCATTGGCGTTACCTCCAAAAATCGAATTCGATCAGGTATTGGGAATGACAAAATCGATGACACAATTAATGCTTGGCGGAAAAATGGAAGAAGCTTTAGATACCGTAAAAAGCAACTATAAACATATTAAAGGATTGTTGTAATGAGTAGTTCTCTAAAGAAATTCTACATTATCGCCTGGGCATTTGGGCTTATTTTTTACTTTTTAGATTACGTGATCAGGTCTGCGCCAGCGGTGATGATTCCGCAATTGGTTAATAATTTTAATACGACCGAACTGAAATTGATCAGTATGGTGGGAACGTATTATTACACCTATTCAACTTGTAGTTTGATTGCCGGAATTGCTTTAGATAAATTCGGAGGGAAAAAATCTCTTTTTGTCGGAACTTTAATTTTGGGATTTGGCTGTTTATTATTTTTAATTTCAAGTCAGGTTGCCGGAGTTTCTGGAAGATTATTACAAGGTGCAGGTTGTGCTTTTGCATTTCCGGGCTGTGTTTACTTGGCGAGTAAAGGTTTCTCTTCAAAATCTTTGGCTACGGCCATCGGTTTTACACAATGTATAGGAATGCTGGGCGGAACAGCCGGGCAATTTGTAGTAGGACCGTGGGTTGAAAAAGGTGTAAATATTGATACATTCTGGCTTTGGTCGGGAATTGCCACGATTGTTACCGCTTTCGGGCTGTTTTTTGTGATTCCCAATGAAAATAAATCTGAAAATTCTGAGGAAGCTAAAACAAAACATATCGGTTATTTAGAACCCTATAAAATCGTTTTTAAAAATCCACAGTCTTGGCTTTGTGGGATTGTTTCTGGGCTTTTATTTGCTCCAACAACGATATTTGCCATGACTTGGGCGGTTGCTTTTTTTCAGAAAGATAAACAGTTTATTTTTCATGAAGCAGCGATTACTAGTGCGATGGTTGCTTTTGGGTGGGTGTTCGGATGTCCGCTTTTAGGATTTATTACAGATAAAATTGGTCGTAGAAAACCTGTTTTGATTGCTGGCGCAGTTTTAATGATCATCAGTTTATTGCAGTTAATTTATCTTCCGGATTTGTATCCTGCAAAAATTAGCATGTTCATTCTCGGATTAGGTTCCGGAGCAGCGATGATTCCGTATTCTGTTATTAAAGAAGCTAATCCTGATTATGTAAAAGGGAGCGCAACAGGAGCCATTAATTTTATCACTTTTGGAGTTACTACTTTATTGAGTCCCATCTTCAGCAGATGGTTCGGGAAAAGTTTAGATATTTCTTCCGGAGATCTACATTTTCAACATTCGATTTTATTTTGGATTGTGGGAATTGTTTTAGCGATTTGTGTTTCATTAATGTTGAAAGAAACAGGAAGTAAAGCTCAGAATCAGACAATAGTTTCATAGTTTTTACATTAAAATTTAATTAAATATTTTAATCAGGCTTTACACTTTTGTGTGAAGCTTTTTTTTGATGTAATTTTGCTCTATTAAAAATATATTCATGAAAACTTTAGCATTATTCATCGGACTTTTTGTGGCAAATTTTGCTTTTGCACAACAAGATGTTGAAGAAAGAGACGATACTTTTACTTCGGAAAGCAATAAGAATCTTTTAAAAATAGATATCAAAGAGCCGTTATTGCAAATTGCTGCAAAAAACTGCAACGATTTTAAAGCTGCAGCTTTTGAGGGTGGAGTATTGGTTTATAAAGAAACATTGAGAAAATATATGTTTGATTATCTGAATTCTGATTTTTATGTTTTGAATGGTGATTTCAATTTTGTATTAACGATCGACCAGACTGGAAAAGTAACTAAAATTGAAGGATCTCCAAAAGTATCCAACAGTGAAGTCTTCTTTGATGACATGAAATATGTGGTGAGAAGAATCAAAAAAAATTGGATTCCGGCATCTTGCAACGGCCAGCCAATCACTTCTCAGGTTAAAATAAAAATGAATCTGTCATCTATTTCAACCGATTTGTAATAAAAGAAATAAAAAATGAATACCTGTAACAAAAGAATGGATTCTTGTTAATTCAAAATATATTTTAAAAGTTGATTTTAGTTCAAACACTTATGAAAATGATTAAAAGTAAATTTATTCTGATTTTATTAATGCTTATAAGCCTTATTTATAATGCACAGCAAATAATAGATAAATATCCTCACGGAATCGAATCGTATAAAGGTGGAAATAAGCAATTTTATAAGGATTTTCATGATATTTTAGTTGAAAAGAATATTAAGCCTTGTGAAAATAAAAATGAATATTATGCAATTGATGTTGCTATCTATCCTGATTCTACAATTAAGTTCGTGAAAGACGATGATACTTTGTCAATTCAGAAAAACAAGTGTGCTTATGAAGTGACTCGTGAAGTTTTTAAATACTTAAAAGGTTGGAATCCCCTTGTAGTAGACGAGAAACAATATACGGCAATATCTAGACACATGATTTTTCCAGATTATCTATTTGAGAAATACAAAGAGGACTATGATATTAAAGATTATTATAAACTTCCAGAATTTATTGATGGAGGGATAAATGGTTTTAGGCAGAAATTGACCAAAGTATTTAATTCTAGCGCTATTAAGTCAGGATATTTTCAAGTCGTGGTAACATTTGAAATTGATGAAAATGGTAATATGGAAAAGCCATATTTAACAAAAGAATCAGAGAATAAAAGTTTTAATAAGGAAGCTTTGAATTCTGTCGGAAGAATAAAAGGTAAATGGAAACCGGCGACATTACATGGTATTCCAATAAGATCCAAATTCAATTTACCGTTGACGATGAGTTTTGAATAATCATCTGCCATTCTGGCACAATATTTTGTATCTTTGCAAACTAAACTATTTTTAGCATTGATATAAAACCCAATTTCTAAAATTTAATTTCTACAAAAGTGCAGGAAAAATATATAGACGAGACCAAGCAGGGAGAAGCTTTTGCGATTGCTGAAAGAGATGGAAATTCTAAAAAATTATTTTTAGAGAGCTATGGTTGTCAGATGAATTTCTCTGATTCTGAGATCGTTGCTTCTATTCTTAATGATCAGGGATACAATACCACTCTTAAAGTAGAAGAAGCGGATCTTATCCTTTTAAATACATGTTCCATTCGTGAGAAAGCGGAGCAAACGGTGAGAATGCGTCTTGCTCAGTTCAAAAAGCTGAAGAAAGAAAAACCAAACATGACGGTTGGTGTTTTGGGCTGCATGGCGGAGAGATTAAAGACCAAATTTTTAGAAGAAGAGCAATTGGTTGATCTTGTTGTTGGCCCCGATGCTTACAGAGATTTACCTAATCTTTTAAAAGAAACCGAAGACGGAAGAGATGCTATCAATGTAATTCTTTCTAAGGAAGAAACCTACGCAGATATCAATCCTGTTCGTTTGGGCGGAAATGGTGTTACAGCTTTCGTTACGATTACGAGAGGTTGTGATAACATGTGCACATTCTGCGTCGTTCCGTTTACTAGAGGTAGAGAAAGAAGCCGCGATCCACACTCAATTCTTGAAGAATGTAAAGGTCTTTGGGATAATGGATATAAAGAAATTACGCTTTTAGGACAAAACGTAGACTCTTACCTTTGGTACGGAGGCGGGCCTAAAAAAGATTTTGCCAAAGCATCTGAAATGCAGAAAGCTACAGCTGTTGATTTTGCACATTTGCTTGATCTTGTGGCCAAAGCGGTTCCAAATATGAGAATAAGATTCTCAACATCTAATCCTCAGGATATGAATTTGGATGTATTCAGAATTATGGCGAAACACGACAATGTTTGTAATTATGTTCATCTTCCTGTTCAAAGTGGAAGCAACAGAATGCTGGAAGCGATGAACAGACAGCATACTCGTGAAGAATATTTAGATTTAATTAATAAAGCGAAAGAAATTGTTCCCGATATTTCTTTTTCTCAAGATATGATCATTGGTTTCTGTGGCGAAACGGAAGAAGATCACCAAGATACTTTAAGTTTAATGAAAGAAGTAGAATATGACTACGGTTATATGTTCTCTTATTCAGAAAGACCAGGAACTCCTGCTCATAAGAAAATGGAAGATGATGTTCCGGCTGAGGTTAAGCAAAGACGTTTGGCAGAAGTTATTGATTTACAGAGAGAATTGTCGAGACAAAGAATGGAAGGATATGTTGGACGTGTTCACCGTATTTTGATCGAAGGTGTTTCAAGAAAGAATGAAAAGCAATGGAAAGGAAGAAATTCTCAAAATGCCGTTTGCGTATTTGATATGCTTGAAGGGCAAAAATTAGGTGACATTGTGGATGTTTTCGTTTATGATAACACACAAGGCACACTTTTAGGAAGAAAAATTGAACATACACTGAACTAATTTGTTCTTCAACGAGAAAATAGATATTCAAGAAAAATAATTATCAATAATAAACAGACAATGGAAAAATTTCATAAATATTGCCTCAGTGTTTTATTGGTAATCATTTGCAATAATATTTCTGCCCACGTCAGAAACGGTACCGTCGAAAGCGATGACTGTAAAAGGCTGTGGGAAGTTTACAGTAAGTTTCTGGGAACTCAGGATTGTGAACAGTCGTTGGAGTTTTTAACTAAGAGAAAAACAACCGATTATTGCTCTTTAAATCAAAAACAAAAAGCAGTTGATGCAATTGGAGAAACAATTGTACCCAATCAACATCATAACTTTTATAAAGATTATCTTGGATTAAATTCTTCTCAGAAGAACAAACACAATAAAAATTTAGAAAATTTTGAACGACAGATCAAAGATTATGATTTTGTCGAAAACATATATTTTACGAGTAAAGTTTCAAAAGTCAGAAACAAAGATTATTTGGATTTAATAAGTTAGAATTAATAATTGTGATGAAAATAAGCTTTAAAAGTTTATCTAATCGTTTTAAAAAATCAACAAATTTTACAGAATAAATTAAAATCTGTAGATAAAATTAAATCAATAATCAAAAATTTACTTATGAGTAACGAGTTACAAAATATAAAAAACCGCTTCGGAATTATCGGAAATTTTCCGGCTCTAAACCGTGCTTTAGAAAAATCTATTCAGGTAGCACCAACGGATATTTCCGTGTTGGTGATCGGTGAAAGTGGAGTGGGGAAAGAATTTATCCCCAAAATCATTCATTCAGAATCTAAAAGAAAACATCAGCCTTATATTGTCGTAAACTGTGGAGCCATTCCGGAAGGAACGATCGATTCAGAGTTATTCGGACACGAAAAAGGAGCTTTTACAGGGGCAACAGGTACCAGAAAAGGATATTTTGAAGTCGCAGATGGCGGAACGATTTTCCTTGATGAGGTTGGTGAACTTCCTTTACAGACGCAGGTTCGTCTTTTAAGAGTACTGGAAAGCGGTGAATTCATGAAAGTGGGTTCTTCACAGGTTCAAAAAACCAATGTGAGAATTGTAGCAGCTACCAACGTCAACATGATGAAGGCAATTCATGACGGAAGATTCCGTGAAGATTTGTTTTACCGTTTGAATACCGTGCAAATTGATATGCCGCCTTTGAGAGAAAGAAAAGGTGATATTCATTTGTTATTCAGGAAGTTTGCTATCGATTTTGCCGAAAAATACAGAATGCCGGAATTGGAATTAGAGCCCAATGCCGTTCATTATGTTGAAAATTATACTTTTCCGGGAAATGTTCGTCAGTTAAGAAACCTGGTTGAGCAAATGACCGTGGTAGAGCGTGACAGAAGCGTAACGGTAGAAAAATTATCAGAATATATCCCAATGGAAACCCATTTGCCAATGGTGGTAAATGCTCCTAACAATCAGAAACAGAATGATTTTGGAAGCGAAAGAGAAATTATGTATAAAATTCTCTTCGATATGCGTAATGACATTAATGATTTAAAATCCTTAACTTCGGAACTGATAAAGAACAGAGGAACAGCAGATCTTAGCAATCAGGAAAAAAATCTGATCAGCAGAATTTATACTCCTGAGCCTCAGCAGGCAGCACCGGCAAGTTCTTTATTGTATTTTGAAAATAATAATAACCCAACTGTTCAGACGCCGACCATCATATCAAATACTGATAATGATGACAGCTATGAAGATTTTGAAGACATTGAAATTGAGGAAAATAAACCTGAATCTCTGTCTCTTCAAAACAATGAAAAAGATTTGATTATCAAGGCGTTGGAGAAGCATAAAGGACGCAGAAACAAAGCGGCCGATGAGTTAGGAATTTCACAGAGAACTTTATACAGAAAAATAAAACAATATAACCTAGAAGACTAAACTAACCATGGATTTTGACTTAATTATTAAAAGAGGATACAATTTTAACATCGGAAAATACGTTTCAGACGGATTTGAACTTTTCAAAAAAGATATTGGCGGATTTATAGTAGCTACAATTCTTGCCATTGTAATGTGCATTATTCCTTTTTGCGGATTATTGGCAATGGGGAATTTTTATAAAATTTGTAGAAAAGTAGATACAGGAGAAAAAGTTCAGGCCGGTGATATTTTTGATTTTACAGATTTTTGGGTATATTTCAAATTTATGATATTGCTTTTTGTGGCAATTTTCATATTGATGATTCCTATTCAAGTGTCTATGGTTCCAATGATAATGGCGGCAAGATATGGTGATGGTACAGGTGATGTCGGGACTGCGTTATTTGCAAGCGGAATGGGAGTTTGGATGATACTTTTTATATTGCTGATATTTGCATTTGCAATTTCTTTTTACTTTGTACAGCCGTTAATTTCGATTTACAGAGTTCAAAGTGTAAGAAAAGCATATTCACTTTCTTGGAAAATTGCGAAGAAAAACTTCTTTATGATATTGGTTTTCAGCCTTGTTGTTGGAGTAATTTCAGAATTAGGAATCATTGCTTGCGGAATCGGGATACTTTTTACTGCGCCAATCGGAATCTGTATTAAATATGTCAGCTTTAAAGATATTTTAGAAACGCAAAATCAAAAGCAGGGTTTATGAGTAAAATGAAAATTATATTTGGATTTGTAATTCTTACATTGTTTCAGCAGTGTTATTCTTTTACAGGTTCATCTTTAACGGACGAGAAGACGGTACAGATCAATGAATTTCCGAATAATGCTGCCTTGGTGAATCCTGCCTTGTCACAGCAGTTTTCAACGGATATTCAGAACAGATTTTTACAGAGAACGACGTTAAAGGGAACCAAAGAAAATCCGGATATTTTGATCGAAGGTGAGATTTCAGACTATTCTATAACACCGACTACGATTGGATCCAATTCTACGACCAATCAAACGACGGGAGGAATTGTTCAGGATTCTCAAAACAAATTAACAATCACAGTGAAAGTACATTATGAAAACAAAATCCATTCGGATTCAAGTTTCGACAGAACATATTCTGATGAAGCGGTTTTCAACAGTAATTTATCACAATCAGATATAGAGGCTTCACAGGTGAAGATTGCAACAGATAGAATCATTAACAAGATATTTAACGATATTGTAGCGAATTGGTAAAATGAATCCAAGAGTTTTAGAATTATTAAAGAACCCCAAAAATATACAGTCAGAAGATCTTACTCTTTTGAAAGAGGAGATCAATTCTTTTCCTTACATTCAAAATATCAGAGCTTTACATCTGTATGGGATTCATCTTTATGATAAAGAAAATTATCAGAAAGAGCTTTCTACAACGGCTGCTTACACAACGGATAAGAAAATTCTTTATCAGTTGATCAACGGTAAGATTAAGCAAAAGCCAAAACCCGAAATTATTGAAGAGCAAAAGCCTTTGGTTTCTGCAAATACCTTCAAATATATTTATAAAAGCAGTAGTTTTCCTATTAAAAGAGAGGAAAAAGAGCAACAGCAGATCATCAAGGAAGAGCAAGCCGAACAAATCGTTAAAGATAAAAAGCACGAAGAAGCATTTCTTCTTCAGGCTCAAATCATACCGGAAATTAAGCATCTTCACGTTGACGGTGAAAGAAACCGTATCTTATTTGAAGGTGAAGAAAACTTCCTTAATGATGATACTTTGGAAACTATTGATTTGGAATCTACTTTAGAATCAGGATCTATTGTTACTCAAAAAGCTGAAAAGAAAGAAGTAGAAGAGGTAATTGATGAGGTAGAAAATATTCAGGAAGAACCAATTTCTGAGGATGTTCAGCAAGAAAATCCTGTTGAAGAAATTGCAGAATTTACTCCTGAAACAATTATTAATGAAGAGAAAGTAGATTCAGAAGTTGAGGAAGAAAAAATTGATAATGAAGCTGATATTAGCTTCCATGAAATAGAACCTTCTTTAATTGAAAATGAACCTAAAGAAGATGATTTAGTTGAAGAAACTGAATCGGTTTCTGTTGAAAATGAAGAGCTTAATGAAGTTGAAGCTAAAATAGCATTTACTCCCGAAGAAATCATTAATGAAGAAGAAATTACTTCAGAAAGTGAAACTGAAAAGGTAAATAATGATGCCGAATTAAGTTTCCACGGAACAGATTCTTTCCTTCCTGACGTTAAAATTCAATCTAATACTGTTGAAGAAGTTGTAAGCGAAGAAATTCCTCAGCCAAACATCAACAAGCATGAAGATGAAATGAGACGTCTGATTGAAGAGGTTGAGAAAAAAATGAAAACGGTAAAAGTTTCTTCTGAACAAAAAGAAACTGAACCTGAAATTTCAGGACATGAAATAAGTTTTGCAGAAACTCAAAGTTTTAATGTTGAAGAACCTGCAAAAGAAATTATTGAAGAAAAAACTGAGGAAGAGAAACCTGAATTAGTTGAAAATAAATCTGACGAGCTTGAAACAGTTGAAGAAACTGTAAACGAAGAACTTCCAGAAGAAAAACCTGTCGCAGAAGAACCACAAGAAGCAAAATCTGCATGGAAACAAATGAGTTTCGAGTCTCACGTTCCGGATTCTTTACTTAATAAATCAACAGAAACTCCTCAGCCAAAAGTTGAAGAGGTAAAAGAAGAATCTCCAAAGAAAGAGGAAATTATTCAACAAGTTGAAGAAAGAGAACTTCCTGAAGAAATCGAAACTGTCGAAGAGCCTGTTGTCGAACGAAAAATTAAAAGACCTGAAACTGTAGAAGAAGACGAGGAAGAGGAAGAAGCTCCGGCATTGAATGTCTCTTTCTTTAATTCAGATATTATTTCAAGCTGGGCGGTTGATGCCAATAAAGCTAAAGAAGAACAGCAAAAGGAAAAAGAGGAGATTATAGAAACTCCTGCCGAAAAGGTAAATCCTATAGACAGCAATATTCCCGGATTTATCAATACATGGCAAAGCTGGCTGAAAATCGACAGACCGTCTGATGAAACAGAAAAAACTGTAGAAGATATTGAGACGATAGAAGAGACAGAACCTGTAGACAAAGTAAAAACTGAAATTAAAAATAAGGTTATTGAATCTTTCATAGAAAATAACCCTAAAATCTCTCAGTTAAAAGATGAAGTTAATTTCGTTGTGAAGGAAAAAACGGATGATATTTCACATCTAATGACAGAAACTTTGGCGACTCTGTATTTCGAACAGAAATTGTACACAAAAGCGATTAAAGCTTTCAATATATTAATAACCAAACATCCTGAAAAGAAAGAATATTTTGAAGGGAAAATCCAAGAAATTAAGGATATCCGAGGGAAAAACTAAGATTAAAAAAAAGAAAATATAAAAAATGCTGAGTCCTAAAGATTCAGCATTTTTGTTTTATGTATTATTGACGACATTTTTCTTACTTCTCAATTTTCGCCATGCCTTTCGTCCGTAAACGACAACGAGAATAACTAAAATTATAGCAAAAATCCCAGCCAAAATAGGCATTGCCATTGCTAAAACAGTCATAATTCCCGCTCCTGCTGTTTCTGTAGTTCCAACAACTGAATTTCCCAATCCGCCTGTCGTTGCCGTAGAAGCTGCCCGAAGTCCCGCAAACCCTGAACTTATGGTTGCTGCTGTTCCTCCTCCCGCGATCAAAGCCAAAGCCCATTGCGGAAAAGTTCCTAAATCTGCGAACTGACTCGCAAACAGAACAGAACCAGCCACAGTTGCCATCGGAACAGAGATCGTATCCAATAAATGATCGATGAACGGAATATAATAAGCGAGGATCTCAGCTACCGTAGCAATTCCGGTTGTGATAAGCGTCGGAAGGCCGGAAAGCCATTCAAAACTCTCATTCGTCGGAATCCAATGAAGATATGAAGCGAGACTCACCGCAAACATTGGCAGAAAAACTCTGAAGCCGGTCGCAGCAGCCAGTCCGATACCGATAAATGCACTCAAAACATAAGGTAGAAAGGGAACATGATCTAACATTTTAATTTTCAGATTAATTGTTTCCCATAAAGTTACAAAAAGTATGCAAAGATTTTAATGAATTTTTAATTCTCAGCGAATCAGATTTAAGCGCAAGAAAGTATCACACAATCATCTGTGCAAATCTGAGTAATCTGTGGTAGAAAAATAAATAATTATAACCACAGATTTTCACAAATGTTTACACTTTATTTATTCTGGAAAAATAGAAAGATTAAGATTTTTTCTGAGGCTGATTAGACTGACAAAGCTTAATAAACTGCGCTTCCACATCCTGAAATTTAGCAGGCATTTCAGGCGAAACCCAAAATAGCATCGCAATCGTTTTTTCACCGAAAGCTTCCCTGAAAAGATCTTTATTCAAACGGTAACATTCTCGTAATAATCTTTTTACGCGATTTCTGTGAACTGCTTTTTTGAAATATCGTTTAGAAACAGAAACTCCAATTTTTAAAACTTCTACAGGTAAAGTAGGTTTATCTTTTAGAATAATAATTCTCAAATTTCCACAGGTTCTCCATTTACCTTTTTCAAAAAGTAAAGTGATCTCATTGTCTTTTTTGAGTTTTTCGGCTCCGGGATATTTGAAATTTGTCATTTACAGGGTGTAAATATAAGGTATATTTTGTTTGTTTGAGATGCTTCGACTCCGCTCAGCATGACAGCGCTACAAATATGCTGTGAAAAACAGCTAGTAGTAGAAATGTCATGCTGAGCGGAGCCGAAGCATTTTTATTATGAATTAAATTAATCTTTTTTCAATAAATGGTTAATAACTTCCGAAGCTGTATACAATCCAAAAATCGCAGGCATATAACTTATCGTTCCGTAAAAAGATCTTTTAAAATTAGTTCCGTCTGTCATTTTTAGGCTTTCTTCATCTTGAATATCGTTTGAAAAAACGCAACGAACGCCTTTATCAATTTTCTCTTTTTTTAATCTTTTTCTTACCTGTCTTGCAAGATGGCAATGCTCAGTTTTGCTGATGTCTCTTACCATTACCTTGCTAGGATCGGTCTTCCCTCCGGCTCCCATTGAGCTTACAATTTTTATTTTTCTTCTTTTTGCAGCAATGATTAAACAGAGTTTTGGCGTTACACTGTCGATACAATCTAAAACATAATCAAATTTCGCAGAATCAAGAACTTCATCCATTCTTTCCGGATTTAGAAACTCATTGATTTTGGTTAAATTAAGTTGAGGATTAATATCTAAAAGTCTTTCTGCAACAACCTCTACTTTATGCTTCCCGATGGTTGAATGTAAAGCAGGTAACTGTCTGTTAATGTTTGTGATATCTACCGTGTCGCCATCTACGATCGTCATAGTTCCGACTCCCGCTCGTGCCAGAAATTCTGCCGCGAAAGAGCCAACTCCGCCTAATCCAACAACCAGAACAGTCGCTTTATTCAATCTTTCCAAACCTTCTTCTTTGATGAGAAGTTCCGTTCTCTCCAACCAGTTTTTATCCATTTTTTATTGTCTCTAAATTTTCTACAATTTGTTCGTTCAGTTTTTCTAAAGAAATTCCCTTGAGTTCTGAAGTTTTTTGATATAAATCTTCAATATAAAAATCTTCATTATCAGTTTCTAAAAAGATTTTGTCTAAAGGGGTAATTTTCAGAATATTTTGCAAAGATAAATTATACAAAACCGCTTTTCCAAAACTCAAATAAAAATTATTTTTAAGCAGATCTTCGGCAATGCTTTGTTTTTTATTAAAACCATGAATGATCATCGCCTGTTCAGCTCTTTTTTTGAAGGAAATCACTTCGTAAAATTTTCTTACACAATGAATAATTAAAGGCTTTTCTACTTCATTCGAAATTTTGATCTGTCTTAAAAAAACGTCTTCCTGAATTTTTTGATCAATTTCAACAAAAGAATCCAGACCGCATTCTCCGATTGCAAAACAGTTTTCATTGATGTTTGATTGTAACCAATCAATTTGATTATCAATTGATTCAATACTAATGTCTTGAGGGTGAATCCCAATAGAATACAGCGAATCGGGCGGAATATTATTTAAGTCTAAATTATAAATTCCGTAAGTCACATTTTTCTTATGATGATGAAAATCAAAAAAATCCATGTACAAAAATACTAACTATTTAGAATTAATATAAAATTCTTAAACGAACGTTTATAAATATGTTAAAAATTTCTTAACTTTACTCAAACTACACTTCATGAAGAAAAAATTTACGGAAAAACAAATCCATATTTTAGACATCGCCGAAGAGCTGATTGCGAAAAAAGGATACGAAGGAACATCGGTGAGGGATATCTGTTCCAAAGCCAATATTAATGTCGCAATGATCTCTTATTATTTCGGTTCTAAAGAAAAAATGATGTCTTATCTCTATCAATACAGGGTTTTAAAGACTAGGGAAAACTTTTCAGAATTTGCAGATACGATCAAAGATGGGAAACCGGAGATGCAGATGAAGGAAATTATTAAATATATTGTCTCTCAGTTATTTAAATATAATTATTTTCACGGATTTGTCACTCAGGAACTTCGCCATACAGAAAATTTAAAGGATGAACTTCTCGATTTTTATCAACTATTCGTTAAAAAATTAGATGAAGTCATAAAAAAAGGCGTTACGTCCGGAGTTTTTACATTCACTCCAAAACCAGAGGATGTTTTGACCACAATTATAGGTTCTACATTGTTCGTAATTCGTAATAAAAACTTTTATGAGCTCTATGTTCCGAGTAAAAACGAAGAAGCTTACGGTAAAGAAGCCGAAAAAAAGGTAAGAATGAATCTTTTGATGAGTGTTTTTGCAATTTTGGGATACGCTGCAGACTAAAATTACGTTAAATATTCATAAAAAAAAATCTATTGACAAAAAAGTTATATTTTTGCAAATTAATAGATCGGTCATATAATCCGAAAACTGTTGAATTTTTTATATGAAAAAATATATTTTAGGTCTTTTTGCTGTAGCTGTGGTATCTTCATGTGTGAGTCAGCAAGATAAAGCGATGAAAAGTGCTGATAAAAACTACATCTTAAAGGTTGCAAATGAGAACTTTGCAAAAAAGAAGTGGAAAAATTCACTGGCTCTTTATGACAGGTTGGCTAATTTGGTTGCTGGTACGGATGATTTCCCTAATGTGGGTTTCAATACGGCGTATGCAAACTATTATGATAAAAATTATAAGTTGGCTGGGCATCAGTTCAAAAACTTTGCAGTAAGTTTTCCAAAGGACCCTAGAGCAGAAGAGGCGGCATATATGTCGGCTTTATGTTACTATGAAGGTTCAATGGATTATAATTTGGATCAGTCTAGTACAGAATTGGCGATTAATGAGTTACAGGATTTCTTGAATAATTATCCAAACTCTGAAAGATCTAAAAACATCACAACGCTTATTGATGAGTTGTCTTACAAATTAGAATTCAAATCTTACGAAAATGCAAGACAATACTTCAATATGGGTGATTATAAAGCTGCAAACACGGCTTTAGAAAACGTATTGGAAGATTTCCCAAGTACAAAACTTCGTCCGAAAATCTATGATTATATGATGAAGTCACGTTATTTGTTGGCTCAGAAATCTATTTATGACCTTAAAGACGAGCGTATTGAAAGTGCATTGTCATTTACAAAACTTGTTGAAAAAGAACTTCCGAATACAGAATATTCTAAAACTGCATTGGATCTTAGAGAGAAATTAGAGAAAGAAAAGAAAGATTTCGCAGTTGTAAAAAAACAAACAGAAGCTAGAATTGCAACATTAACGGCAAGACAGAAAAAAGAAGTAGAAAAGCTGGCTGAAAAGAACAAAACTGAAGATCAGATTAAAAATCAGATCGATGCAGAGAAGAAAGCAATGCAGATCCAGAGGGATAGTGCGAAGCTTCAGACACCTCCACCGGCAGCGACTTTCAAAATCCAAAGATAATTCGTAAATTTGCCACCTTATAAATAAATTAATTTTCTCAAAATGAGTGTAAAAGATACAAAAGCAGAAGTAAATACTATTACTTACGATAAAGACAAGATTGAAGATAAAGTAGGTTCAATCTATGAAGCTATTGTTATCATGGGAAAGAGAGCAGAGCAGATCAACGCAGAAATTCGTACAGAATTGCATAACAAATTAGACGAATTTGCTGTTCACAACTCTACATTGGAAGAAGTTTTCGAAAACAGAGAGCAAATTGAGATCTCTAAACATTACGAAAAACTTCCAAAACCGACTTCTATCGCGATCGAAGAATGGTTAAATGAAGATATTTACTTCAGAAAAACTGAAGAAAGAAAATAAAAACCGTTTGGTTTTTAATAGATGAAGGTCATAAAGGAACTATTTCTTTTATGACCTTTGTTGTTTAAATGGTTTGTGAGAAAAAATAAGTATTTTAGTGTTTTAAAAAATTAAAACTAAATGAGTATTTCCGGGAAAAAGATTCTTATTGCCGTTTCTGGAGGAATTGCAGCCTATAAAATTCATTTTCTGATAAGAGAGTTTATAAAGAAAGATGCGGAAGTTCAGGTAATTATGACTCCTGACGCTGAGCATTTTGTAACGAAGCTAAGCTTGTCTACACTGTCTAAGAAACCTGTTTATACAGATTTTTACAACGAAAACGGAACATGGAACAGTCATGTAGAAATGGCGTTGTGGGCAGATGTAATGATCGTTGCACCGTGTACAGCAAATACTTTGGCTAAAATGACGCACGGAATGTGTGATAATTTGGTCATTGCAACCTATATGTCAGCGAAATGTCCTGTTTTTATAGCTCCTGCAATGGATTTGGATATGTATGCACATCCTTCCACAAAGCAGAATTTAGAATTGGCTGAAGATTTCGGTCATTTTATTATTCCTGCGGAAAATGGTGAGTTGGCAAGCGGATTGATCGGACAGGGAAGAATGGCAGAGCCGGAAACGATTGCTAAAGCGGTTGAAGAATTTTTTAATTCAAATCATAAAAAAACTTTAGAAGGAAAAACGGTTTTAATTACAGCCGGACCAACCTATGAAGCTCTTGATCCTGTAAGATTTATAGGAAATCATTCTTCGGGTAAAATGGGATTTTCTTTGGCTGAAGAAGCTTCAAAAAGAGGTGCAAAAGTTATTTTGATCTCAGGACCTACTTCTCAGGTGATAGATGATAAAAATGTTGATCTCCATAAAGTTACTTCTGCAAAAGAAATGTTGGCAAAAGTATTTGAATTTTATGAAACTATCGACATCGGTATTGCAAGTGCCGCCGTTGCAGATTATGCTCCAAAGGAAGTTGCAAAAGAGAAGATCAAAAAAAATGATGACAGCCTAACGATTGAATTAATTAAAAATCCGGACATCCTCAAAACAATGGGTGAAAAGAAAACCCATCAATTCTTGGTAGGTTTTGCATTAGAAACTCAGAATGAAGAAGAAAACGCCAAGGGAAAACTGGAAAAGAAAAATCTTGATATGATTGTTTTAAATTCTCTTCGTGACGAAGGCGCAGGATTTAAAAATGATACCAATAAAATAAAAATATTCACCAAAACGGAGAAAAAAGAATTTGAACTAAAATCTAAGGACGATGTTGCAAAAGACATCCTTAATTTTGTTGAGTCTCAGATATTGAAATAATTTTAATAAATTTCCGTTCTCAATTTTTAATAGATAATGAAAAAATACATAAGTTTATTTTTACTGCTTTTCATATTTAATCTTAGCTTTTCTCAGGAGTTGCTGGCTACCGTTCAGGTAAATTATCAAGCATTGGGAGGAAGTAACCAGCAAGCGTATAAAGCTTTGGAAAAAAGTCTTAGAGATTTTATCAATAATACAAGCTGGACGGGGAAAAAGCTTCAGAATTTTGAAAAGGTAAAATGTAATTTTTATATAGTCCTAAGGGAAAGCCCTGGTAATAATAAATACAAAGGGGAGGTTTTAGTTCAAGCAGTACGTCCGGTTTATAATACTAATTATGAATCTTCATTATTGAATATTCAGGATCAAAGATTTTCTTTTGAATATATTGAAAATGAGAATCTTATTTTTAATGAAAGACAGTTTTCCGGGAAAAATTTAATTGATGTAATTAGTTTTTATGTTTATACAATTTTGGGTTATGATGCAGACAGTTTCCAGTCTTCAGGCGGAACTCCATGGTTTCAAAAAGCACAGCAAATTGCCCAAAACGGAGAGTCCCAGAATACCTATGAAGGATGGAAGCAGATTAATGAGCCTAGAAACCGTTCTCAGCTGATCAAAGAAATTATGAGCCCTAATATGGTACAGTTGAGATCACTCTTTTATACCTATCACAGAGCAGGGTTAGATAATTTATTCAATCAGGATCAGATACCGGCAAAGAAAGTTATTTTTGATGGTTTGTTACAGTTGAAAACCTATGAAAGTAATTTTACTCAGAACTATTATCTAGATGTTTTTCTTACAACTAAGGGTAGTGAGATTTTTAATATTTTCAATTCTAATAATAATGGAGGAATTGCATTGAATGAACTGAAACAATTATTGATTCTCATGAATCCGAAAAAAACAGACGAATTTTGGAGCAAGTGGAAATAAAAAGCTTGCTGTTTTTCAGTCTTGAATTCTGAATTTTAAAGTTCTATATTTGCATTACCTAAAGTAACGCTACATCAATGCTTTCGAGAATTTACATTAAAAATTTTGCTTTAATTGATACGCTTGATGTATCATTACACAACGGTTTACAAGTGATAACCGGGGAAACTGGTGCCGGTAAATCTATTATTTTAGGTGCTCTTAGACTTATTTTAGGAGAGAGGGCGGACGTGAAATCCATTTCAAATGCAGCAGAAAAAAGCATTGTAGAAACGGAATTTGAATTAAATAATCAGTTCAAAAAATTCTTTATCGAAAATGATCTCGATTATGAGCATCAAACGATTATCCGCAGAGAAATTTCTCCTGCAGGAAAATCCAGAGCGTTTATTAATGACGTTCCGGTTACGTTGGATGTTTTAAGAGAGCTTTCTTCGCAACTTATTGATATTCATTCACAGTTTGAGACTTCAAACCTTTTTACCTCAGAATATCAGTTTAAAATCATTGATGGACTTTCAGAAAATAAAAAAATCGTTGAAGAATATCAGCATGAATTTTTAGAATTTCAAAGCTTAAAAACTCAGCTGAAAAAATTACAGACTCAACTTTCAGAAAGCAATAAAGAAAGTGATTACAAGCAGTTTTTATTGAATGAACTGGAAGAATTGAATCTGGATGATGTTGATTATGAAGAATTAAAAAATCTACTTTCTGTTCAGGAAAATGCAGGAATGATTTCTGAAAATCTGGCTCAGGTTTTATCAAGATTTCATCAGGAACAAATCGGGATTTTATCTTTCTTTAATGAAGCTAAAAATAAATTATCAAAAATTTCTGAGGTTTCAAACAGCTTTGCTGAGCTTGACCAAAGATTAGAAATCTCTTTTGTAGAATTAAAAGACATCATTTCCGAACTGGAAAATGAGTCTGAAAAAATTGAAATCAATCCTGAAAATCTTGCCTCACTTTCTGAACTGAATAATAAATTGAATGCTCTATTTATTAAGCATAATGTTTCTGACGTTACTGAATTAAAAGAAATCAGAGATCAGTTAGCAGGAGAACAACAGGGTGCATCAGAATTAGAATCAAATATTATTGAAATTGAAGAAAATATTTCTAAAAAAGAAAAATCTCTTCAAGCTCTTTCCGAAAAACTTTCTAAAAATAGGAAGAAAAGTATTCCTGTTTTCATTAAAAAAGCAGAAAGCTTACTTAAAAAACTAGGTCTTGAAAAAGCTAAAGTTGATATTGAGCTTCAGGATACTTCAGAATTTAACCAATTCGGGAAAGAAAATATTCAGTTGTTGTTTCAGGCGAATTCTGGGTTTCCTTTAAAACCCATTCAAACAGCTATTTCCGGCGGTGAAAGGTCACGGGTGATGTTGGCTGTCAAAAAAATTATTGCTGAAAGTGACGAGCTTCCAACGCTTATTTTAGACGAGATCGACAGTGGAGTTTCAGGAAAAGTAGCCGAAGAAATCGGAAATCTGATGCGTGAAATGTCTCAGGACATGCAGTTGATCGTTATTTCTCACTTGGCGCAGGTTGCCGCAAAAGGAAATAACAATTACAAAGTAGTAAAACAGGACGTTTCCGGAAAAACGCAGTCTACAATTGTTTCTTTAAGTGATGACGAAAAATTGAACGAAATTGCCCAATTACTTTCCGGAAGTAAAATTACTGAAGCGGCTTTGGCGCAGGCAAGGGAGTTGATTGGAAATTAATTTGAAATATTAAAATGAGAAAAACTTTATCTATAGTATTATTATTTATTTTTTTTGAAGGTTTTTGCCAAAATGTCAAATTAGAGGGGATTTGGATTTTGGATAAAATAACTTATGCCAATGGTGGTCCTTTGGAAGTTAATGATAAAACATATTCTACTTATTATCAATATAAATTTTCAAATAATAAGATGGAAATAAATGATGCTGAAGTTCCTGTTTCTATAACATCAAAACAAATAATAACACCTGCTTTAAAGATAGATTATGAATTTCAAGATAAATATCTTCTCTTAAAAAACTTGAATAAAGATAAAATTTATTATTTATTAAAACCAGAATCTTTCTTGGAATTATATCCAGAATTTCAACCTGAAGAAATTAAGATTGAAGATAAAATGGTTTATCTGGAAAACGTGATTGTAAAACCAGATTTTAATTATACAGGAAGTTTTAATAAATATTTTCGAGATTTTTTTATAAATTATAATGATTTTCCAAAGGGCAATAATTTTTTCGCTGTACAATTTATTGTCACAAAAGAATCTAAAATTGATAATTTGAAAATCCAAAAAAGTATATCTCCTGATTTTGATTCAAAATTTATTCAATACTTAAAAAATGGAGAAAAATTTTTTAAAAATAATACGGGTAAAGATATTTTAATTACAAGAAGACAGAAAATTAAATTAGATGATTCTAAAGTGGATGGGAGTATGTCAACAGAAGATCGTAATGTAGTTAAAGTTTATGAAAAAGGAAATTCTTTTTATTTGAAAAATGATTTTGAAAAAGCTATTGAATCTTATGAACAGATAAATGCCTTAAACTTGACAAATAGAGATAACGAAATCCTAAAATTATTATATATTAATCTTGGTGTATCTTATCTCACTAAAGAAAATATCTCTGGTGCTTGTGATAGTTTTAACAAAGCTGGAGGCCTTATAAATTTTAAAAGCAGAAATTATGTGATTAATTTTTGTGGCAAAAAATAATTGTCAAAAATTTATTATTCTAAGATTGTTAAATATTGATGTTATTTAAAATGTTTTTGAAATTATTTTAATCTCTGAAATCTCATTAAAAACGTTTTGTCACAAAATCTGTAACATATTTTGCATTCCACTTACTAATGTAAAAAAGTAAGCTATGTTTGTAAAGTTCTTAAGGCTAGAAATAAAAAGTTTTTTTCGCGGTACTTCTGTTGGGGTAAATTTGGCCATGAAGATCTTACGGTTTATCGGGATTCTTTATTTTATGGCATGTTTAGTAGGAGGTGCTTTTGCTGCTTTCTACCTTGTTCAGGAGAAAATGAATGCTGATCCTTTAAAAGTAGTTTCAAAATTCATGATTATTGTCTGGGTGGTAGATTTGATTGTCAAATACATGTGGCAGGAAATGTCTACCCAAAACATCAAACCCTTTCTTACACTGAATATCTCTAAGAAAACATTGGTCAATTACATGTTGATCAAAACATTTTTATCGGTTTTCAGTTGGATAAATTCTTTATTTTTCATCACGTTTTCTATTATTGCGCTATTCAACGGATACGGATTTGTAGAAGTTTTGTCGTGGTTTATTGGAGTTTCTTTACTTTTCTACCTTAATAATTTCATCAATATACTTTTCAATAATAAAGAAACGATTGCTATCGTAATTGGTTCTATATTCTTAGGATTAGGGCTTTTAACGTATTATAATATCATCCCTCTTCTGTCTTATTCTGAAACTTTTTTCTATGGTTTTTATACAAAGCCTTATTTAATTTTAATACCAATTGTTTTGTTTTCGGGACTTTGGTGGATTTGTTTTAAACATGTTTATCAGGAATTTTATTTGGATCAAGGATTAGAAGCAAAAAAAATGATAGGAAGAACAGAAAATATTGCTTTTTTAAATAAATACGGCGTACTCGGAACATTTATTAATAACGATATCAAGCTGTTAAGGCGTAATAAAGTAGCTAAAGGAATCATTTTAGGGAGTTTTCTGTTTATATTCTATGGAATGCTCATGTTCAGCTCTTCAGTCTATAAAACACCTTACATGATGATGCTTATGGGACTTTTTGTGACGGGAGGTTTCCAATTTTTGTTTGGGCAGAGGGTTCCGGCTTTCGACAGTTCTTATTATCCTTTGATGATGACTTTAAATGTTCCTTACAAAGAATATTTAAAAGCAAAATGGTGGTTGATGAATATTGTAACAGGAGTTTCAATGATCATTGCCATATTTTATGCTTATTGGGGTTGGGAAATCTACATTACTTTCTTCGCAGCGGGGTTGTACAATATTGGAGTTAATTCTCAATTTACGCTTTGGTCTGGAGCTTTTAATAAAACTCAAATAGACTTAAATTCCAGAGAAAAAAGGATTGGACAAAAAAACAGTTTCAATATGAAGGCTTTGCTGTTATTAATTCCAAAAATGCTTTTACCGATGGCTGTTTTCGGAGCTTCAAAATATTTCTTCGGAATGACTGCCGGAGTGGTAAGCATCGCCATTTTAGGATTAATTGGATTTTTATTGAGAGAAAAAATATTCGATACCATCGTAAGACACTATAAAAAAGAGAAATACAGTACGTTAGACGCATTCAAAAACAAAGATTAATATGATTACTATAAATAATTTATCTAAAACATACGGAACTGCGACTGTTCTGAATATCGAAAATATTGAAATCCCCAACGGCGAAACTTTCGGTCTTGTCGGAAATAACGGAGCGGGAAAAACAACGTTATTCAGCTTAATGTTAGATCTGATTCAGGCTACAACAGGTTCTGTAAGCATTGACGGAATTAAAGTAAGTGAATCTGAAGCTTGGAAAAGCAAAGTTTCGGCTTTCGTGGATGATACTTTTTTAATTGGTTATCTGACTCCGGAGGAATATTTCTATTTTATTGGAGAATTGAGAGGGCAGAATAAAGCTTCTGTAGATGAGTTTTTAAAACAATTTCATGATTTATTTAATGGTGAAATTTTAAATTCAGGAAAATACGTTCGTGATCTCTCAAAAGGAAATCAGAAGAAAGTAGGAATTGTAGGCGCAATTATCGGAAATCCTGAAATTATTATTTTAGATGAACCTTTTGCCAATTTAGATCCTTCCACGCAGATCAAACTGAAAAATTTAATTAAAGAATTATCAAAACAGGATGGAGTAACTTTCCTTATTTCAAGTCATGATCTTTCGCATACAACGGAGGTTTGTAACAGAATTGTTGTTGTAAATAAAGGTCAGTTGGTGAAAGATATTCAAACCAATCCTGAAACGTTGAAAGAATTGGAACAGTATTTTGCAGATCAGGTTTCCACTCCGACTGAGGCTATTTAATTCAAAATTTTAAGTCTAATATTGATTGAATTCATGAGCATAGAATCACAAAACGTTACCGATTATCCCAACAGCAATACCATTTTTATGGTTTGGAAGCTGAATGATGATCCTAAGTTAAAAGATGTCTTTCAAAAATTATGTGCATTAGTTTTAAACTTAAATAATTCTGTGTTTAACAGATTTCTAGACAGCCGGGCTAGTTGTGTGATGGGAATTGGTTATGAAGCGTGGAAAAAATTGGAACTTCCAATGCCTATGCCTAAAGAATTAGCCACTTTTGAAGAAATTAGGGGCATAAAACATACCGCTGTTTCTACTCCCGGAGATCTCCATTTTCATTTAAGAGCAGATAATCAAAGCATTATTTTTGATATGGCGATCGAAATTTCAAAATTATTGAATCCTTTTGCTGAAAGTATATTGGAAATTCATGGTTTTAAATATTGGGATGCCCGCTCGATCTTAGGTTTTGTTGACGGAACGGAAAATCCACACGGAGAAGACAGAGATCATTTCGCAAAAATTGGCGATGAAGATCAAGATTTTAAAGGTGGAAGTTATCTTTTTGTTCAAAAATATCTTCATAACATGGATGCCTGGAAAGGTCTTTCAACAGAAGAACAGGAAAAAGTGATCGGGAGATCAAAAGAAAATGACATTGAGATGTCAGACGATGTCAAGCCTTCAAACTCACACATCGCTTTGGCGAATATTGAAGGGGAAAATGGTGAAGAACTAAAAATCGTAAGAGATAATATGCCTTTTGGAAGTCCTTCAACAAATGAGTTCGGGACGTACTTTATTGCGTATTCAAGCACATTTGCAACGACTAAAAAAATGTTGACCAATATGTTTATCGGAGATCCGGTTGGCAACTATGACCGGATTTTGGATTTCAGCACAGTAGTTACGGGAACGCTTTTCTTTGTTCCGACGAGAAATATGTTGGATGAATTTTCAGGATAAAGCAATTAAATAAAATATAAAAGGTCAGAACATGTTTCTGGCCTTTTTGTTTTTTGAAACCTTTAAGTTTTGATTGTTTAATTTAATTTTTACAATCATTTGATTTATAGATTATTGCGTTTTATTGTTAAATGGGAAAAATATTAATTCAAAATATTTTTTAATAAAAATATATTTTTGTGTAACCTTTTTAGGTTTTCGTTGTCTTTACAATAGAAACAGTTTTAAGAATGAAAATTTTGTTCGGAAATAAAAAAGAAGATTTACTGAGCCGTCTTAAAAAACAAGATCCGGCTGCTCAGAAGATTTTCTATGAGCAGAACGTTAAGAAGTTCCTGAGCGTGGGCAAAAGCTACATCACAGACCTGTATCAGGCAGAAGATTGTATCATCAAAGCTTTCTGTAAAATTTTTAAACATATTGAAAGTTTTCGTGGTGATGGTAATCTCGAAGGATGGGCAAGAAGAATTGTCGTGAATGAGTGTCTTAATTTTATAAAAAGCCACAAAACGGTTTTTTATATAGACGATATCAACCCATCTTTTTTGGTAGAAGTTCTGGACGATGAAATTACTGTTGACTTCGATGCCCAAGAACTTTTGAATCAGCTTCCGGATGCTTACAGAATGGTTTTCAACTTGTATGTTCTGGAAGGTTTCTCGCATCAGGAAATTTCCGAGACATTACAGATCTCACTTGCGGTAAGCAAGACGCAGCTGTTTCGAGCTAAAGAGAAGTTAAGAGTACTTTATCTTCAACAACAAAAAACAAAGAGAAATGAACACGCACAAAGATAATTTAGAACATCAGATAAAAAAACAGATAGAAGAAAGAGAAATTACTCCTTCAAGAGATCTGTGGTCTGAGATTGAATTACAGAAAGAGCAGAAAAAATCTGGATCTTATATGACTTGGGTTTGGGCTGCTGCAAGTATTGTTTTGGCTTTTGGTTTGGGATTCGTTCTTTTTTCAAATCCTTCGGAGAAAGGAAAAACTCAACATACAGAAATTGCCGAGATAAAAAATAAGCCTATTCAGGATAAACCTTCTGAAGATGGAAATAAAGATACAGAGCCTGTTTATGCAGATAAAAATATAAGTCCCGAAAATAAAGATATTTCAACTAAAATCATCGATGAAGTTCAACCTTCAAAAGTTTTAGCAGAACAGAAACGGATACTTCCACAAAAAGAAGGTACACAAATAATTGTTCCACAGCTTCCTAAAATTAAGACAGAACAAATTATGGCTCAGGCAGATTCTTCAAAGATTCCTGCGAAAAGAAAAAAATATGTAGACCCTTCCACATTGCTTTTTTCTGTTGAACATAAAGATGTGATTGAAAAAACTAAAGAAAGCAACGTCGCAAGCGTTGATCTGAACGGAAAATAAAACTCATTTTAACTATAAAAAATTAATAATATGATCAAGAAAATTATCATGATGGGATTCCTATGTCTGTTATCCACATCAGCGTATTCACAGAGAAAATCATTATCAGTGAATCTCCAGTCAAAAAATGATACCGAGGTAAGTCCTATCGTAAAGGAAAAAGTAGACGAGTATGCAAAAAAAATTGATGCTATCATTCAGGAAGAGAAAAAGCTGATGGAAGCAGAATTGCTCACTCTTCAGGCAAAAAATCTTGAGAAAACTGAGTTTGATAAACAAAAATCACTTATTGCCGATCGTTTTTCTGAAAAAATTGATACAAGAATTGAAGAATTAGGCTTTGATCTTGATAATGTGATTCAAAAACAGGTAAGATATTCACTTCTTAACTCTGATGTTACTTCTAATGAAGAGTTAAAAGCACAATTGATGAAAAAATTCAGACCAACGAAAAGTCTTTCAGGATATTTTTCTTACGGAATCATGAATCTTACGAATTCTAAAGTTGATAACGACCTAGATAAAAACTTAGGTTACGCCGGAAATTTTGAATTTGGTTTTAAACTTAATTATCAGTTCGGTAGAACGAGCCCGTGGGGATTGATTTCTGGAATTGGTTTTTCTTGGAGAACTTTAAATATTGATAACAATATGTTTTTCATGAAAGATCTTAATGCCAATCCTGTCTTGGCTCATTATGATAAAGGATTGAGCAAAAGTAAGCTGAGAACGGGATACATCATGGTTCCGCTTGGAATTCAGTATAATTTTTCGAAAATCAAAAACGCCGGAATGGATGTTCAGTACAGAGATTACAACAAAGGTTTCAAAGTGGGAGCGAACGTTTACGGCGGGGTAAAAATGGCTACCAATAATATTATAAAAGGAGACGGAATCAGTGAAAGAGATAGAAGCAATTATCAGGTGAATCCTTTTATTTATGGAGGACAGTTCACGGTTTCTTACAATGATTTCAGCATTTTTGTGAAAAAAGATTTCGGAAATTTCTTTAAAAACGAAAATTTTGAAAATGATAAGGCCTTAGTCTTTGGAGTAGCACTTTGGTGGTAAAGAACATGTAACCATTCATATAAAAAACGCTGGGAAAATATTTTCTCAGCGTTTTTACAATATAATAATTAAATCTAATTCTCTATTTTAAACTTCCCACCATATCCTCTGGCTTCACCCATTCGTCGAATTGTTCAGCAGTTAAAAATCCAAGATTTACAGCTTCTTCTTTCAACGTTGTTCCGTTTTTGTGAGCAGTTTTTGCAATTTTTGCAGCATTTTCATAACCGATGTGCGTATTCAAAGCTGTAACAAGCATCAGAGATTTATCTACCAATTCTTTAATTCTTTCATTGTTAGGTTCAATTCCAATAGCACAATGATCATTAAATGAAATACATGCATCAGCAATTAACTGCGCAGATTGCAAGAAATTATAAGCCATTACAGGCTTGAAAACATTCAATTCATAATTTCCCTGAGTTCCCGCGAAAGAAATTGTAGTATCATTTCCTAAAACTTGCGCGCAAACCATTGTTAATGCTTCGTTTTGGGTTGGATTTACTTTTCCAGGCATAATTGAAGATCCAGGCTCATTTTCAGGAATATGAATTTCACCAATCCCTGAACGTGGACCAGAAGCCATTAACCTGATATCCTGAGCAATCTTAAATAAAGAAACGGCCAGTTGTTTTAGAGCTCCGTGAGACTCAACAATAGCATCGTGAGCAGCCAAAGCTTCAAATTTATTTTCAGCCGTTACGAAAGGAAGATTGGTGAATTTTGAAATATATTCAGCCACTTTTACATCGTAACCTTGAGGTGTATTTAAACCAGTTCCTACAGCAGTTCCCCCCAAAGCAAGCTCAGAAAGGTGAGGCAATGTGTTTTTTAATGCTTTTAAACCATAATTTAACTGAGCCACATATCCTGAAAACTCCTGTCCTAAAGTCAATGGAGTCGCATCCATTAAATGCGTTCTTCCAATCTTTACAATATCTTTAAAAGCAGCAGATTTTTCCGCTAACGTATTTTTTAGTTTTTCAACAGCAGGAATCGTTGCTTCAACAACCTTTTTATAAGCTGCAATGTGCATTGCTGTTGGATAAGTATCATTGGACGATTGTGATTTATTCACGTCATCATTGGCATGAATTTCAGATTTATCACCTAAATTTCCTCCATTATTAACGTGAGCTCTGTTAGAAATTACTTCATTCACATTCATGTTAGATTGCGTTCCTGAGCCTGTTTGCCAGATTACCAAAGGAAATTGGTCGTTTAATTTTCCTTCCAAGATTTCTTCGCAAACTTTGGCGATCATATCTCTTTTTTCAGCAGGAAGAACTCCCAGATCAGTATTGGTGAAGGCAGCTGCTTTTTTTAAATAAGCAAACGCTTCAATAATTTCGTGGGGCATTGAACCTTCAGGACCAATCTTAAAATTGTTTCTTGAACGTTCCGTCTGTGCTCCCCAAAATTTATCAGCAGGAACTTGAACCTCACCCATGGTGTCTTTTTCTATTCTGTAATTCATTGTGATTGAAATTTTTTTAATTTTAATTTAACCACAAAAGACACAAAAGATTTAGTTTAAATTTTATAATAAAAATCTTTAAAGTTCACAAAAATGAGAATCATAGATTTTCAAAAACTAATGTGTTCTTTTAAAACACTATTTAATTAAACTTAAATTATACTAATGTGTTTAAAAACTTTTGTGCCTTTTGTCGTTAAAAATACGTTTCTATAAAATTAATCATAAACTCAGAATCCCGCAATTTATAATCATTATAAATATCAATTCAAGTCACTGATTTTACTCATGTTTTTTTAGGTAAGCCGTATTTTTGCACCAAGAAAAAATTGAAATGGAATTTAGATATCAGGATCCGTACCCGATTCAAAAGGACGATACGGTTTATAAAAAGTTGACTTCAGAATATGTGAAAGTTGAAAAACTAGGAGACAGAGAGATCTTAACAATTGATCCAAAAGGGTTGGAGCTATTGGCTGAAGAAGCTATGGCAGATGTTTCTTTTATGCTTCGTTCATCTCACTTAGAAAGTTTGAAAAGAATTATCGATGATCCTGAAGCTACTGATAATGACAGATTCGTTGCCTATAACTTATTACAGAATGCTGCTGTAGCAGTGGAAGGAGCGTTGCCTTCTTGCCAGGATACAGGAACTGCTATCGTGATGGGTAAAAAAGGAGAGAACGTTTACACAGGCGTTGATGATGGTGAATATTTAAGCAAAGGAATTTACAATACGTATCAAAAAAGAAACTTAAGATATTCTCAGGTAGTTCCTTTGAATATGTTTGATGAGAAAAACTCTGGTTCAAATCTTCCGGCACAAATTGATTTGTATGCTAAGAAAGGAGATTCTTATGAGTTTTTATTCTTAACAAAAGGTGGTGGTTCTGCTAACAAAACTTTCTTATATCAAAAAACAAAGTCTTTATTGAACGAAAAATCTTTGGAAGCTTTTGTAAAAGAAAGAATTTCAGATTTGGGAACGGCTGCTTGTCCGCCTTACCACTTAGCTTTGGTGATTGGTGGGACTTCTGCTGAAGCGAATTTAGCTACGGTAAAGAAAGCATCGGCAAAATATTATGATAATCTTCCGACAGAAGGAAATGAAGCGGGTCAGGCTTTCAGAGATCTGGAATGGGAAGCTAAAGTTCAGAAAATCTGCCAGGAAAGTGCAATTGGAGCTCAGTTTGGCGGGAAATATTTAACTCACGATGTTAGAGTTATCAGACTTCCTCGTCACGCGGCTTCTTGCCCGGTTGGGATGGGTGTTTCTTGTTCAGCTGACAGAAATATTAAAGGAAAAATCAATAAAGACGGTATTTTCTTAGAGCAATTGGAAGAAGATCCAAAAAGATTCTTACCTACAACGCCGCCACACTTAGAGGAAGCAGTTGAGATCAATTTGAATAAGCCAATGCCTGAAATTTTAGCAGAGCTTTCAAAATATCCAATTAAAACAAGATTAAAATTAAACGGAACATTGATCGTTGCAAGAGATATCGCTCACGCAAAAATCAAAGAATTATTGGATGCAGGAAAACCAATGCCTGAATATTTCAAAAATCATCCGATTTATTACGCAGGACCGGCAAAAACTCCGGAAGGAATGGCTTCAGGAAGTTTCGGACCAACAACTGCGGGAAGAATGGATGTTTATGTAGACGAATTCCAAAGCCATGGCGGAAGCATGGTGATGCTGGCAAAAGGGAACAGAACAACTGATGTTACTAACGCTTGTCACAAATACGGTGGATTCTATATTGGCTCGATTGGAGGGCCTGCTGCAATCTTGGCAAAAGACAATATTTTGTCTGTTGAGGTGGTCGATTTCCCTGAATTAGGAATGGAAGCAGTAAGAAAAATTGAAGTAAAAGATTTTCCGGCATTCATCATCACCGATGATAAAGGAAATGATTTCTTCGCAAATCTTGCCCATTAAATTTGTAGAGGTTAATTATATGATTGGAAATTCGGACAAAGCTATAAGTCTAATTTCTAACATCTAATATCTAACTTCTCTCTAAAATAGTTTAAAATAAAAATAAATAATGAAAATAGGACGCTGATCTTTTGTTTAAAAAAGAAAAAAGTTCTATTTTTGCCTAAAATATATAAGAAAAATGATGTTATCAGCATTTTGGCCGTTTTATCAGTTCCTTTGGACAATCTATTTTGTTACAATGTTCCTTGTAGGATTCTGGTGTATCTTTATGTTTTTTGGATTGGTAATCCCAATGTGGTTAAGTGAAGGTTTGATGGAATACTTCGGTAAAGTAAAACCTTTTGATCCGGAAGATATCAGAAGAAAAGAACTGAATGAGCAGAAGGGAGTAGAAGTAATCTTCAGCAACCCTAAAGGAAACGGACCTTTCTTACACGATAGTCACGGACATCATTAATTGATTGTCATTGCTTTTTCACATGAATTCTGAAAAAGTAATATCAAAGCAAAACAACATATATAAACCACTTAATTTATTAGGTGGTTTTTCTGTTTTTAGCCGTTTCTTAAAGTTTCAGGAGAAACTCCGTATTTCTTTTTGAAGGCTCTTGTAAAGTTTTGAACGTATTCGTAACCGCATTCAATGGCGATTTCTTTGATCATGATTTCTTTATCAATGATCATTTTTTTTGCTTTAAGCATTCTTAGTTCAGAAAGATAATCGGTAACTGTGATGTGATATTGAGCTTTAAACTCTTTTCTTATTTTGTTTTGATTAATTCCTATTAGCTTTCCGATCTCTTCAACTTTTATGTTCTTATGAAAGTTTTCATCAACGAATTTTTTAATAATTGATGGTGTTTTGGGAGAAGTCTCAATAGTATTTTTTTCATTGAATTGCTCAAAAATTAAAATCAGAAGTTTGATAATCTTTGCTTCAATGAATAATTTCTGCATCACGCCTCTTTTAGAATAGCTTACAATTTCCCTTAAAATGATATGCATTTCGACAGTCATATTCGGAGGAGTTTCTTTGTGAAGAAAAATATAATTGTTTTCAATCATATTTTCCAAAATCTCCGCGCTTTCTCGATTAGATTCAGGATTAATCAGATTAAATATATATTGATAATTGATCTGAATTTGAAGATATTTTAAAACTTCCTGATTTTCTGTCCAAAGTTCAGCCGTACTTTCTTGGGGCGAATAATGAAGAATATATTGATTTTTCTTGAATTTAAAGTGCGTACCACAATCCTGAGCTTCCAAATTAATATTCGGGCTCAATAAAAAAATAAGATTAAAACTCGATTTACCCTCGATCATATTCGATCTTGAAAACTTGTCAGGATACGAGTCTTCCTGCATTACGATTTTAATGTCTTCGGATCTGAACAATAATCCATTTTTAGATTGATTCTTCATACGACAGGTTTTTACGGGCATGGTACAATTTAAAACGAAAGCCGGACATCAGATAACAAAAAGTTCGGAAATGATAACTCGAGGTTAAAGATGTCAACTAATTTTGCGCAAAATTAAATTAAATTTAGAATAAATAAAAATAATATTCATTATGTTCGGAAATTTATATTTTGCGATGAAAAAAATTGGAGTGGGATTAGGGTTGCTTACTATCGCAGTAAGTTACTCATACGCACAGCAATGGGAGAATGTTGGATCGGTGCAACCGATATCAGCAGCAGGAACGAGCCACAATAATTTGGTGGTAGACAATGTGGGAAATTATTTTATTTCTTATTATGATTCATCAGTAACAAAAGGTTCTGTACAGAAATTCAACGGAACTTCTTGGTCTTATGCCGGAGGAAGTGCCGGAATTACATCAGGAATAGCGTTGTACAACTCTTTATCTGTGGATGGTTCAGGTAATATTTATTATACAAATCAGGGAACGGGATTAGAAGTTCGCCAGTTTAACGGAACCGCTTGGTCTCAATTGCCAAGTGCAACGACGAGTACAGTTAATTATCATGCTTCTGCAGTATCTCCATCGAATGTATTATTCACTTTTGGTACTCATAATTCAGGAACGGTTCAGCGTTATGTGAACGGAGTTTGGGAGCAGGTAGGAAATACAGGTTTTTCTAGTGGAGCTTCATTTGCAGAAATGGTGATCGGAACGAATAACAAAGTGTATACCTGCAACGTAGCAAGTGGAGTAAGAGTATACGAAAATACAACGACTGCAACCACTTCTGATAACTGGGTATTGACGGGCGGAAGTATTGTGGATGCTTCATCTTCAGGAGAAAGTTATACATCAGATATAGCAATTGATGCGAATAATAATCTTTATGTTGCGTATGTTTCAAACGCTGCAAACTCAAGAAAAGTAAATGTTAAGAAATTTGACGGAACTTCTTGGATACAATTAGGAAATGCCTATTTTTCTTCAGGTGGTGTTCAGCATGTTGCCATTGCAGTAACTTCTGCTGGCGAGCCTTACGTGGTAGCAAGCCGTTGGGAAAATGATGATTTGCTAAGAAATACAGTTTACAAATTAGATAACTCCACTCAAACTTGGGGAACTTTAGGAGGAAATTTCCTTTCTGACGGACAGGCAACTTACAATGATCTTGCGATCGATAAAGCAAACAATTATCTTGTTTTAGCCTATACAGACGGAGGTTTAAAAGTAAAAAGAATTTCTTTAGGCAGCGCAGCTCAGCTTTGTAATAATACAGATCCGGGAACTAATATTGGTGATTTAGGTTGTGTTACTTTTACCTATAAAGGACAACCTGTAACGTATACAACGGTAAGAGGATCAGACGGGAAAATTTGGCTTCAGCAAAACTTAGGAAGCGCGCAGGTGGCAACTTCTCAGGCAGATGCAGATTCTTATGGAGATCTTTTCCAGTGGGGAAGATGGGATGACGGTCATCAGGCAAGAAATTCATCAATTATTAATGCTCCTTCAACTAATAATCCAAGTGCATTGGTGGGAGTTAATTCATTTATTATTGGTTCCAGTGCAAGCTCATGGTGGGGTGGAAACGCTTCAAGCGACCAATGGACAGCAAATAACGCTTCAGCAGTAAATCAGGCCATGGGAGCGGATCCTTGTAAAGCAATCGGGCAGGGCTGGAAAATGCCTTCTCAGGCAGATTGGACATCGGCTGTAAACGCTGCGTCTATCAGCAATCCGACTTCAGCTTTTAACAGTAAATTAAAATTGCCGGCAGGTGGTTATAGAGGCAGTACAGATGGCGGATTTACCTATGTAGGACAAAGAGGTTATTTCTGGAGTTCGGATGTAGCAACCACAGGCGGAAAATATCTTTATGTAGGAACTACCATCGCCAATCCATCTTCTGGGGCTCCAAGAGGTCAGGGTGCTTCTGTAAGATGTATTAAAGATTTTACAGGTTTAAGTACTTCAGATATTAAACTTAATACACTAGGAATTTATCCCAACCCAACAAACGGAATTCTTTACATCAAAGCAGATTCAGCGATTGAAAATGTAAATGTAATGAATGTTGTAGGACAGAAAATTAATGTAAGATTCTCTAATGATCAGATCGATATGCAAGGACTTCCAAAAGGAATTTACATTGTAGAATTGAAATTAAAGAACGGACAGACTTTCTCTAAAAAAATCAGCAAAAACTAAAGTCCATAGATATTTGATTGATGAACAAAAGGCTTTTTTAAGGCCTTTTGTTTTACATATTAGTTCATTATTAAATTGCAGAAACCCGTTGTATATGATAAATACACAGCGGGTTTTATTTAAATAATTGGAATTAATCTTTAAATAATATTAATTTCTACATTAATATTTCCTCTCGACATTTTTGAATACGGACAAGTCTGATGCGCTTCTTCAGTCAATAATTTTGCAGTTTCGGCATCAATTCCCGGAAGACTTACATTCAATCGAGCCTGTAAAAAATAAGCATCATCGCTCATACAAAGGTCAACTTCTGCATCTACAGCTGTCTCGGCAGAAAGTCTGATTTTCCTTCTTTTCGCTGCAATTCCCAGTGCTCCGATAAAACAAGCTGACCAGCCCGCTGCAAAAAGCTGTTCCGGATTCGTTCCTGCTTCATTTCCGCCCGGAGTTGAAAGTTTTATGTTGAGGTTTCCGTCAGAGCTTTTAGAAAACCCTTCACGACCTCCTGTTGTATGAGTTTTTCCTGTGTATAATACGTTTTCTGTTTGTAAAGTTTGATTGTTTTCCATTTTGAAAATATTTAATTGTTATTAATTGGTTTTAAAATTATGGGTCAAAATTACTTGAGTTTAAAATTGTATGAAATCATAAAATAAGTGAAACAGACAATTTGAAGTGTAAAAAAGACATTCTAAAAAGTGAAGTTATTTTGAATAGCCATCAACTTCAATAATTGCATCTGCAAAAGACTTCGGATCTTCCTGCGGAACATTGTGCCCGATTCCTTTTAAGATTTTATGTGAATATTTTCCTGTAAATTGATTTTCATAAGCCTTTCCGTCAATTGCAGCGCCGTCAAAATCACTGCTGATTGTAATGGTAGGAACACTGATTTTGGGTCTTGATTGAAGTTTTTGCTCCAATTCATCATATTTTGTTTCACCTTTCGCTAAAGACAATCTCCAACGATAATTATGAATAACAATTGCAACATGATCCGGATTGTTGAAAGATTGCGCCGTTTGATCATACGTTTCTTTACTGAAATTCCATAACGGTGAAGCCTGTTTCCAAATCAATTTATTGAATTCATAGGTATTGTCTTTATATCCTTTTTCACCACGCTCGGTTGAAAAATAATATTGATACCACCAACCCAATTCCGCATTCGGAGATAACGGTTTTTTATTCGCTTCAAGATTGGTAATTAAATATCCGCTCACGGAAACCAAACCTTTTACTCTTTCCGGATAAAGAACCGCCATTACGTCTGCCGTTCTCGCGCCCCAGTCAAACCCTCCAATAATCGCTTTGTCGATTTTTAAAGCATCCATTAAAGCAATAATATCGTTTGCAACCGCTGTTTGTTGACCGTTTCTCATGGTTTTATCAGAAAGAAAACGGGTTGTCCCAAAGCCTCTTAAATAGGGAGTGATTACTCTGTAACCTTTCGCTGTCAATAAAGGAACAACTTCCTCATAACTATGAATGTCATACGGCCAACCATGAAGCAGAATCACTGGAGTTCCGCTAGGTGAACCGGCTTCTGTGTAGCCAATATTCAGAACACCTGCGTTGATTTGCTTTAAAGTTCCCAGAGAACTTTTCGTTTCCTGTGCATTTAACCCTATATTAAATAGTAAAATAAGGATAGCGCTGATCAAATATTTTTTAATGAAATAATGATGCTTAGGTATTGAAGTGTGAAACATATTATTTAAAATTTTAATTAATATAGATTTGATATTCTGTTATTTACGGAATGATTTGAAAGCAGCTCTCATTTCCTCAGAGAAAAGTTGAGGTTCTTCCCATGCTGCAAAATGACCACCTTTTTTCACCTCATTGAAATAGATAAGATTTTTATAACTACGCTCTGTCCAGCTTTTCGGAGCCTGATAAATCTCTCCCGGAAAAACGGTTACCGCAACAGGAATTTTAATTTCGGATGTTTTTTGCTCTACAACATTGAAATTATTGGTGTTGTTCTCCCAATACAACTGTGCAGAAGAGGTAGCTGTATTGGTAAGCCAGTACAATGTAATATCATCCAACATTTCATCTTTGGTAAGAGATTTTTCCGCATTTCCTCCACTGTACGTCCATTCATTGAATTTGTCTAAGAAAAAAGAAGCCAGTGCGGTTGGAGAATCTGTGAGTCCATAGCCAAGAGTTTGCGGACGGGTAACCATCATTCCTGCATAACCGCCACCTTTTGTATACAATTTATTTAATGAAATAAAAGCTGCTTTTTCTTTATCAGAAAGACCTGCGGGAACAGAACCTCCTTCTTTTAAAATATCAGCAATTTCTGCCGGTACGGTTGCGGGCATATTCACATGTATTGCTAGCAGACCTTTTGGAGCCTGACGAGCCATCGCATCTGCAATCACAGAACCCCAATCTCCTCCTTGTGAAACGTAATTTTTGTATCCGAGACGCTTCATCAAAATATCCCATGCATTTCCTATTTTTTCCGGTCCCCATCCTGTCGTTTTTGGCTTTTCTGAAAATCCATAACCGGGCATTGATGGGATAACGAGATCAAAAGCATCTTCTGCTTTTCCACCGTACGCTGTGGGATCTGTAAGTGGACCGACTACTTTTAAAAGTTCAAAAACAGAACCCGGCCATCCGTGAGTGATAATTAATGGAAGTGCATTTTTATGTTTAGATTTAATATGAACAAATTGAATATCAAGTCCGTCAATATTAGTGACAAACTGTGGAAGAGCGTTCAGTTTTGCTTCGGCTTTACGCCAGTCGTAATCTGTTCCCCAATAATTAGCTAAATTTTTGATCTGATCTAATTTTACACCCTGAGACTGATCGGTTACCGTTTCTTTATCGGGCCATCTCGTTGTATTAATACGTTGACGAAGTTCATTAAGAGCATTGTCTGAAACATGAATATGAAAAGGACGAATTTCCTCCGAATTTTTATTACTTCCTGTTGTAAGCTGTTGTGCAAAACCTGATGTTGAAATAAATAGAAAAGCTGTTGCAGCTATTGTCTGAAAATTTCTTTTATGAGTCTGATTTATTTTCATTGCTATAATTGTTTTAGATTAAAAATTATTTTGATTTCTTTAAAATTTCTGGAGCAAAAGTAAATCGCGGATTTACTCAAAACCATGGCAATGAATATGAACTGGACAAAGTCAGGAGTGAATTAGACAATCATACAACTTAAAAAATATCGGGGACAGAAAATACTCGTCAATGCATAATACTTAAATCGTTAAAATGCATGTTTTTAGATCAAAATATAAATAATTCTCAAAAATTAAATTACATTCGTATCGTACTAACTAAAAAAAACAAACTTTTATGAGGAAATTTTATTCGAGTGTATTGTTGTTTATGACAGTCCTTATTTTTGGGCAGATAAGCTATACAGTTACACCAAATCCGTTCAATGAGACGGATCAGATTACATTAACGGTACCCGGAAGTCAGATCGATGAGTCTGCCTGGGGAGTTGCCAATAATGCTGTTTATATGTGGACGTGGTCTTTAGATACGAATTACAGTAATAGTCAGGATTGCCCTACCAATGGGAGTTGGGGAGATTCTAATGACTTAAATAAATTAAGCTATAATTCAACAGCAGATACGTATTCTTTAACTTTTACTCCGACATCATTTTATAACAGAACAGGAATCGGAAGATTTGGGTTTTTGTTGAAAGATAAAACGGGAAGTCACCAGACGGTAGATAGTTTTGTAAATGTTGGTGTTTTAAATTTAAACTTAACCAATCCTTTAGCGAACAGTTTGACATCGGTTCCGGTGGGAAATTCTGTTAATGTGACGGCTACAACTAATGTTAATTCTACATTTCAGTTGAAAGCCAATGGAACTGTTGTGAATTCTACTTCAACGCCTTCTACTTCATATTCTTACAATTATACCGTAACTGCAGATGCAAATATGGAATTAATTGCAACAGATGCAAACTCAAATACAAAAAATGCAACGTTCATTTTACAAACGCCAAGAAATGTTGTTTCTGAAGCGATTCCGACATGGATAAAGCAGGGAATCAACTATCATCCGACAGATAATACCAGAGTTGGACTTGCGTTGTATGCTCCGTTTAAAAATTTCGTTCATGTAATCGGAAGTTTCAATAACTGGGCTGTGAATGATGCTTATTTAATGAAAAGAGATACCACAAATCCTGATCTTTATTGGATTGAATTAACGGGTATCACGCCTTCTCAATTGTATACTTTCCAATACAGAACCAACGATCTTAGAAAAGTAGCAGATCCTTTTTCTCCACAAATATTGTCTTCTTATGATGATCAGTGGATCTCGGCTACAACGTATCCGAATTTACCTCCGTTTCCTGCAGGACAGGGCTTTGAGGTTTCTATGTTTAAAACTGGGCAGACTCCTTACAACTGGCAGACTACAAGTTTCCAGAGACCCAACAAAGAAGATCTTGTTGTTTACGAATTGTTATTGAGAGACTTTACACAGGAAAAAAACTGGCAGTCATTAATCAATAAAATTACTTATTTAAAGAATTTAAAAATCAATGCGATTGAATTGATGCCAATCATGGAATTTGAAGGCAATCTTTCTTGGGGATACAATACGTCATTCCATTATGCATTAGATAAAGCATACGGAACACCGGAAAAATTCAAGGAATTTGTTGATTTGTGCCATTACAATGGGATCGCTGTGATACTGGATGTAGCTTTCAATCATGCAACAGGGCGTTCTCCGTTGGTAAGACTTTGGAATATTGATCCTGATGGAGACGGTTACGGTGATGTAGCTCCAAATAACCCATATTTTAATACAGTTCCGAAACATTCGTACAATGTTTTCAATGATTTTAACCATACAAGTCCGTCAACTAAATATTACGTTGAAAGAACTTTGCAACAATGGCTAACTGAATATCATATCGACGGTTTCCGTTGGGATCTTACAAAAGGTTTCACCCAAAGCTGTTCTGAAAATGATGAAACCTGTACCAATGCTTATCAGCAGGACAGAGTAGACATCATGAAATATTATGCTGACAAACAGTGGGCAATTGACCCGAATTCTTATATGATTTTTGAACATTTAGGAACAGATGCAGAAGAACAGCAATGGGCAAATTACAGAGTTGCAGAGGGAAAAGGTGTAATGCTTTGGAATAATCAAAATGGCGCGTACAATCAAAATACGATGGGCTACAAAGAAAACAGCAACTTTGACAGAATGAATCACACGCTTCACGGTTTTACCAATATGCACGCAGTTGGGTATGGAGAAAGCCATGATGAAGAAAGATTAATGTTTAAAAATATTTCTTACGGAGCTGTAAACGGAGCTTACGATGTTAAAAGTCTAAACACAGCTTTAAATAGAATGAAAACTTTCGGAGCAACATTCTTCACGATTCCCGGCCCGAAAATGATCTGGCAGTTTGGTGAATTGGGTTATGAATTCAGCATCAACAGATGTGGAGACGGATCTATCAACAATGGTTGCCGAACAGATGAGAAGCCAATTGCTTTTTCTTTAGGATATGACACTAATGCGAACAGAAAGGCAGTTTATGATACTTGGGCTCAGATCATTAATCTTAGAAATTTGTATCCGGTATTTAAATCAAAAACATATTCTGTAGAATCAAACAATCTTACTAATGATCCGAATGGATTAATTACCAGAATTTATGTGTATGATAACACGGCGAGTACTGTTCAGAATGTTGTAGTTATAGCTAATTATGATACTTCTGCAAAAGATGTTGTGCCTTACTTCCCGTACGCTGGACAGTGGAAAAACTTACTGGATAACACAGTATCAGTAGTTTCTTCTACAACGACTCCGATTAATCTTCAGCCGGGAGAATTTAGGATTTTCGGAAACTACACAGGAACTTTATCTACAGTCGATGTAAATGCAGAAAATAAATTATCACTTCAAATTGCAGACAATCCTGTTAAAAACGGTTTAGCGAAATTAGTTTATCATAAAGCCAAAAACGGCGAAATTATAATTTATGACATGAGTGGTAAAAAAATGGATTCCATTAAGCTTAAAAATGAATCCGGAACTTATGAATTAAAAGCAAATTATCCTGCCGGGACTTATCTTGTTCATTTAAAATCTGAAACAGGAATTGCTATCCAAAAGATGATTATTAAATAAGATAAACATAATGTATAATTAAACAAAAGAGAGGTAATGAAAATTGCCTCTCTTTTTCATTCACACTAAAATTCACATTTCACCATTGACCATTCACCTTTAAAAATTCACAATTTTTGCCAATTAAAATTATTAGTCTACCTTTGCTGTAGATTTATCAAGAAAGGTGGAGGGATTTGGCCCTGTGAAACCTTAGCAACCGGCACGTTTTCAATGTGTAAAGGTGCTAACTCCAACCCAATTGGGAGAAGATAAGTGAAGTCAATATTCTCAATATTCATTCCATTTCTTGACAATCTTTGTTGGCGGATTTTTGTCCGTCCGGGTTTATTATTAATTTTGCAAAAAACAAAAGATGAAGAAACTAAGCATATCTGTACTATTGCTTGGAGCGGTTTTCGTATCGGCTCAGGAACTTGAAAAAGAAAAACAAATCGAAGACGTCATTATCGTCGGAAACCGAAATGCTAAAAGAACGAAACTGGAAACACCTGTTCCGGTAGATGTTATCAATATTGAAAAAATACAAAAATCTGCACCTCAAACAACGGTTCAGGATCTATTAAATTATGTAATTCCTTCTTTCAATGCGGTGAGACAATCTGCATCTGATGGAACAGAACATATTGATCCGATGACGTTAAGAGGAATGGGACCCGATCAGGTTTTGGTTTTGGTGAATGGAAAAAGAAGGCACACTACATCATTAGTTAATTATCAAAATACAGTTGGGAACGGCTCTGTTGGGACAGACTTAAGCACAGTTCCTGTGATTGCGATCGACAGAATTGAGGTTTTGAGAGATGGAGCGGCTGCACAATACGGTTCTGATGCCATTGCAGGTGTCATTAATATCATTCTTAAAAAAGATATAGGCGCTTCTGCAAGTTTGAACTACGGATTATCAGGTAGAAATGACGGCGAAACCTATCAGGGAGCAGTCAATTACGGAACTTCTTTAGGAAAGGATAAAAGTTATATCAATTTGTCTTTACAGCTAAGTCAAAGAGGGAAAACGACGAGAACACAGAATCACGATTTGATTATTTATGATCAATCAAATTTAAATGTTGTCAACAATAACGGAGCAATTTCTGTAAACGGAATAGCTCTTCCCAATGTTTCTCCGATCGCATCAGGAAGTTATGGAAATTATTTTGCTTATCCTTTTGCAGATCCTACAGACGGCGGAACAGGAAGTCAGATTTCAAGAGCTTATGATGATGTCTTAATTGCTCAAAATGGTTTAACCCGCGACGATTTCAATTTCCAAATCGGTGACGCGCAGATAAAACAGGCTCAGTTATTTTTCAATGCAGAATATCCTTTTAATGATCATTTTAAACTCTACACTTTTGGAGGATTTAGTTTAAAAGAAGGCGAAGGTTTTGGCTTTAGAAGGCTTCCAAGTGAGACTTCGAATATTGTTTCTTCAATTTATCCAAACGGTTTTCAGGCTAATTTAAAATCTCAGGTCTACGATCTTTCTTACGCTGTCGGAACGAAATACAATGTAAACGACTGGCTTTTTGATCTGAGCAATACTTTCGGAAGCAATACATTCAATTATAATGTTAACAATACCAATAATGCTTCTTTAGGCGCGAAATCTCCGACAAGTTTTTATGCAGGAGCACACAGTTTTCTTCAAAATACCATTAACCTTGATGTTTCTAAAAACTTAAATAATTTCAATGTTGCTTTTGGAGGAGAATTTAGATTTGAGCAATATCAAATCAAGGCTGGAGATGAAGCATCCTACGCAACTTATGACATTTATGGAAATGTAGCGACGTCTACCACACCGGATTCCGATGTAATTGGCGCGGGTGGATCACAATCATTTATGGGCTTTTCGCCTGATAATGCATTAAAAAAATCAAGACATTCTACTGCGGTTTATGCGGATGTTTCTTATGATTTAGATAAAAAATTAAATATCGATGCTGCTGCAAGATTTGAAAATTATTCTGATTTCGGAAATACTTTGAATGGAAAATTAGCAGTGAGATATGAATTTATAAAAAACTATGCAATTCGTGGAGCGGTGGGAACAGGTTTCAGAGCACCTTCTTTGCAACAGCAATATTTTAATAACTCATATGCAGATATTTCAACTTCAGGAATTGGGATTGTAAGAAAAGGAATTTTTACTACTGACAGTAAAGCGGCTGAGGTTCTTGGTTTTGATAAATTAAAACAGGAAACTTCTGTCAATGCAAGTCTTGGATTTACTTTAAAACCTGCCAAAGGACTTTTCATCACATTAGATGGATATTGGATTGGAGTAAAGGACAGAATTGTGATCACCAGCAATATCACTGATGAAAGATTGTCTGATCCTAAATTAGTTGGAGAAAATAATGTAGCAGAAAGTGGAAGATTCTTCGCCAACGCAATTGATACCGAAACAAAAGGGGTTGATTTGGTTGTTTCCTACGACTTGAAATTAGCTGGTGGGAATTTAAACATCAATTTAGCAGGAAATTACACGGAAACAAAGATCACAGACTTTCATTTCCCTCAGAATTTAGGAACGCCTCAAAACGAATTTTTTGGACCAGATCAAATCAATATTATTGAAACTCTTTCTCCGAAAGCGAAAGCGACACTAGGTTTGAATTACGGGATTGGTAAATTCAATTTCTTGGTGAGAAATACGTATTTTGGTAAGGTCATCAGAGACGGTTATCCTTTCGGTGGTGTTCAGGAATTTGCTCCTAAAATTGTTACAGACGTAAGTGTTGGCTATGATATAACTAAAAATGTAAACCTTACGATTGGAGCCAATAATTTATTAGATGTTTTCCCTGATCTGCAGATCTACGAGAATTCTTATTACGGAGTTTTCAAATATGCGCCGGTTCAGATGGGAACGTTGGGAAGTTATTTCTTCGGAAGAGTTAATTTTAATTTTTAATTGAATAAATTTAAGATCTAATTTTAACCACAAAAGCTTCTTGACACTTTAGAGCACTTTAGTTTAAAAAAGCTTACTACTTCGAAAATAAAAAGTTCACATAAGAAGAAAATCAAAGATTTTCAAAAACTAATGTGTTCTTCTTTGTAATAAAATTTTAACTTCAAATAACTTAAGTGCTTAATTCTTTTGTGGTTAAATTTTTAATTAGTTTAAACTGCCCAATTATTTAAATATAAAATCTAGCATCTATATAAAAATGAGCACTACTTCACATCAAATAGGCTGGAAAACAGCAGTCGCCATCGTTGTATCCAATATGATCGGGACGGGGATTTTCACGACCTTAGGTTTTCAGTTGGTGGATGTTACCAATACGTACAGCATTTTTCTGCTTTGGATGATTGGCGGGGTGTTGGCTCTATTTGGAGCATTTTGTTATGCCGAATTAGGCTCTCATTTTAAAGGAAACGGAGGTGATTTTATTTATCTAAAAGAAACCTATCATCCACTTTTGGGCTATTTGGTGAGTTGGATTTCTTTGATTATCGGCTTTTCTTCACCTGTTGCATTAGCGGCATTAGCGATGTCACAATATCTTTCCGCTTTTGATTTCACTTTTGGAACTTGGTTTTCGATTGTAGTGATCTTTTTGGTGGCGTTGTCTTTATCTTTTAGTTTAAAAGCTTCGAGCAGATTTCATAACTTTTTTACGTTTATTAAAGTTGCTTTTATTGTTGTCCTGATTATTTTGGGCGTTGTACTTTCAGAACCTCAAATTGGAAACAGCCTAAGTTTCACCGACAGTTGGAAAGACGAAATGATGCTTCCCGCATTCGCAACCTCGTTGGTTTTTGTAACCTATTCTTACACAGGCTGGAACTCTGCATCTTACATTGCAGGAGAAATTAAAAATGTTCAAAAAAATCTTCCCAAAGCATTGATTGTAGGAACCGTTTTCGTGACGGTTTGTTACATTTTGATCAATTATATCATGTTAAAGCATGCTCCGATCCATCAATTGGCAGGAAAAGAAGATGTGATGAGAGAGGCCGCCAATAATATGCTTGGTCATTCTTTTGGAAAAATAGTGAATGTTTTTATTGCCTTACAATTGGTCGCAACGATCAGTGGATATTTGTGGGTTGGTTCCAGATTGACACAGGCTTTTGCTAAAGAAAATAAGTTATGGAAATCTTTATCGGTTAATAATAAAAAAGGAATTCCGGTTCGTGCCATTTTTGCACACGCGGTTATCGCCACTTTGATTATTCTGACAGGAAGTTTTAAAGAAATTTTTGTCTACACTTCTTTTATTCTTCAACTGTTTGCGACGTTGGCTATTTCTACGGTTTTCTTTCTTAAAAAAAGCCAGCGGAAAATATTTAAATCTAATATTTTTTACGTCTTTCCAACCGTTTTCATGTTGTTCAGTGTCTATATTTTATACTTTACGTTTGTTCATAATCCTAAAGAAAGTCTCATTGGATTAGGAATTATTGCTGTAGGAATTGTTTTGTATTTAATTGATAAAAAGCTTTCTAAGTCAGAAGTGTAGAAGCGACCTAGGAAGTTTTGACGTTAAGAAAATTAGAAATTAATCCGTTAAAAAATTCCCACTGTTTGAGCACGAGATAAATTTAAATCGAGGGACAAGTTTATGATTCGTGCGAGTTTTGGGGATTTTAGGAGTAATTTATAATTTTTAGTCAAAGTTTCCAGTCTTGAATTTTTCGTTCTTTTGTTTCAAGACAAAAGGACTTAAATAAAAATCTAGATCTTATTTTAAAATCAAATCGATATAATATTAATTTACAGACAAAATATTACATATCAAATAGTTACAGTTTATCCAAAGACTATTGAGTATTGAATTAATAATTCTTATCTTTGCATCCACAAAATTTCTACAATGTCTAAGTCGTTAATTCCAAAACTAGAAGCTATAAAACAAAGATATAATGAGGTAGCAGACCTTATTATACAGCCTGATGTAATTTCAGATCAAAAAAAATATTCTTCATTAAATAAAGAATACAGCGATTTAGGAAAAATTGTAAGAGTTTACGATCAGTACAAAGGCGCTTTAGATAATATCGCAGAATCTGAGGAAATCATCGCTGATGGTTCAGACAGAGACTTGGTCGATATGGCTAAAGAAGAAAAAGTTGAAGCTCAGGGCAAACTTCCAGGTCTGGAAGAAGAACTGAAGGTGCTTTTAATTCCTAAAGATCCAACAGACGATAAAAACGTAATCGTAGAACTTCGTGCCGGAACCGGTGGAGATGAAGCTGCTATTTTCGTGGAAGACGTTTACAGAGCATATGCAATGTTCTTCAAGACTAAAGGATGGAAGCACGAAATAACAGATTCTAGCGAAGCTGCAAAAGGTTATAAAGAACTTATTTTAAAGATTGAAGGAGACGGTGTTTATGGAGTCATGAAGTTTGAATCGGGTGTTCACCGTGTACAACGTGTTCCTGAAACAGAATCTCAAGGTAGAGTGCATACTTCTGCAATTACCGTTGCTGTTTTACCGGAAGCTGAAGAAATTGATTTTGAATTAAATCCTGCCGATATCGAAATGCAGACTTCACGTTCAGGTGGAGCTGGTGGACAAAACGTAAACAAGGTTGAAACCAAAGTACAGTTAACACACAAACCTTCAGGAATGGTGGTTGTTTGTCAGCAGGCACGTTCTCAGTTGGCCAACAGAGAATTGGCGATGGAAATGCTTCGTACCAAATTATATGATATCGAAGTACAGAAATCTGTCGGAGATATTGCTGCACAACGTAAATCTATGGTTTCTACAGGTGACCGTTCTGCAAAGATCAAAACCTACAACTATCCTCAGGGAAGAGTTACCGATCACAGAATCAACAAATCGATGTATAATCTTGATGCTTACATGAATGGTGATATATCTGAAATGATCGATGCCGTGATCATGGCAGAAAACGCCGAGAAGATGAAAGGTGAAGAAGAAAATTACTAATACGTAAATAAAATAAATCAAGCTCTTGTGAATCAAGAGCTTTTTTTGGCCATAAAAACTATGAAAACTTCAAAATAACTAATAAACATTATGGGACGAATTAAAGGTATACTGTTTTTAATGCTAATTTTTTGTGTCAAAAACTTAAGCGCTCAATCAACTGTTTTGAAACCCGATAAAGTATTCGGATTATACTTTGATACTTTTGTGAAGCATGACGAAAATGCTTTAAACAACCTCAATACTTATCTTAAAGGCTTTGTAGGAGAAGATGGGATCTATAAAAATAATACAGAAACTGCCTATCAGGAAGAAATAAAAGGGTTAACAAATCTTTTTCTTTCAGGATTTTCCGAAAATATTCGTGAAGAATGCAGTCAGGATGCTAAAAATTATTTTATTGCTTTGTTTGACAGGTACAAAACAGCCACCTTCACCATAAAAAATATGGAAACGATGAGAAATGACTATTCTCAAAGTCAGGATATTTCGGAAGTTTCTTATGATGTAACGATTAAAGTTCCTGCCAAGGTTACCATCATAGATCTTAAAAAGATAAAAAAGATCAGCGCTAAAGAATTAAAAGAATATCTTAAAAATTTAACGAATGAACTTGTGAATGCAGATAAAGAGATTTCACTTTCAGAGAAGTTTAATTTATATCAAATCTATAAAGGGACTGACGTTTTTTACTGGAACGGTGGCCCTCAGGAACTCTTATGGAAACTGAATAATTTCTATTTTAAAAATATCAATTCAGGAAAATAATCATTCAATTATATCATAAAAGCAGTCGGTTTCGGCTGCTTTTTTTGTTGGTGAATTTCCAAAACCTGTCGCAAGTATGTTTGTAACCTCCGACGGACTACAGAAGTTCCAAACAACATTGTGGGAAACAAAATACATTTTACAAAGGTTACAAACAGACTTGTTTTAAACTTCTGTAGATCTTCGGAGGTGTCCTGCAACTTGCGGGAAACCTCCGCATAACGTATTTTGTTTCCCGTAAATTGATTGAAACGAAACAACTTTTTTATTTAAACCAGATTGTGTATTTTTGAGAAAATCGTTCGAAATGAATTTTAAACCTATCTTATTAACGGCTGGAGTTTTGTTTTCAGCAACATTTTATTCTCAAAAAATGAATTATCCTAAAGCATTAAAAGGTAATCAGACAGATACTTATTTCGGAACTGCGGTGGCAGATCCTTTCAGAGATTTAGAAAATGATTCTGAAGCGACCAAAAAATGGGTTGATGAAGAGGTGAATTTTACTCAAAACTATCTTTCAAAAATCCCTTTCAGAGATCAGATCAAAAATCAACTAAAAGAGGTTTGGAATTACGAAAAAATTTCTGCGCCATTCAAAGAAGGTGATTATACATATTATTCTAAAAATGACGGTCTACAAGCGCAGTCAGTTTATTACAGAACAAATAATAAAACCAAGGCAACTGAAATTTTCTTAGATCCGAATAAATTTTCAGAGAAAGGAACAACTTCTTTAGCTCAGTTATCATTCAATAAAAAAGGAACTTTAGCAGGATATTCTATTTCTGAAGGCGGAAGCGACTGGAACAAAATCATCATCATTGATGCCATTACAAAAAAGCAGATCGATGAAACTTTAGTTGATGTAAAATTTAGCGGAATTTCTTGGTTGGGTGATGACGGGTTCTATTATTCAAGCTATGACAAGCCGAAAGAGGGAACTGTACTTTCCGGAATGACAGATAAGCATAAAGTATTTTACCATAAATTAGGAACAAAACAGTCGGAAGATCAATTGATTTTTGGAGGTGAAAAAACGCCTAGAAGATATTTGGGAGCGTATGTAACGGAAGACCAAAGATATCTGGTTATTTCAGCAGCAAATGCAACCAACGGAAACGAATTATACATAAAAGATCTAAAAAAAGGTGGTGATTTTGTTCAGATTAATAAAGGATTTGACATCAATGCCAATATCATTGATACAGACGGAGATGATATCTTTATTTCTACGGATAAAGATGCTCCCAACATGCGTTTGGTAAAAACAACGATCAAAAATCCGGCTCCTGAAACTTGGAAAAATGTAATTCCTGAAACAGAAAATGTTCTTGGAGTTAATTCTGCAGGCGGATATTTCTTTGCAACTTATATGATTGATGCTATTGATCAGGTGAAGCAATATGACAAAACAGGAAAACTGATCAGAGAAATCGCTCTTCCAGGAAAAGGAACTGTCGGTGGTTTTGGCGGAAAGAAAACAGAGAAAGAATTGTATTTCTCATTCGGAAATTATATTACGCCGGGAACCATTTATAAATTCAATGCAGATTCAGGAAAATCGGAAGTATACCAGAAGCCAAAAGTGAAATTTAATCCTGAAGATTATGTTTCTGAGCAAGTTTTTTATACCTCAAAAGACGGAACAAAAGTTCCTATGATGATCAACTATAAAAAAGGAACAAAATTAAACGGTAAAAATCCTACCATCCTTTATGCTTATGGAGGTTTCAATGTAAGTTTACAGCCAGGTTTCTCTGTTTCTAATGCGATCTGGATGGAAAATGGAGGAGTTTACGCTGTTCCAAACATCCGTGGAGGTGGAGAATACGGAAAAAAATGGCATGATGCAGGAACAAAACTTCAAAAGAAAAATGTTTTTGATGATTTCATTGCTGCAGGAGAATATCTGCAAAGCAAAGGCTATACATCTAAAGAATATATGGCTATTTCCGGAGGTTCAAACGGAGGTTTATTAGTTGGAGCAACGATGACCATTCGTCCAGATTTAGCAAGAGTAGCATTTCCTGCAGTTGGAGTTTTGGATATGTTGAGATATAATAAATTCACGGCTGGTGCAGGTTGGTCTTATGACTACGGAACGGCAGAAGACAGTAAAGAAATGTTTGAATACTTAAAATCATATTCACCTTTACATAATGTGAAAAAAGTTTGCTACCCATCAACAATGGTAACAACAAGTGATCATGATGACAGAGTAGTTCCTGCCCATTCATTCAAATTCGGAGCAGAATTACAGGAAAAACAAAGCTGTGATAACCCTGTTTTATTAAGAATTGAAAAGAATGCAGGCCACGGCGCAGGAAGATCTACAGAACAGATCATTGGTGAAAGTGCAGATAAATTGTCTTTCGCTTTGTATGAGATGGGAATTAAAACTTTAAAGTAATAAGTTAACCTATTATATTTGATAAAATCCGGATACGCATCCGGATTTTTCTTTTGTTAAGTATCAGATAAACTTAAGGTTAATGTAAGTTTCATGTTTCATGCAAAAAAATTAACTTTACGGAGATAAAATTAGTGGAATGCGAAAGATAATTTCTGTAAAAAAACCGGACTTCAGTGTATTACCTCAGGAAAGAGAAGTATATAGTTTCGAAAAAGATGGATTAGAATTAAAATCATCTTATACAAAAGACGATGTTAAAAATGAAGCTTTAACAGAGACTTCTCCGGGAATTGCACCTTATCTGAGAGGTCCTTATTCTACGATGTATGTTCAAAAACCTTGGACGGTTCGTCAGTATGCAGGTTTTTCTACAGCAGAAGAGTCTAATGCATTTTACAGAAGAAACTTAGCGGCAGGTCAAAAAGGACTTTCCGTAGCTTTTGATTTAGCGACGCACAGAGGGTATGATTCAGATCATGCAAGAGTTGTTGGTGACGTCGGAAAAGCGGGTGTTGCGATTGATTCTGTTGAGGATATGAAGATTTTATTTAATGAAATTCCATTAGATCAGATTTCGGTTTCCATGACGATGAATGGAGCAGTATTGCCGATTTTATCTTTTTATATTGTAGCAGCAGAAGAACAGGGTGTAAAGCAGGAACTTCTTTCAGGAACTATTCAGAATGATATTTTGAAGGAATTCATGGTGAGAAATACATATATTTATCCGCCAGCACCTTCCATGAAAATTATCGCTGATATTTTTGAATATACGGCGCAAAACATTCCTAAGTTCAACTCAATTTCTATTTCAGGCTATCACATGCAGGAAGCTGGAGCTACTCCGGTTTTGGAAATGGCTTACACATTAGCAGACGGCTTAGAATATGTTAGAACAGGAATAAAAGCAGGAATGAATGTTGATGAGTTCGCACCAAGATTATCATTCTTCTGGGCAATCGGAATGAATCACTTCATGGAAATTGCTAAAATGCGTGCGGCGAGATATATTTGGGCTGAATTATTGAAGCAATTCAATCCTCAAAATCCAAAATCGTTAGCATTAAGAACCCATTCCCAAACTTCTGGTTGGTCTTTAACAGAGCAAGAACCTTTTAATAATATCACAAGAACGGCGATTGAAGCATTGTCTTCAGCGTTAGGAGGAACTCAGTCTTTACATACGAATGCTTTGGATGAAGCAATTGCTCTTCCAACAGATTATTCAGCTAAAATTGCCAGAAATACACAAATTATCCTTCAACAGGAAAGCGGAATTTGCGATGTCGTAGATCCGATGGGAGGAAGTAATTTAGTGGAAAGCTTAACCCAGCAAATGATCGAGGAAGCGATGAAATACATCGATGAGGTTGAGAAAGAAGGCGGAATGACAAAAGCCATCGAAGCGGGAATTCCAAAAATGAGAATTGAAGAAGCCGCAGCCAAAAAACAGGCTAAAATTGATAGTGGGGAAGAATTTATCATTGGTGTAAATTCGTTCAGATCATCATTAAAACAAACTCAAATTGAGATTTTAGATATCGATAATACGGAAGTTCGTAGAAAACAAATCGAAAGATTAGAATCAATAAAAAAAGATAGAAATAACGAAGCCGTTGAACAGATTTTAAATGAAATCAGAGAATCTGCAAAAACCGGAAAAGGAAATCTTCTGGCATTATGTATCGAGGCAGCTCGCAGAAGAGTAACGCTTGGCGAAATGAGCGATGCCATGGAAGAAAGTTTCGGAAGATATAAAGCAAATATTAGAACAATTTCTGGAGTATATGCCATGAATGCAGGAAAAAATGAATATTTCGGACAAGCCCTTGCACTCACTCAAAAATTTGAAGAAGAAGAAGGACGCCGTCCAAGATTGATGGTTGCTAAAATGGGCCAGGATGGTCACGACAGAGGTGCAAAAGTGGTAGCAACAGCATTTGCCGACATGGGATTTGACGTCGATGTTGCACCGTTATTCCAAACACCGGAAGAGGTGGCTAAACAGGCGGTGGAAAATGATATTCATATTTTAGGAGTATCTTCTCTGGCGGCCGGTCACAAAACGTTGGTTCCACAAGTTGTTGAAGAGTTGAAGAAACTTGGAGCCGATGATATCACGATCGTTGTTGGCGGAGTAATTCCGCAACAGGATTATGAATTTTTGTATGCCAACGGAGCAGATTTTATCTTTGGTCCTGGAACAAACCTTCCGAAGTGTGCTGTTGATATTTTAGAGAGATTTTTGAATTAAATTAACTTTTATAAAGTATAAGTTGCATAACATTTGTATTGTAGACCATAACTAAAACAAAATATTATGGCTTATACAGTAATTTCAGTATTTCCTTCAACTGTAAATACAGAGGAAATTAAAAAAGATTTAAGAGATCAGGGTTTTGATGATGCCAACGTCATTGTTTCAACATCCAAATTAGAAAATGAATCATCACACCAAAATTATCAGGAAGATGTAAAAACAAGAAGCTTTTGGGACTATGTTTTTGCTCAGGATGTAGAGTTATTGGATGCTTACAGCAAACATAGCGTAGGAAAAAATAATGTTGTTGTCTATGCTGATAATCTCGAAGAGGCTCACAAAGCGAAGGCAATTCTCAATGCAAAAGGCGCGGTTGAAGTTCATGAAAATGAACCTGAATCTCAAGCACCTGAGGGAATGTCTCAAGAAAAATACAACGGAATCATTGCAAAGGCAAAGCATGATGTTTATTTCCTTGATACTGAAAGAATTTACCGACCAAGCAGCAGAGGAATGGATGACACGATGGATGATCTTGGCTCAAAAGATTAAATGACCACGATATAAAATGAATCTTAAAAACATATTAAAACCTACGAAAAGAAAAATCATTCTTTTTGTGGGTTTATTTTTTATAGGTATTTTTCTTTTTAATTCTTTTAAAAGGAGTCAAGTAGAGGAAAAATTACCTGTTCCGGCTGATATAAATTTGGTTAAAGAACATTTAACCGCACTTACGAAAACTCCACAATTCAGAAACTATAAAAATCTGGATCAGCTCAATACAATTGCAGAATATATTCATCAAAACTTCAATAAATACAGCGATAATACAAGTTTTCAAGAATATAAAGTCGGCGAAGAAACCTATAAAAATGTGATCTGTTCTTTCGGTACAGAAAACAAAAAAAGAATCATTATTGGGGCTCATTATGACGTCTGCGGAGATCAGCAGGGAGCGGATGATAATGCAACAGGAGTTACGGCATTGCTGGAATTGGCAAGAATGCTTAAAGGTCAAAAACTCAATTACAGAATAGATTTGGTCGCTTATACTTTAGAAGAACCTCCGTATTTCAGAACTGAAAATATGGGAAGTTACATCCATGCAAAATATCTGAAAGACAATAATATCGATGTGTACGGAATGGCAAGTGTAGAAATGATAGGATATTTTAAAGATGAAAAAAATTCTCAGGATTATCCTTTGGGAATCCTTTCTTGGGTGTATGGAAATAAAGGAAATTATATTACGTTGGTTAGAAAAATTGAAGCAGGAAATTTTGCGAAAAATTTTATTGAAGAATTTAAAGATTCCAATCAAGTCAAAACGAAAACCTTTTCCGCTCCAAAATTTGTGACCGGAATTGATTATTCTGATCATTTAAACTATTGGAAGTTTGGCTATTCCGCGATGATGATCACCGATACTTCTTTTTTCAGAAATAAAAATTATCATCAAACAACAGACACATTGGAAACATTGGATTTAAAGAGAATGACAAAAGTAATTGACGGAATTTTCCTCAGCTTAATTCATTTAGAGTAAAGAAAAATGGCTACCAAAAAATTGATAGCCATTTGTTTATTTTATATTTTCCATGAACGGAGCAACCATCGATAAATCAATTCTTTCACAAAGAAATAAACCAAGATCGGGATAATAATAATTGCCGTCCAGAGCCAAGGATTAATATAGATTGATAACAATCCGTTCGAAACACTGGATTTTGCCAGAAAATACTGTCCGGCAGCTATTAAAATTAAACTTAAAGATAAGACAATCATTAAGTTAATACTAAAACGTTTGCTGATATCACTCACCATTTTTTTCGGAGAATATCCCAAGCTATTTTTAATAGAAACTTCTTCCTGCTTTTCTAAAAACTGAATTTTAATAAAGCTTACAATAATATAAAGGCACAACGCAAAAATGAAAATACCTAATACCGCAATCGCCTTTAAAACAAGGAAAAGTTTAGATTTTATCTTGGCAGATCGCAGACTTTCCTGATTAGATTCATAATTGTTTTCCTTCATTTTTGAGATCAAACCTTCATCTCCGGAATCTTTCACCTGAACCAAAACTCTGTTGTAGATTTTAGGTTGATTCGCCAGTTGAGGTTTTTCCGCCAAATTCAAAGAATCAAGAAATTTTTTCGGAATTAAAACGGAATGGATTCGGTCTGAAAGTCCAACCATTCGTCCTTTATACGTCTTGTTTTGTTTATTGACCACAATATTAATGTTGATCTCAATTTTCTTGGCAAAATCTTCTGAAATTTGTGGAAGACCTTGATTTAGAGCAAATCCGTAATTATAAAGATTAAGATATTCCCTTGAAATAATGATCGGAATTACATCTCCTTTCACCTGAAATTCTTCGTCTGTCAGCGGAACATCAATTGCTTTTAAATCTAAACCTTCAAAATAAAGATCGGTATAAAAAGGAATAAAATCGCCGCCATTCGCAGACGCCTTAAATTCATTCGCAGAAAACGGATAAACGGTCTTTATTTCAGACCATTTTTTCAGTTTTGCAACATCATTTTCATTAAAACCGAGAAGTTCTTTTCTTCCGATATTATCTGGCGTCAGTTTTTTACTGAAAGTCAGCCAATAATTGCTGTCACTGCTTTTACTTCCGAAAAGTCTGTTGGCATTTTCGTACAGTTGCAGACACGAAATCACAAGAATGAATGCAATAAACAATCCTGCGTACAATATGATTGAGTTAAAAATTTTCTTCATAAGCTTATAAATGAAGAATTTGATAATCATGCTCAAAAGGGAATTCATTCAGTTCAAAAAATAAAACTGAACTTCCACTTTTTTGAGACACTTCATTAATTAATGAAAAAGCAATCTTTTTGTTCTCCATATCCAGGTGACTGAAACATTCGTCGTAGATCAGAAAATCGGTAGGATTCACCAAACTTCTCACGATCGCGCTTCTTTGTCTTTCTCCATAAGAGCAGTTTTCTGCTTTCTTGTTTAATAAACTTTCCACGCCTAACCTTGATGCGTATTCTTCCATAATCGGAATGAATTTTTTTCGATCCTGATTAAAAACACGCAGCAAAATATTCTCAGAAATCGTAAGATTTTTAATCAATCTCACGTCCTGAAATAATAAACTTACACCGTCTTTTCTATTCTCTACAATTTTCTCAAGATGAAGGTTTTTTACAATCTGCTGATCGTATTTTATATTACCTTCATACTGAAAATGGGTTCCGAGAATAGCCGTCGCCAAAGTAGATTTTCCACTCCCAGAGGGCGCAACAATCAGGAATTTCTTCCCTTTCTGGAAAGTGATGTTCTTTTTCCAGATCTGTGACTGTTCCAAATCTTTGGGAGTGAAATATTTAGGAGAAATATTTTCTAAAACAATATTATCCATTCATTATCAAATAATACAATGCGTTTTCGTCTTTTTTGTCTAAAGTAAATACCGTTTTAGAAACCATGTTTCCGGCGTCTTCTTTAGTTTCGTTCACCATATCAATGATCTTCACCGCGGGTTTTTCTTTCGTATTGTACTCTTTTCCATCAGACCAAGAATAAGCTGTAACACCTGATTTTTTGTCAAGTTTAGCATTCTTCCCAGCTTTTTTATTTTGGAACTGATAAATTGCGTTGTTGTCTTCAGAGAAAATCACCTGATTATCGGTGATCATATACTTTTTACTCTGACCTAGAGGACCTGCAAGTAGAGCTGTAAGATCTGCCTTTTTCTTAGGATTAAAGCCTAATACAACCGCATTGTTTGATCTGTAATAATCCATAGAATCCGAAGGAAGAGATTTGAAATCTACAAATGCATAATCTCCCGTGAAAGTAGAAGTAATGTCTTCCAAAGTTTTGTCAGTTGAAGATAAATAATGATTGATTGTAGCTTCAAAACCGGCTTCTTTAATCAGATATTTCATAAAATCTAAACTGAAAAATCCGATTGAGAAAGATTTAGCATTATCAAGCTCTACATTTTTTACTAAATCGTAATTGATGTTGTTTTTACTGTAATATTTTTCAACAATCTTCTTCATATCTGCGTTGAAGAAAGTTTTGGTATCCATTTCAGATTTCCCTTTGTCAAAATTAAAATCGAAACCAATTCCAGAATCTTTTATTAATTTATTCACAGCAAGTGTTTCGATATAACCTTTTGATGCATAGCTCGCAATAGCGGCAAGATTTATCCATCCGCTAACGTCTTTATCACCAACCAAAGATTGATCTACCTGATCTTTTATCGCAGAATTTGAAGTTCCTTTACGGCTCCAGAAATCTGTGAAATATTTCTCATTAAGTTTAGAAGAAGTGTCAATACCTGGCGTATTCATAGAGTCATAACCGCCTGCATAAGGACTATAGCTCTTATCAGTTGTTACGATGGCCATATCACCTTTTATGCTTCCGCTCAATTTACCGTCTACATAGATGTAATCTTTTTTGTCTACGGTTACTTTGCTTTTAGTAAGATCAGACATGCTTTTTTGGAATTTCGCCTTGTCATCAACCCAGAAAAAAGCTTTTACATCAGGATCGTAAGTGGATTTCCCCTGATCAACGATAAAATAAAGAGGTTTGTCAACATTAATCCCTGATTCTTTAGGTTTGCTGACTAATTGCAAGAAGAATTTCTCTTCTTCTTTTAGGTCTTTCTTTTCCTTTAGTATCTTTTCAACAGGAATTTTATCAGAAATTGTTTTAAGATTTACTCTTGATAATCCTAATGTTGCATCTGTGGTATAATTCAGAATGTCACTGTTTTTGTTAGAATTACAGGAGAATAGGATCGCGACCGCGAAGACGTAAAATAACGTTCTCAATAAAGTGTTTTTCATAGTTTTATTATAAGAAAACAAATATACTCTTTTGTGGGTAATGAGAATGAAATTTCATTTCAAAGAGACTTATTTACAGCTAAATATCAAAAAAATAAAAATAAAATCTTGATTTTCAAGAATTTTTATATATTTGCACCAGAAAATAAAGTTTAACCAATAAAAAAAACAACGAAGCAATGTTCAAATTAGATCATAATTCTCCTTTCGGTTTGCCACTTATGGTGGTGAGGCTTCGTGGTTTGGTACACTCTTAGAATAACAGTACAATGATATATCAAAACCCGAAGTCGTAAGATTTCGGGTTTTTTATTGCGCAATAATTCAAACTTCAAGTTTCCCTGAAATCATTTTTAATACAATTTAGGAGCTATTTCCCGCTTTCCGCTATATCTTTTTTGCCTTTGCTTTTTTCAAGCCATCGCAAAAAAAGGATGTCGCTGCAATCGGGGCTAATGATAACGCTCTGCCAATAAACCTCATAGGTTTCAAAAACCTATGAGGTTTGAAGAACTCATCAACTAAAATATTAGTTGACAAAGATTTAATGTGGTGTATAGAAATCAAACTTCCATACCTCACCTCTAATATCTATAATTAATGGAAAATGATAACCTTCTGTTTTCAAGATTAAGAAGTCTGAGAAGCAGAAAAAGAATAATAAAAAAAGATGTAGAAAAGCAGATCAGAAAAAAGTATAAACGTAGTAATGAGCTTTGGAAATTAAGAAGAAAAATTCCGTTAGTTTCATTGGAAAAACCTTATCAGAAGGGATTTGTAAGATTCTTTGTTGTAAGAGATGATGTGAAAAGAACTAAAGACGGAGAATTTTTTGAAGGAATTCTTACGAAGATCAACACCTACATGTATTCTGAAACCCGAAAATTTTTAAAAAAGAAAAGAAAATTCGGAAGAAAAATATATGTACCAAGAGATCAGAAGCTAGGTCGTCTTTTACCCTACCAATGGAATGATCCAAAATTGGGATTAACAACCAGAGAAAAACAATACTTTCTGAAAAGAGAAGAATACAATCCGTTCAGAAAAAGATACAACGTTTATTACGAATTCATTGAGCCATGGAGATTTACCTTACAAGTAAAACCGTATATGATCACTCATTACAAACCTTTAAACTCTGATTTAGAAAAAGAAATAGATGAACTAGATTCTTATTTAAATCAAGATAAAATTAAAGGAATTATTTGTAAAAAAATAAATGGGGGATTAGGCAAATTAAGATATGAAGATGAAAAAATTGATCTTATCGAGAGTAGAAAATACTTTCACTACAAAAAAATGTCCGCAACAGAGTTTGCAGATTATTTTATGGACGAATGAGTCCAACAAATGTTTAAAACAAAAACAATGGGAAATTTAAAACTTAAAGGAAAAGATATATTAAAAATAGGCTATCCAAACAATCAGAGCGTCAACATCGCTTTGGAAGTCATGAAAAGAAATTTTGCAACGAAAAACATTCATCACGTGAAATCTCTTTTAAAGGAAATTCTGACTAATCCGGAAGATTTCGAAAAAGATTTAACCTTCGGACAAATCGCGGAAGCTTTGCTTTCATCCAAGAAAACAGAAAAAAGAATGTTGAATGCCAACCGTACTTCTTTCCAGATTTTCGGGAACAATATTTCGGATGAAGCAAAAAATCAATTATACACAGGATTGAAACTTCCGATTGCATTACAAGGTGCTCTGATGCCCGATGCCCACAGTGGTTACGGACTTCCAATAGGTGGAGTTCTCGCAGTAGAAAATGCAGTAATTCCTTACGGAGTCGGGATGGATATTGGCTGCAGAATGAGCCTCAGTATTTTGGATACTCCTATTTCATATCTGGATGGAGCAAGAGACAAATATGAAAAAGCTCTTGCCGAACATACCAAATTCGGGATGTATGAAACGCATAAATCTCACGTCGATCACGAAATTTTCGACAGAGATACTTTCGACATGATCCCGATTTTGAAAAGATTAAAAGGAAAAGCTATCAAACAAATGGGTAGTTCCGGCGGTGGAAATCATTTTGTGGAATTTGGAGAAGTTGAAATTACGGAAGAAGATGAGCAAATCGGACTTCCAAAAGGAAAATACCTTGGAATTCTTTCTCACAGCGGTTCGCGTGGATTGGGGGCCGAGATCGCTCAATACTATTCAAGAGTTGCAACAGAACAATGTCCGCTACCAAAAGAAGCCCAAAACTTTGCCTGGCTGGATTTGAACACGCATCTCGGTTTAGAATATTGGACGGCGATGAACTTAGCAGGAGATTACGCTTCAGCCTGTCATGATGATATTCACCGAAGATTGGTGAAAGCTGTTGGAGGTAGAGTAAAAGCCCGAATTGAAAATCATCACAATTTTGCTTGGAAAGAAATTCACAACGGAAGAGAAATGATCGTCCATAGAAAAGGTGCAACTCCAGCCAATGAAAATGAATTGGGTATGATTCCCGGATCGATGACTGCAAAAGGTTTCATCGTTCGTGGAAAAGGAAATCCAAATTCGTTGAATTCGGCTTCCCATGGAGCGGGAAGAGCTTTTTCAAGAGGAGAATGTAGAAGCCTTTTCACTCAAAATGACATCAAAAAAGAATTAAAACTCAAAAATGTCACTTTGATGGGCGGAAATACGGAAGAAGCACCGATGGCATACAAAGACATCAACGAGGTCATGAACGCCCAAAGCGAATTGGTAGATATCCTCGGTACTTTTCAACCTAGAATTGTAAGAATGGATAAGTAAATTGGTTGATAGGTTATAGTTGTTGGTTGATGGATTTTGACTGACAACTATAAACCATCAGCAATCAACAAAAATTATAAAAATGGGAGCACCACATAATATAAAAAGATACGGTGAAGTCTGGCCGGAATTTAGAATTCAACACGGACTGGAAATTTTAGAAAAATTAAAAAATAAAGTCATTTTATCAGGAGGATGGGCGTGGCATTTTATGTCTGAAATTGGACATACAGAATATAAACACGCTCACGACCATAAGGATATTGATGTTTTTGTAAAAAAAGAAAATGTTTCTGAAGTTGTTATGATTCTTCAGCGGGAAGGTTTTCAGAAAGTATGGACGCGTTACGATCATTTGCCAAGCGAAGAAAATTTCCGAAGGTATGAGAAAACAATCGAATTAGAAAACGAAAAGTTCCACAGAATAACAATTGATTTCTTTGAAAGAAACGATTTAGAAACCGCAGAAACAAACGGATTTACTGTTGTAAGACCTGATGTTTTACTTTCATTTTACAGTAATATTCATTCGAGTGATAAATGTTGGGCGGTCATGGCTGCAAAAGATTTATTAGAAAAAGGAATTAATCCTGTCGGTCATCCGAGATTAAGTGAAATGCCAAAAATAATTTAAAATGAAAAAGATATACAAACAAGAATATTTCAACTATCACGAAAGTATTCTCGTTATCTGTCCGGATTGCGGAGAAGATGCTGTTGTGAAAAATGAATACAATTACAAACAGGCAACCTTAGAATGCAAACACTGTGATTTGAAAAAGAGCGGACTGGATTTGGTCGTTTATAAAGCAATAATTAAACTTAACTGTCCTATTTGCGGTCATCATATTCATAATGAGCAAGGTAATTTAAAGGAAAAGCCTAAAAATGTACCGGTGAAATGTGATGAGTGTGATTCAAGATTTGATATTCAACCAAAATTTGAGAAATATCTCAATTCTATTTTAAGAGAAGAGGGGTTGATCCATGATAAGGTTTTTGGATGTCCTTATTATTTTCAGGAAGATTTCAAAGGGAAATTATTCTGGGCTAGAAATAAAGAACACCTTTTGGAAATGGAAAATTATGTTTCATCAGATCTTAGAACACGACTGCCTTACAGAATGCGAATGGTAGAAAAATTACCAACATTTATTAAAGAAGCAAAAAACAGAGATGCTATCTTAAAAATTTTACAAAAATGGAAAAACTCATACAAATAACCTCAGGAAGAGGACCTTTAGAATGCCAATGGGTAGTTGCCAAAGTTTTGAAGGTTTTCCTTGAGGAAGCAAAATATAATAATATAGATTACGAAATCATACACCGCGAAAATGGTGATGAAAATCTTACATTGAAATCCGTAACCCTACTTTTAAAAGCAAAAAATTTAAATGAATTTTTAAAAACTTGGCTAGGAAGCATTTGTTGGACAGGGAAAAGTACATTCCGAAAACTGCATAAAAGAAGCAATTGGTTCATCGGTATTTTTGAACTGGAGGGTTTGGAGAAAATAAATTTTAATGAAAAAGATATTCAATTCCAGACAACAAGAAGTCAGGGAAGTGGCGGACAGAATGTAAATAAAGTGAACACAGCTGTTCGCGCGACCCATTTACCAACGGGACAAAGTGTTTTCGTACAAGATACGCGCTCACAATTGGAGAATAAAAAGCTTTCGATTGGACGACTGAAAGAAAAAGTTTTGGAACAGAATATTATTCAACTTCAAAAAAGAATGCAGGAAACATGGAACAATCATTTGCAGGTGCAAAGAGGAAGTCCGATCCGTACATTTTCCGGAACAGATTTTAAAAAGAATTATCAGGAAAAGTCTTTCAAAAAACAAAGAAACGTCCTGAAAAACGAATTAAAAAACTACAAAAATGACCTTAACTAAAAGTAAATATTACTTCGAGGCTCTAGATAATTATCCTTACAGCTTACCAGATTGTCTGGAAGCGCTGAATTATGCGCTGTCCTACGATCCTGAAGATGCAGACAGCCTGTGTTTGATGGGAAGAATCTACAGCGAAATGTTAATCGATTACGAAAAAGCAAAGCTCTATTTTGAAGAAGCAATGCTATGCGATGTGACGAACTTAAATGTTCCACAATATTATATCAAATGTCTTTTGGATAATGAAGATTTCCATGAAGCAGAAAAACTGATCCGATATTCTTTGAAAATTAAAGGGATTGATAAATCAGTTATATGGCTTCATCGATCTTTGCTTTCCGAGAAAAGAGGAAGTCTAAGAAATGCTTTAAAATTTTTAAATGAAGCCGAAAAGTACTGTTTCACATCCTGCAGTCTTGATTCAATAAAAGAACGTAAAAGATTTGTGAAATCTAAAATGCCGAAGAAAAAACGAACTAAAAAGAAAGAGGAGACGAAATAAGTCTCCTTTTTTTGTAAATTTAATAATGGAATTACGGTTTGAACTTAATCAATTACATTTAAAAGAAACATTCTCAATTGCTTATGGAAATTATGATAAAAGAGAAGCATTATTGATAGAATTGTCTCATCAAAACAACAAAGGTTACGGAGAATGCGTTGCGATTGATTATTATCAAATCGATCTTTCGAGTTTTGTTTTAAAATTAAAGGAAATTCAATCTCACATTGAAGCTCAGAAAATTATTCATCCAAAAGAATTTTTCAAAATTTTATTCAGTTTAAATCTTCATCCATTTTTACTTTCTGCGTTGGATTGCGCTTACTGGGATCTTTTCGGGAAACTGGAAAACAAAAGTTTTATTGAATTAAATCAACTTTCTTCCGAAAATTTAGTTGAAAGCTCAATCACAATTTCTGTTGGAGATATTGATAAACAGATTCAAAAAATTGAAAAAAGCAGTTGGAATAAATTCAAAGTAAAATGTAAAGGTTTAAATAAAACTCATATTAAAAAACTTTTAGAATTAAATCGAAATATTGCCTTAGATTCTAATGCAAGTTTTACCGATGAAGATTGTATTTGGCTTCAGGAAAATGCTGAGGTTCAAAAGTTTTCCTATTTAGAACAGCCAAGACCGATTGATCAATATAAATTATTGAACAAAAATGGTTTTGCGAATTGGATGGCAGATGAAGACTGTCAAAATTTAGATTCTTTGGACGAATTAATTCCATATTATAAAAGTATCAATATCAAATTGATGAAATCTGGCGGTTTAACTCCTGCTTTAGAAATGATCAAAAAAGCCCGAGAATTAAACTATAAAATCATGATTGGCTGTATGACAGAATCTACTGTCGGGATTTCCGCAGGTTGCGTTTTTGCAAGCCTTGTGGATTATGCAGATTTAGATGGAGCAAACCTAATTTCAAATGATTATGCGATCGGAAATTTCGTAGAAAACGGTAAAATAATTTTGTCCGGAAAATCGGGATTGGGAATCGAGTTAAAATAAAAAAAGCCTCCAAATGAAGACTTTAAGTGTATATAATTTTAAGAAATTACTTTTTCACGGAAACAACATAATCGTAAACCCATTGATGTTGTTCATCTGTCAACTTCGCTTTTGGAGCCATAGAATTCATAATTCCAACCCATTGAACAGATGTGTGTGCTGTAGGATCTGGTAATTTATGACATCTTGTGCATGAGTTTTCAAAGATTGTTTTTCCCTGAGCGATCTGCTCTGCTGTAGAAGTTGAAGCCATCGGAGCGGTTGCTGTCGTTGCTTTTGGCGTACAAGATGCTAATAAAACAGCAGTGAATGATGCTATGGCGAATATTTTTTTCATGTTTAAACTATTTGATTGAAACAAATGTAGGAAATTCCCTTTTTCATTGATGATACAACGCTTAATTTAGAAGAAATACAAATTAGAAAAGGTGAATGGTGAATTCGTTTCACTTGTCAAGGGTGAATTTTTTAATGCTAAATAATAAAGTGTAATTTAAATAAGATTAAAAAATTCACAAGCAAAGCAAATTCACTATTGACCATTCACCGTTTAATCCTTATTTTTGAACTAATGAAATTTTCTACACAAGAGCTTATAGAAGGAATACGGTCGGGCAATAAACGTTTGATCGCAAAAGCTATTACTTTGGTTGAAAGCAAAAAAGCCGAACACAGAATTCAGGCCGAGGATTTATTAAAACAAATCATGCCTTTCACTGGAAAGTCTGTTCGTGTAGGAATTACAGGTGTTCCTGGAGCAGGAAAATCAACTTTTATAGAAAATTTTGGAAGACTGGCCATTTCTAATGGTAAAAAGGTAGCGGTTTTGGCTATTGATCCAAGCTCTGCCATTAATAAAGGAAGTATTTTGGGTGATAAAACCCGAATGGAAGAACTTTCCAAAGAAGAAAATGCTTTTATCCGACCTTCCCCGAGTTCCGGATTTTTGGGTGGAGTTGCCAACACAACTTTTGAAACGATGATGATCTGCGAAGCGGCGGGCTACGACTATATTTTAATTGAAACCGTTGGAGTAGGACAGTCTGAAGTTTTGGTAGCCGATATTACTGATGTGTTTTTATTTTTAAAAATTATTGGCGGCGGCGATGAACTTCAAGGGATAAAAAGAGGTATCATGGAAATGGTTGACTTAATTTTTATTAATAAAGTAGATCAGGACAATCTTCAAAAAGCAAAAAATACAAGGCTTGAATTAAAAAGAGCGCTAGATTTTATTCCACCCAAAGAAAAAGACTGGAAAATTCCTGTTTTGCTAGGTTCTGCGCTAAATAATGAAGGTTTAGGAGAAATTTATGCTAAAATTGATGAGTTTATCGATTTAAAAAAGAAAACCCAACGCTTTGAAACCGTAAGAACTCAACAAGCCGAAAAACGCTTTGAATATTGGGTTCAGGAATATATTTTAGCGATGATGAAGAAAAGTGATTCCGTAGAAGAAGCTTACCTTGATCATAAAAAAAATGCTTCGACAATGGTTTCAAATCCAAGTACCGAAGCAAAATTATTTGTTGAAAAATTTCTTTCTAAAGATTAATTAAGGTTGATCTTTCACCTCTTCATTTTTTGAAATAAATCCATCGTAAGAAATCGGCTGTCTGTCATTACTTCTCATTGAAGTAAATGCTTTTCCATTTTTATACACTTCTATGATGATTTCATCTACATTATTTACATCGTTAGGTTTGATTTTAATGACCCATTTTCCTTTTTTGTTCTGAGATTTATTCACGGTAAAATCTTTTGAAGTAAATCTGTAACTGTTATCTCCACTATAATTTGCTTTAAATGATCTTCCGAAATAAGGAAGTACAACATCCAAAACATTATTTTTTATTTCAACGGTGTAGTTTCCGTTTAGATCTAAAATTCTCGTTGCGGTAGAATTCGGCATAGAATTCATCACTCGGATAACATCATAATTGGTAGGGTTGGCTCTTTCAGCATGGAATGTAAACTCTTGAGAATTTACCAATGCATCGACTGTTTTGGAATCTGTATCCTGCGCAGAAAAACTCTGGAAGAAAAACAGAAATCCAAAAACGAATATGATTGAAATATACTTTTTCATGATAGTAAAATAATTATTAAATTTATATAGCAAAATGTATGCAAATATATTGTTAAAATATATTTTGGAATAGAAATTGTTAGGCTTGAATTAATAACACTCGAATATATGAAAATAACACATCTATTAGGAATCGGAGCTGTTGCTCTATCGGTTTCAGCTTGTACAACAAACCCTATTACGGGAAGGTCTTCTTTGCAGATCGCAAATAATTCAGAAATTTTAACAATGTCTGCTCAGGAATATAAAACGACATTGTCTAAAGGTAAAGTAATCAGCGGAACAACAGATGCTAAAAGAGTGGTAAGTGTAGGAAGCAGAATTAAAAGTGCTGCAGAAAGATATTACCAAACCATTGGTAGATCTGCAGATCTTGCGAATTACAGTTGGGAATTTAATCTTTTACAAAGTAGCGAACTGAACGCATGGTGTATGCCGGGCGGAAAAGTTGCCGTTTACACAGGGATTTTACCTGTAACTAAAAATGATAACGGTCTTGCTGTTGTAATGGGGCACGAGGTTTCTCACGCATTAGCCGGTCATGGAAATGAAAGAATTTCTCAGGCAATGGTAGCTCAATATGGAGGTTCTATTTTAGGTGGAACAATTTCTAACTCTCAATGGGCTGGAATCTTTGAAAAGGTTTATCCAATTGGTTCTCAGGTTGCTTTATTGAAGTATGGAAGAAATCAGGAATCGGAGGCAGATGAAATGGGATTATATTTAATGTCGATGGCAGGATATGACCCAAGAGAAGCCGTTCCTTTCTGGAATAGAATGGAATCTGCATCTACTGGAGGCAGACAGCCAGAGTTTTTATCAACTCACCCGAATCCTGAAACAAGAATTTCAGATATTAATAAAGATCTGCCAAAAGCTTTAGAATATTATAAGGCTGCGGGAGGAAAAATTTAATTAAGATAGAATTTTAATCTTGAATAAGACCTTATTAAATTTTTAGTAAATTTGGTAAGGCTTTTTAATTTAATCACTTAAACACAATATTATGAAGAGTTTATCAATTACAGGACTTATACTTTTGGCAGTCTCCACATTGCTGTTTTATCTTACAACCGATTTTACTGTTGAAAAAATAGGGCTTCCACACATCATGGGAGTGATGGCAGGAGTTGGTATTGGTTTAATAATTGGCGGAATGGTTGGTTATGTAAGTAAAGGAAGTGCCATCAAAGCTGATCAAAAGAAAAAAGAATTCAAACAATTACAAAAAGATAAAGAAGATCTCGAAAAGCAGGCTGCAGATATTGCAAAACGTGAAGCGGAACTTCAGGCTCAAAATAATAATCCTCAAATTTAAAATTTGAGGATTATTTATAATTGTTATTTTCGAATCAATTAAAATTTATAACCTACACCCACCATAAATAAGTTGGGTCTGTTATCATATCTGATTTCTTCTCCAGATACTTTATTGATGAAGTTTCTGCTATCCTTACCGAATGCACCTTCATATTTTGCGTTTACAATTAATTTCTTGATTTCAAGCTGAGCTCCGAATTGGTAACCAACCGTGAAATTATCTCTCGCATTTTCTGAGAAATCATTGTAAGTATCTTCTTTGCTCAAGTTATAGCTTGCAACAGGCCCGATAAATACACCCAACATATCTCCAACTACTTTGTGGCCTACAAGAACCGGTAAATCGATACGGTTGTTTTTAATATCAAAAGTTGTATTAGAAACAGGATCTGTAAATTCGTTTTTAAAAGTGGTGTAATATAATTCCGGCATTAGGAAAAATGACATTGGAAGACTTGCTTTCAATGAAAGCCCAATGTTGAATCCTACATTATTTTTACCTGTATTTTCTATTGCAGCATTGGCTGTGTTAGAAATGTTTTTCCAAGAAGGCGAACCCGTTGGAAAGATTAAATTTGCCTTACCTGCAAGCGAAATCTGTGCAGTTGCAAACATAGAAAACCCTATTAATGCTATACTAAATACCTTTTTCATTATCGTCTAGTTTAGTTATTGTATTCTCAATAGTTTTATGATTTTCGAGTAAATACTCTCTCAATTCTTTAAATAGTTCTGATGAATAAACGAAGTCAATAAGGTTTTTATTGCCCGCTGTGATCAGCACGTCTTTATTTCCTTCCCATTCTTTGATTCCTAATCTCAGATAAACGATCTTTTCACCAATCGTCATTACAGAGTTCATATCGTGGGTGTTGATAATGGTCGTCGTGTTGTATTCTTTGGTGATTTCGAGCAAAAGATCATCAATTACATTAGATGTATAAGGATCTAATCCTGAGTTGGGTTCATCACAAAATAAATATTTCGGGTGATTTACAATTGCTCTTGCAATCGCAACCCTTTTTTGCATACCTCCGGAAATTTCAGATGGAAATTTTCTGTTGGCTTTATCTAAATGTACCCTTCCGATTACCTCAAAAACCCTTCTTTTTTTCTCTCTGAAAGTTAGGTTCGTGAACATATCCAAAGGAAACATAATATTTTCTTCTACTGTTAAAGAGTCAAACAAGGCACTTCCCTGGAATAAAGTTCCGATTTCAGAACGTAAATGCTGTTTTTCTTCTCTGTTCATCACATTAATGTCTCTTCCGTCGAAAAGGATTTCTCCTGATGAAGGTTGATAAACATTCAATAAACTTTTAAGGAAAACTGTTTTTCCGGAACCACTCTGTCCAATAATTAAGTTGACTTTTCCTTTATCAAAAGTGGTTGTAATACCTTTAAGTACTTCAACTTCTTCAAAACTTTTCTTAAGATTTTTTACCTCAATCATTAGCTTAATACTAATTGGGTTAATACTAATTCTGAAAGGATAATGAAAACCATCGTCCAAACCACGGCCTGCGTACTTGCTCTACCTACTTCTAATGAGCCTCCTTTTACGTTATATCCGAAATAAGAAGGGACTGTTGCAATGATAAAAGCAAAAACAATTGTTTTTAAAAATGCATAGAAGATAAATAAATTAGGCATAAACATTTGTATACCAGTTATATAATCGGCTTTTGTCCAGTTTCCTGTTAAAACTCCTGCAAGATATCCTCCGCCAATACCAAAAACGATACTGATGGCAATAAGGAGTGGATTAAAAATAACGCAAGCAAGTATTTTAGGAAGTATCAAAAAGTTAGGTGAATTTACTCCCATAATATCTAATGCGTCGATTTGTTCTGAAACCCTCATTGTTCCAATACTGGAAGCAATATATGAGCCAACTTTTCCTGCAAGAATCAGACTGATAATGGTAGGTGAAAATTCTAAAACCAATACTGCTTTCGTTGCATATCCTACAAATGCAGGTGGAATTGGGAAAGATGAAGAGTGGAAGTTATTATACATCTGAATGGCAACTACTGCCCCTACGAATATAGATGTGAAGATAACCAACCCAAAAGAGTTGACTCCTAAATCATTAATTTCCCTCATGAACAGCTTCCAGAAAACCCTCATTTTCTGAGGCTTCTGCACGGATTTACCCATGAGGATAATGTATTCTCCTATCGCTGAAAAAAACTTTTTTAACATTCTGCTAAATTAGACTTTTTTATTTAATTAGATTAAGGTTGAAGTTAAGTCTAAAGCTCTGTTTAATGTTAAAATTAAAACTATTTAAGCTCCATATTAGCCTTAACCTAAATTCTTATTTTGCATTTTTATCCCCTGTGATCACCAGTAAAACGGTTTTTAAAATGATGACCATATCTAAGACAAAACTCCAGTTTCTAACGTAAAAGGCATCTGCCAGAATACGTTTATTCATTTCTACCTCTTTATCACCCGAATCTCCACGGAGACCGTTTACCTGTGCAAGACCTGTAATTCCGGGGCTTACCATGCTTCTTAAACTGTATCTTCCGATCTTCGGTTTATAATAATTATCAACAGCAAGCATGTGGGGTCTTGGCCCTACGATTGACATTTCGCCTTTCAATACGTTGATGAACTGTGGCATTTCGTCAAGACTTGTTTTCCTTAAAAATTTACCGATTTTCGTAATTCTGGAATCATTTTCCTCCGTTGTTTTAGTGGAAGATTCCTCATTAACAATCATGGTTCGAAATTTAATACAATTAAAAACCTCTTCATGAAAGCCATATCGTTTCTGCAAAAATAAGACCGGACCTTTAGATGTACTCTTTATTAATATAGCAATGATGGGAAATAGCCACGAACAGATGAAAATTAATATAAAAAACGAAAAAGTAATATCAAAAATCCTTTTCAATAAATGATTCGAATAATAATCTAAAGGATATCTAGCCTGATTTAATACGGGCTGAGTCTGAATATACGCCAGATCATAAAGGAAAAAATCATTTTGTGTGATACTCGGAACCAATGAAATGTGAACTTTATTAGCTTCTGCCAATCGGAATATTTCATCTTCAGTTTTTTCATCAAAAGAGTTTTCTGATGGAAAAAATAAAGTATGTATTCCATGGTTTTTCCAGAATTCTACCAACTCAAAAGAATTGATTTCAGCTTTATCGTATTCAAAAATTTTGTAACCGTAATCTTTTCTTTCGCTGAATATATTTTTTAATATTTCCGTAGAACTGTTTTCATTCAGGAACATTATATTTCTATAATTAATACCCAAACTTCGGAAGTATTTGATTCCGAAATAGATAAGGGATTTAGCAAGAAATATAAAGAAAAACAGATAAAAAGAAAGCCAATAAATATCAGAATTAAAAAATACGTTGTAGCTTACCTTTCCTATCAATAAAACTCCAAGAATAAACAGTAAAAAGTGAATTAAGAGCCGCTCAAGAAATAAAGTATACGTTAAGTTTCTCGGAATGTTATAAATTTTTGTTCTGCCGCTCAACAGCATCCAGAACATAAATAATAAGGCTAGAGAAAAAATATTTTGATACCAGGTTTCCTGATTGTACTTTAAATTTTCATTTCTGCTGACAAAAAAGAATACGAAAACAGACGCTATAACCAAAAGGTCTAGCAAGATAATTATCGATTTTAAATATCTAGAATATCGAATTCTTTGCATCTATCGGCTTTTATAACGGATACGAAGAGCTAAATTACGCTTTTTTTATGGTATATTAAGATATTTATGAGTCTGAACTGACGCCTGCCATTCCGGATGCTCTAAAATAAAATCTGTAATTTTAGGATACATCTCATCGCGTTTGCTCCATTCGCTTTGAAGATATAATCTACAGTTTGCTGAAACTTTTGCAGCTTGTTCTTCTGCAAATTTAAGATCGTTGTTATTGAAAACGATTACTTTAAGTTCACTTGCCTTTTCATAAATTTCCTCTTTCGGAAGTCCCGTTTTCTTAGGTGAAAGCGTGATCCAGTCGATATGTCCGCTCATAGGATAGGCTCCCGAAGTTTCGATATGAATGGTGCATCCCAATTCTTTCAATTTAGATGTTAAAATATCAAGATTCCACATTAATGGCTCACCGCCTGTTAAAACAACGGTTTTACAATGTTTGGCAGCTGTTTCTGCAATTTCTTCTGCATTCATTAGCGGATGCAAAGTTGGGTCCCAACTTTCTTTTACATCACACCAATGACACCCGACGTCGCAACCACCCAATCTAATGAAGTATGATGCTTTTCCCGTGTGTGCTCCTTCTCCCTGAAGAGTGTAAAAATGCTCCATCACAGGGAGCATTTTACCTTCTTTTAATAAAATATCTTCTTCTTTATTCATTTTAAAATTAGTCGTTATAGACTGAAGTCTTATAAGCAATGATGGTGTTTTTCATCAACATCGCTCTTGTCATAGGTCCAACTCCTCCCGGAACCGGCGTAATCCAGCTTGCTTTTTCTGCACAGCTGTCGAAATCTACATCACCAGCCAAATAATATCCTTTTGGAGAATCATTATCTACTCTTGTGATTCCTACGTCAACAATTACTGCTCCATCTTTGATCATTTCACCTTTTAAGAAATGAGGATCTCCTAAAGCTGTAATTACGATGTCTGCTTTTTTAGTATATTCTTCAATGTCTTTTGTGTAAGAGTGTGTAAGCGTAACCGTTGAGTTTCCCGGGAAATCTTTTCTTCCCATCAAAATACTCATTGGTCTTCCTACAATTTTACTTCTTCCGATAATGACACAGTCTTTTCCTTTTGTTTCGATATTGTATCTTTCTAATAAAGTCAAGATCCCGAATGGAGTAGCTGGTAAGAAAGTATCCATTTCCAAAGCCATTTTCCCGAAATTGGTAGGGTGGAAACCGTCAACATCTTTCCTTGGATCGATCGCGTTAATTATTTTCTCCTGATCAACCTGATCGGGTAAAGGCAACTGAACGATAAATCCGTCTACAGATTTATCTTTATTAAGTTCCTCAATTTTTTCCAATAATTCAGATTCAGAAACCGTGCTTGGAAATTTAACTAAGCTAGATTGAAAACCAACTTCTTCGCAATCTTTCACTTTAGCATTTACATACGCCTTGCTAGCTCCGTTGTTTCCAACAAGAATTGCAACCAAGTGCGGAGCTCTTCTTTTGCTTGCAATGATTTTATCAACTTCAACCTTGATTTCTGCTTTTATTTCTTTGGATACTTTTAATCCGTCAAGAATTTGTGCCATTTTACTTTTTATTACTTTATTAGATTTTTAAGGATATTTCTCTGGATTCTGATGAGTGCAGAATACGGATAGTATGTAAATTATTTTTTCTTCTTCATTAATTTCATAAAATATGATGTAAGGAAACTTCTTTACAGGAAGAGCTCTCACATTTTTAAACCTTTTTTGAAAATAAGGGCTGCTTACAATTCTGCTTATCGAAAGATCTAATTGTTTATTAAAATTCTTTAAAACTTTCAATGAAATATTAGCATAATAATCTGTTGCCTCTTCAATATTTTCTTCCGCAATAGGTAAAAATTTAAAACTAAAGTCCATATTTAGATCTAATTCTTTTCAAAGATTCTTTTCCATCTACTGCTTTTGATTTATCTTGCTTTAAAGCGACTTCTATAGCTTCAACCATTTCATCGGTCATTTGAAAATCATCCTCATTTTTTTCAAAGCTGATCTTCATTTTTTTCAAAAAAGTTTCCACAAAGGTCTCTTCTTCCTTATTGCTTAGGTTAATGATAATCTGTGTCATATTTTTTATTTTTTATTAAAATTAATGAAAAACTACAACAGTTATTTGTTTGATTTATAATAATTAATCAACCCATTTGTTGAAGAGTCATGAGAGCTAATTGCTTCATTATTTTCAAGTTCCGGTAAGATTTTATTTGCTAAAACTTTTCCTAATTCAACTCCAAATTGGTCAAAACTGAAAATATTCCAGATAACTCCCTGAACAAATATTTTATGCTCGTACAATGCAATTAATTGTCCTAATGCAAATGGAGTTAATTCATTGAAAATAATAGAGTTAGTAGGGGTGTTTCCTTGGAAGACTTTATAATTTAGCAAGAAATCAATTTCTTCATCAGATTTTCCTGCGTTTTTTAATTCTTCTTCAACTTCTTCTTCTGTTTTTCCGAAGGCAAGTGCTTCAGTCTGAGCGAAAAAGTTAGCTAATAATTTATCCTGATGATCAGAAACTTTATTTGGGCTTTTCGCATACGCAATAAAATCTGCAGGAATTAATTCTGTTCCCTGGTGAATCAATTGATAGAAAGCGTGTTGTCCGTTTGTTCCAGGTTCGCCCCAAATAATTGGCCCAGTTTCATATTCTACGAATTCACCGTTTCTGTCAACACATTTTCCATTACTTTCCATATCTCCCTGTTGAAGATAGGCTGCAAATCTGTCTAAATATTGAGAGTAGGGAAGAATTGCATACGTTGTTGCCGCATAGAAATTACGATACCAAATTCCCATTAATCCCATCAAAACAGGAATGTTTTCAGCAAAATCTGCAGTCTGGAAATGTTGATCTGTATCAGATGCTCCTTTTAATAATTGTTCGAAGTTTTCATATCCAACTGAAAGAACGATACTTAAACCGATCGCACTCCAAAGTGAATATCTTCCGCCAACCCAATCCCAGAATTCGAAGATGTTCTCTTCTGCTATTCCAAAGTCTTTAACTACTTGAACATTAGTTGATAAAGCTACAAAGTGTTTGGCCACATCTTCCTGTTTTCCAGCTTTTAAGAACCAATCTTTTGCTGAATTTGCATTCGTCATTGTCTCCTGAGTCGTAAAGGTTTTAGAAGCAATGATAAATAAAGTTGTTTCGGGATTTAAGTTCTTTACAACTTCTGCGATATGATTTCCGTCTACGTTTGAAACGAAATGAACGTCTAATCTCGTTTTAAAATGCTTTAAAGCCGAAACCACCATTACAGGTCCCAAATCTGAGCCTCCGATTCCGATATTCACAACATCAGTGATTTCTTTTCCGCTGAAACCTTTATGTGATCCTGAAATAATGCTTTCAGAGAAAGATTTCATGTGATCCAAAACTCTTTTGATCTGTGGTTTGATGTTTTCACCGTCAACCAAAATTTCTTTATCAGAAAAATCCCTCAAAGCTGTATGCAAAACTGCTCTTCCTTCTGTTTCGTTGATTTTATCTCCTGAAAACATCTTAGAAATAGCACCTTTTAACTGACATTCTTCTGCTAAATTTAATAAAAGTTCTTTCGTTCTTGAATCAATTAAGTTTTTAGAATAATCAAAAAGAAAATTGTCTTTTTTTAATGAAAACTCTTCAAAACGGTTCGAATTGTATTGAAAAAGGCTTCTTAATTCGAAATCATTTCCTGCAAAGTGTTCGTCAAGAGCTTTCCAGCTGTTTGTTTGTGTAGGATTTATTTTTGATAACATATATTTCTTAGGGATTTAGATTATTAATTCTAGAAATTAATTTTTTGAATAAAAATTTCTAAAAAATTTGGTGTTGTTAAATTTCTAATTTGCAAATTTAAGGAAAAATAAAACCTCAGATAAATTTGAGCGTTATAAATAACAATTTTTTAAAAAACAAACCCCAGATCAAGTCTGAGGTTTCATGGTTATTATTTTTTGAAAGATGAATTGTAAAATTATTCGTCTATTTCGTTCAATATGTTTTCGAGTTGTTTGGCACTTTTTCCGTAGAAATATTTTGTCCATAAAACAATACTTGCTACAATCGCGATAGTTCCTATGAGAACGCTCAGTATCAAAACCTGCTGATAATGGCTTGACATATTTTCTAAAGACGCTCCTTTTTTCTCCAACATATTATAAAGCACCAGTCCTAATGTGATCATAAAATGAGGAAGAAGGAGAAATCCGAAAGATTGGTATCTTTCCATGTTTAGTTTCAATTCATGATATATTTTCCAGAGGCTGTTTTGGGTATTTCCGGTATACAATTCGGTCTGCTTATAAAATTTATAAAATCCGAAAAAGTAATAAGAAGATATTACCACAAGCATGGCGTAAGAGGTATAATAAATAACATGTTGTGAAGCAGGGAAATCTAATTGTTGTGGAAAGAATCCGAGAAGAATGATGGCAATAATCTGAAATGGAAATTCCATTTTCATACTTTTTTGGATCTTTTCAATAGGATGTTTGCTCTTTTTTAGCTGTTCTATATTGTTGGGAATGTTGACGCTATTGGCGTCTTCATTATTCCACTGTTCTTTTAATTTATCAAAATTCATAGCCTGATTTTTTTATGATTTGCTGTATTTTTTCTTTGGTTCTGTTCAGTTTTACACGGGCATTGCCTTCACTAAGTCCTAAGTTGTCCCCGATTTCTTTATGCGACATACCTTCCATAAAATAAAATATAATAGCTTTTTCTAAAGGTTTAAGTTCTTGAACCGCAGCGTAAAAAACTTCCAATTGCTTGTCTTTTGCAGGATTGTAATCTTCGTTTTGGACTTCAAAGTGATCGGGCACATCCGTTTGATTGTTTGTCCGCTTTTTTTCTTTTTTTAAATAAGTAATGGCGGTGTTAATGGCTACGCGGTACATCCAGGTTGAAAATTCACTATTCCCCTTGAAGTTCTGATAAGATTTCCAAAGTTGGATAAGAATTTCCTGCTGAAGATCTTCCCGGTCTTCCAAAGAATCTGCATAGATGCGCGAGGCCTTATACAAAATGCCTTTGTGCTTGTTGACGAGATTTAAAAAAGCAGTTTCGGTTGGATTGCTCACAATGTTTTCACGGTTTGGTTGTATGTTAAAGGCTTGATACTGGTTTCAAGGTATATCCTTTCGATTTTAAAAGCTGGATTACTCCGTTTTTACCCATAAGATGAGCACCTCCTACTGCAAAGAACGAACTTTCTTTTTTCATAATTTCCGGCATTTTTTCTGCCCAGTTATTATTTCTGTCCGTAAGCATGGCTTTTTCCTGTTTGGCATTCATTATTTTGTCATTCTTAAAGTGTGTGTAAAGAGATGTTACATCTTCATTTTTAAATGCAACTACCATTTTCTTAAGAAGGATTTCATATTCTTTTCCCATTTTTAACTGCTCAATGACAGCTTTCAAATCATAAGCTTTATTGATGGATGTAAATTGCTCTTCTACTTTTTCAAGTCCGTAGACTTTCTTTTTACTTTTAATAGCATTTTTAAGAAGTTCTATTTCATAAAATTTCATTTCAGTTTGAGGACACGGTGTAGATTTCAATGCAATAAGTGAATACAAACCTTGTGAACTTGAATTATCCATTTTCTTTAAATCTGTTCCATAATCGTTGAGGATCTTGTTTAATTCCTTTGCTTCTGCAGGAGTAAGCTGATCTGATAGTTTCTTATCCGTCTGATACATTTTCTGCATGGCTGCCATTTCAGCAGGATCTGTATAATTAACCTCCATGACGAAATTATCAGATTTTTCAAGAGCTTTCATAACTTTCGATTTTATCTCAAAATCCGAACTACACAGTGTATGAAACGTTCCTGCAATATAAGAAGGTTTTGTGAGCCCGTTCCCTGAAATTTCCCAAAGTGTACTGTTTTCTGGGTTGCTGTTTTGCGCTTTTGCTGTTGTGAAGGTTGCTGATAATAATACTGCGAACCCAAGTTTTACTAAATTTTTCATATGATTAAGTTTTTAATTATTTACTCTTTAAACAGTAGGTAAGGGCAGTATTATAATCGTTACAGTTTTTTTTTGAAAAAAATAAAAAACCTCCTGGAATGGAGGTTTGTAAAATCTAAAATTATGTTGATAACCATAATGGTTAGGATAGTTTTAATTAAATCTGATTAGGCTTTTTAAAATATTTTCTTTTTCTCAACAAATAAATAATAGCTGCTGCGATCAATAAAATGGGCCAAATGGTAATTAATCCCACCGCAATTCTTTGAATTAAATAAAAACCTTCCACAAAAGCATTTTTTGCATCATAAATGAAATTGAATTTATATTTATTGTCAATATTTTGAGTGTTGGTAACAGCGATTTCTGCAATTCTAAGTTTAGGTTCTTTAATATAGATGTCAACCGTGCTGTATTTCAAATTATCAGCTACATTCATATTTGCCAATTGCTGTTGATTATTTTCAGACATATTATCGTCGTCTAAGTTCACTTTGTCTTTATTGGCTTTTAATTGAGAAATATTTTCACTGCTTTTCTTTATTCTTTTTCCTTCCAGTTCAGCGTATTTGATTCCGGCAGTTACATCTTCTGCATTGATAATTCTTGAGTTTAAGAACAATTTTTTATCATTAATTAAAGTCAAAAGTTCGCCCAATTTATCAGTCGGAACACGAACCTGCATCGTATTTTCAGTCTGAAATTTTTTAACCAACATCGCATCATTGCTTGAAGTATTATAGGTGTCTTCTGAAACAACATTACTCTGCAAATTACTTTTTGTAACAAATCCGCCAAGTTCCTGAATAGATTTTTCAATGGAAATTGTTGCTTCATAGACGTCTTTCACTTCCATATTAACCTCTGCAGTTTTGATGAATTGTTTGTCTTTCACTTTCATGGTTGCAGCAGACGAAACGCTGTCTGAAACCACAATTACCGCGGAATCTGCTGTCCCTTCAAGCTCATATTTACTTGCTGTAGCTTCTCCTTTTTTGCATGAATAAATTCCTAATAAAAGAACTGTTGCTAATGATAATTTGATGTAAGTAGTTTTCATAAGTAGATTTTTTAATGTTTTTGCTTATTCCAAAGTTCAGACTGAATCGTTTGTAATGTTTGAAAATCGCGAGTAAAAAATTTGTAAAGCGAAAAGTTGATTTAATTAATTATAAATCAGTGTTTTGTAAAATAAATAAAGCTGAATGAGTTATTTTTCGGATTGATTTTTGCATATTTTTTACAAATCAAAACCACACGATAACTATGTCTAATACTTTTTCCAAAATCAGAAACACGATAGAATTATTCAGATCAATAGATTTTGATCAGCTGAGTGCTATTTCTCAAAAGGTAGATTTGCCGAAATTGATGCAAAGCTTCTCAAAATTAGATGATAAACAATTGGGAGGATTGATGAAAATGCTCGATCCAAATAAGAAAAAGAAAGAACTTCCTCCAATTGACGGAGATTTCTACGATATTTATCACACTTTGACGCCTGAACAACGAGAAATTCAGCTTAAAGTAAGGGCTTTCATGGAAAAAGAAGTGAAGCCTTTGGTAAATCATTATTGGCTTAGAGACGAATTTCCTCATGAATTAATCCCAAAATTTCAAAAATTGAATATTTGCGGTGTAACCTACGAAGGTTATGGCTGTCCCGGAATGCCATTTTTAATGGAAGGAGTTATTGCGATGGAAATGGCGAGAATTGATGCTTCTATTGCTACATTTTTTGGAGTTCAATCCGGCTTGGCGATGGGTTCCATTTATATCTGTGGATCTGAAGAACAAAAGCAAAAATGGCTCCCACAAATGCAAAAATTCGAAAAGATTGGAGCATTTGGTTTAACAGAACCTGAAGTCGGTTCCGGAGCAGCAGGTGGTTTAACGGTAACCTGCAAAAAAACTCTTGAAGGCTGGATTTTAAATGGACAGAAAAAATGGATCGGGAACGCAACATTTGCCGATTTAATCATTATTTGGGCAAGAGATTTAGACGATGGTGAAGTGAAAGGTTTTATTGTTGAAAAAGACAATCCTGGCTATGCTGTTGAGAAAATTAAAGGGAAAATGGCGTTGAGAATCGTTCAAAACGGATTAATTACGCTAACAAATTGTCTAGTTACCGAAGAAAACAGACTACAAAATGCGAATTCATTTAAAGATACAGGAAAGGTATTAAGAATGACCAGAGCTGGAGTGGCTTGGATGGCAACAGGTTGCGCGAGAGGAGCTTACGAAAGTGCTTTAGCTTACACAAGAATGAGAGAACAATTCGGAAAGCCGATTGCTTCTTTTCAAATGATTCAGGGACATTTAGTTGAAATGTTATCTAATCTTACCGCAATGCAAACGATGGTTTTCAGGTTATCTGAAATGCAAGATGAAGGTATTTTAAAGGATGAACATGCTTCTTTAGCCAAAGTTTTCTGTACGCTGAGAACAAGAGATATCGTTTCCAGAGCGAGAGAAGTTCTGGGTGGAAACGGAATTTTGCTTGAATATGATGTTGCGAGATTTGTTGCTGATGCAGAAGCAATTTATTCTTACGAAGGAACAAAAGAGATCAATTCACTGATTGTCGGAAGATCGATTACGGGGTTCAGTGCATTTGTATAAAATGTGAATGGTGAATAGTCAATTCGCTTTGCTTGTCAATTTTAAAAATTCACTTGCGGAGCGAATTGACTATTCACCATTCACAATTTTCAGCTTACTAAAGCTTTATATTTTTCTTTGCTATCAATAATGATCCAAAGATTGATTAAAAATAAAACGACAGAGATTGTAATTCCTTGTGAAGATGGGGTTCTACAAACGTTGTGTAAAAGTATTCCGACCATTACAGGTAGAATTACGATTGCACCTAAAGCTCTTGTTTTTGGAAAGATAAATAATAATCCTCCGATAACTTCTACGGCACCAACTAAAGGCATTAGCCATCCGATTTCTCCGAATGCTGCAAAAAGCTTTGTCTGATCAGCTGTAAGGGGTGGCATTGGCATGTGGTGTAAAAACTTGTCGAGACCAGCATTAATAAACATAAGTCCGAAAAGCAGACATAGAATAAATTTTACGATTTTCATAATTAATGGATTTTTATCAAATGTAAATAAAATTCTTATTCGTTAAGTGGTTTGAAATAAATTTAATAAAATTCTCTTTTTGATGAAATATTTTTCTTTAATAATAGGTTATTTTATATATTTGTTACACAAGTTATAATTAAACAAATATTATTATGTTGAAAAATCTTAAAAAACTAAATCGTGGAGATTTAAAAGAAATTAACGGAGGTGGTCGTATCTGCGATATAGGTCCTGTAGGGTGTCCTTGCATAATTCCTCCTGGAGACCCTTGTCTTGGTGGAGGTGGTGGCCCTGGTGGTCCGGTTGATCCCCCTCTTGGATACTGTCCGGACAGCCAGAATTACATTCCTTGTACTGAAAGTTGTCCAAATGGAATGAGTCCTCTTTGCGCTCTATAATAAAAAATAAAAGCCCTCAATTTGAGGGCTTAATTATTATAGTTGGTGTAGATTACTCATATTTTAATCCATTTCTTTCAAAGTAATATTCTTTGATATTTTATAGCTCTTCTTCTTTTTGTGAGGTTTTTCTTCTTCACCCAATAATTTTCCCCAAGGTTTTAATCCATCGACTCTTTCAAATATAATTTTAATAATGGCAATAGCCGGAATGCAAAGAAACATCCCCGCAATACCCCAAAGATGTTCTCCCAGAAGAATTCCGAGAAAAGAAAACAACGCATTGATTTTGACTTTTGAACCTACGACAAACGGTAAAATAATATTTCCGTCAACAATATGTACGGCAACATAACCTATCAAAACGTATATACAAGTAGATGGAGTAGAAGTTGCAAAAGCTATAAAACACGATATCAGTAAGGAAATACATACTCCCAAATAAGGAATAACATTTAATAATCCGGTTAATACTCCCAAAAGAATAGCATACTTTACCCCTAAAATAGTAAGAAGGATTGAAGTAAGGATGGATACAATAAATACCTGCAGACAAAGCCCGATAATGTATTTCTTTGTCATAACTCGTACTTCGTTCACCACTTCCTGCACGCTTGCTTTATGTTTTTCATTAAAAACTGTAACGATGAAATTGTTTAAAATCCTTCTATAATTTAATATAAAAATGAAGAAAAGAATAAAAAACACAATAAAGCCAAGTCCGGTTGAAAATATTCCAAAAGTAAAGCCTAAAATAACGCCGGATGAAGATAAAAGTTTGCTTAAACCTTGATTTATATAATCTAGCTGCTCATCAATTTTAACATGAAAAGTATCTGAAACCCAGTTTTGAAGACTATTAAAAACAGTATTAAACTGCATTCTCAAATGCGGAAGATCTTTGCTGAAACTTGATAATTGTGATCCGAAAAAGTAAATAAGCCCTGTTAAAATCGTTAACATGATCATTACAGAAGCCATTGTTGATACGGTTCTTGGAAATCTCAATTTTGTTTCCATTAAATTTGCGATCGGTAAAAAGAGCATCGCCATCAAAAATGCTAAAAAGAAAGGAGCTAAAATACTCTGACCTAATGCCAAAAGATATCCAAGTCCGATGATTGAAATAACAACCAAAGTAAGCTTAACAAGGAAAGGGAGTTTAAGAAAATTCATAATTCAAAATCTGTAGCATAAAAATACTAAAACCCTCCGACTTGATGGCCTTTTTTCACTTAATTAACTAAATTTCTATTTGAAAATGGCGAAAATAAAACACGTCCCAAAGATTTGAGACGTGTTTTTTATGTATTGAGAAGTTGATTGTGAAATTTTACTTTTCAAGGGCAATTTCTACCACTTCTTCCATTCTGTTTACGTAATGTACGTTTAGATTTTTAAGATAATCTTTCTTGATTTCCTCAACATCTTTTCTGTTGGCTTCGCAAAGAATAACATCTTTAATTCCTGCTCTGGTTGCGGCAAGAAGCTTTTCTTTGATTCCGCCTACAGGAAGAACTTTTCCTCTAAGCGTAATTTCTCCCGTCATGGCAAGATGTGGTTTTACCTTTTTATTTTTAAAAGAAGAAACCATTGAAGTCAGCATTGCGATTCCCGCAGAAGGTCCATCTTTTGGAGTAGCTCCCTCGGGTACGTGAACGTGGATGTTTTTCTTTTCGATATCTTCTTGAGAAATTCCCAGTTCATCGTGTTTTGCTTTAATATATTCCAAAGCAATAGTTGCAGATTCTTTCATTACCGTTCCCAAGTTACCCGTCATGGTTAAAGCACCTTTTCCATTGCTTAAAATGCTTTCAATGAATAAGATATCTCCGCCAACGCTTGTCCATGCAAGACCAGTTACAACTCCCGGAACATCTGTTAATTCAGATAAACTTTTCGGTCTTGGAACTCCTAAAATTTCATCTACTTTTTCAAGCGAAATTTTAGAGTCATATTCTTTCACCAAAGCGGTTTGTAAAGCAACCCAACGAGCGATGGAAGCAAGTCTTTTTTCTAAAGATCTTACACCACTTTCAGAAGTATGTGCTTCAACGATATGTTTTAATTCAGGATTTCCAAGTTTGAAAGATTTTGCCGTCAAACCGTTTTCTTCCTGTTGTTTTTTAATTAAATGTCTCTTAGCGATCTCAATTTTCTCCTCCAAAGTATAACCGGCAATTTGGATGATCTCCATTCTGTCCAACAACGGAGTTTGAATGGTTGATAATGAGTTGGCTGTTGCAATAAACATTACTTTAGACAAATCGTAACCCATTTCTAAGAAATTATCATAGAAAGCTTTATTTTGCTCAGGATCAAGAACTTCAAGAAGTGCAGAACTTGGATCTCCGTGGATTCCTTTTCCAACTTTGTCAATCTCGTCCAACACAATCACAGGATTTGATGTTCCTGCTTTTTTGATGGATTGAAGAATTCTTCCTGCCATCGCTCCGATGTACGTTTTTCTGTGTCCACGGATTTCGCTTTCGTCATGAAGTCCACCCAAAGAAACACGAACGTATTTTCTTCCCAAAGCATCAGCAACGGACTTTCCTAGCGAAGTTTTACCAACTCCGGGAGGTCCTACCAATAATAAAATTGGAGATTTCATGTTGTTTTTCAATTTTAAAACAGCCATGTGCTCTAAAATTCTTTTTTTAATATCTTCAAGTCCGAAATGAGCTTTATCTAAGATCTTTTCAGCTTTTTCAATATCAAAAGTATCTTTGGTAAAGGTATCCCAAGGCAAGTCTGTAAAGAAATCTAAATAATTTCTCTGAACATTATAATCCGGCGAATTTGGGTTTTGTCTTTGTAATCGGTTGATTTCCTTTTGGAAATGCTCTTCAACTTCGGCATTCCATTTCTTCGTGCTTGCTTTTGCAATCAAATCTTCAACATCACTTTCCGGTCCGCCACCCAACTCTTCCTGAATTGTTCTAATCTGTTGATTTAGAAAGTATTCCTTCTGTTGTTTGTCAAGATCTTTTGATGTTTTTTGATGAATCTGATTTCTTAATTCTAATTTTCTGAAATCTTCATGCATCATTTCATAGCACTTGTTGGCTCTTTCCATTAAGTTTTTCTCTTCAAGCAGACTTTGCTTTGCACTTGATGGAAAATTAGCGTTCGTACAGATGAAATTTAAAAGATCATCATTATTATTGATGTTTTTTATAGCGAAATTGGCTGCATTAGGAATATTCGGGTCAAGCTCGATAATTTTTAACGCTAAATCTTTAACATTTTCCAATAAAGCTTCATATTCTTCCTTATTCTTAGCTTTTCCATCCTTTAATTTTGAAATTTCAGCCTTGAAATAAGGTTGAGTTTCAAGAATTTTTTTAATCTTAAATCTATGGAAACCCTTAGTAATAGCCGTAATATTACCTTCAGGAAGTTTTATTATTTTAATGATTTTTGCTAAAGTTCCTGTGTGATACAGATCTTTTTCTGTAGGTTGCTCAATATCTGAATTTTTCTGACTTACAATGCCAATAAAATCTCCGTTTATTTGTGCTTCTTCAAGGAGTTGAATAGATGCTTTTCTTCCTGCAGTAATAGGAATTACCACATTAGGGAACATCACCATATTTCTTACAGGAAGGATAGGGAATATCTTTTGTTCTGAATTTTTTTCAGTCTCCGCAAGATCAGAAAGATTGATTTCCTCAGCTACAATATCAAATCCGTCACTTATCATTTCCTCTAAACTTATATCTTCAAATTCTGTCATAGTTAATCGAATGACAAATTGTCATTTCCGTTTTAAATCGTTAAAGTAGATTTTCATAATATGCTTTGAAAATGCGCGGCATATTATATTGTTCTAAAATGCACAATACCTATGCCATTTGTTTTTTGCTAAAAAATACGGTCAAAATTTCCTTTTTTGAATAAATAAAATTTTAAAAACTAAAATAAAGAACTAGGATTTCCGTAATTTCTTAAAAATGTGTATTTTCGCAAACTGATAAAAAACTATAATTTATAAAATGGCAATTTTAGGACAGATTAGGAGTAAGCCTTGGCTTTTGATGGGAGTAATTGCACTGGCGCTTTTGGCGTTCCTGGTGAATCCCGATAGTATTGATAAGGTTTTTGGTAAAAATCCTGATGTTTTAGGAAAAGTAAATGGTGAAAAAATTACCCGTGAGGAGTATAATGATCAGCTTTTCGTTCTACAACAGCAGGCTGAGCAGCAAAATCAACCGAAAAATGGTCTTGAAGAACAGGCTTGGCAGTTATTGGTGCAATCCAAACTGATTAAGCAGCAATTCGAGAAAATGGGGTTTGAAATGACGGAAGATTACTTCTGGAACCAGATCCAGTATGATCAAATGTTTGCTCAACAAAAACAGTTCTTTGACGAAAAAGGAAACTTTAAGACTCAGGAGCTTAAAAAACAGATCGAAGAAATGAAGGCTTCAAGTCCGGAAGGTTACAACCAGTGGTTGAAAACCAGAAAATCTGTTGAATACAGACTAATGGCGAGACAGGTCTTTGCAAATATTTCTACAGGTGTTACAACAGGTAAGAAAGAAGCGGAAGAATTAATGAGACAAAGAGATCAGTTAGCTGATATCGATTTTGTGAAAGTTGATTACACTGCTTATCTTCAAAAAACTAAAATCAACGTTAAGACTGAAGATCTTGCGAACTATATTAAGCAACACCCTGTGATGTTTAAAACAGAAGCGAGCAGAAATATCGGTGTAGTTTATTTTCCTTCTCAGCCAAGTGCAGCTGATGATGCAGCAGCTCAGAAAGAGATCACGAAATTGTTCTCTGGAGGTACTGATGCAAGTGGAGGAAAAGAAAACTTCCAGAATACAACAAACGATTCTATGTTTGTAACGGCTAATTCTGATATGCCTTTTAACAATCAGTATTTAAAGCCAAACCAATTGCCACAAGCTATGCAAGCGCAGATTGCTACTGCAGCGGTTGGACAGATTTTTGGACCTTACAAAGAGCAAAACTTCTATGTAGTTTCTAAATTAGTTGGTAAAAAGACTTCGGATTCTACATTGTCTAGACATATTCTTATTGCATTCAAAGGAAGTCCTGCAGGAGAAGGCGTTACAAGGTCTAAAGAACAAGCTAAGAAATTAGCAGATTCTATCGGAGCTATCGTAAAAGCAACTCCGGCTAAATTCACTGAATTTCTTAAGCTATCTAACGATCCAAACTCTGCTGCTCAAGGTGGTAGCCTAGGATGGACAACTCCTGAAACTCCTTTTGTTCCTGAATTCTTGACGTATTTGGCGAACAATCCTAAAGGTGCAACTGGTGTTGTAGAAACTCAATTCGGATATCATATCATCAATATTGAAGATAAGAAAGCGGGATCAATGGGTTATAAAGTAGCTAACTTAGTGAAAGCTATCAAGCCTTCTGATGCTACTGAAGCTGATACAGATAAGAAAGCAAGAAGATTTATCCAACAAGTTCAAGGGAAATCTTTCAACGATTTTGTAAATATTGCTAAAAAATCAAACTATCAATTCTCAAATCCTAAACAGGCTAAGAGATTTGACGGACAGATTCAAGGTCTAGGAACAGACAAAGATGCTGAAATCCTAGGTTGGGCTTTTGATAAGAAAAGAGAGAAAGGTGATACAGAATTCTTTACTGTAGAAGGAACCGGAGATAAAATTATAGTTTACCTAAACGGAAAACAAGAAAAAGGTCTTGCAGATCCTGAATCTGTAAGAGATCAAATTGAAACAATCGTTAAAAATAAATTAGCTGCAAAACAAATTTCTGATAAAATTGCTGCTGCTAAAGCAACAAGCTTAGATCAAATTGCTAAATTATTTGCAACTACAAAACAATCTGCACAGGTTAATTTATTAAACCCATCAGTTGCAGGTTCTATGGAGCCTAAAGTAGCTGGTGCTGCATTTGGTGTTGCAAAAGGAAAAGTTTCTAATCCGGTTGAAGGAGGAACAGGAGTTTATGTTTTAATCAAAAAGAACGAAACTACTAACAAACAACCTGGAGATCTTAAGCAGTTCACAGAGTCTGTTACTCAGAGAAATTCAGGAATGTTCGGTCAGGCTTGGTTAAAGAGCTTACAAGACAATTCTGATATCGATGACTACAGAATCGAGATCTGGAATAAAGTAGGAGCTCAACAACAATAAGAAATTTAATTTCATTCATATAAAATGCGGCAAAGTTTTTGCCGCATTTTTTGTATTTAACGCAGAGCAATAAAAGAAAACATTAATTTAAAATGTGTTATATTTGCTCATAGAAAAAATTTAGCAAGTGAAGTTCAGTAAAGAATTAAAAGCTGGTGTAATAGCAATTTTAGCCATTGTTGGCTTTGTGATATTATTCCAATTTATGAAAGGCAGAAGCCTTTTTACTACCGATAATATATTTTACGCAAAATATGATAACGTTGAGGGATTAGCACAATCTTCCCCTGTTTCGATCAATGGATTGAAGGTAGGTCAGGTTGACAAAATCGTTCCTCAAAGAACAAAAGATGGGAAGATTCATTTTATCGTAAAAGTTACTGTTGACAATAATTTTGAATTCTCAAAACAATCAACTCTTGAAATTTTTGAACCGGGATTAATGTCTGGTAAAGAAATGAGAGTTAATTTGTCGTATGGTGGAGCCTCTGCAAAAGATGGCGATACTTTACAGGGGGCCTTCAAATTGGGTACTTTGGGAAGTCTTTCTTCTCAGGTAGGGCCTGTTAAAGATCAATTACAAACTGTTTTATACAGAGTAGACTCTTTAATGTCTAGTGCCAATCAGGTTGTCAACGCACAAAACAGAGAAGAGATCAGATTATTGCTTGCAAATCTTAACAAAACTGTTGGAGCGTTACAAACTACTGCAGGAAGTGTAAATACTTTGGTTGGTAATAACGATCCGAAACTTCAAAAAGTATTGGATGACGCAAGTGTAACCATGCAGACAGGTAAAGTTACTCTAGATAAATACGGAAACTTAGCAGAAAGCATTGATACTAAAAAATTGAATGCGACTATTGCTAATCTAGATGCTACTGTTGGCAAACTAAATGATGTTGTTGCGGGAATCAATAATGGACAAGGAAGTTTAGGAAAACTGATGAAGGATGAGCAGCTTTACAACAATCTGAACTCAGCATCTACCAACCTGAACTCGTTAATTGAAGATATGAAAGCCAATCCTAAGAGATACATTAATTTCTCAGTTTTTGGTAAGAACAATAAAGACTAATATACCTTATGCAATATATCGATAATATTATTTTTCTGATTTTATTAGTTGCAGGGTTTGGGCTTTTTGCAAAAAGTCTGCAAAAGATATATAGAAATATCAGATTAGGAAGAGAGATCAACCGAAGTGATAATAAACCGGAACGCTGGGAAACCATGGCACGAGTTGCGATGGGACAAAGCAAAATGTCAGCACGTCCTGTTGCAGGAATTTTACACCTTTTCGTGTACGTTGGTTTTGTTATCATTAATATTGAATTAATAGAAATCATCGTTGACGGAATTTTCGGGACACATAGATTCTTAGCAACAATTTTTGGAGATACTTTTTACGGTTTCTTTACCGCAACATTAGAAATTTTAGCCCTTTTAGTGGTAATCGGAGTTGTTACTTTCTTTATTCGTAGAAATTTTTACGGAGTGAAAAGATTAACGATGAAAGAACTTTTCGGATGGCCAAAGAATGATGCCAACTGGATTTTGATCATTGAGTTTGCTTTAATGATGGCTTTCTTTAAAATGAATGCCTCAGATCTTATTCTACAAACGAGAGGTGTGGAAGGTTTTCATCATCTTGGATCTTTCCCGATTAGTGAAATGATTTTTGTTCCGTTTTTGGAAATTTTCAGTTTTGATAACGGATTTTTGATATTCACAGAAAAGGCAGCTTGGTGGTTTCACTTTGTGGGAATCCTTTTCTTCATGAATTATCTTTACTATTCAAAGCATTTACACATAATTTTAGCATTCCCAAGTACTTGGTTTGCCAATTTAGATAAGAAAGGAAAATTCAACAATTTAGATTCTGTAACTAAAGAGATTAAATTGATGATGGATCCCAATGCAGATCCTTACGCTGCTCCGGCAGAAGGTGCGGAAGCTGATGTTCCGTCTAAATTTGGTGCTGAAGATATTTTTGATTTAAATCAGGTTCAGTTATTAAATGCATATTCTTGTACGGAATGTGGAAGATGTACTTCTGTTTGTCCTGCAAATATTACAGGTAAAAAACTTTCTCCAAGATTGATCTTGATGAAAACAAGAGACAGATTGGAAGAAGTTGGAAGAAATATCGATAAAAACGGATCATTCGTTGACGATGGTAAAAAGCTGTTGAATGATTATGTTACCAAAGAAGAACTTTGGGCATGTACTACATGTAACGCTTGTACCGAAGCTTGTCCGATATTATTAGATCCGCTTTCTATCATTTTTGAAATGAGAAGATTCTTGGTAATGGAACAGTCCGCTGCTCCACAGGAATTGAATTTGATGATGACGAATGTGGAAAACAATGCTGCTCCTTGGCAATATAACCAGGCTGACCGTTTGAATTGGGCAAATGATTAAATTTGAATTATGAAATCAAAATTAATAGTTAAAAATTTTGGACCAATAGAAAGTGCTAATTTAGATCTAAAAAGTGTAAACGTTTTTATTGGACCACAAGCTAGTGGAAAGAGTACTTTAGCAAAATTATATACAATATGTAATTCGCCCAAACTTTATCATAATTTTAATGAGGGGGGCAAGACATTTTTCTCAATAACTAAAAATAAAGAGGATTTAGAATTATTTAAAGAACCTAGCTTTAATAAATTTAAAGAAGCACTTGAAGATTATTCAATTATTGACTGTTTAAGTAGTAAAACAGAAATTTTATTTGAAAGCACTACACATAAGGTTGAAATAAAAAAGAATACTATTTCGTTTATTGATAAAATAGATGTATCAAAAATTAATGAATCTTTTGAAAAAAAAGACTTCAATAATTGTAAAGAAGAATTTAGGAAACTATGTAAAATATCCGATAACTTTGACTTTTCTTATAAGTTTTCAATAATGTGGCAGAGACTAAGTCATGCTGAAAAAATGTCAGACAATGTTTCTAAATTATATAATGAATTTTTGAGTACTTTCGATTATGATTTGGATCTAAAGGAGGAAGAAATTTTGCGAGTTATAGATGCAATAAATAGCACTAAAAGAGATTATTTTTTTAAATCACCTTTATATATTCCTGCCGAAAGAGTTATAGTTAATTTATTAAAACAAGCAGCGCTTTCATTTCAAAATTTAGAGATACCAATACCTAAGCACTTATTGAATTTTGCTAGTATTTATAGTAATGCTTCATTTGAAATTAAAGAATTTGATATTGGATTTCTAAAAGAAGGAATTATTTATAAAAATATTAATGGGGAAGATAGAATATATTTTTCTAAAAGAAAAAGTATTAAGTTAACTGAAAGTGCTTCGGGATTCCAAAGTATAATTCCAATTATTCTACCTATAGAATATGTAAAGAATAGAGATAAAGGATATGTTAATTATTCTTTCGTCATTGAGGAGCCTGAAACTAATTTATTTCCTAGAGCTCAATATGATCTTTTAAAATTACTAGAAAGTGGAAGAGGGGATGATTTTGGAAAAATAGATAAAGGAACTATGCATTTTTATACTACTCATAGTCCTTTTTTTCTTTCGTCATTAAATAATTTATTATTTGCCTACATTAAGGGGAATGAAAATGAAAAGAAAAAATTTTCAAATATTGATTCTATTATTTCTAGCAAATCGTGGATAAATCCAAAAGATTTTTCCGCATATCAAATAATTAATGGTAAAACTAAATCAATATTTAATAAAAATAGTGGATTAATTGAAAATAATGTAATTGACCAGGTTTCAGAAGATATAATGAATGATTTTAGAAAAATAGCGGTTGCTTCAGTTGAATAATATGAAAAGTATATTTAATAATACTAATTTTTCTACTTGTTTATCAACGATAACGGATGAAGTATTTTATATTTGTGATGATGGGGGCGTGGGCATACCATGTAGGATATCAGACTCGACTAGTTACGATTTTAAAGTTATTAATCCTAAAAATAAAAAAATTGATTTTACTAAAATAGATAGTTGTGTGTATCATGCAAACGATGGCAGAAAATGTGATTTTTTATTAAATGATGATACGATTGCCTGTTTTATTGAGATAAAATCTTTAACAGATTTTTCTAATTCATGGAAATCTGATTCAAAAAAAGATGATGCCCTAGATCAGATAATAGAGACAATAAAAAAAATAAAATTAAGGTTCCCTACAATAAGCTTGATACATATATATGGAATTATTTGTCTAAAGCCAAATTTACCAACTTTTACTCAAAGCATTCAAGTTGCAGAACAGGTTAGAATTAATAAACTGCTTACAGAAACAGGTTGTCCAAATTTATTCATTGGTAATGAATTAACTTTTAGTAATTAATTATGGATTTACATATAAAAACAATGGCAGAATACGCTGCCGAAGGGAAATCACCCGAAGTTTTATTTTGGGTTGGCTGTGCAGGAAGTTTTGACGACCGTGCCAAAAAAATTACGAAAGCATTTTGCAAAATACTTAACAAAATAGGCGTTGAATTTGCTGTTCTAGGACAGGAAGAAAGCTGTACTGGAGATCCTGCAAAACGTGCCGGAAACGAATTCGTTTTCCAGATGATGGCTTTAACGAATATTGAAGTTCTGAACGCTTATGATGTTAAAAAAATAGTAACGGCTTGTCCACATTGTTTCAATACACTTAAAAACGAATATCCAAGTTTAGGAGGGAATTTTGAAGTGATACATCATACACAATTCCTTAGAAAGCTAATGGAAGAAGGTAGATTGAAAATTGAAGGCGGAGCTTTCAGAGGTAAAAAAATCACTTTCCATGATCCTTGTTATTTAGGAAGAGCAAATGGTGAGTATGAAGCTCCAAGAATGTTGCTTGAAAAATTAGATGCCGAGCTTGTAGAAATGAAGCGTTGCAAGACTAATGGTCTTTGTTGTGGAGCAGGAGGTGCACAGATGTTTAAAGAGCCTGAAAGAGGAATTAAAGATATCAACATCGAAAGAACAGAAGAAGCTCTAGCTTTAGGGCCCAAAGTAATCGCTACAGGTTGCCCATTCTGTAATACAATGATGACGGATGGAGTGAAGCACTTTAACAAGAATGAAGAAGTTGTTGTGAAAGATATTGTTGAGCTTTTGGCTGAAGCAGAAGATTTATAAGAAAATAATTATTTTATATAGTATTAAAACTCAGGAGTGATCTTGAGTTTTTTGTTTTTAATTCAAAATTGTATCTTGCAAGAACATAGAAAACCAATATGAGAAGTATTCTGGCTTCATTTTTTAGATTTATTTTAAGCTTTAATTTTTTCAGGCAGAAATATTTTGCGTTCCATAAATATATTTTTAAGCGATATCATCTTTTTCGGAATGTAAAAAAAACGATAATTTATAGAGATTCTATCAAACTCAATATCAATCTTGATGATTGGATCCAGCAACAGATTTACTTCTTGGGAGAATATGAAAAAGATGAAATCGATTTTTTATATAAGACCTTAAAAGAAGACGATACTTTTATCGATATCGGAGGAAATATTGGCTTATTTTCACTTAATGCATCTAAAATTGTTAAAGAAAAAGGCAATATTTATTCATTTGAAGCTTTTCAACTAAATTATGAGCAGTTTAAAAATCATATTAAAATAAATGATTTTAAAAATATTACTTTAGAGCATCTGGCAATTTCTGATCAGAAGGGATTTATCGAGATTCTTTATAACGAAACTTATGATAATGTTGGAATGGCATCTTCTTACCTTCAGGAATATACTTCAAAAGAAAAAGTTGAAAGCATTAGCTTGGATAATTATGTAAAAGAAAATGGAATTTCGCATATAGATTTAATTAAAATAGACATCGAAGGTGCCGAATATTTTGCTTTAAAAGGAATGGAAAAGGTATTAACCGACATCCGTCCAAAAATTATAATAGAAATAAACAATATCGCCCTCAAAGCTTCCAACCGCAGCGAAAAAGAATTAATCCAATTACTTACAGAAAAAGGCTACACCAAAACAAAAGTACTCAGCCAAAACGAAAATTCTTATAACGCTGTTTTTGAGTTTATTCAATAATTCGGATAGGTTGCAATAAGTTACAACTCTTACTATTTGAAGAAAAAATCGTAATTTTATACTTTAAAAATCATCTAAAATGAAGATTGAAGAATCAAGTATCGTAGAAGCTAACGACTACAGAGTTATTATATATCCGGCATCAAGACCTTTCACAACGAAAGAAGCAAAGACAGTTACTGAAAAATTGTATGATTTTCTGGCAACTTGGGCTGCACACGGAAAACCGCTTTCATCATCTTTTAAGATAGAGAAAAATCAGTTTATCGTGGTTTGTGTGGATGAGGAGAAGGAAATGGCTTCCGGATGTAGTATCGATGCGCTGGGCAAGATCATGAGAGAGATCGATGAAGAATATCAATTAGGTTTATTCGACAGAATGAAGGCGAGTTTTGTAGAGAATGGCGAAATTAAAACCTTAAAATTGATCGATTTTAAAACAAAATTGAGAAACGGAGAATTATCAAGAGACATCGAGGTTTTTGATTTTTCAAAAAACACGTATCTTGATTTCTTAGGTCATTTTCTTTTACCGATCGATAAAAGCTGGGCTGCTTCTATAAAATAATTTCTCTTGAAAATACTTTTTATTTCCTCATGGTTCCCGAACAAATTGGAGCCTACAAACGGTAATTTTGTGCAGCGTCATGCGGAAGCGGCTGCATTGTTACATGATGTGGAAATACTGCATACGATCGGAGATATCAACCAAAAAGAAGAATTTATTTTTGATGATAAATTAATAAACGGAATCAAAACGCTTATTATTTATTATAAAAATTCCAACAATCCGGCTCTAAATTTTTTCAGGCGAATGAAGGCCTACAAAATGGGATTTGCCAAGATGCAAAAGCCAGATTTGGTTCATGCCAGTGTTCTTCATAATAACATGCTTTTTGCAGTCTATTTGAAGAAAAAATATAAAATTCCATTCGTTGTTACAGAACATTGGACGGCTTTACAGGAGCAGAATCTTGACAAAACATCCAATACTGTTAAACGAATTGCAAAATATATAGCAAAAAATGCGGGCTATATTCTGCCTGTAAGTTATAATTTAAAAGACAGTTTAAAACAATTAGGAATTACAACTCCAATGAAAGTAATTTCAAATGTTGTTGATACTGAGCTTTTTACTGTTAAGCCTAAAACTGTACAATCAGAAATCAAATTTCTCCACGTATCAAGCTTAATTCCCCGCAAAAGACCGAAAGATATCATTAATGCTGTCCATTTGTTACATCAAAACGGATTTCAGGTTAGTTTAGAAATCGGAGGCGATGGTGAAACTGAATCTTTAATCAATTTGGTTAAGGATTTACGTGCTGAAAATTATATAAAAGTTTTTGATGCAATAAGTTACGCTGAAGTTGCTGAAAAAATGCAGAACTCAGATTATTTCATTTTATTCAGTGAAAATGAGACTCAAGGTTGTGTAATTTTAGAATCTTATGCATGTGGAAAACCTGTAATTTCAACAAAAGTTGGTGGTGCTGCCGAATTTATCATTGATGGTTTAGGAATTGGAATTGAAAAAAACAATACAGATCAGCTTTATAACGTTTTAGAAAAAATCTGTAATCAGGAATATTCTTTTAAAAATGAATCGGAAATCAGACAGTTTTCTGTAAACGGCTATTCAAGAGAGTCTATTGCCAATCAGTTTACAGAGGTTTATAAAGAAATAATATCATGACAAAAGGCTTTTCTGTTATTATAAAAAAAAATCAGGTTGATACAAAAAGCTTTTTCAATGAAAATAGCTTTAATTCTGTATTGATTGAATCCTCAGAATTTGATATTTTGCTGGAAGGAATTATTTTGAATAAAAAACAGCTTTTAAAAGAAGATTCAGTTTCTGATTTCAATGATTGTATCAAAAAAAAATATAATAAATTCGGGTGGAAAATTATACAACAGTTTGAAGGTGAATTCAGAGGATGTATTTGGGATAAAAAACAAAATAAACTTTATGTTTTTACCAATCCTACTGCGACACAAAGAGTTTTCTATTCTAAAATTAAGGACACTTTTTTTATAGATTCTGATCTTGTAAGATTAAGCCAGACGATTAAAAATCACGGTTATACTTTGAAACCAGATATGACATCGATCTATCAAATCCTTGCCATTGGAAATCTTTTAGAAGACAGAACTCCAATTGAAAACGCTTATAAAATGTTAGATTCTCAAATTTTAGAAATTGATTGCGAGAGTCTGAATTTTAAGAAGATAGAGTATTTTGATGTAAATAATATCCCATATTATAACAAATCTCAAGACAGTGCATTAGACCAAATTCATGAAATTTTTACAGAAGGTGTAAAAATGGAATATGAAAAAGATATTGAACTTGGTGGGTCACATTTAGCTTTACTCAGTGGTGGTTTAGATAGCCGTATGGCAATGATGTATGCAATTAAAAATAATTTTGATATCGATTGTGCATTATGTTTTTCTCAAAAAGATTATTTTGATGAAAAAATATCCAGAAAAATAGCTTCTAATTATAATATTAATTATGAATTTGTTCCGCTGGATAAAGGTTCTTTTTTAAATAAAATTGATGAACTTACAAGAATTTCCGAGGGTACAAGCCTTTATACAGGCGGAGTGCATGTAAGTTACGCTTTAGACCAATTAAAATTTGATGGTTTTTCAATCTTTCATGGTGGACAGATTGGGGATGGTATTTTAGGAGGGTTCAATTCTGAGCCTAAAAGTAAAGCTCCTTCACAGTATAAAATTATTGTGAATAAATCATTTCTGCCAAAAATACAGGAAAATTTAGATCAAGTTTTTAAAAATTATGAAAGAGAAGAGATTTTCTTGTTGAAAAATCTTGCTTACAATAGAACGGTATTAGGAGTCCAGGTAATGCAGGATAAAGCATATCTACTTTCTCCTTTTATGACAAAAGAGTTTATAAAATTCTCCATAAGTCTTCCGGAACAGTGGAAGTATAAACATAAATTTTATCTTCAATGGCTTTTAAAACATTGTAATGAAGCCTCAAAATATACTTGGGAACGTACTTTAATGAAGCCTGATGCACAATGGAAAATTCCTTTCGGTGAAAAATATTTAAAAGGAGCTTATAATGCTTTCTATGATAAAATATTAAAAAAACCAGAGAAAACGAGCATGTATCCTTATCAATATTATTATGATTCTGATATCAGCATTCAAAAAAATTATAATGATTATTTTGAAGAAAATCTGGATAGATTACAAGAGTATCCTGAACTTCGTGATGATGTCATTAATCTTTTTTCGTCAAAATTGTTTTACCATAAATGTCAGGCAATTAATATTTTATCTATTTTTAAACTGTACTTTTAATGAATGAAAAGTCTACAGATTTTTTTACAGAACTTTCTTAAAAATCAGGGGCAGTATGTTCTTGTTTCTTTATTGATTGGAAAACTTTGTGCTTTTCTTTCCTCATTGTTTATCATTAAACTTTTACCGACAGAAGATTTTGGTAAAATGAGTATTGTTGCTGCTATTTTCGCTCTTTTTTCATCGTGTACAGGCTTAGGAAGCCATCAGAGTTTACTGAGATATGGGTCTATTTCTGAAATACAGGCTGATAAAGAAAAACTTTCGGCTTATCTTTTAAGACGAGGCTTTATTTATCAATTGATTCTTACGGTGATTTTTTTAGGAAGCAGTTTATTTTATGTCAATAAATATGAAGATATATTCTGGATATTTATATTTTTCGCTTTGCGTTTTGTAGGGTTTTATTTTTTCAATTATATTCAGACGGAGTTGAGAATCAACGGTAAAAATCGCGAATTTGCCAAATTAAATAATGTTATAAGTATTTTTGGATTAATTATAACGCTTGTGTTTACTTATTTTTTCGAACTAAAAGGATATCTTATTGCGATCGCATTGGTTCCGTTTCTTTCATTTTTTTGGTATAAAAAAACTGATTTAGCTGTAAAAGAAACACCCAATATTTTTAGTTCAAGAGATATTTGGAAATATGCATTTCATACATCAGGAACAACAGTTTTGTCGGATGCTTTGTTTTCTGTAGATATCCTTCTTCTAGGATTTTTATTAAATGAAAATTATGTCGCAGATTATCGTGTTGCTATACTTATTCCATCTAATGTTACTTTTCTTGCTTTAGCTTTTATGCAAAGTGATTTTCCGTTGTTGGCTAAGAATTATACGAATAAAACTTTTCTTAAGAGTTATATTTCAGGATATTATAAATTTTTCATTCCTGTTTGTAGCTTAATTTTTGTTGTCTGTGCATTTTTCAGTAAAGATATTTTGAAGATATTTTTTAATGAAAAGTATGCTGAAAACTCATGGTTATTTGTGATTTTCATTTTTACTTTTTTAATGAATATTCTTTTTAGAAATTTATATGGAAATTTAATGTCTGCTGTTGGGAAAATGGCTGTCAATACTAAAGTTTCGTTGTTTTCTTTATTGCTTTTAATTGGGTTGTCTTTTATTTTAGTTCCGAAGTATCATTTGATGGGAATGACGATCAGTGTTTCTGTTACATTGATTTTGTCGGGTCTTATTTTGGCCTTCTTCTTTTATAAATATCTTAAAGAATTAAAATAAGTTTTTATCTTTGTTGGAATGAAAAATGTTATTTTCGGAATATTGGTCGTATTTTTTGCACTTCTAAGCTGTAGAGGTGATGAAGATGATATTCAAAAAATAGATCAGATATTAAATATTTACATGAAAAATAGTTCCGGGAGGGACTTATTTCATAAAAAGAAAGACAGTACTTTCTATACCTATTCGCTGAATGATGATCTTGCGGATACAGATATTGCTTCCGTAACCAGTTCACTAAAAGTGACTTCCGATTCTCTTTTTTATATTGAATATATTGCAGGAGCAAAAAGAATAGGACTGGACACTTTGGATCCAGATAATAAAACCTATCATTCGGTTATTACTGTTTCGCTAAGAAAAGCGATAAATAATGTACCGATAGATACGATTCAGGAAAAATTGGAGATTCAGTACCGCCGGACTCCTACAGTTTTTGAAGTCTCCAAAGTATATTATAATGACACCTTAAGGTTTACAAAACAACCTGGAGGACCAAACGTAGTTACAATCGTAAAATAATTTTTAAATTTGCACAACTGTTAGATAATTTATGTCTAACATTCTAATAACTAACATCTAAATACAATGTTACAAGTCAATTTTTTGCGCGACAATAAAGAACGCGTTTTAGAAGGTCTGAAAAAAAGACAATTCAAAAATCTTGAGTTGGTAGATGATGCTATTGCTACTGACGACGAAAGAAAAAAAATCCAATTTGAATTAGATTCTCAACTTTCAGAAATCAACAAGATCTCCAAAGAAATTGGATTGTTGATGAAAGAAGGTAAAAAAGAAGAAGCAGAATCTGCAAAATCTAAAACAGCACAATACAAAGAGTCGAGCTCAGAATTGAAATCTCAGTTAGAAATCAAAGAAAAAGCTCTATTAGATATTTTATACCAGCTTCCGAACATTCCAAATGAATTGGTAAAAAGCGGAGCTTCTGCAGAGGATAACGAAATTATTTATCAGTCTCATGATGTTGAAGGTCTTGGTGAAGGAGCAATTCCTCACTGGGAACTGGCTAAAAAATATAATTTGATCGATTTTGAATTAGGAGTGAAAATTGCCGGTGCCGGTTTCCCTGTTTATTTAGGAAAAGGGGCGAGATTGCAGAGAGCTTTGGTTCAATATTTCTTAGATAAAAATGTTGAGAAAGGATATATGGAAGTTAATCCTCCTCACGTTGTGAATGAAGCTTCAGGATATGGAACAGGTCAGTTGCCGGATAAGGAAGGACAGATGTATTATATTCAGGCAGATGATTTATATTTAATTCCAACAGCGGAAGTTCCGGTTACGAATTTATACCGTGATGTTTTGTTGGAGGAAAAAGATCTTCCGATTAAAAATACAGCATTTTCTCAATGCTACAGAAGAGAAGCGGGAAGTTATGGAGCTCACGTAAGAGGGTTAAACCGTCTTCACCAATTCGAGAAAGTAGAAATTGTGAGACTTGAAAAGCCTGAAAATTCTTACGCTGTTTTGGAAGAAATGGTTGAGCATATCAAAGAGATCTTAACGGATCTTGAACTTCCTTACAGAGTTTTGAGACTTTGTGGTGGAGATACAGGCTTTGCGTCTGCAATGACATACGATTTCGAAGTTTGGAGTGCTGCTCAGGAAATGTGGTTAGAAGTAAGTTCAGTTTCTAACTTTGAAACTTTTCAGGCGAATCGTTTGAAGTGCCGTTATAAAACGGATGGTAAATCTCAATTAGTTCATACATTAAATGGTTCTGCAATGGCTCTACCAAGAATTATGGCTGCTTTGCTTGAGAATAATCAAACAGAAGAAGGTATCAAGCTTCCTAAAAAGGTTGCTGAATATGCGAGATTTGATGTAATTAATTAAGCTTAAAAGAGTTTAAACTAAAATAAAAAACCACCGAAATTTTCGGTGGTTTTGTTTTATTCGGTAACTATGATTATTTTCTTGTCTGCATTTTTAAGTGTTGCATCCTTATCAAACATCGATTTTATATCATATTCTATTTTTACAGAATGGTCGTCAACTTGTTTCAGCCAATCGTGTTTTCCGGTGATTGATTTTATTTTACCTTCAAATTTTAATGTAGTTTCAATTTTTTTGAAAAACATCATCATCATTCCTTCGGTTTTTCCGTCGTCTCCAGCTTCATCAGATTGTCCGTCAGGTGACTGTTTTGATAATGCTTCCTTAAGACTTTTTAGATTAAAATTATTTGTATCGATTGTTAACGTTTTACCATCCCAAAGGTTATAGATATTTTGTTCTAAAGGAAGTGTTTCTTGTTTTGTAAAGTTATTTAATGCTTTATAATCAGTTTGAGTGAAATGATCTAATTTTAATGAAAAACCAACAGGATCATTATTTTCTTTGGAAGATTTCATGAAAATTTTCTTCATGATTCTTAAAGAATCGGGATCTTTTGTAGTTTTTCCTTCCTTTTTTTCCAATTCATAAATGCTGGTCCATGTTGTTGGGAGCTTATCCATATCTCCAAACTCTTTTTTGTTCTGTAAAGAATCGGGAGTCATGGCTTTCATTTCTTTGATGAATTCCTTCATATCAATATCAGTGAGCATGGTTGATGCAGCGTCTTTATGATAAACAATTTCAGAATTAATCACGCAGGATTGCAGCACAAAAAGGCTGATTAAAAGTAAAAGTAGAGTTTTTTTCATGGTTTTAGTTATGGTTAATGACAATTGACTGTACTGTGCTGATGGGTGCTGTGATCTCCCGGCAAATGGCAATCGCCTTGATTATCTTTAGAAATGGTCATTGTCTCAGCTCTTGGAGAAATGTAAGGAATTCCGAGTTCCAGCCCTCTTACGATAAATAATCCTCCTAAAACGATCATCACTACAGGAATTACTTTTAAAACTTTTACTCTAAAAGCCTGATTCATCAAGTTTCCGACAAGAACTACCGCAAACATGAATGGAAGTGTTCCGAATCCAAATAAAGCCATATATGCAGCTCCCTGCCATATTCCTCCGCTTGCTAAACTTGCCGTTAAAGCCATGTAAACCATTCCACAAGGTAAAAATCCGTTAAGAATACCTGTTGTAAATCTTGAACGGTAATCTGCTTTTTGAAGAAGCCTTCCTAAATTGGATTTAACTTTAAATAAAAATTTAGAAAAGAAAGGAATTTTCGAAGCAAAATCTTTTCCTCCAAAAGAAAATACGGCCATTATAATCAATAAAATTCCGACAGCTATTGTTAAATATTTTTGAAACCCTGCCATTTCAAAACCTTGACCAATAATTCCTAAAACTGCTCCTAAAAGCGCATAGGTGGAAATTCTTCCGAATTGGTACGTTAGATTTTGAAGATAATAATTGGTAGCCTGTTTTTTTGTCAATCCCATCGATAGGGCAATAGGTCCGCACATTCCGATACAGTGAAATCCGGAGGCGAAACCCAAGCCGATAGCCGATAAAATAAGTGCTATTTCCATATCACATCATAATCCATTCTGTAGTCTGTTTTATCTTTCGTCCACATCAATCTCAATGTATAATTTCCTGGTTTTAATACTTTTCCCGGAATTAAAATAGATTGATTTGCATCCAGCTGTTCAGATTTTTTGATATCTAAATTCTGGTCATCGGTTCTGTTTAAAACAAATTTTACCGTTGTGTTAGAATTATCATATCCTTTAGGAAAGATTACTTTAATTCCGTTTGTATCTTGTTTATATGTAGGTTTTTCCTGTAAATCGTCTGCTTTCTTCTTGGCATCAATTACATCCTGGTATTTTAATTCTTCTTCATAATAATTATCGGTTACCATTTCAGAGTTTTTCTGCCCATTCGGGAAAAGAAATAACATCGATAAAATAAAAACTATGAATGCAAATAATGCAATTACAACACCGTGTCCCCAACTAAAGTTTTTCATTATGTAAATTTTATTATTTTCTAAAGGTCATCTGAAATTATGTTCCATTTTGGTTTTGTGTTTCAAAATCAGGACAATTTCATTGCTAAAATTTAAAACTGTAATTTAAATGGTCCTTCAAAATAGGTTTGATAAGAATCGATCAATTTTCCGTTCATATCATACACTCCGATCGAGATGTTTTGTTTTGAAAGTTTCATATCATCCTCAGGGAAGCTGATATTGATGGTTCCTTTTGACATTTTATCTCTGTCTACAGTAATTTTGCTTGATGCGCTGTAGATGATTTCACCATGTTTAGGCTCGATTACCTTTATCGTTACAATTTTCTTGTCGTTTGTCTTGTTTAAGAATGTATAATTGTAGGTGTTTGTAATTTTTCCGTCTCTTACGAAGAATGTGCTTCCTGCAGGTTTGATGAACTTGGCCTCCATCTCTCCACGATTGTAAAGTAAAAATCCTAAGAACCCAACCAATAAAGCCAGAACGACCGCAAAACCTTTCATTCTTCCTGTGAATTTAAATTCAGTTCCTTGTTCAATTTCGTTTTCAGAAGCATATCTGATTAGACCTTTTGGAAGACCTACTTTCTCCATTACTTCATCACAAGCATCGATACACGCAGTACAGTTGATGCATTCCAACTGCTGTCCGTCTCTGATGTCGATTCCTGTAGGACAAACTACTACACATTGATGACAGTCGATACAATCTCCTTTTCCGGCAGCTTTCCTGTCTTCACCTTTTCTCCATTTTGATCTGTTTTCTCCACGGTTGAAATCGTAGAAAACGTTGATGGTATCTTTATCAATTAAAACTCCCTGCAATCTTCCGTAAGGACAAACCAATGTACAAACCTGCTCTCTGAACCAAGCGAATACAAAGTAAAATGCTGCAGTAAAAAGAACCATTACAATAAAATTGGTAGGATGTGCAAATGGCCCTTCTGATATAATTTTAAATATTTCCTGATATCCAACAATATACATCAGCATAAAGTGAGTGATGATCAAGGAAATGATCATATAAACTGTCCATTTTAAGCTTCTTTTCCAGATCTTTTCGCTGTTCCACTCTTGTCTGTCCAGTCTCATTTGGCTGTTTCGGTCACCTTCAATAAGATATTCAATTTTACGGAAAATCGATTCCATAAAAATTGTCTGAGGGCATATCCACCCGCAGAAAATTCTTCCGAACGCAATCGTAAAAATGATGATAAATATTAAAGAGGCTATGGCACCTAAAGTAAGAATGAAAAAGTCTTGTGGATAGAAAGGCTGTCCAATGATGTAAAACTCCCTATCAATAACGTTGAACAAAAAGAATGGGTTGCCATTGATCTTGATGAATGGCACTGCAAAATAAATAACCAATAGGGTATAGCTTACAATATCTCTATAGTTGGTAAATTTACCTTTAGGCTTTCTCGGAAATACCCATTTTCTTTTTCCGGATCGCTCCATTGTCCCTATAGAATCTCTGTAAGTCTCAGGGTCCAGAACCTGTCCCTGTCCGCCACGTACTTCTGTTTCTTCTATTTCTGACATTTTTGTAATGTGTTTAAAAAAAGAAAAACATAATTCGTTACTATTTTTTAATCTAATAACAAATTATGTTTTTTCATATGTTTTAAAATTTAATTTTAAATTATTCTTTTTCCCAATGAGCTTCTGTTCCCTGAGGAGCTGCTCCACCCTGAGCTGGTGTCACTGGCGGTTGCTCTTGATTGATGTGATATACATACGCTGCAATCTTCTCAATCTCGGCTCCGGAAACTTCACCGTTTTTACCGAATGCTCTCATCGCAGGGTTAGTAGGAGAACCATTCCAGTCCATATGGAAAACGTTTTTAAATAAAGTTTTCTCTGGCTGGTTGATCCAGTAGTTATCCGTCAAGTTTGGACCGATACCACCACTACCATCTTCCTTGTGACATGATGCACAGTTGGTTTTGAAAAGCTCCTTACCGTCTGCAATATTATCAGCAGAATATTTTGCTGTTTCAATAGTTACAGGAGGCTGACTTTTTTCGTATTCTGCAATACTTGCAATCTGCTCTTTATATTCTTTCTCGTACTCACTTAATGGGTGAGCGAAATCTGTGAAAGAGAATGCGCATATATAAACTATACAAAAAGCAGTCCCAAAATAGAATAAACCTACCCACCATTTTGGTAATTGGTTATCCAATTCCATGATTCCGTCGAAACCGTGGTCAATAAGGATATCTTTTTCTTCTGTAGCAGATTGTTTTTTGAATGCACTTTCATATATTCTCTTTAAAAAAGGAACTTTCTTTTCTGCTAAATATGCTGCTTTTTCTTCTGCAGATAATTTTTTGAATTTATTATTTTCAATTAAATCTCCGATCGAACTGTGGATATAAGCCAAAATAGCACCTATCACAACAGTACCCCAGAAATATGGTGAAGCTAAAAACGTGTAGCTCTGTACAAACAAATAATAAAAAACTATTAGAAGTCCAATTATTATTAAAATGTTTACAACAACCGGTGTCCTTTGTTTCATAATAAATAGTTTAATTTTTTAAATTAAAATCGTCTCCATCATCCCCCAGTGGAGCTTCTTCTTCTTCCTTATAATATTTTTTAGGTCTGCTAAAAACATATATGATTAAGGCTACGAAGAACATCATAAAGAATATCAGTGCCAATGTTTGATACAAGCCTGCATTTTCGGTATTGGATAATATATCTTTAAAGTTCTGAGGAATCATTTTTGAAGCTTTTAATGTTTAGTTATTACTTGCTGTTTTTATTTCCGTTGTTTTGATATCAGTTCCTAATCTTTGTAGGTACGAGATAAGAGCTACAATCTCTTTTTTCTCTAATTCTCCTTTAGGTCTCTTAGCATAAGCATCTTTTAAGTCAGCTGCTTCAGAGAAGATATCTTTTACAATTTTCGAAGCCTGGTTGTCTGCCCATGCATTAGCAGAATCTATCTGAGGTTTTGTATATGGTACATCGAAAGTATTTTTCATTAGTAACATTTTATCAACCATTTTAGATCTGTCTAAGTTTGTTGCAATTAACCAAGGGTAACGAGGCATGATAGAACCGGCAGATGTAGATCTTGGGTTATACATATGCTTGTAGTGCCAAGAACTTGGGTTTTTACCTCCTTCTCTATGTAAATCTGGTCCTGTTCTTTTTGATCCCCATAAGAATGGTCTGTCATATACGAACTCCCCAGCTTTTGAATACTGTCCGTTTTTACCGTTGAATCTCGTGATCTCATCTCTGAATGGTCTTACCATCTGAGAGTGACAAGCATTACATCCTTCACGGATATAAAGATCTCTACCTTCTAATTCAAGTGGTGAATATGGTTTTACTGCTGAAATCGTTGGTACACTTTTCTTAAGAGATAGTGTAGGGATGATTTCCACAGAACTACCAATAGATATTGTTAAGAAAGATAAGATTCCTAATAATACAGGAGTTCTTTCTAACCAAAGGTGAGTACCTTCTCCTTCTTTTCTGTTTTTTCCGATGTTTGCCAAAGCAGGTGCTTCTGCAGGAACTTCTTTTTGGAATGATCCTTTTCTTACAGTAGCTACAACGTTAACGATCATTAAGATGGCTCCAGAGATGTAGAATAATCCTCCTACGAATCTCATTTTGAAGTAAGGGATGATCGCTGTTACTGTATCCAACCAGTTTTTATACATCAAAGTTCCGTCCGGATTAAATTGTTTCCACATTAATCCTTGAGTAAATCCTGAGATATACATTGGTACAGCATAGAAAATGATTCCTAATGTACCTAACCAGAAGTGCCAGTTAGCCAATTTTACTGAGTATATTTTTGTTCTCCACAAGATTGGTACCAAATAATAGATAACCCCGAATGCCATGAAACCATTCCATCCTAAAGCTCCTAAGTGTACGTGACCAATAACCCAGTCAGTAAAGTGACCAATTTTGTTGATATTTTTTGTTGCTAAAAGCGGTCCTTCAAATGTTGCCATACCATAACAGGTAACTGCAACTACGAAGAATTTCAAGATAGGATTTTCTCTTACCTTATCCCAAGCTCCTCTTAATGTAAGAAGCCCGTTCAGCATTCCTCCCCAAGATGGTGCAATAAGCATGATAGAGAAACCAGTTCCCACTGCCTGAGCCCAAGCCGGAAGTGCTGTATACTGAAGGTGGTGAGGACCAGCCCAGATATATACGAAAATTAATGACCAGAAGTGAATAATAGACAGTTTGTATGAGAAAACCGGTCTGTCAGCAGCTTTTGGTAAGAAGTAATACATCAAACCTAAAACAGGAGTTGTCAATACGAATGCTACTGCATTGTGACCATACCACCATTGTACGATAGCATCTTTTACCCCAGCATATGCTGAATAAGATTTCCAACCTGTGAAAGATAATGGAACTTCTAAGTTGTTAAAAATGTGAAGCATTGCCACTGCGATCCAAGTACCGATGTAGAACCAGATGGCTACATAAAGGTGTCTTACTCTTCTCTTCGCAATTGTTAAGAACATATTTGCTCCGAAAATGATCCATGAGAATGCAATTAATATGTCAATTGGCCATTCATGTTCTGCGTACTCTTTAGAGGTATTGATCCCCATAAAGAAAGTAACGAACGTAGCAACAATCATAAATTGCCAAGTCCAGAAATGTAACCAAGACAATGTATCGCTGTACATTCTTGTTTTTAATAGTCTTTGTAATGAGTAATAAATACCGGTATAAACGATATTACATACGAATGCAAAGATTACGGTGTTGGTGTGCAACATCCTGATTCTACCAAAACCAAACGCCCCATGTGTGTTTATTAAGCCTTGGATGTTCCCACTCTTCAAACTCTGAATCGTAGTATCATCTGTTCCGAATAAAAATTCAGGAAGTTCCGGGTAGAAAAGCATTAACGCTGCCGTAAGCCCAAACAAGAACCCAATAAGCCCAAAAACTATGGTCGCGTAAAGGAATGCCCGAACAATACTGTTGTCATAACTAAACTTTTGTGTCTCCATATCAACTATTCACTTTTTTCTTCAATTTTATTATTTTCTCCTATTTCTTTCTTGTTGGGTTTATTGCCATCATCTTCTTTTTCCTTGATTTCGCCTGAGTCAAAGAGGATTCGCACTGCCGGAGACTCATCATCTTCGAACTGTCCTTTCCTTGCATTGACTATAAAAACGACCAAGAAAATTGCAGCCAAAGAAACACTGCAGAGGATCATTAAATATAGAATATCCATTTGACAACAAAATTAACCTATTTTCAGGGCTCAAATTTAGTGAAAAATAATGATATTAATCACGAAATAGCGGTTCTTGCTAATTTAAAATCAGTCTAAATAAGGGCTTTTAAGCGTGTTTTTTGAAATACTTTCTTCCAAGTATCCATGTTGAAACGGTTGTGAATGTAACTACGGTGATGGAGCTTGCAGGCATTATCAGTGCTGCAAAAAGCGGATGCATGTGGCCTGTTACGGCATAGCTTAATCCAACAATATTGTATAGAAAACTAATTATGAATGTCATTTTTACAATAGTGATCGAGCCTTTACAAACGTTTAGGTAGTTATCAAGAGTAACTACTTTATCACCATTCATGATGACATCTGAAGACGGAGTAAAGCTGTTGGTGTCATCGGCAACTGCGATTCCTACGTTGCTTTGTTTAAGGGCTCCGGCGTCATTTAAGCCGTCTCCAAGCATGGCGACTTTTAAGTTTTTGTCTTGAAGATTTTTGATATAATTAAGTTTGTCTTCCGGGCTTTGATTGAAAGCCATAGCCTGACAATTTGGAATTAATTCTTTTAACTGATTTTCTTCTGAAGAGTTATCTCCACTCAGAATATAAATTTTATAGTTAGTTAATTTTTTAAATAAATCTTTAAGTTTGGCACGATACTCATTTTTAAAGATGAACTTTCCTAAAAACTCGTCATTTTTGCTGATGTAAACAGCGGTCTCAAGATTTTTGGACTCTTGATTATTATAACGTGCAGAACCAATCTTATAAATATTGCCTCTTACATTAGCTTCATAACCTTTTCCTGAGATTTCCTGAAAGCTTTCCACAGGGAAATATTCATCCTTAGACTCAATGAATTCATATAAAGATTTTGAAAGTGGATGGTTTGAATTTTTTAATAAAGTTTTGATATTTAATAAATCAAATTCCTGAATTTCAGGACCATCATATTTAATATTTGATTTTTTTCTATGCGTAATTGTCCCGGTTTTATCAAAAACGAGAGTATTGATCTTCGCAATTTTCTCAATCGTTAAAGTATCTTTTACATAGAATTTATTTCTACCTAAGATCCTCATAATGTGTCCGAAAGTAAACGGAGCAGACAATGCAAGCGCACATGGGCAAGCAATAATCAAAATCGCGGAAACAACTTGGAACATTGTATTTAAATCAATAAAATACCAATAAGTTCCTGCAACTAAAGCGATGCCTAAAATAATGAATGTGAAGTATTTACTAACGTTATTTGTCAGCGTATCAAGTCCTGTTTCGTGCTTTTTAAAAGCTTCTTTATTCCACAGTTGAGTTAAATAACTTTGATCAACATTTTTAATAACTTCTAATTCCAAAGAAGATCCAACTTGTTTTCCTCCTGCGAAAATTTTGTCTCCGGGTTGTTTGCTGATACTTTCGCTTTCTCCGGTAATAAAACTGTTGTCAATATTTCCTTCTCCATTAATCAAAATTCCGTCAACAGGGATGATTTCCTGATTTCTAACTAAAATTCTGTCACCAACTTTTATTTCAGACAATAAAATATTATCCTGTTTTCCTTCAAAATCAACTTTCGTTACAGCAATCGGGTAGAAAGATTTGTAATCTCTATCATAGGAAAGAGCGCTGTACGTCCTTTTTTGGAAGATTTTCCCGAGCAGCATGAAGAATAAAAGTCCACAAAGCGTATCGAAATATCCTGGGCCATAATCCGTTACCACTTCATAAATACTTCTTCCGTAGAGAACAAAAATCCCTAAAACAATCGGAACATCAATGTTGACGATCTTATTTTTTAAACCGTACCAAGCAGATTTATAATAATCTGAAGCTGAGTAAAATACAACAGGTGTCGCTAGAAGGAATATCAAGGTTCTGAATAAACCTTTATAATGTTCCATCCAATAATCTTCGCCACCAATATATTCTGGAAAGGCAAGAAACATTCCGTTACCAAAAGCAAAGGCGGCAATGGCAAATTTCACTAATAAAGATTTGTCAAGATGATCTTCATTTTTATCAGCAGTTTCGAGGCTGATGACAGGTTTGTATCCTAGATTGGTTAAAAATTTAGCTAGTTCGCTTAATTTTAGATCGTTATGGTTGAATGAAACCTGTAAGGTCTTCCTTGTAAAATTAACCTGAGAATATTTAATATTTTCATTTAATGTATGAAGGCTTTCTAATAGCCAAATACAAGAAGAACAATGTATTACAGGAACTTTGAATGTGATCAAACTGGTGTTTCCTTCCGAAAAATCTGTTACTTTGTCAAAGATTTCCGGAGTATCTAAATAATCAAATTGGGAAGAATTCTCATCACTTGGACGAATTCCCGCCGTTTTATTTAATTCGTAAAAATTACTTAAATTATTGGTATTCAGAATTTCGTAGACAGATTTACAACCGTTGCAACAGAAGATCCTTTCATCAAAAATAATTCTTTCCTTTTCTATACCTTGTCCGCAATGAAAACAGTTCTCGTTCACCTCCATAAATTATTGACTTACAAAATTATAACATTTTTTTTTGTTTATCGTTTTAAAATGTGCTATTTTTGTGATAAATGTCATATAAAATGTCGCAGGAACAACAGATTGCAATTGAAGAGAGGTTCGCCAGAGTTTTTAATGATAAATCATTCAAGGAAAGACTTACTAGTGTAGATTTTGAGAAGTATATCAACGCCAAAAAGAGGTTGAGTTTTCAAAAGCACGATACCATTTTCGAAGACGGAGAAACTCCAAAAGGAGTGTACTTTTTAGAAAAAGGTGCCGCTAAGCTATCCAAATCGGGAGCTTTCGGGAAAGACCAGATTTTGAGATTTATTAAAGAAGGCGATATCATCGGCTACCGATCTTTGCTTTGTGGAGAAAATTTTCAAGCCAAAGCAGAAGCAATGACAGATATTGAGTGTATTTTTCTTCCTGCCGAAGTTTTTATGTATCTTCTGGAGGTAGATCCTCAATTGTCTTTCGTAATGCTTCAAAAAATTTCTTACGAGTTGGGAGAGTCTTCCAACACCATTACTTTCTTAGCGCAGAAAACGGTAAGAGAGAGATTGGCTGAAATTCTGATTCTATTGGAACAGAAATTAGGTGTTGATCCTGAGGGGTTCATCAAGATTTCTTTGACGAGAGAAGAAATAGCAAACATTATCGGAACTGCTACTGAAAGCGCGATCCGTCTCATCTCTGAATTTAAAGGAGACAGTCTCATCGAAGTAGACGGAAGAAATATCAAAATTCTGAATCACGATAAATTAATGAAACTAGGACACGTAGTTTTATAAATCATACAAAAAAACTTAAGTCGGCGGAAGCCGACTTTTTAACTTTTAAAAAATAGATAAATTATGTCTGTTCACTCTGAAATTAAAAAAGTTACGACTGAAACCTTGCGTAAAATGAAATTCGACAAGGAGAAAATAACGATGCTTACTGCATATGATTTTACCACGGCAAAAATGGTAGATGCAGGTGGAATTGATGCTGTTTTGATAGGAGATTCTGCAGCGAATGTAATGGCGGGTTTTGAAACGACGTTGCCGATTACTTTAGATCAGATGATTTATCATGCTCAAAGTGTTGTTCGTGGAACAAACAGAGCGTTGGTGGTGGCAGACTTACCTTTCGGAACCTATCAGAGTAACCCTGAAAAAGCGTTGGAATCTGCAGTGAGAATGATGAAAGAAGGTGGGGCTCACGCTGTGAAAATTGAAGGAGGGAAAGAGATTTCAAAATCTATAAAAAAAATTATCAACGCAGGAATTCCTGTGATGGGACATTTAGGGTTGACGCCTCAGTCAATTTATAAATTCGGAACCTATAAAGTAAGAGCAAAAGATGAAGCAGAAGCAGAAAAATTAATCGCTGATGCTCAACTTTTAGAAGAATTAGGATGTTTTGCTATTGTTTTAGAGAAAATTCCGGCTGATTTGGCTAAGAAAGTATCAGAAAGCATTACGATTCCAACAATCGGAATCGGAGCTGGACCAGATTGTGACGGACAAGTTTTGGTATATCACGATATGGTTGGAATGAACCAGGGTTTTAGTCCAAAATTCTTAAGAAGATATCTTGACCTTTATACTGAAATTACAGGAGCGGTTGCTCAATATGTGAAAGACGTGAAAAACGTTGATTTTCCAAACGAAACAGAAAGTTATTAATGAATCAAAATCTTCAAACTGCTCAGGGAGCGATTTCAATTTTGGCCGTTGTTTGTCTTGCAATCGGATGGTTCAATTTATTTTCTCCTGAAGTTAACGCAATTCTTTCCAAAAGAATATTTTATATCGTTGTTGGTGTAAGTTTTATTTTGCAGGCTCCATTATTGGTGAACAGAAATTTTGTTTATCCAATGTATATTGCCGCAGCGCTATGTATCATTGGTGCTTTTCTGCCTTACGATTCAAGAGTTTCCGGAATGAAGACTTTGGGACTTTTAGCCGGAGTTATTATTTCGTTTTCCAACAGACCAAATTTCCGCAAGTAATACATGGAGGAGCAGATTGTATATGAAGACAACCATCTTTTGGTTATTAATAAAAAAGTCGGACAGCTTGTACAGGGCGACAAAACCGGCGATGAATCTTTATTAGACTCAATCAAAAATTTTATAAAAATAAGAGATGCTAAACCGGGAAATGTTTTTCTCGGTTTGGTTCATCGTATCGACAGACCGACTTCGGGTTTAGTTATTTATGCTAAAACTTCCAAAGCGCTTTCCCGTTTAACCCAAATGGTTAAAAATAGGGAAGTCAAAAAAACGTATTGGGCGGTTGTTGCTAAAGAAATGATTCCGCAAAGTCAGCGTTTGGTTCATTATCTACAGAAAAACGAAAAAAATAATAAAGCCATCGTCTTCACAAAAGTAACAGACGGAGCAAAAGAAGCGATTCTAACTTATAATGTTATTAAAAAGTTAGATAATTATCTTTTGCTTGAAATCGATCTTGAAACTGGAAGACATCATCAGATCAGAGCTCAGTTATCTAAAAGTGGAGTTCCTATTAAAGGAGATCTAAAATACGGCGCACCTCGTTCCAATCCGGATGGCGGAATTAATCTTCACGCAAGAAAATTAGAATTTATACATCCCGTTACCAAAGAAAATATTGAAATCATAGCTCCTGTTCCACAGAATGATGCAATTTGGAGAGCTTGTGAGGAGTAAACTTCAAACATAGAAAGGAAATTAGAAGATGGAAGCTGGAATTGATTCGGTTTCCATTTTTTATTTAAATTCAAAAAAATTTTTTCACAGTGTTAAAACTTCCTGCCTCCATCATCCCGCTTCCATCTTTACTAAAAAATTTTGCGTATTTCAAAAAAATAACTACCTTCGTCCTATACTTTAGGGGTGTCTGTTGACAAACAGACTGAGACTTTACCCTTTGAACCTGATCTGGATCATACCAGCGTAGGGAAAAGTGAGATGACTTTTTGTTGTGCTTTCTATGCACAATTATGGCCATTCCTAAAGTGAAATGTTTAATTAAAACTTTGGAATGGAACTCACAATCAACCACACCCGAAAAACTTTTGCTGAACTTCCCGAAAATCTGGAAGCGCTTTTAGCTATGGAAATTCCTGGAAAAAAGAAAGGTATTGCCGTAGCGCTCAACAATCGTATCATTCCGCAGTCAGCCTGGCTGGAAACATTTCTCAAAGACAACGATTCTATTTTAATCATTACTGCTACTCAAGGCGGTTAATTCTCATAAATACCCAATTATTTTATGGCTCATAAAATCACACGTTCGCCGTTTCCGAACTCAAAGAAAATTTACGTTGAAGGGAAAATTCACCCGATCAATGTAGCAATGCGAGAAATACACTTAAGTCCGACGAAACTAACCAACGGGACTTTAGAAGAAAATCCTCCGGTTACTATTTACGATACATCAGGACCTTATACGGATGAAAGTTCTGAAATTAATATTGAAAAAGGTCTTCCAAGAATCAGAGAACAATGGATTCTGGATCGTGAAGATGTTGATGTTTTAGATAATATCACTTCAGAATACGGAAAAAAACGTTTGGCTGATCCAAAATTGGCTGACTTACGATTTTCGTACAATCACAAACCAAAAGTTGCCAAAGAAGGAAAAGAAGTTACCCAATTGTATTATGCAAGACAGGGAATTATTACTCCGGAAATGGAATATATCGCCATCAGAGAGAATCAGCGCATCGAGCAATTGGATACTGTTTCAAAAGATATGGCTTTTCAACATCCCGGAAATAGTTTTGGAGCAAGAACTCCGAAAAGCAAAATTACTCCAGAGTTTGTAAGGGAGGAAATTGCGAGAGGACGAGCCATCATTCCGAATAATATTAATCATCCTGAAAGTGAACCGATGATTATCGGAAGGAATTTCTTGGTTAAAATTAATGCTAATATTGGAAACAGTGCCGTTACATCAAGCATTGAAGAAGAAGTCGAAAAAGCAGTTTGGGCTTGTCGATGGGGCGCTGATACGATCATGGATTTATCTACAGGAAAAAACATCCACGAAACCAGAGAATGGATCATCAGAAATAGTCCGGTTCCGATTGGAACGGTTCCAATTTATCAGGCATTGGAAAAAGTAAAAGGAGTTCCTGAAGATCTGACTTGGGAAATTTTTAAAGATACTTTAATCGAGCAGGCGGAGCAGGGTGTTTCTTACTTTACGATTCATGCCGGCGTTTTGTTGAGATATATTCATTTAACAGCCAACCGAGTAACAGGAATTGTTTCCAGAGGCGGTTCCATCATGGCAAAATGGTGTCTGTATCATCACAAAGAAAGCTTTTTATACACTCATTTTGAAGAGATTTGTGAGATCATGAAAAAATATGATGTTGCATTTTCTTTGGGAGACGGTCTACGTCCGGGTTCGATCGCCGATGCTAATGATGAAGCTCAATTTGCAGAATTGGAAACGTTGGGTGAACTCACAAAAATTGCCTGGAGACATAATGTTCAGGTGATGATTGAAGGTCCCGGCCACGTTCCGATGCACATGATCAAAGAAAATATGGAGAAGCAATTGGAAGTATGTGATGAAGCTCCATTTTATACATTAGGCCCTTTAACGACAGATATTGCACCAGGTTATGACCACATTACTTCAGGAATTGGAGCGGCAATGATTGGCTGGTTTGGTTGTGCGATGTTGTGTTATGTGACGCCAAAAGAACATTTAGGACTTCCGAATAGAGAAGATGTAAAAGTTGGGGTAATCACCTATAAGTTAGCTGCTCATGCTGCCGATTTGGCGAAAGGGCATCCAGGAGCACAATACAGAGATAATGCTTTAAGTAAAGCGAGGTTTGAATTCAGATGGGAAGATCAGTTTAATCTTTCGCTAGATCCTGAAACAGCGCGATCTTATCATGATGAAACATTGCCGGCGGATGGAGCAAAAATTGCCCATTTCTGTTCAATGTGCGGACCAAAATTTTGCTCAATGAAAATCACACAGGAAATTCGTGAGTCTGCAGAAAAAGGAATGTTTGACAAATCACAGGAATTCATCGAAAAAGGGAAAGAGATTTATATATGATCATTATTATCACTCCCGAAGAAATGATGAAGAATGAAACTGAATTGATTAATGAATTATTTCAGGAAGGATTAGATTTACTTCACATCAGAAAACCTTTTATTAATTCAGAAGAAATGACGGATTTTATTAATCAGATAAATTCAGGATTTCATAGTAAGTTGGTTTTGCACAGTCATTATGATTTGGCGGAGAATTTTACTATTTCAAGATTTCATTTTAGAGAAATTGACAGACAAAATAATGTACATGAATCTTTCACAAATCAAATCATTTCAACGTCTGTACATGATATTGAAACATTTAATGAATTAGGTGAGGAATGGGATTACGCTTTTATCAGTCCAATTTTTCCAAGTATTTCTAAAAAAGGGTACGGTGAAAATTCGACAATTTTTAATGATGTTAAAAATAAAATTCTTTCTAATGTAAAACTGATTGCTTTGGGAGGGATTAATGAAAATAATATCAACAAAGCTTTTGAAAGTGGAGTAGATGGAGTGGCCTTGTTAGGTGCAATTTGGCAAAGTGATGAACCTTTAAATGTTTTAAAAAAATGCAGACAGAACGTCCTTTCGTAATGAGCATTGCGGGCTATGATCCAAGTGGTGGAGCCGGTTTATTGGCAGATACTAAAACAATGGAACAATTGAAAGTTCAGGGTTTAGGAGTTTGTACAGCAATGACATTACAGACAGAATCTCAATGTTTGAGCCTGAATTGGCAACCATTATCTGAAATCATACAATCAATTGAGGTTTTAATGAAAAAGTATGATGTTCAGGTTGCTAAAATTGGAGTCGTTAAAGATGCATTGATGCTTGCGGAAATAGTAACAACAATTAAATCTATTCATTCTGAAGCAAAAATAGTCTGGGATCCAGTGTTGAAAAGTACGTCTGAGTTTTCTTTTTTTGATTTGAATACAATTTCCGAATTGGAAAATGTTTTAAAACAAATTGATTTAATCACCCCAAACTACAATGAATATCAAGTTTTAAAAGAAGCTCATCTTTTCTCTCAATCAGAACGTTCGTGTTCGGTTCTTATTAAAGGAGGCCACAGAGAAGATGAAGTAGGAACAGATGTTTTAATTGAAAATGGAAAAGAAATTATTATTGAATCCAATGATAAAGCTTCTGTTTTCTACTTAAAACATGGGTCAGGCTGCGTGCTTTCTTCGGCTATTGCAAGCTATTTAGCTTTAGGCAACAATTTGGAAGAAGCCTGCCGAAACGGAAAATTATATATCGAGAAATTTTTAAAAAGTAATCCAACTTTACTAGGATTTCATTCTTAATGTTTGGTATTTAAAATTTGCGCTCTTTGCTAAGTAGAACGCCTTTGCGAACTTAAAAACAGTTAGTATTAAAAAAAAGCTTAGCGCTCTTTACGTTAAAATTAATATAGAAAAATGGAAAAATTACAATACATATCTCAAGGATTTACCATAGAAGATCAGGAGCTGAACATCCGAAAAGCTCTTGATAATGGAGTGAAATGGATTCAAGTCCGTTGGAAAAATGCTCCTGAAAATGAATTCATCAAACTTTGTGAAATTTCAAAAAAGCTATGCTCGGATAATCAGGCGGTTTGTATAATCAATGATCATGTTCAGATTGCAAAAGATATTGGTGCAGATGGTGTTCACTTAGGTTTGAACGATCAATCTATCGAAATAGCAAGACAGGTTTTAGGAAAAGATAAAATCATAGGCGGAACTGCTAACACACTTTCAGATGTTTTGCAAAGAATGAATGAAGGATGTGATTATATTGGTTTGGGGCCATTAAGATTTACCTCAACGAAAGAAAAACTCAGTCCTATTTTAGGTTTTGAAGGATACGAAAATATAATTCAGGACTTAAAAAATCAATCATTGGAAGTTCCAAAAATCTTTGCGATTGGCGGAGTTGTTCTCAATGACATTGAATTACTACAGCAAATCGGAATATATGGTGTTGCCGTTTCAGGTTTAATTACGAACGAAACCGCTACAGTACATGAAATTAAACTCGCATTACATGAATAATCAACAATTAATAATAGCAGACAGAGCCTTCGAATCGAGATTGTTTTTAGGAACAGGAAAATTCGGGAGTCTTGAAGAAATGGCAGAATCAATTATCGCTTCAGAAACCAATATGGTAACGATGGCCTTGAAACGAATAGATTCTCAATCCTCGGAAGATGATTTGTTAGGTTCATTAAGATCTACAAAAGCGCATCTTTTACCTAACACTTCAGGAGCAAGAACAGCCAAAGAAGCGGTTTTGGCAGCACAATTGGCAAGAGAAGCTTTGGAAACTAATTGGGTAAAATTGGAAATCCATCCGGATCCGAAATATTTATTACCCGATCCGATTGAAACACTGTACGCAACGGAAGAATTGGCAAAATTAGGATTTATTGTGATGCCTTACATTCATGCTGATCCGGTTTTGTGTAAGCGTTTGGAAGATGCGGGGACGGCTGTTGTGATGCCTTTGGGAGCGCCGATTGGAACCAATAAAGGCTTGAGAACATTGGATTTTTTAGAAATAATTATCAGTCAGAGCAACGTTCCGGTAGTAGTGGATGCGGGAATTGGCGCACCTTCCGACGCGGCAAAAGCAATGGAAATGGGAGCTGATGCAGTTTTAGTGAATACAGCGATTGCTGTGGTAAGAAATCCAATAAATATGGCGTTGGCTTTTAAAGAAGGCGTAATTGCAGGAAGAAGAGCTTATGAATCAGGATTGGGAGCGATTGGAAATCATGCCGAAGCATCAAGTCCGTTGACGTCTTTTTTATTTGATTGAAACTAAGAATATAAAAGTCCCAAAGGGACGATTCAGTAAAGAATAGGATGAAGTCCTATTACAAATAATAAATAATGATTATTTGGATTAAAACCGAATATTATGAACAGCTTTAAAGATATTTTTGAAAATTATCACTGGGATGATATTAAAGCCAAATTAGAAAAAGTAACCTTATCTGATGTTGAAAACAGTCTGGAAAAGAGTACGAAAACAATAGAAGATTTTTTGAATTTTCTTTCGCCCGTTGCTGCTCAAAAATTGGAAGTGATGGCGAAGATGACACAGCAGCTTACTCAAAAGCGTTTCGGAAAAACAATTCAGCTATATGCGCCATTGTATTTGAGTAATGAATGTCAGAATATCTGCACTTATTGTGGTTTCAGCTTAGATAATTCGCTTAAAAGAAAAACGCTTTCCAGTACGGAGCTTATTATAGAAGCCATGGCATTAAAGGCAATGGAGGTCAATCATGTGTTGCTGGTAAGTGGAGAAGCGAATAAAACGGTTGGAATTGATTATTTTTTGACTGCGGTTCGTTTGTTGAAACCTCATTTTGCTAATATTTCTATTGAAGTTCAGCCATTGTCGGAGGAAGAATATCAACAACTTCACGATGAAGGTGTGAATGCAGTTTTAGTATATCAGGAAACATATCATCAGGAAGTCTATAAAGAATATCATCCAAAAGGGAAGAAGTCAAATTTCAATTTTCGCTTAGAAACGCCCGACAGAATTGGAAAGGCGGGAATCCATAAAATGGGCTTGGGTGTTTTGCTCGGTTTGGAAGATTGGCGGGTTGACAGTTTTTTCAACGCACTTCACATCGATTATTTACAAAAGCAATATTGGAAAAGTAAGTTTTCAGTTTCATTTCCTAGATTACGACCTGCGGAGGGGATTATTGAACCCAATTTCATCATGGAGGATAAAGATTTATTACAATTAATTTGTGCCTACAGAATTTGGAATGAAGAGTTGGAAATATCCATTTCGACCAGAGAAAATGAAAAGTTCAGAAATAATATCATTTCATTGGGCGCAACGGCAATGAGTGCCGGATCAAAGACGAATCCTGGAGGATATGTTGTAGATCAGGAATCGTTGGAACAGTTTGAAACCAGCGACGAAAGAAGTATGAATGAAATAAGAAGCATTATTAAACAAGCGGGTTATGATCCTGTGATGAAAGACTGGGATGCTGTGTACAGTGGAATTTAATTAAAAAATAAAATTGCAAAGACTTAATGACAACTATCATTTGCTGAATGAAATGCCCTTGCGAACGAAAATATACAGCATCATTTTTAAAATTACCTTGCGTTCTCTGCGTTAAAAAAAATAACCATACATGAAAAGCGAAGATATTTTTGCAAGATACAGCCGACAGATCTTCATTGAAGAAATAGGATTGGATGGACAAAGAAAAATAATGAACACCAAAGTGCTTGTGATTGGAGCAGGTGGATTAGGAAGTCCTGTTATTCAGTATTTGGTAGCGGCAGGAGTTGGAGTTTTAGGGATAATGGATTTTGATGAGGTAGAATTACATAATTTAAACCGACAAATCATTCACAATGAAAATTCGGTAGGCATTTCTAAGGTTAAAAGTGCAGAGCAATTTGTAAGCAACCTCAATCGTCATGTTCAGTTTATTGGAATTGAAAAGAAATTAGATGAATCCAATGCAGAAGAAATTATATCTCAATTTGATGTTGTCATTGATGGTTCAGATAATTTCAAAACGAGATATTTAGTTAATGATGTCTGTGTGAAACTTGGCAAACCTTTGGTTTACGGGAGTATTTTAGGATTTTCAGGGCAGGTGGCTATTTTTAATTATCAGGGAAGTAAAAATTTAAGAGATTTATTTCCTGAGCCACCTATTGATGAGGATCTTCCGGATTGTGATAGCCTTGGAGTTTTGGGCACGTTGCCGGGAATTGTAGGAAGTATGATGGCCAATTTAACCTTAAAATTGATAACCGATTTACCATTAAATATCAATCAAATCACATTAATTGATACTTTGAACTGGAGATTTCAAACTGTCGATTTTTAATTTTAAAAACAATATTTAATAAGTTTCGGCTAAAGCCAATTTGATTTTTTGCATAAAAAAACGGGCTAAAGCCCGTTCCTATTGATAAAATATTAGTGCTATTCGTGCAGATTTGTGTTTAAACAAAAAATTACTGTGCCTGTTGCATTACACCAGCATCTTCTTTTTTCGTTTGATTAAGAATATTGGCGTCTTCTTTTGCCAATTTATTTTTCGTCGGGATTTTATAATTAATAGAAAGCCCGAAATTTCTTGTATCATATTTACTGCTAATGACTACCGGAGTTCCAGACGGTGGATTAGAACGAACCTGCATCACCTGTCCGTTGAAAATATCATTAGCAAAAACAGAAACCGTCAAACGATTATCCATGAATTTTTTCGTTAAAGTAAGATCGAATGAATTGTTGAATGGTTTTTCTGCCGTAAAGTAGAAATAGCCAGCTTTTGGCGTTAAATAACTGTAATTTGCCGTCAATTTAATGTCTTTCGGCAAAATAACCTGTGCCATTGCATTTAAAATCCAGAAGCCTTTATTGTTCAGATTATCAATTTCATGTTTTTGATAACCAGCGTATAAATACATGAAATTAATCTTGTCAGGGTTGAAATTAAACTTCATAATTTCGCTCAACGGTTTACTGAAAACCATAAACGGAATCGGAAGTCCAATATTGAAATTGTGAATTCTCATACTTGAAATATTCACCTGTTCATTAAATAATTTTCTTCCGTCTTTTCTAATGATTTGTGCGACCTGATTACTTGCCGAACTTACGCTGTAACCAATAAATGCATAATCAAAAGCAGAGATTTTTATTTCATAATTATTAAAAATCGTAGGCTGTAAATTAGGATTTCCGGTTACTTCGGTGCTTGGCCCAGAGAACGTTACGTTGTTTGGATTTAAGGCTGATATACTTGGTAAGCTGATTTTTTTGTTATAATTCGCAGCAATATACACCTGATTCATTAAGTTATACTGAACACTCGCATTCGGAAATAGTTTGAATTTATTAAATGGAATTAAATCAGCTTGCGTCAACTTTCCATCTTTATCAAAAAATCGCGTAATACCGGAAATATCATAATTTTCGGCTCTTGAACCTAAAATAAAATCAAATTTCTTCAGTTTAGCCTGAAATTCAAGATAGGTTGAAGCGGTTTGTCTTTGATAATCAAGGTTGGTGATTCCAAAGCTTTCTGTATCATAATCCTGTTTTTCATATAAACCTCCAAAACTTACTTTTCCGCCATCCAGAAGCTTTATGGGCTGAGAATAATCTACCTTGAAGTTGGCAATATTCATCACAGATTTGTTATTCAGAACATCTTTTTGACCGTTGCTTTCTGTTGTTTGATTGGGGTCAAATGCGAAATAACCATCTTGAGAGAAGTTGTCCTGAGCAAATTTACTGTCCGATCTTGTATACCCAAATTGGAAATCTAATTTCTGAGATTTATCGGCAAAACGTTTTTGATACGTTGCCACCGCTTCCTGTCTTAAATTATCAGTGCGGGCAGCATCTGAAGAGTTATAAAATGCTTCTCTCAAGTCTTTTGGATCATTTTGAAAAGGTAAATCTCCATGACCCTTACTTAAAGTATAATTGTCATTATTATTGTGGTATATGTCGTAGTTTACCAATAATCTGTCTTGTCCAAGATCAAAAGTCAATCCTGATTTTGCAAAATATCCTCTTGCAATTCGGTCTGTATTACTTGTTAATAGTTCGTCTTGTTGACCGTTCAACATACTTTCACGATAATTCTGACCAACATTCAACTGCCATCCGAAGAGTTTATTTCTTGCATTTAGGTTTAATGAATTTGTTGTTCTGCTTCGGAATTTATCGTAATTCGTAAAAGAGTAATTTCCTGAATAGGTTGCTGTTAAATATTTATTGGCATTTTTATTCGTAATAATATTCATGATCGCACCACCTGAAGTTGCAGGGAATTCAGCACCGGGCTGGGTAATCACTTCAATTCTGTCAACGGAGTTTGCGGGCATTCCTTCAAGGAAAGAATTTAATTCATTGGATGTAATATTTAGAGGTCTTCCGTTCAAATAAACATCAAGAATTTTCCCTTGATACATCATTCCTGCGATGTCTGTAGAAACAAGACCCGGAAGTTTTTTAATTCCTTCTAAAACGTTTCCGTTATTAAGCTGAGGTTGTTCAGAAAAATCGAAGATCGTACGATCTGCTTTTTGTTCAACGGCTTTTTTAGTTTTGGTGAGTATGACACCTTCAATTTCCTTTTCTTTTATCTGACTATTGGTCTTCTCCTGTGCATAAGTAAACATAGAGCCTAGCACAGACAGAACGAATATAGTTTTTTTCATAATGTTTTTTTTCTACTATTCAGTTAGACGCAGAAAAGGAAATTTTGTTACAAAAAAGCTTCCTCCTATTTATTTAAGACTATTAAACTCTGTATATTCAAATTCCGGAGATGAAGAAAATAGTTGTCTTAATACTGATGCATGACCATTTCCGGCAATAACAAGTATTCTGTCTTCGGTATTGTGAGGAATACTCTGGATATTACGGAACATTCTCAGGTTTCTGTTATACCAATACAATGAAAGCATATCTGCGCCGTCGTGATCTCTCAATTTAAAATCTCCTGTAAGATAAGCGCCATATTCATATTGATGAAATTCTTTGCTATTCATATATTTAAAACTTTCCAGAATAGATTTGAAGTTTTTAGGTTCCGTACTCTTGAAAAAAGCTGTATATTGATTCGATATCGCATCATTACTCTGAAAATCATAGTCTTGACTAATCTTATTAAAATAGGCTGAATCTTGTTTTCCAAATCTTTCTTCAAGGTCGTTCCAGGCAGATGACGCATCTATACTATAAAGTTCATTAAGTTTGAGTTCGTTGGCAATACGCATTGCTAGCTGATAACGTTCGTCTCTTTTTTCTCTGTGTTTTCCTTCGCTGTATTCTTTTAGTTTTTGATTGACGTTCCATTTTGGCCAGGCTTCGATGGCTATTTTTGTAGGTTTAAACTTTTTAATGTACTCAACAAGTTCCGTTACTTCTTTGGCCGTTTTGGGAGCAAGAACATCTACTTGATCACTTTTGTCTGTTTTATGAGCATCAAGATTTGGATAATCGAAATGGAATGATCCAACGATCAAAACTTTGGTTTTAGGATTGCTAAAATACTCCGATGGTTTTTTCTGAGCAGAAATAAAAGTAGAGAAGCATACAAGTAGGCTATAGATAAATGTTTTCATAATTATTTTTTTGTTAGTTATTTTATTTTGATACTCCAAAGGTAGATTTACGGGAAAATCTATGAAATAGCGTTTAGATGAAGCCTTTGTTTATCGCGGTTAAAAGATTTTCGTCGGAGAAAAGCAGCCGTTCATCGGAAATTAGAGCTCATAATTTAACAGATATCCTATTTTTGCTTTATGAAAGCGAACAAACTTATTTATCTGCATATTTTCTTCTGGGGTATTTATGCTATCGGCTCGGTTCTTATTCCCTATTTTGTATTTAATACGGAGAGAATTATCCTTAATATTACGTTCTTTCTCACAAGTTTTATTTGCTTTTATGTGAACTATTTCCTGGTAGCTCCCAATTTTTTTGATGCAAGCAAATGGTATAAATCTGTGATTGCATTTTTGTTGAGTGCTTCCTGTTTTGTTCTTGTTCGATATTCTGTTGAAGAGATCTTGTTGCCTGCGACAGTAGGATTAAGAAATTATAGGGAAGGAACCAATTTTGGATTTTACTTTTTTGATAATATTTTCTACAGCAGCACCACTATTTTTATCAGTACCACTTTCTGGTTTTTTAAATACTTTGTTGATGTAGAAAAAGAGAAAGCAGAGTTGATTGAAGCCAGAAAAACCGCAGAATTACAGGCCTTAAAAACACAAATCAATCCGCATTTTATTTTTAATTCTTTGAATAATATTTATTCTCTCGTTTACCAAAAATCTGATAAAGCGTTACCCGCGCTTGAAGAATTAAGTCAGTTATTGAGGTACAGTACCAAAGATCTGGAAAAAGATGTGATTACTTTAGATAAAGAAATTGGGTATATTGACAGCCTAACAGCACTTGAAAAATTACGATTAAAACAACCTGAATTATTAACTGTTGAAAAAAATATTAACCATCCCAAATTGAATATTTCACCGATGATTTTAGTTCCGTTTGTTGAGAATGCTTTTAAACATGGAGATTTTCGTGAAAAAGGATTTGACATGAAACTTTCTGATGACAACCAGATCTTACATTTTTATCTTTTAAATTTTAAAAAAGATAGAATGAAAGATTCTACATCAGGAATCGGGATTGATAATGTGAAAAAAAGACTGGAAATTTTATATCAAAAAAAATATGAATTGAGTATCACCGATTCTGAAACCGAATTTGTTGTAGATTTAAAAATTGATTTGCGAAATGAATAAAATTAAATGCATTGTTGTAGATGACGAACCATTAGCGATTTCGCTATTAGGAAGTTATGTGCAGAAAATTCCTTTTTTTGAATTGGTTTTTTCTTCTGAAAATCCTATTGAAGCTTTAGATTATATTCAAAATAATGAAGCAGATTTGGTTTTTCTTGATATTCAAATGCCTGAATTGACGGGAATTAATTTCATGAAAATTGTTGGAGATAAATTAAAATACATCTTAACAACTGCCTATTCTGAGTATGCTTTGGAAGGATACGAACACAATATTGTTGATTATCTTTTAAAGCCTGTTTCTTTTGAACGGTTTTATAAAAGTGCTTTGAAAGCTCAGGAAAGGTTTTCTTTTAATGAAGATAAAACAGATTCCCATTTCTTTGTGAAATCTTCCGGACAGCAACATAGAATCAACTTTGAGGACATTCTTTATATCGAAAGTATCAAAGATTATGTGAATATTAAAACTGCCAATCAGGAGTATATTGTTTTGGATACTTTAAAATCTCTTGAACAACAGCTTTCTGAGTTTTCGTTTGCCCGTATTCATAAATCGTTTATGATTAATTTAGATCAAATTAAAAGCATTGCTGCGAAAAAAATAATATTGTCATCCGATCATGAAATTCCGATAGGAGACAGTTACAGAACAAATTTTTTAAGCAAACTCAAATAAAAAAACAACTTCAATTGAAGTTGCTTTTTTTGATAATTTATGATATGTTTTTGAAAATCATATTTATTGGGGGCGTTGTATCAAATCTCCATTTTCTTCTTTTTTCATACTGTTCAAGATGTTCGGGTCTTCTTTTGCCAGTTTATTTTTTGTAGGAATTTTATAATTAACGGAGATTCCAAATCGTCTGCTGTCACTTGCGCTTTTTATTATTACTTTTTCTCCTCCATTTGGTACAGTATAGCTCATAGCCATATTTTGCTGTCCATTGAAAATATCATTTGCAAAAACAGAAACCGTTAAGCGTTTATTCATGAATTTTTTAGAAAGCGTTAGATCAAATGAGTTAGCGAACGGTTTTTCTGCCGTAAGATAGAAAAATCCTCCATTTGGCGTGATATAGGTGTAATTTGCATTAAGCTTTATATCTTTTGGTAAAATGAAATTTCCCGTCACATTAAAAATCCATAGACCTTTATTTTTCAGATCATCAATATCATGTTTTTGATAGGATGCAAAGAAGTATAAAATATTGGTTTTATCGGGATTAAAATCAAATTTCATGACCTCACTCATAGGTTTACTAAAAATGGTGAGAGGTATGGGAAATGATAAATTATAATTATACATTTTCATACTCGGGATATTTATTTGTTCATAGTAAAGATTGTTTCCTTCTCTTCTGATAATTTGCGTTGTTTTATTTTTTGCGGTACTTATATTATAACTCGCAGAAATGTAATCAAAAGCCGAAAATGATAGTTCGTAATTATCAAAAATAGACGGTTGAAGATCAGGGTTTCCGCCTATCTGAACATTAGGGTTTCCGAGTATGGAATTATTGGGGTTAAGCGCAGATATGCCTGGAAGATTGATTTTTTTATTATAATTCGCTGCGAAATTAATCCTGTCTGTTAGATTATATTGAATACTTGCATTGGGAAAAAGCTTGAATTTGTTGAAAGTTCTTAAATCTCTTTCAATGATAGCATTGTTGCTGTCCAATGTTCTTACGATCCCCGAAATATCATAATTTTCTGCTCGTGTACCTGCAATAAAGTCAAACTTTTTCAGACTTGCCTGAAATTGCAGATAAGTAGATGCCGTCTGTCTTTGGTATTCTAAATTGGTAAGACCTCTGCTTTTGGTATCAAAATTTTGTTTTTCATACAAACCTCCGAAACTCACTTTTCCTCCATCAAAAATTTTGAGAGGTTGAGAATAATCTACCTTAAAGTTGGCAATTCTCATGTTGGAGCTGTTGCTTAAAACATCTTTTTGACCGGCATTGTTTATTTCTTCATTGGTTAGGACGAAATAATTCTTTTCAAAATAATTATCCTGAGAAAATTTATTATTTACATCTGAATATCCAAACTGAAAATCCAGTTTTTGCGATTTGTCACTGAAGCGTTTTTGATAAGTAACAACCGCTTCCTGCCTCAAATTATTTGCACGGGCAGCATCCGAAGAATTGTAAAATGCTTCTCTCAAATCATTGAAATTATTTTTATAAGGAAGATTCCCATAGCCGTTACTTAAAGTATAGGTGTCGTTATTATTATAGTAAATATCGTAGTTTAATAATAATTTATCTTTTCCAAGATCAAAATTTACTCCGGATCTTGCAAAATATCCTCGCGCAAATCTGTTGCTGTTAGTTTTTAATAATTCATCCTGTTCGCTATTCTGTAGACTCTCATTGTAGCTCTCACCAACATTCAATTGCCATCCGAAAATCTTATTTCTGGCATTTAAGTTTAATGAATTATTGGTTTTACTTCTTATTTTATCATTATTGGTAAATGAATAATTTCCGGAATAGGTTGCTGTTAAATATTTATTAGCATTCTTATTTGTGATAATATTCATGATTGCGCCGCCTGAAGTTGCAGGGAATTCTGCGCCAGGCTGAGTAATTACTTCAATTCTGTCGACCGAATTGGCGGGCATTCCTTCAAGGAAAGAAGTCAAATCATTAGATGTGATATTTAAAGGTCTGCCATTAATGTAAACGTCAAGCGCTTTTCCTCGGTACATGATTCCGGAAGCATCAGTAGAAATAAGTCCGGGAAGTTTTTTAATTCCTTCTAAAAGGTTTCCGTTGTTAAGGTATGACTGTTCTGAAAAATCAAATATCGTACGATCTGCTTTTTGTTCTACCGCTTTTTTTGTTTTCGTGATAGTAACTCCTTCTATTTTCTTTTCTTTAATCTGATCATTAGATTTTTCTTGAGCATAAGAAATGATAGAGCTCAAAAAAGAGATGGTAAAAATTGTTTTTTTCATTGTTTGTGTTTTATAATTTTATTCCTTAGTGTTTAACATCCGGTTAGTTTTATAGATGCAAATAGAAATAAAATTCGCGCCATAACAAAAAAAAGGGTATACCATTTATATACTATTTTGGCTTATTGTACTGGTAATCAGTTTTGTATATTTTGAGTTAAGCTTTTATTATTAATTAAAATTGTAAAAAATAGTATGTAAAAACAAAAAACCAGAACAAAATTAGCTCTGGTTTAATTATTTATTTTGTCTTTTTTTTAATCTGTATTGATTTTTTAAAGACTATTCATTAAAACTAATGAAAATTAATTTTCCTGTCTCTTGATTAAATTAAGCGCAGAACCTGCCTTAAACCAATCAATCTGTTGATCATTATAAGTATGATTTGCCATAATGATGTCTTTCGTTCCGTCTGCATGTACAAACTCTAAAGAAAGTTGTTTTCCTGGAGCGAATTGATCTAAATCTAAAAAGTTTACCGTGTCATCTTCCTGAATTTTATCATAATCAACTTCATTAGCGAAAGTTAATCCCAACATTCCTTGTTTTTTAAGGTTCGTTTCGTGAATTCTCGCGAATGATTTTACCAACACTGCTTTTACGCCAAGGTGTCTTGGTTCCATAGCAGCATGTTCTCTTGAAGAACCTTCACCGTAGTTTTGATCTCCAACAACAATTGTAGGAATTCCTGCAGCTTTGTAAGCTCTTTGTACAGCAGGAACTTCGCCGTGTTCACCTGTTAATAGGTTTTTCACATTGTTAGTATCCATGTTGTAAGCATTTACAGCTCCAATCAACATGTTGTTTGAGATGTTATCTAAATGTCCTCTGTATTTCAACCATGGTCCAGCCATAGAAATGTGGTCGGTTGTACATTTTCCGAAAGCTTTAATTAAAACTTTAGCACCTACAATGTTTTTTCCATCCCAAGCAGGGAATTCTTCTAACAACTGAAGTCTGTCCGAAGTTGGACTTACTTTTACAACAACAGAAGATCCGTCCTCAGAAGGAGCTTGATATCCGTTGTCATCTACAGCGAAACCTTTTGCAGGTAATTCAAACCCTTGAGGTTCGTTTAATCTTATCTGTTCTCCAGATTCATTGGTTAATGTATCTGTGATAGGGTTAAAGTCTAATCTTCCAGAAATTGCAATAGCAGCTACCATTTCAGGAGAAGCAACGAATGCGTGAGTATTTGGGTTACCATCTGCTCTTTTCGCAAAGTTTCTGTTGAAAGAGTGAATGATTGAGTTTTTCTCTCCTTTTTCAGAACCTTCTCTGTCCCATTGTCCGATACAAGGTCCACAAGCATTGGTAAAGATTCTAGCATTTTCAAATTTTCTGAAAGAATCTAAGAAACCATCTCTTTCCGCTGTGAATTTCACCTGCTCAGATCCAGGGTTGATTCCTAAGATAGCTTTAGGCTTAACACCTTTTGCAACAGCATCTTCGACGATAGAAGCTGCTCTTGAAAGATCTTCATAAGAAGAGTTGGTACAAGAACCGATCAATGCCCATTCTACTTCGATAGGCCATCCGTTTGCTTCAGCTTTAGCTTTAAATTCAGAAACCGGAGTCGCTAAATCCGGAGTGAAAGGTCCGTTCAGGTGCGGAGCTAATTCAGAAAGGTTGATTTCAATAACCTGATCGAAATATTGTTCTGGATTTGCGTATACTTCAGCATCACCTGTTAAGTGTTCAGCAACTTTGTCAGCAGCGTCCACAACATCCTGTCTTCCTGTAGAAGCAAGATATCTTCTCATAGAATCATCGTATCCGAAAGTTGAAGTGGTAGCTCCAATTTCAGCACCCATGTTACAAATTGTCCCTTTTCCTGTTGCGGATAAAGATTGAGCACCTTCTCCGAAATATTCTACGATACATCCTGTTCCACCTTTTACGGTAAGGATTCCTGCTACTTTTAAGATAACGTCTTTTGCGGAAGTCCAGCCAGACATTTTTCCTGTTAACTTAACACCAATTAGTTTTGGCATTTTAAGCTCCCAAGCCATTCCTGCCATTACATCTACTGCATCTGCACCACCAACTCCGATAGCAACCATTCCTAAACCTCCTGCGTTTACCGTGTGAGAGTCAGTTCCGATCATCATACCTCCTGGGAATGCATAATTTTCTAATACGACCTGGTGAATAATACCAGCTCCCGGCTTCCAGAAACCGATTCCATATTTATCACAAACAGAACCCAAGAAATTGAAAACTTCTGAATTCTTATTAAGACCTTCCTGTAAATCTGCCTGCGCACCAACTCTCGCCTGAATCAAGTGATCGGCGTGAGCAGTTGAAGGAACGGCCACTTTAGCTTTTCCTGCCTGCATAAATTGTAAAAGCGCCATCTGTGCAGTTGCATCCTGCATCGCAACTCTGTCTGGTGCGAAGTCTACATAAGAGTTTCCTCTTTCATGTGCTGATGTAGCATTACCTTCCCATAAGTGGGTATAAAGGATTTTTTCTGAAAGAGTAAGAGGTTTTCCCACGATTTGTCTTGCCGCAGCAATTCTTTCCGGGTAACGCTCGTACACTTTTTTGATCATGTCAATGTCGAAAGTCATATCTGTTTTAATTTTTTCTTTTCTAATATTTTTTCCGGACTTTAATTTAAAATTAAATCGGAAATTTTCTCTAATACAAACTCATCAAAATCTATTCCTACCATCTATAAAATGGTATAAATAAGATGAATCATTAATATTTTTAATACCTATCAAGTTAAGGAAAAAATAATTTTTGAGTCATTGACATAGGTTAAAATAATATTAACGACTCTTAAATGGAAAGGTTCTAAATAAAAAAAGAAAGATTTTAAATCCAATGGACTAAAATCTTTCTTATATAAGTTAAAATAGTCTTTCGACTATAGCTTAATTTCTATTAGTGAGCGCTTGTACTTGTCAATTCTTTGATTGAAGGTACAAAAGTTGTAAGATCGATGCCTTCAACAGCTGTTTTGTACTCATCGATATTAGGAATTCTTCCCATAATCGCAGAAAGTACAACAACCGGAGTTGAAGCCAATAAAGATTCTCCTTTTTTACGCTCAGAATCTTCAACCACTCTTCCTTGGAAAAGACGGGTAGAAGTTGCTAAAACAGTATCTCCTTTTTCAGCTTTTTCCTGGTTACCCATACAAAGGTTACATCCAGGACGCTCAAGGTACATCATGTTTTGGTATTGTGTACGAGCTTCACCTTTTGGAGTGTTGTCGTTAAATTCAAAACCTGAATATTTTTCTAAAAATTCCCAATCACCTTCAGCCTTTAATTCGTCAATGATATTATAAGTAGGAGCGGCCACCACTAATGGAGCTAGGAATTCTACTTTACCATTTTGCTTTTCAAGGTTTCTAAGCATTTGAGAAACGATTTTTAAATCTCCTTTGTGAACCATACAAGATCCTACGAAACCAAGATCTACTTTTTTCTCTCCTCCGTAATAGGTAAGATCTCTGATAGTATCGTGAGTATATCTCTTAGAAACATCATCATTGTTTACATCTGGGTCAGCAATCATTGGTTCAACGATGATATCAAGATCAACAATAACTTCAGCGTAATATTTAGCGTTAGCATCAGGAGTTAAAGCAGGTTTATCACCTGATCTGATTTCCTCGATTCTTTTATTAGCTTTATTAATTAATCCTTGAAGAACTTGGTTGTGATTATCCATTCCTTTGTCAATCATGATCTGAATTCTGCTCTTAGCAATTTCCAATGATTCGATCAAAGTATCATCCTCAGAGATATTGATTGAAGCTTTAGCTTTCATTTCTGCCGTCCAGTCTGTAAATGTAAACGCTTGGTCAGCAGGAAGTGTTCCGATGTGAACCTCGATAATTCTACCTTGGAATACGTTCTCCCCATCAAATTGTTTCAACATCTGAGCCTGAGTTGCATGAACTACATCACGGAAATCCATATGCTCCTTCATATCTCCTTTGAAAGTCACTTTCACAGATTCAGGGATTGGCATTGAAGCTTCACCTGTTGCTAATGCTAAAGCTACTGTTCCAGAGTCAGCTCCGAAAGCAACACCTTTAGACATTCTTGTGTGAGAGTCACCTCCGATGATGATTGCCCATTCGTCAATCGTAATATCGTTAAGAACTTTGTGAATAACGTCTGTCATTGAATGATATTCACCTTTCGGGTCACGTGCTGTGATTACTCCGAAATCGTTCATGAATTTCATTAATTTAGGAATGTTCGTCTGAGCTTTTTTATCCCAAACTGAAGCTGTGTGACATCCTGACTGATAAGCTCCGTCAACGATTGGAGAAATTACAGTCGCAGCCATAGATTCCAATTCCTGAGCAGTCATCAAACCTGTTGTATCCTGAGAACCAACAATGTTTACTTCTACACGAACGTCTGAACCTGCGTGTAATAATTTACCTTCAGTAACACCAACGGCATTTCTGTTGAAGATTTTTTCAACTGCAGTAAGACCTTGTCCTTCGATAGAAATTTCTTTAGAAGGAGCAAAAACAAGAGGAGTTTCAATTCCTAAAAGTTTTGCTGCAAATGTTTGTAGTTTTTTACCAAATACGATGGCATAAGAACCACCCGCTTTGATGAACTCTAATTTTTGAGGAGTAAATGATTTTGAAATATCTTTCAATTCAACATCTCCGTTATATAATTTCTTTTCTTTAGTATTGATCGTTAAAACTGTTCCTGTAGCAACAGAATAAGCTTCTTCTAAAACGATGTCACCATTTTCGTTACGAACAGGATTTCCGTTTTCGTCTAATTTTTTCACCCAGTTCTGAAGATCGATTCCGATACCTCCTGTTACATCAACCGTTGTAAGGAAAATTGGAGAAATACCGTTTGTTCCTCCAACAATCGGAGCAATATTTACAAATGGAATATATGGGCTTGCTTGTTTACCAGTCCAAAGAGCCACGTTGTTTACTCCCGACATACGAGATGAACCAACACCCATTGTTCCTTTTTCTGCAATAAGCATTACACTTGCATCAGGATGTTGAGCCTGTAAAGCTTTGATTTCTTCCTGCGCCTGAGGAGTGATCATACATTTACCATGCAGTTCACGGTCTGATCTTGAGTGAGCCTGATTTCCCGGAGAAAGTAAATCTGTAGAGATATCACCTTCACCTGCAATGAATGTAACTACTTTTACTTCTTCAGCAACTTCTGGAAGTTTTGTGAAAAACTCAGCATTTGCGTAGCTTTCGATTAGGTCTTTTGCGATTTCGTTACCGCTATTAAATGCTTCCTTTAGACGGTTTGTATCCGCATCATAAAGGTAAACCTGTGTTTTAAGAACGTTTGCAGCTTCTTTAGCGATAGAAATATCATTTCCTAAAGCAAGATCAAGCAATACTTCGATTGAAGGTCCTCCCTTCATGTGAGATAATAATTCAAAGGCATAAGCCGGAGAAATTTCTTCTACAACTGATTCACCTAGAATAATTTCCTTTAAAAATTGAGCTTTTGCACCAGCCGCACTTGTCGTTCCTGGTAATGTGTTATAAATAAAAAATTTAAGAGAGTCTGCCCTGTATTCATTTGCTGTATCTTTAATTTGCGAAATGATTTCGCTTAATAATTCAGCACCATCAATTGGCTTTGGATGAAGTCCTTGGTCTTTTCTTTCTTCAATCTCTTTAATGTAATCCTTATAAATATTCATATAGAAGTCTTTTCTTTGTTAAAGTAGATTATAAACAGTTGGTATTGCTGCTATTTCTTCTTTATTAGTCTATCTAAAATACAATTAATTTTATCTTTCGTTACTGCATTTTTGATAGATAATACCGATTAGAGTAAAATCAACATAATCTACATCTTTGTTTTAAAAATGTGAGATAATATTCAGTGCCAAATTTGAGTATAAAGGACTTTTTTGAAAGTCTAAGTGGTGTATCTGTAATCCGTCTTGCCACAAAAACCCTCTTTGGGTAACGTTTCTAAAATTTTTTGATCATATCAAAATCAAAAGTTATATCTTAAAAACGTTTTAAAATTATCAAACAATTAAAAATGTTCCCAAAATTACGAATTTTTACTATTTTATGAAGATACTATTATTTAGATTCTTTATAAATATGAGTTTTATAATATCTATTTTTGGTCGTATTTTTGCAGGCAAATGACGAATATGAAAAATGTAGTTAATTTTCTGGGTGTATTTATGTCGATTTTCATTTTTTCGCAGACGAAATCTGTGAAGAAAACTCCTGTGAAGAGTGTTTCAAAGACTGTCGTTAAAAAGGCATTTCCGAAACCTAAATCTAATCCAAATCTGGTTGTGATTAATAAAGATATTCCTGTTTTAATTCCACAAAAGAAAGATGGGCAGTTTGGGTATGTTAATCAAAAAGGAAAATTTATTATTCAGCCGGAATATCATATTGCGGTATTTTTTGCTGAAGATTGCAATCTTTTAAACTCTCCAAACGAAAAAATCAGAAAATTTGGAACGAAAGAATATGCAACGGTTGAAAAAGATTTAATATCATATAGAATTGATAATACTGGGAAAAGAGTCTATCAGTTCAAAGATTCCGATCTCGGACAATGCAAATTAGGAAGTTATAAGCAACAATTGTTTCAGGCTTATATTTTAAATGGTTTTTATGGTATCATTGAAAAATCAAAATTTGTAAATGCAGAAGATTACCGAGATTATCAAATTTATCCTCAATATCAATATTTATATATTTTGGAAGGTGATGATGTATCTGATCCGATGATTATTGCTTCACAAAATGACAGATTCGGAGTGATTGATGTTAATAATAAAGTGATCATTCCTTTTGAATATTCAAATATCAAGAGAAATTTCAGCTGGAAATTGGGCAAAATGTTTGATGTTACAAAAGATAGTATAAATTATTATTATATCGATACTCATAATAAAGCGTATTAATGCTGGAGGCTTTAGGCAGTATGCTTGAAGCTTTTTTATATTTCAAAATATGGTTTCAAAAAGTTAAAATCCGTATCTCGTATATTTTTTGTAATTTCGCGGCTGAAATAAAGGGGTGCTGTAACAAGCTGAGATTATACCCAATGAACCTAGAACGGATAATGCTGTTTAGGGAAATTAAAAATGAGCAATAAGTAATCAATAATGAGTAATTCTCAAATCATTACTTATTACCAATTACTCATTATCGATCATAATCCGCCCCTTTTATTCATTAAATTTTAAAAATTTATAGAATGAAAGGATTATTTTTTTTAGGGCTTACCGTTGGCTCTTTTGCTTTTATACAAGCACAAAATACAGATTCCTTAAAAATAAAGGAAATTGAAGCAATCAACTTTACCAAAAGACTTCCTGTTGCTAAGGAGATCATCAATGTTCAGAAAGATTTAGACAGTAAAAATCTTGGACAGGATCTACCGATGTTACTTAAAAATCAAACCTCAATTATTTCGACTTCCGATGCCGGAAATGGAGTAGGTTACACTGGTTTTAGAATCCGTGGTGTTGCCGGAAGAGGAATTAATGTCATGATGAATGGCGTTCCGTTCAACGATTCTGAAAGTCAGGGAACATTTTTCGTCAACGTTCCGGATTTAACGAGTTCGGCTTCTCAAATTGTCATTCAAAGAGGTGTCGGAACTTCCAATAACGGAGTTTCTGCTTTCGGAGCGAGCATCAATGTGATTTCTAAAGATCCTGAAGAAAAGTTTTATTTTAAAACTGATGACAGTTACGGATCATTCAATACGTACAAATATTCTGCTGAGGTTGGTTCAGGAAAATTCTGGAAAAACCGACTTTCTGTGATGGGTAGATACACGAATATTCATTCTGATGGATATATCGACAGAGCTTCGTCCGATCTTCATTCATACAACTTCACGGCGCTTTTTGAAGAGGGGAAAACGAGAATTCGTTTGATGGCTTTCGGAGGTAAAGAAAAAACGTATCAGGCGTGGAACGGAATCGACAGAAAAACTTGGGAAACAGATCCAAAATTCAATGCATCTGGAGCAATTTATGATGCGAATTGGGAGAAAATTGTAGGTTTTTACGATAACGAAACAGATAATTACAGACAGAACCATTATCAATTACTTTGGGAACAGGGAATTAATGATCATTGGAATTTAGAAACGACTTTGCACTACACAAAAGGGAAAGGATATTACGAAAATTACAAACAAGGCGATCCTTTTGCGAGATACAACTTGCCGGATTTTAATGGAGAAGAATATTCTGATTTTATCAGAAAAAAATGGTTGAATAATGATTTTTACGGAATTGTTTCAACGTTGTACGGAAAGTATGAAAATTTAGATCTAAACTTTGGAGCGGTTGCCAATCAATATTACGGAAGACATTTCGGAAACGTAACGGGTGTATTTTTGCCTCAAATCAACGAAAGCGAATATTACAGAAACCGTTCTGTGAAAAGCGAAGTTTCAGGTTTTGCAAAGGCTTTGTTTAAAGTAAATAATTTTGAATTCTTCGGAGATCTACAGCTTAGAAATATCGATTACGACATCAAAATTCTTAAAGATGGCGATGGCGAAGGAGGAAACTTAACCAAAAATTGGCTGTTTTTCAATCCAAAAGCCGGAGTGAATTATAGAATCGGAAACGGAAAGGTCTTTTTATCTTACGCACACGCTCAACGCGAACCGAACAGAGATGATTTAACGGCCGATAACAATGTAAAAGCAGAAAAGCTTCACGATTTTGAAGCTGGTTTAGAAAAACAATTCGGGATTTTATCTGTGACGGTCAACTTATATTATATGTATTACGTTAATCAATTGGTTTTAAATGGCGAATTGAATAATGTCGGAGCTTTTATCAGAACAAATTCCGGAGAAAGTTACAGAAGAGGTATTGAAATTGGAGCGTTGGCAAAACTTTCCAAACAATGGGAAATCTCAGGGAATGTAAGTTTAAGCCAGAACAGAAATCAGGATTTTAAAATAGAAAATGAAGCCTTGGTAAGAGATCTTGGAAATACTCAAATCTCCTTTTCACCGGATGTTATCGCTAATTTAGGGTTGAAATTTAATCCAAATAAAAACTTCCAGTTTGCATTGATGAATCAATATGTTGGAAAGCAATATTTAGACAACACTGAAGATAAAAATTTACAGTTGAAAGATTATCTTCTGACGGATTTTAATGCTCAATATCAGTTTAAAATAGCGAACAATGATGTGGCGCTGAAATTATTGGTAAATAATATTTTCAATAAAAAATATGTGAATAATGGAGCGGTTTATGATGGCGAACCATACTATTTTTCTCAGGCAGGAACTAATTTTATGTTCGGAATAAGCTGGAAAATTCAATAGTAATTACATAAAAATAGAGCATAATTGTTTTCAATAATTCAATAATGATATTCAAACGAGTAATATTAGATTCTAAAGACTGTTTCGGCAGTCTTTTTTATTGTGAATAAATCATCTAAAAAGTCATGGAAAAGTTATAAATTTGCCATCAAATGAATATTTCAGCTTACATTTTAGAATATCTGAAACAATTTGGTTCTGTTACAGTTCCAAGCTTTGGTGTATTTTCTTTAGAGAATTCTAAAGCAATTATCAACTCCGAAAACGGGAGTATTCTTCCGCCTGCGAGTCAGATCACTTTTAGTCCTGATCATGAAATTCAATCTGATGAATTGATCGCTTTTATTGCAGATCAAAAGCAAATGTCTTTTGAAGCATCAAAAAGTGACTTAAAGATCCAGACCGATTTTTGGAAGAAAAAACTTCAGGCAGAACAAACACTAGAAATTCAGAACCTCGGAACGATCTTTATTGAAGACGGACACACTCATTTTAAAGGAAAAAGAATAGAATCCGGTCATCCCGATTTTTACGGATTGGAAGAGATCAAAATTTCCGATATCAAAGCAAAAGATAAAGCAGTTGTTTCTGAAAAATCAGCAAACGATTACAAATTCAGTAAATCGTTACTTTGGATCTTTTTGATTGTTATTCCAATTTTAGGGATCGCTTATCTGGCTTTTACCAATCAGGAACTCCTTTTTGGAAACGAATCTTTTAAACATGAAAAGGATTCTATTAAAATTGATGCAAAATTGTCTGTTTTAGTAAGAGATACTGTAAAAGTAGATTCTACACAGATGAAAATCGCAGATTCTTTGAAAACTTTGAAAAAAGATTCAATTGTAAAACCTGTTGAAAAAGGTGTTCAAGTTCCAACAACCCCAAACAAGACAAAGGCTAAATGGCAAAAATAAAAAAAGCGTCAGAATCTCTGACAATCATGACGAACATTGTTCTTCCCAATGAAACCAATTCTCTAAGAAACCTTTTTGGAGGTGAATTATTGGCAAAGATGGATCGTTGTGCATCGATCTCTGCAGCAAGACATTGCGAAAGAAGAGTGGTTACAGCTTCTGTGAATCACGTTTCTTTTAATCACCCGATTCCGGAAGGTGGAATTGTGATTTTAGAATCTAAAGTTTCAAGAGCATTTTCTACTTCTATGGAGGTTTATGTTGATGTTTGGTTGGATGATCCTATCAGTCAGAAAAAAACGCATACGAACGCTGGAATTTACACCTTCGTTGCTGTGGATGAGTTCAATCGTCCAATTCCAATTCCAGAAATGGTTCCCGAAACAGAGGACGAAAAAGAAAGATTTGCCGCTGCATTCCGTAGAAAAGAATTATCATTAATTCTTTCAGGAAGAATGAAGCCGTTGGAATCTGTGGAATTGAAAAAACTTTTTCAAGAACCCGAAGAATCTGTGAAAACTGAAAAATAATTTTTTTACAAAATATACAGTAATGCTTTTAATCTTTGCTAAATATCAAACAAAATATTTACGGGATTAAAAGCATTTTTTCTTTTACTTAAATATAAAGATTCATTTATATCTAAATATCTGAATCTCTAAATCTTTTAATATTATTTGAAAATGAAGATCCTACTTTTAGATAAAAACCATCCTTTAATTACCGAACAGCTTTTAGCAAAAAACTTTATATTGGAAGAAGATTTTACGTCTTCTTACGATGATGTTTGCAATAAAATTGAAAACTACGACGGAGTCATTATCAGAAGCCGAATTCCTTTAGATAAAAACTTTTTAGAGAAAGGAAAAAACCTTAAATTCATTGCAAGAGTAGGAGCCGGAATGGAAAATATTGATATTCCTGTTGCTGAAAAATTGGGAATTCAATTAATAAATTCTCCTGAAGGAAACAGAGATTCTGTTGCCGAACATGTTGTCGGAATGTTATTGATTTTAATGAACCGACTTTTCATTGCTTCCCAGGAAGTAAAGAACGGAATTTGGTTACGTGAAGAAAATCGAGGTGACGAATTATTAGGAAAAACGGTTGGTCTAATTGGTTACGGAAACATGGGAAAAGCAACAGCGAAAAGACTTTCCGGTTTTGGGTGTAAAGTGATTTTCCATGATATTTTACCGGATCTTTCTGATGAATATGCAACGCAGGTTTCTTTGGAAGAATTAAAAGAAAAAGCTGAGGTTTTAAGTTTGCATATTCCTTTGACTGATTTGTCATATTATTTGATTGATGGACCATTCCTTTCTGATATGAAAAATGACTTCTATTTGGTGAATACAGCGAGAGGAAAAAACATAGAAACTAAAAGCTTAGTTGAAGCTTTGAAATCAGGAAAAGTAAAAGGAGCATGTCTCGATGTTTTGGAATACGAAAAATCTTCTTTCGAAAATATTGAAACAGAAAATGATGATTTGCAATATCTTTTAAACTCTGAAAAAGTAATTGTAACGCCTCATATCGCAGGTTGGACGCATCAAAGCAAAGAAAAGCTGGCGCAGGTTATCGTTGATAAGATTGTTGCTCAGTTTGCTTAAGTGAATATTGTTGAGATGCTTCGACTACGCTCAGCATGACATCGCTACAACTATTCTGATAAAAGTAAACGGTAGTATTAGAAATGTCATGCTGAGCGAAGTCGAAGCATCTAAAAGAAAGTTGTCATTTTACAATTTCAAGATTTTGCTCTAGTTTATGTTAAATAATTCATAATTTACAGCAAGAATTCCATATTTATTTTGAGTTTTATTAAATTGCCGCTCATTTTCGAAACTCATGAAGAAGCGTAACTTTGTACTTATTTTAGCTGTTTTTTTACTTATTTTTTCCTGTAAAAAAAAATCCGACTCTAAAGAATCTATAACTGAAAACACCACCGATCTGCCCAATTATGGAAGCGTAGATCTTAGTAATGTTTTCACAAAAGGGGATGGACAGCTTTCTGACAAAGCTTCACTTGTTCGTTATATCGATCAGTATTACAAAAAAGTCTGGGAAGGAAGCGATCTGAGTGGCGGAATATTGGTAGCAAAAGGTGACGATATTTTATACGAAAATTACAGAGGCTTTAGTAGGGAAGGGAACCAGTCGGCGATTGATAAAAATACGCCTTTGCACGTTGCTTCAGTTTCAAAAACTTTGACGGCAATGGCGATGATGAAATTAATCGAAGCCGGAAAAATAAAATTTACAGATCATTTAACCCAATTTTTCCCGGGATTTCCTTATCCGAATGTGACGGTTCAGACTTTATTGGATCAAAGAAGTGGTCTTCCGAAGTATGAATATTTTATTGCTAAAATTCCACCAACATCTCCTGAACTTGCAAAACCATATATTACCAATCAGGATGTATTAAATATGATCATTAAATACAAACCTGAATTGGCAAGAGATACCGACACAGGTTTCATGTACTGCAACACCAATTTTGCATTGTTGGCTTTGCTAATCGAGAAAGTAACCAAAACTCCTTTTCCTCAGGCGATGAAAGAAATGGTTTTTGATCCTTTGAAAATGAAAAACAGTTACATTTTTCAGGAAAAAGACATTCCTACAGCATCACAATCTTTTTATTATGGAGGTAAATTATATCCTTTAGATAGATTAGACCTTATTTATGGTGATAAAAACGTTTACACAACGCCAAGAGACCTTTATAATTTCTCAAAAGCAATGTTCTCAAAAGATTTCTTAAAACTTGAATTGATGGAAATGGTTTTCTCGCCTTACAGCAATGAAAAAGCGGGAATGAACAATTATGGTTTAGGATTCAGGATGAAAATTTTTGATAATGGAGAGAAATTGACTTACCATAACGGTTGGTGGCACGGAACAAATTCTGTTTTTGCTCATTTATTAAAATCAAAAGTAACCATTGTAGCAATTGGAAATAAATATTCAAACAAAGTATATACTGCGCTTGCTTTATCCGGCTTATTTGAAGATTTTCCGGTGCAGAAAGATAAGCTTCACAGTGTGATGAATGACAATAAAGATTCTTTAAATGGCGGGCAGGATGTTACAGAATAATGTTTACTTTTGCTTAAACATATTCATGAAAAGACTTCTTCTCTTATTTATTATAGGTTTTCTTTTGCAATCGTGCGCAAGAGTGGGCTCTCCGGTTGGTGGACCTAAAGATTCTTTGGCTCCAAAATTTTTAAGCTCAAATATTGATACGACAAGGATCAATGTTTCAAGAGATATTCGTGAACTTCGCCTTGATTTTAATGAATATATTACGCTGAAAGACATCAATAAAAACCTGATTATTTCTCCGCCAATCAAAAATATCAAGCGTATTTTGCCTTCAAATATTGCCAATAAATATGTTTTGATCCAATGGACGGATACTTTACAGGCGAATACAACTTATAATTTCAACTTCGGAAATTCTATTGTTGATAATAATGAAGCGAATATTCTTCGTTATTTCAATTTTGCTTTTTCTACGGGAGATAAGTTGGATGATTTGTACATAAGTGGTGAGGTTAAAGATGCCTTAGCGATAAAAAAACAATCTGAAAGTGCTGAAAATAAACTTGTTGTAGGATTGTATCAGGTAAAAGACACTATTAATTATAAGCAAAAGCCTTACTACATCACGAAAGTTGATACAGACGGTTATTACGAACTGAATTATTTATCACCTGGAAAATATAAGATCCTTGCTTTTGAAGATGAAAACGGAAACTCAATGTACGATCCTGGAAAAGAAAAAGTTGGTTTCCAGAAAGATGCTGTAGATGTTGAAAAATCTGTCTCAGGATTAAATTTAAAAGTTTATCCGTCTAAAAAAGCTCTGAAATATGGTGAAATGAAAGAAATGCCTGGCGGGATTTTAATGACATTCGAAGGAAATCCTACCGATGTTAAGGTTCTTTCAATCAATGATAAGCTTCAGGATATAAAAGTTACTCATCGACCAAAATCAGATTCTATCAATATCTGGTTTGATGCTGTTGCCCAAAAGGTAGGGCAGGGAACAACTGAAAACTTGAAATTCAGTTATGATGTTGATAACAAGAAAGATACAGTTTCTGTTTTTTATAAGCAGAATGCTAAAAATGAAATGCAAATTTCTAATAATGATGGCGGTTTGTTGCCTCCAAAAACGGATTTTAAGATCACTTCAAATTATATCATCGATAAAATAAATCCTGAAAAATGGGTTCTGAAAAGCGACAGTTTAACCACTCAGGAGTTTACGGCTAAGATCTCTGAAACCAATCCGTATCAGATTTTAATTAAATCAGATTTCATTGCAGGGAAGAAATATCAATTAACGGTTCCAAAGACAACAGTTTCATCTTTTTATGCTAAAAATTCGGAATCAAAACGTTTCGATTTTGAAGCGGATAAAGTTGAAAATTACGGTAATCTGACGTTAAAACTTGAAAATGCACCAACTACAAGTTACTGGATTCAGTTATTAGATGCATCAGAGAAAATTATTTATCAGAAATATACAAAAGGAAGTGAAGTGAAATTCGACATCTTAAAACCTGCCGAATACATCGTCCGAATATTGGTTGATAATAATGAAAATAAATATTGGGACGAATCTGATTTCTTAAATGAAACTTTTGCTGAAGATTCCTATGTGTTTTATAAACTCGCTGTCATAAGACCGTTGTGGGAAACCAATGAAACCTGGGATTTAAAAGATACGAGAACGCTGGACAGTCCTAAAACCTCTACGAATAAAACGGCAACACCTTTTCCAAATGCACAGGAAAAACCTGTAAAGCAAGATGCAAATAACCGTGAGTTGAAATCAGGAGGTGCTGTTTTAACTCCTATGAAGTAAGAAAATATGAAGACTTTTAAGAAAATTGTGTTTTGGAGTTTGGTGGGCTTTGCTATCATTCAGTTTATTCCGATCGATAGAGTTAATAAACCTGTGAATCATGCAGTAAATTTTGTTGATGTTAAAAAGACTCCGCAAAAGATAAGAGACTTGATAAAAGGAGCCTGTTATGACTGTCATTCCAATGAGACGATTTATCCTAAATACGCTTTTATCGCTCCGATTTCATGGTCTCTAAAAAGCCATGTAAATGAAGGAAGAGAACGCCTTAATTTTTCAATTTGGGGAACTTATAACAAAGAATTGAAAGAAAATATGCTTAGCAGAGCTGCGGAAAGTGTTCAGAACAGAATGATGCCTATGCCTGGATATATTCCTTATCATAAAGAAGCTAATCTTTCTGACGCTGAAAGAAAGCTTATTGGTTCTTATTTTGAGGAAATGCTCAAGAATAAAACGTATTAATTTAATTTTAAAAAAAACTCTCGCAGATTTTACAAATTTAGCTGATAATTATTTTATCATTAATTCATAAAATCTGCGAGAGATGATATATTTTTAAGAATTAAATATTCTTTAAATACCTTTCAAAAAATATTTTCTGAGAATCAAAAGCGATATCATCGAGATTGATTTCACTTAAAGGAATCCATTGCGTTTCTGAGATCTCAGACAACTCAATATTCACTTCAAATTTCTCCGAAACATTGTATTCATAAAACAAATCGATTGTATTATAATCAATTTGTTTGTACTGATAAACGTTTGGAAGACTCGTTAAATACTTTAAGTTTGAAATATTGATGTCAAGCTGAAGTTCCTCAAAAAGCTCCCTTTTACAGGTTTCTTCTGCGCTTTCTCTTGGATCTACAAAACCTCCTGCCAGATCAAGTTTTCCCTTTTTAGGCTCCTGATTTCTTCTGGTAAGATAAATCTCATCTCCACATCTTATGACCACTGCTACTGCACCGGCAACGTTGTTGTAAAGATTAAAGTTACAATTGGGGCAGCTCCATTTTTTTTCGCCGTCCCAATGTAGAGATTCTTTGCCACAGCTTGGGCAATATTTCAATATTTTCATTGAGCAATATTAATATTTCTCGGGTGATAATTCAATATCACATCGCGAAGTTCTTCTGTTTTCAGATGCGTATAGATTTCCGTTGTTGTAATACTAGAATGACCAAGCATTTCCTGTATATAACGAAGATCTGCACCATTTTGTAATAGATGCGTTGCAAAAGAATGTCTGAACGTGTGTGGAGATATTTTTTTGCTTACACCAGCTTTATCTGTAAGCTCTTTTATGATTAAGAATACTATTACTCTGGACATAGAGGTTCCTCTGCTGTTCAGAAATAGTGAATCTTCGTACTTTTTATTGATCTTGCACTTTGAACGAGTGTCTTCGATGTAGCTTTTCAACAAATCTGCAGTAAAATCCGCCAGTGGTACAAAACGGGTTTTATTACCCTTTCCATTCACTTTGATGTAATTTTCTACGAAATTGATGTTTGAAATTTTAAGATCAATAAGTTCCGAAACTCGGAGTCCACATCCGTAAAGTACCTCAATGATACACTGATTTCTCTTTCCAAGATCTGAAGACACTTCTATAGCGCTGATAATCTTATTGATATCAGGAAGGCTTAACGTGTCCGGAAGATATAATCCCAACTTGGGGCCCTCAAGCAAAGATGCAGGATTGTCTTCACGAAACTCATCTTCAAGTAAAAATTTGAAGAAAGCTTTTATAGAAGAAATCCATCTTGCCTGTGATCTTTCGCTGAATTTTTGTTTGGAAAGGTTGAAGATGTACTCTTGCAGGTTATCATACCCTATAGAACCCGGACCGATGTTTTCCAGATCCTCTACTGCGTATTCTTTTAATTTCTTAATGTCTCGTACGTAAGCGTCGAGAGTGTTTTCTGAAAAATTTCTTTCGAATCGAAGAAATATTTCAAAATCCTTAATTTTTTCATCCCAAGTCATTGTTTGTGCTTATTTTTTTAGTTCACAATCCGATATTTGTTCTATTTCAATATTATGGTTCCTCAGGAACGATATCCCATCATCGTCCGAATATTCATTGATATACACTAGCCTGGAAATTCCCGCCTGCAGAATAAGTTTGCTACATTCTTTGCAAGGTGATAACGTTAAATATAACGTTGCTCCTTTTGCAGATTGTGTAGAAGAGGCTAACTTTAATATCGCGTTAGCTTCTGCGTGCAGTACATACCAGTGTGTTTTTCCACCTTCATCTTCACAGCAATTTTCAAATCCCGAAGGAGTGCCGTTGTAACCATCTGAAATAATCATCCTATCTTTTACGATAAGAGCTCCTACTTGTTTTCGTTTGCAGTAGGAAAGTTTTGCCCATTCGAGAGCCATTTTTAGATAAGCTTTATCAAACTTATTCATACAACGTCATTGTTTTTTTTCGAAATAATTGGATTAATTTTCTTAGAAGTTAGGCTTTCTTTTTTCAATAAAAGCAGAAACTCCTTCTTTTTTATCATCAAGTTCAAAAAGTTCTCCGAAATACTTGATCTCAGTTTCAAAACCTTTCTCCGTATCAGATAAATTCACGGCATTTATTGCCTTTGATATTGCCATCGGTGAGTTACGGGCAATAACGGTTGCTAATTCTTTAGTTTTTGTTAATAAATCTTCGATAGGGTATACTTCATTTACCAATCCGATCTCTTTGGCTCTTTGAGCGGGGATCATTTTGGCAGAGAAGATCATTTCGTTGGCAAGGCCTTTTCCTACAAGCTTCGGTAATCTTTGAGTTCCTCCGTACCCAGGAATTAATCCTAAAGTAACTTCCGGAAGTCCCAATTTTGCATTTTCCGATGCGTATCTGATGTGGCATGCCATGGCAAGCTCTAAACCTCCTCCTAGTGCAAAGCCGTTTACTGCAGCAATTACAGGTTTGGATAGGTTTTCTATTTTATTAAAAAGAAAGTTTTGACCGTTTCTGGCTAATTCTTCCGCTTTTTCTTGTCCAAAATCACTAAATTCTTTAATATCAGCTCCGGCAACGAAAGATTTTTCTCCGCTTCCGGTAAGAATGATCACTCTGCAAGTGGTATCAGAATCTAATTCTTCTAACGCTGAACTTATCTCCTGAATTGTCTTTGCATTTAAAGCATTTAAACTTTCAGGTCTGTTTATTGTGATTATAGATAATTTATCTTCTTTATTTAATAATATATTCTCGTAACTCATTTTTCACTTTAAAATATTATTCTGTGCAAATTATAAATTTTTTACAAAAAAAAGGAAAAAATCTTACTTTTTTTTCCTTTTAATTGAAAATATCATTCAAATATGCTTATTTGGAATGATTCATCATATTTGCATCAATGTTAACATGTAGTTGCGAAGCCACTTTCATGCCAAGTTCTATGTTTGCTCTAAAAAAATGACACAACTGTCTATTTATAATTTCATCTCTCTTCGGACCATCAATTCCTTTCATACTTCCAACAATGTTGTGAATCAGATTTTCTCTGTCTTCCGAATTCATTGCTTTAGTATATAATAAGCCTGGCTGAGTGTAATGATCATCATCATTTTCGTTTCGGTTATAGCTGGCAACGTGATTGTTGTCTAGTTCATATTCGAAATTTTTATATGCTGAATCTGCCTTAATATCATCAAAACTATTAGGATGATAATTTGGTTTGTCCTGATATTGACTTGAATCTGCCATAAAACCATCTCTCTGATAATTATTAACAGCAAAAGGACAACGATTTACTTCTAATTGATGAGCATTGACTCCAACTCTGTATCTGTGAGCGTCAGGATAAGAAAATAATCTTCCCTGAAGCATTTTGTCCGGAGAAAAACTGATTCCGTCAATTAAATTGCTTGGCGAGAAAGTAGATTGTTCTACGTGAGCGAAATAATTAACCGGAATTTCATTTAATTCCATTTCACCAACTTCAATTAATGGAAAATCTCCCTGGAACCAAACTTTAGTGATGTCAAAAGGATTCCATCTGAAATCTTTTGCCTGATCTTCAGTCATTACCTGAATGTACATTGTCCATTTTGGAAAATCTCCTTTATCGATTGCGTTGCAAAGATCTTCCTGAGCGAAATCCGGATTTTCTCCTGCCATTTTTACGGCATCTTCATTCGTGAAGTTTTTAACGCCTTGTTTTGTTTTAAAATGGAATTTCACCCAAACTCTCTCATTATTTGCATTGATCATTGAAAAAGTATGAGATCCAAAACCATGCATATGTCTGAATCCGTGAGGAGTTCCTCTATCTGACATTAATATTAAAACCTGATGAAGTGATTCTGGATTCAAGCTCCAGAAATCCCACATCATTGTCGCGCTTTTTAAGTTCGTTCTTGGAACCCTTTTTTGAGTATGAATAAAGTCCGGGAATTTTTTAGCATCCTTAATAAAGAATACAGGCGTGTTGTTTCCAACTAAATCCCAATTTCCGTCTTCTGTGTAAAATTTTAAAGCAAATCCTCGTGGATCTCTTGCTGTATCTGCACTTCCTTTTTCGCCTCCAACTGTAGAGAAACGGGCAAACATTTTGCATGAATTCCCAACTTGTGAGAATAATTTGGCTTTCGTATATTTACTAATATCGTGTGTGATGGTTAATTTTCCATAAGCTCCGGTTCCTTTTGCATGAACAATTCTTTCAGGAATTCTCTCTCTTACAAAATGAGCAAGGTTTTCCTGAAGGATAAAATCCTGTAACAATACAGGACCTCTTGGACCAACCGTTTGTGAATCCTGATGCTCATAATACGGGGCACCACTACTTAATGTTAATTTTTTAGAATCCATATAGTTATGATTTGAATGATTGATTTACTATTTATATACCAATATGTAAAGGTAGTAAATATCAAAATTACTTGAAATTTTGATTGCCAATAACAAAAACATCATATCTTTGTAATAGATAATATTAATCAGATGAACATTCAGCAATTGGAATATCTTATCGCCGTAGATAAGTATAAACACTTTGGTAAAGCAGCTCAAGCCTGCTTCATTACACAGCCTACATTGAGTGCAATGATACAGAAATTTGAAGATGAGCTGGATGTAAAGGTTTTCGACAGAACAACTCACCCGATTCGTACAACGGATGTGGGGTTACAGATCATTGATCAGGCGAAAGTGATAATAGAATCTGTCAATGAACTGAAGAATAAAGCAAACCTGTTAAATAATATTTTAGGAGGAACGATTAATTTGGGAATTATTCCTACTGTTTCTTCATTCATTTTACCAACAGAAATCTTTGCATTCTTGGAAGAGAATCCGAAAATTCAGATGAATGTAAAAGAAATGACAACTGATAATATTATTAAAGCTTTAAAAGCCGGAGAATTGGACGCTGGAATTATTTCAACGCCTTATGATACTGCCGACGAATTTTATCAGGATTTCTTATTTAACGAAGAATTGATGATCTACAGCTCAAATACTGAAGCTAACAAGAAAAATTCTTACGTTGTTCCGGAAGATTTGAATGTTGAAAAAGTTTGGTTGCTTGAAGAAGGAAACTGTTTAAGAAATCAATTTGAAAATATCTGTCATTTAAAAGAGAATACGCTGAAACCTAAGAATTTAGACTTCTTGGCGTCTAATATTCAGACTTTGGTGCATATGGTTGATAAAGTGGGTGGAATCAGTATTTTACCTGAATTAGCGTTAAGCCAACTTTCCGAAGAACAAAAAGGAAATGTGTTCAGATTCAAGAAACCTTTCCCTTTCAGAGAGATAAGTATCATTTATTATAAGCCAACTTTCAAACAAAAGATTATTGATGAATTATCGAATTCTATCAGATTATCTTTAAAAGAAAAACTAAATTACAACGAAAGCCCAAAAGAATTCGTAAGTATAAAACCACAGTAGTTTATTTTTCTTAAAGATTGATAAATCATTAATTTAAAGAAAATTATAATTAGTAAACAAAAGTTTTGAGTATTAAAAAAATAGTACTTAAATTTGCACTGTTTACGAACGAGGAAAAATTTGACCTGATTGCAACCTCTATAAAAAAAAGCTAAAACAGTATTTCTATTTTGAGCTTTTCTGGCAATTTATTCATATTTTTCTTCGTATATTTTTAATCTAAAAAACAAATAGAATAATATGTCTTATTTATTTACGTCTGAATCAGTTTCAGAAGGGCATCCAGATAAAATTGCCGATCAGATCTCTGATGCATTAATCGATCATTTTTTAGCATACGATAAAAGCTCGAAAGTAGCTTGTGAAACTCTTGTTACGACAGGACAGGTGGTTTTGGCAGGTGAGGTGAAGTCTGACGCTTATTTAGATGTACAGACTATTGCAAGAGAAGTTATCAACGGTATCGGATATACGAAAGGAGAATATATGTTTAATGGTGATTCTTGTGGAGTTATTTCTGCAATTCATGAGCAGTCTCCGGACATCAACCAAGGTGTTGACAGAGCTGTAAATGACGAATCTTTCGAAGCTAAAGCAAACGCTCAGGGTGCAGGTGACCAAGGAATGATGTTTGGTTATGCAACGAACGAAACGGCGAACTATATGCCTTTGGCTTTAGATTTAGCACACACTATTCTTAAGGAACTTTCAGCGATCAGAAGAGAAGATTCTGAAATCAAATATCTTCGTCCTGATGCAAAAAGCCAGGTTACCATCGAATATTCTGACGATCACAAACCGGTAAGAATTGATTCTATCGTAGTTTCTACTCAGCACGATGATTTTGCTGCTGAAGAAGAAATGCTGAACAAAATTCGTGAAGACATTAAAAATATTTTAATTCCTAGAGTTGTAGCTTTACAAACTGAGGAAATTAAAGCATTATTTAATGATCAGATTAAATATCACATCAACCCAACAGGAAAATTCGTAATCGGAGGTCCTCACGGAGATACTGGTCTTACAGGAAGAAAAATCATCGTTGATACATACGGTGGAAAAGGTGCTCACGGTGGTGGTGCATTCTCTGGAAAAGATCCTTCAAAAGTAGACAGAAGTGCTGCTTATGCAACAAGACACATCGCTAAAAACTTAGTAGCTGCAGGTGTTGCTGACGAAGTTTTGGTACAGGTTTCTTATGCTATCGGTGTTGCTGAACCTTGTGGTTTATACATCAATACTTACGGAACTTCAAAAGTTGCTATTAACGACGGTGAAATTGCTAAAAAGGTATCTACAATCTTCGATCTTAGACCTTACGCAATCGAGCAAAACTTAAAATTAAGAAACCCAATTTATCAGGATACAGCTTCTTACGGACATATGGGAAGAGAGCATTATGTAGCTGATAAAACCTTCAATAAAGGTCATAAGAACGAATTAACTCTTACAGGATTAGAGTTCTTCACTTGGGAAAAACTAGACAAAGTAGACGAAATTAAAGCTTCTTTCGGGATTTAATTTTTTCTCTAACATAATAAATGACTGCTTTATCTTTCAGGTAAGGCAGTTTTTTTTAATTTTACACTCAAATAATTTAAAGATGATGAATTTTCGATTCGCAATAACCATTCTGTCTGTATTCTTCCTAAGCATTTTTACGAAAGCTCAATACACGGTGCATAAGATGCTTACAGTAGGATATACCTACCAAAACCAGAGTTTTGGAGAACTAGGTGGGAAATTGCTTTTCCTGAAAAATGATGACGTTATTTACAGGCTGGGAGCTTCTGCTTTGATGGGCTCTACTCATTCTGAATTTGCCATAATGCCAAAATTACAGGCCGATGTGTTATTAAACTTTCAAAAAGATGTAGATTTCTATCATTCTTACTATTTTTTAATCGGAGCAGAAGGAACAAACAAGTACGTTGCGCCGAAAATTGGAGTCACTCTTTTCGGAATTTTGGATCTTACGGGAGGTTATGCCTTCCCAATTGGCAATTTAAACGGCAAAGAAATGAAAGGTCTGAATGTTAATTTTACACTAAATATCCCTACTGTATTCATTCATGACATGTTTAAGTGATTTTTTTTAGATTTTTCTTGTAAAAATTTAATAATAGCTTAACAGTTATTAAAAAATTATTATATTTACATCAAGAAAAATTGTACCGCCTATTGATTCTACTTTACTCTAGAAAACTGTTTTGTATTTACAGCTAAAACCAGATTAATTATCTGGAAGAAAGTTTGTCTACAAATTTTTTTATTATTGAGAAGAGTTATGAAATCAAAATCGGATAGTTTATTAATTTCCCTTTACCAGGAAGGAGACGAATCGGCATTATCTACGCTTATTCACCGTCACCAAAGAGAGCTTTTTACATTCATTTTTTATAAAATTAATGATGAGGACTTGGCTAATGATGTTTTTCAGGATACTTTCATGAAAATCATTCTAATGCTAAAAGAAGGCCGTTACAACGAAGAAGGAAAATTCATCCTTTGGGCAAAAAGAATTGCCTACAATCTTATTATAGACCATTTCAGACTAAAATCTAAGAACATCAAAGTTTCAGAAACTACTTTTGAGACCGACGAATATTCTATTTTTGATCTTATCAGAGAGCCATCTGAGAATATTGAAGATCAATTGGTTACTAATCAAATTCAGGAAGACTTATTGAGAATGTTACAATTTTTACCTCAAAATCAACAGGAGGTAATCAAATTAAGATTTTTCGACGGGTTAAGCTTTAAAGAAATCGCAGATCATACGGATATGAGTATCAATACCACGTTGGGAAGAGTACGTTATGCGTTAATAAACCTGAGAAAAATCATGGATGAGAATAATATCATCCTTACGAGATAATAATTCTTAAAAATTCTCGTTTTAAGGAAAAACATTTATCGCCTATGAGAAAAAATGATTCCTTAAAAGTGAAAGCTTTGAAACCTAAAAAAGAAACAATTGATTTCTTGCTCAATTTTTCTAAAAATATTGATGTAGTTAAAACTAAGAGTAAGAATTATCCGATCTCTAAAAATTAAAAGTATTAATTTTGTGCTGTATGAAAATTCAGCACATTTTTTTTGATCTCGACAATACGCTTTGGGATCACCGCAAGAACGCCTATCTTACCATCAAAACCCTTTTTGAAGCACAGGAAATAACTTTAAAGTATAATATAGATTTTGAAGAATTTCATGCTGTTTATCATGAGATCAATGAAAAACTTTGGGAAGATATAAGAGACGGACTCATCGGAAAAGAATATTTACGAGAGCATCGTTTTTATGATACCTTCAAACATTTTGGAGTGGAGAATAAAGAACTTTCCATGTATTTTGAAGAGCATTTTTTAGATAAAATTCTCAATCATAATGAATTGGTAGAAGGTGCAGAATATATTTTGGAATACTTAAAATCTAAACATTACACACTTCATATTATCTCCAATGGCTTCAAGGAAGTAACCGAAAGAAAGTGTATTCTGTCGGGGATTGCACATTATTTCCATACCATTACAAGTGCCGATTCTGTAGGTGTTAGAAAACCTAATCCTGAAATTTTCGAATATTCTTTAGGCTTATCAAATGCTAAAAAAGAAGAAAGTATTTTGATAGGTGATGACTGGATAGCTGATGTCGTAGGATCTCAAAACTTTGGTATTGATGTTATTTTCTTTGATGTTTACAAAGAGAACAGACAAGACGAAGGCTTGAAGGCTATTAGACATCTTTTGCAGATTAAAGAATATTTATAAAAAACTGCTTTTGTGATTCATTCCTAATTCTTTCCTAAATTAATGTAGAATTTTGCTTCATAATAACGAACAAACAATTTTATATTATGAAAAAATTAAAAAATATCACAGGAGCATTATCTCTTACTTTCTTATTGATGACGGGCTTTGCCTTTGCACAAGACAGAGCAATAAGCCCCAATCAATTACCAAAAACTGCCAAGAATTTTCTTGCCGCTAATTTTAAAGGAATTGCAGCAAGTTCTGTTATTGAAGACAATGAAATTTTCGGAGTTGATGAATATAAAATTCGTCTAACTAACGGAATGAAAGTTGAATTCGACAGCAAAGGAAACTGGAAAGAAGTTGATGGCGAACATCAAAAAATACCTTACGGATTCATCCCAGCAGCAATAAGAAACTATGTTGCCAAGAGTTTTCCCAACACTCATATCATACAAATAGAAAGAAAAAGTTGGTCATACAAAGCTGAACTTTCTAACGGAATAGATCTTGAATTCGATAAAAACGGAAATTTTAAACGAATTGATGATTAATAACGAAAATTATACACCAACAAGTAAAATTAAAGATATGGTAAATTGGAACGTAATGACAGGTAAGGCGATTAGAAAAAATATTCTAAGCTATATTACAAGAAATCACTCAGGAAGTTGGGTAGAATCTATTGAGGAAAAGTACAATGCATATAAGATCAATTTGATGAATGGATTGAGCATTATTTTTGATGCAAACGGACGACATATAAAAACAAACTTTTAAACTTATAAAGTAACCTCCTCAATTCAGGAGGTTTTAATTTTATATATTTGATTGAGCTAAAATGTATTAAAAAATGCAGATATGAAAATTTTAATTATAGAAGATGAGCCGGAATTAAGAAACGTAGTACAAAGTTTTCTCGAAGCAGAACATTTTATAGTAGAATATGCTGATGATTATCAATCAGGGTTAGAAAAGATCATTTCTTACGAATATGACTGTATTTTGTTGGATATCATGCTCCCGGACGGAAACGGAATGGATCTTCTGAAAGAAATTAAAAGCATGCATAAAAAAGATCCGGTAATCATTTTATCTGCGAAAGATTCTGTTGATGATAAAGTAAATGGATTGGAAATCGGAGCAGATGACTATCTCGCAAAACCTTTTCACTTGGCGGAATTAATGGCAAGAATTAAATCTGTCATCAGACGAAAAAATCAGGATGGAGAAAATACGATTAGCTACAAAAACATTCACATTGACCCCGAAAGCAGAATCGTAAAAATCGATGATAATGAATTGATTCTTAACCGTAAAGAATATGATCTTCTCTATTATTTTGTTATAAATCCGGAAAAGACATTGCAAAAAACTATGCTTGCGGAAGCGATTTGGGGAGATTATATAGATCAGGCAGACAGTCTGGATTTTATTTATTCTCAAATTAAAAATCTTCGTAAAAAATTAAAAACACTCAATTCAAAAGCTGATTTTCAGGCTGTTTATGGAATTGGCTATAAATTTATTTAATGAAAGTTTCTCTAAAATATTACACCATAAAGTACCTCATCACGATCTTGTTGTTGATCATTGCTGTTTGGGCTGCCTTATTTTACGCCTATATTTTAGATGAAGTGTATGATAATGTAGATGACGGCTTAAAAAACAGAAAAATACAAATCATTAAAGCGGTCTACATTGACGAAAATTTGTTGCATAATAACGAATTTGGTTTTAATGAATTTAAGATAAATCCTATTTCTGCGTCAGAATATAAAGACAAAAACAATCTGTATAATAAAATGTATTATATGGAATATGATGACGAAGAACAGCCATACCGAGTTCTTAAAACTGATTTCATAGACCAGTTTGGAAAACATCAGCAATTGACCGTCAGAACGTCTACGGTAGAAGAGGATGAGTTGGTGTACGACCTTACAACAGCCCTAATTGTTTTATATCTATTATTGGTCGTAAGTATTATTGCCGTTAACGGATTTTTGCTTCATAAAGCAATGCGGCCGTTTTATTTAATTCTTGATAAGCTTAAAAAATACCAGTTTGGTGTTTCTTCTTTTAGTAAACCTCAAAATTATTCCATCAAAGAATTCGAGGAGTTAAATATTGAAATTAATGAAATGATAGAGCGTAATGAACTCGTTTTTCATCAGCAAAAGCAATTTATAGAAAATGCTTCTCATGAGTTGCAGACTCCTTTAGCAATTGTGATTAATAAAATTGATCTCTCAATTCAGAATGGTGAATTAGATAAGAAAAACCTCAACTTTTTGAATAATGTTAAGAATGATCTCAGAAGAATGGCGGGATTAAATAAATCTTTATTAATGCTTTCTAAGATTGAAAATAATCAGTTTAATAAAATATCCAACGTCAATTTTAATGTATTGATTAATGATTTGGTTAGAAGCTATGAAGATTTTATTCAGTATAAAAGAATAGATATCAATGTAGTTGAAAAAGAAGTTTTTGAAACAACTTTTGATCCTGATCTAGCCAATATTCTTTTATCTAATTTGCTTAAAAATGCAGTAAAATATAATAACCAAAACGGAATTATCAATATTATCACAGAAAAAGAAAAACTGATATTTCAAAATACGGGCTCAGGAATTCCTTTGGATAAATCTCAGATCTTTAATCGTTTTTATAAACAAAGTTCAGACCACGGATCTACAGGATTAGGTCTGTCTATCATTAAGACTATTATAAAACAATATCCTCGATGGAATATTACGTATGAGTTTGATGATGGGATGCATTACTTTATTCTTTCGAAAAATTAATTGCAATTTATTTTTCTTGAATTAAAATATTAGGAGATGAAGCGGGATGATCCCTAAAAATGTACTGATACTTAGAATCTTCATATACACTTTCTATAAACCTGTCTTTATAATTGTTTTTAACTTCATGAAAGGTTTTTACATCAATAAAATCTTTTAAAGCAAGAACTTTGTCTTTATACAGAACGCGATCAAAAAAACGATTTACCTTCCCTGAATCTTTTGGATTTCTGCTTATAAGAATTATGGTATGCTTTAAGAATAAATCATTTTTATTCTTATAAATTAATTCATCTTTTATATTGATGTAACGAGGTTCTTTATTGCATGAAATTAAAGCAAGAAGACTTATTAACCAAATGTTTTTCATTAAGATAAAATTACAAAAAACAAAAGCCTTTCAACATGAAAGGCTTTCTTATATTTAAAAAAGTTTGAATTAAATTCCTAAACTTTCTCTTACTCTTTTAATCGTTTCAGTAGCAATCACTCTTGTTTTCCCTGCACCTTCCTGAAGTTTTGTTTCTAATTCATCAAGATTATTTATGTAATAAGAGAATAACTCTCTTTCTTTCTCAAATCTTACTAAAATCAAATCTAAAAGTTCTTTTTTTGCGTGTCCGTAACCGAAATTTCCAGCTAAATATTTAGCTCTTAATTCTTCGGTTTGTTCAGGCGTTGCAACCAATTGATAAATCGCAAATGTTTTATCTGTTTCCGGATCTTTAGGCTCTTCTAATGATTTTGAATCTGACTCAATGCTCATCATCTGTTTTTTCAATTCCTTTTCAGGTAAGAAAATATTAATGATGTTTCCTCTTGATTTAGACATTTTGTGTCCGTCAACTCCCGGAACATATTTTGTGTCTTCCTGAAGTTCAGATTGAGGCAAAACAAAAACTTCACCCATCTGATTATTAAATCTCGAAGCTACATCACGGGCAATTTCCAAATGCTGAAGCTGATCTTTTCCTACAGGTACAATCTCTGCATCATACAATAAAATATCGGCAGCCATCAAAATAGGGTAGGTAAACAAACCTGCGTTTACGTCCTGCAATCTGTCTGCTTTATCTTTAAATGAATGCGCCAAAGTCAATCTCTGATAAGGAAAAAAACATGATAAATGCCAAGATAGTTCACAGGTTTCAGGGATGTCACTCTGTCTGTAAAAGAATGTTTTTTCGGTATCTAGTCCACAAGCAAGCCAAGCCGCAGCTATTTCGTAGGTGTTTTGTTTCAATTCTTTCGCGTCTTTTATCTGCGTTAATGAATGTAGATTCGCGATGAATAAAAATGATTCGTTTCCTTCCTGTTTTGATAGCTCAATAGCAGGAATAATTGCACCCAACAAGTTTCCAAGGTGTGGTGTTCCGGTGGCTTGTATGCCGGTAAGAATTCTTGACATTTGTTTAAATTATTTATAAAAATTAATGAATTGCAAATTTATGGATTTCTCCCACAGATTACACAGATCTACACAGATATTTATTCTAGTGTTGGAAAATATCAATAGGAGCGGACTTTAGTCCGCTTTCATAAACGAATAATCCATTGGCTTTAGCCAAAACTTAAATCTTACGTAAACACAATCATCTGTGAAAATTTGTGTAATCTGTGGGAAAATAAAGAAAATTAAGGGATCAAAATCTTCTCTCCTCCAAATTTCGGTTCAACTCCAAAAATAAGATCCCAATATGCTTTTGCTTTAGCGAGATATTCTCTCATATTAGTTTTAAAACCCGCATATTTATTAACATCTTTAGCATTGTAGCCGTAAGCTTCAATTCCATTTTTCTTGGCTAAAAACACAGCTCTTTCGTTGTGAAACTTTTGTGAAATAATAACCAGTTTTGTCTGTCCAAATATTTCTTTAGCCCTAACAACAGAATCCAATGTTCTGAAACCTGCATGATCCAAGAAAATCCTGTCTTGTGGAATTCCATATTTCATTAAGGTCAATAACATATCTTCAGGTTCGTTATAATCTTTCGTGCTGTTATCTCCGCTTACGATAATATATTTGATCTTTCCGCTTTTGTACAAATCTATCGCAGCTTGTATTCTATTGTAGAAGTAAGCGTTGGGAAGTCCGCTGTTTAAATTTTTACTTGTTCCTAAAAGTAAAGCTGTTTTTGTTTCGGGAACATCAGCAATATTATAGGATACAGACGCGTCACTTTCTTTTTTGATGCTGTAATTCGCCCAAGCGATAAAAATAAATCCTGCAACAATAAGAAGCAGGAATATTTTAAATGTAGTTTTTATTAGTTTTTTCATCGAGTGTAAAATCTTTTAAAATTCCAGACCATTCGGGAAAGCTTTTTTTCTGAAAACCAGTAATAAAACTGCTCCTACCGTAATAGCTGAATCTGCAACATTGAAAATATATTTGAAAAATTCAAGGTGTTTTCCTCCAATTAATGGAACACTTTCAGGAACGTTCCAGTCTACCAAAGGGAAGTGAAGCATATCAACTACACAACCTCTCATGAATGTAGAATAACCTTGTCCGATAGGCACTAGCTTAGAAATTCCTCCATAGCCAATCCATCTGTCTATACTTGGGTCGTATACAGTTCCGCTGTCGAAAATTAATCCGTAAAACATGCCGTCTATAAGATTTCCTATTGCTCCTGCGAAAATAACTGCCATTGGGATAATAAGATAGTTGGATGCTCCTTGTTGTAACCACTTTTTGAACATATAAACCATACCTCCAATCAAGAATACTCTTAAGATAACAAGGAAATATTTACCGATAACTCCACCAAAATGAAGTCCGTAAGCCATTCCCGGATTTTCTACAAAAGTAAGTTTGAAACCAGGTAAAACGGAAACGCTATCATCTAGATTGAAATGCGTTTTTACATAAATTTTCGAAGCCTGATCTATTAATAAAATAAGAAATGTGATAAGCGCAATCTTCTTCATTACAATCCTTTTGGTTTATAAGGTTTTCCGATTTTCTCGTTTTTCTTACCAATCACTTTCTTAATCGTCTTAGTGTTGTGATGCATCTTCGTATGGAATTTTTCGAACTCGATGTTCATATCTTTTAAAACACTTTTCAGCGCATTCAATTCCATTGCATTTTTAGTGTGTACTATTATAGACTCCATTTTTCTTAATTTAAATATTTACTTTTTAGACAATTCGTCTAATCTTTTTCTGTCTTTAGCAGACAAATCATTGACTCCATTTTTGCCCATTTTGCTTAAAAGGTGGTCAATTTCTATTTCCCTGTCGCGTTTATTGGAATTAAATTCATCATCAATTGTATAGTTTCTGTGTTTTTCGGGAAAGAACCTGTTTTTGATCCAATCTCTATTAAAAAATCCTAAAACTACAATAAGAATGACCCCTAAAATTAATAATTCGTTCATGGATATAAATTAAAAATTAGGTTTATAAAGTATTTCATGAAATACGATATAAACCCAAATTTATTTTACAAACCTTACGGTTATTTCTGCATATTTTTCGCTTCGATGCTTAAAGTAGCATGAGGAACTGCCAATAATCTTTCTTTAGGAATCAGCTTTCCTGTTACTCGGCAAACACCGTACGTTTTATTCTCAATTCTGATTAAAGCATTCTTAAGATCGCGTACAAATTTCTCCTGTCTTCCTGCCAAAATAGAGTTTTGTTCTTTACTCAATGTTTCAGCTCCTTCTTCAAAAGCTTTGAATGTTGGAGAAGTATCATCTGTCCCATTATTCTGGTCGTTGATGAAGCTTTCTCTGATCAGCTGCAAATCCCTTTCAGCTTTCTCTATTTTTTCTTTAATGATCGCTTTAAACTCTTGTAAATCAGAATCATTATATCTTACTCTTTCGTCTGACATGTTCTTTTCTCTTTTTTAATAAAATTATGAAATGGAATTTGAAAAACAATAACTATATGTTAATTTTTTTCAACATTTATCTTAAATTTAACCTCATCTATTTCGATTTCGTTAAAATTTGGAAGTGAAGATACAATTTCTATTTTATTTGACAAGACCTCGGATGAAATATATTCTTCATTTTTCTTAATATCATTTAAGAAAGGTGAATTTTCTTCCACAAAGATGTTTATTCTGTCTGTTAATTCAAAATTCTGCTCTTTTCTAAGGTTTTGAATTCTGTTGATAAATTCTCTTGCAATCCCTTCAGATTTTAACTCATCTGTTAGCGTCAAATCTAATGCCACAGTTGTTTTCCCGTCAGAAGTTACTGTCCATCCCGGAATATCTTTTGTTGAAATTTCAACATCAGAAAGGGTAATTTCGTAACCTTGAACGTCTATTTTTCCTTCTTTTTCTAAACCTGAAATTTGTTCTGCAGTAAGATTTGCAATCTCTCCTCCAACTACTTTCATATCTTTTCCAAGTCTCGAACCTAAGGTTTTAAAGTTTGGTTTTATCTGTTTTACAATTAAATGTGATGCTTCTTCGGCATTTATTAACTGTAATTCTTTAACATTTACTTCTTGTTTTATTAACTCTGAAACCGCTAAGATCTGCTCTTCAGTTTTCTTGTCTAAAACAGGAATCAATACTTTTTGTAATGGTTGACGAACTTTCATGTTTTCTTTTTTTCTTAAAGAGAAAACCATACTCGTAATATTTTGTGCTAAGTGCGTTTTTTCAACCAAATCCTGATCAATTAAACTTTCATCAGCAACAGGGAAATCTGTTAAGTGAATAGATTCCGCGTTTTCCTTTCCTGTTACTTTATTTAAATCCTGATACAGCTGATCCATAAAGAACGGAGCGATCGGCGCAGATAATTTGGCAACAGTTTCCAGACAAGTATATAAAGTCTGGTAAGCCGAGATTTTATCATCCGAATAATCTCCTTTCCAGAAACGTCTTCTGCATAGTCTTACGTACCAGTTACTCAAGTTATCATTTACAAAAGTATTGATGACTCTTGCTACTCTTGTCGGTTCGTAATCTTCGTAGAATGCCTTAACTTCTTTTATTAATAAGTTTAATTCAGACAAAATCCATCTGTCGATTTCAGGTCTGTTTTCAACGTCTTTTTCAGAATAATTAAATCCGTCAACATTTGCATACAAAGCAAAGAATGAATACGTATTGTAAAGCGTCCCGAAGAATTTTCTTCTCGTTTCATCAATTCCTTCGATATCGAATTTTAGGTTTTCCCAAGGATTCGCATTAGAAACCATGTACCAGCGTGTAGCATCAGGTCCGTAAACGGCTAATGTTTCAAACGGATCAATTCCATTTCCTTTGGATTTTGACATTTTTACCCCGTTTTTATCCAAAACAAGTCCGTTACTCATTACATTTTTATAAGCAACTGAGTCAAAAACCGCTGTTCCGATCGCATGAAGCGTATAGAACCAACCACGAGTTTGGTCAACTCCTTCCGCGATGAAATCTGCAGGGAATGCTTTATGATTGTCAATTAATTCTTTATTCTCAAAAGGATAATGCAGCTGCGCATAAGGCATAGAACCTGAATCGAACCAAACGTCGATCAAGTCGCTCTCACGGTTCATCGCTTTTCCTGATTCTGAAACCAAAACAATTTTATCAACGATATTTTTGTGTAGATCAACCAAAGAATAATTTTCTTCAGACATATTTCCGATCTCAAAACCTTTGAACGGGTTTTCTGTCATCAATCCTGCTTGGATAGATTTTTCGATCTCGTTGTATAATTCTTCTACAGAACCAATGATGATTTCTTCTTTCAAATCTTCAGTTCTCCAGATTGGCAACGGAATTCCCCAATATCTTGAACGAGAAAGGTTCCAGTCGTTTACATTTTCTAACCAATTGCCGAAACGTCCTTCTCCGGTTGATTTTGGCTTCCAGTTGATTCCTTTGTTTAAATCTACTAATCTGTCTTTTACAGCAGTCATTTTCACAAACCATGAATCCAATGGATAATATAAAAGAGGTTCATCTGTTCTCCAACTGTGTGGATAACTGTGAACATATTTTTCAACTTTAAAAGCTTTATTTTCTTCTTTTAAACGAATAGCAATTTCAACATCAACAGATTTTTCAGGTGCTGTTCCTGCATCGTAATATTCGTTTTTAACATATTTACCAGCAAAATCTCCCATTTGCGAAGTAAATTTTCCTTGTAAATCTACTAAAGGAACCGGATTTCCGTTTTCATTTAAAATCAACATTGGCGGAACTTCAGGGGTCGCTTCTTTCGCTACTTTCGCATCATCAGCACCAAAAGTCGGTGCCGTATGAACGATACCTGTTCCGTCCTCTGTCGTAACAAAGTCTCCTGAAATTACTCTGAAAGCATTTTCCGGGTTTTGATAAGGTAAAGCGTACGGTAATAATTGCTCATATTTAATTCCAACCAAATCAATACCTTTGAATTCTGCTAAGATTTGATAAGGAATAACTTTGCTTTCTGAAGTGTAATTTGCAAAATCCTCATCTGTTCCTTCAGCATATTTTTTTGCAAATTGTTTTCCAACCAAAGCTTTAGCCAAAACAATATTGATAGGCTCAAAAGTATATTGATTGAAAGTTTTTACTAAAACATAATCGATTTTTGGACCGACAGTTAAAGCAGTATTCGAAGGCAACGTCCAAGGAGTTGTCGTCCAAGCTAAGAAATGTACATCTCCAAAACCTTGTAAGAATGAAGGTAATGTATCAGGAAGTGTCTTGAATTGTGCAACAACTGTTGTATCAGAAACATCACGATAAGCTCCCGGTTGATTTACTTCGTGCGAAGAAAGTCCGGTTCCTGCTTTCGGTGAATAAGGCTGGATCGTGTAACCTTTGTATAATAATCCTTTATCATACAACTGTTTCAACAACCACCAAACCGTCTCCATATATTTTGACTTATACGTGATATACGGATCTTCAAGGTCTACCCAATATCCGATTTTCTCGGTAAGGTTATTCCAAACATCGGTGTAGCGCATTACCGCTTCACGACAAGCTTTATTGTAATCTTCAATAGAAATTTTTGAGCCAATATCTTCTTTAGTGATTCCTAATTCTTTTTCTACGCCTAGCTCCACAGGAAGTCCGTGTGTATCCCAACCCGCCTTACGGAAAACCTGTTTCCCGTTTTGAGTTTGATAACGACAGAAAATATCCTTTAATGCTCTAGCCATAACGTGGTGAATTCCGGGCATACCGTTTGCTGAAGGCGGACCTTCATAAAAAACAAACTCAGGTTGCCCCTCACGAATCTCAACACTTTTATTGAAGGTTTTATTTTGTTTCCAAAATTCCGCTACATTCTCTGCTACGTCAATAAGGTTAAGGTTTTTGTATTCTTTAAATTGGCTCATTGTAATATCTCAATATCGTTGATTAATTAAGTTGGCAAATTTACTAAAATTTGTCGGTTTATAATATATGTTTTATTTTGATAGTTTGTATTAAAAAGTTCTGTTTCAGAAATATAAATGTTGGGATGATTTTCTTCCACAGATAATGTAGATGTAGGTGTCATTTTTTTAAAGAAAACGTCAATTGTAATCCTTGTCAAGGTTTTAAACCTTGACAAGGATCAAACTAAGATAATAAACACAATCATCTGTGAAAATCCGTGAAATCTGTGGGAAATAAAAACAAAATTTCGTAATTTTAAAATACCACTTAAAACCATTTGTATGAAAGCCTTTTACCGAATGATATTCATTGTCTGTTTTTTTATCGGCATGATGACTCAAGCTCAGAATAACTACCCTCAAAATTATTTTCGGAATCCTTTAAATATTTCCATCAATTTGGCTGCTAATTTCGGAGCCGTTCGCTCTAATCATTTTCATATGGGATTGGATATTCGAACTAATAGCCAAGAAAATTTATCTGTGGCTGCGGCGGCAGACGGTTATATAAGTCGAATAAAAGTTGAACGATATGGTTTCGGAAATGCCGTTTATGTAACTCATCCGAATGGTTACACAACGGTTTATGCTCACTTGAATAAATATTTCGACAAGCTAGATGAATTCGTAAAAAATCAACAATACAAAGATGAAAAATGGGAACAAGATATCAGTTTTTCTCCCAAGCAGTTTCCTGTGACGAAAGGACGATTGATTGCTTTAAGCGGAAATACAGGAGGTTCTGCAGGACCACATTTGCATTTTGAAATCAGGGATACAAAAACGGAAGAATGTATTAATCCTTTGCTTTTCGGTTTTAATATTCCTGATGGAATTGCACCAATCATCAGCGGTTTGTATTGGTATGATAGACGTTTCAGCACTTATGAACCGGCAGCCAATGGAGTTGCTGTAAAAAAAGCCGGAAATGTTTACACTTCAAATATTGTTCAGGTAAATTCTCCTCAGATAAGTTTTGCGATAAAAGCTGTGGATAAAGCCAATCAAGGTTTTAATCTGGGAATTTATGATGCAGAATTATTGATGGATGGGAAATTGGTTTACAGTTTTAAAATTGATAAAGTACATTACGATAATACGCGATATATCAATGGTTGTGTAGATTATACAAAGTTTGTTAAAGATAAAATGAGTATTCAACATTTGTCAACTTTGGCTGGAATGAAATTGGAAAACTATAGCTCAGGATCAGATGGAATTGTCAATCTTCAGGACAACGAAATTCACAATATTGAAATAATTTTAAAAGATGTTAACGGAAATACAAGCCGATTAACAACAAAAGTTCAATTGAGTAATCTGTCAGAAAAAGTTTTATCAAATAATAAAACAGTTGTTCCCAATGAATCAAAAACAATTAAAACCGAAAATGCAGAAATTAATTTGAGCAAAAATGCAGTTTACGATGCTGTAAATTTCAACATGTATGAAAAACCAGATACAGAAACGGTTTCAAATTCAATTGTTTTAAATAGCCCATACATTCCAATTCACGATAATTATACATTAAAAATTAAATCCAACAGAAAATTAACCAACGAAGAAAAAGAAAAAACCGTAATAGAACTCAATTACGGAAGTGATAAAAATATCATCAAAGCAAAATGGTATGGTGATTGGGCTGAAGGGCAATTCAACAGATTAGGAACAGCAAGATTGTTACTCGATAATAGTTTACCATCTGTTTCTTCAAATTGGAAAGATGGAGCAATCGTGATAGTTGGTTCTTTACGATTAAAAGGAACAACAAAAATTGGTGATATCGAATTTTTCCGTGCAGAGCTAGACGGTAAATGGCTTCGTTTTGCTCGTGTAAAAGATGATTTTGTCTACATTTTTGATGAAAAATGCCCGAAAGGTTCAGGTTCTCATACCTTGAAAGTGACGACAATCAATACGGCTGGAAATACAAATATACAGACTTTTACTTTTTCAAGATAATTAGTTTTGTGATATTTTTTTCAACGCAAAGTTTTTAATTTGGATTACAAATAGTTTTAAGTGAGCAAAGAAGAATCAACAAGTTGATTTGATAAAGCGGTATTTTCAAGCTTCGCGAAGCAAACTTATTTGCCTTTGCTTTCTGAAAAATATAAAAAGAGTTTAATAAAATCTTTGCGTTTAAATTAATTTTTAAAACTAGATAAAACCCAATCATCTGTGAAAATTTGTGCAAATCTGTGGTTAAAATTTCAGATGGCACAATCTTTTAATTTTAATTAAATAAATTTGTCACTTAAAATAAAAACCATTGGAATTCTATCCATCAATTGAAAAATCGAACATTCAGGAAATAAAAAAGTTTCAGGAGCAAAAACTTCATGAACTTCTGACTTATCTTGAGAATAATTCACCTTTTTATCAAAAATTATTCAAAGAAAACAATATCAATATTGCTGATATTCAGACGTTAGAAGATTTGCAAAAGATCCCCACAACGACAAAAAACGATATTCAGCAGAATAACGATGACTTTTTCTGTATTACTCCCGATAAAATTGTGGATTACAGTACAACTTCAGGAACATTGGGTGATCCCGTAACTTTCGGGTTATCAGACAACGATTTAGAAAGACTGGCTTATAATGAAGCTATTTCATTTGTTTGTGCTGGAATCCAAAAAGGTGATGTTGTACAGATGATTACAACAATTGATAAAAGATTCATGGCTGGTCTTGCCTATTTTTTAGGATTAAGAAAAATGGGGGCGAGTGTTGTTCGCATGGGTCCTGGAATTCCCGAACTTCAATGGGATTCTATTTTTAGATACAAACCAAAATATCTGATCACCGTTCCGTCATTTCTATTAAAAATGATAGATTATGCCGAAAAACATGGAATCGATTATAAAAAGTCCAGCGTTTATGGTGCGGTTTGCATTGGAGAAAGCATCAAAAATCAGGATTTTACGGATAATATTCTTTCACAAAAGATCAAGGAAAAGTGGAATATTAAGTTATTTTCAACCTATGCTTCCACAGAGATGAGCACGGCCTTTACTGAATGCGAGCATCAAATCGGAGGGCATCAACATCCTGAATTAATCATCACAGAAATTCTTGATGACGCTGGAAATGTTGTTCAGGAAGGAGAAAGCGGAGAATTGACGATCACAACTTTAGGCGTAGAAGCGCTACCGTTGTTGAGGTTTAAAACCGGAGATATTGTAAAAGCACATTATGAACCTTGCAAATGTGGAAGAAATACAATGAGACTCGGCCCTGTTGTTGGAAGAAAACAGCAGATGATCAAATATAAAGGAACAACATTGTATCCGCCTGCGATGAATGATATTTTGAATGATTTTAATACTATTTTGTGTTATCAGATCGTTATTCAGTCGAATGAAATCGGGTTGGATGAAATTATCATTAAAATAAGCACAAACAGCGAATCTGAAAACTTCGTGAATGAAGTGAGAGATCATTTCCGCGCAAAATTGAGGGTAAGTCCGAAAATCGAGATTATAGATTTTGATATTTTGTCTAAAACAGTTTTTAATCCAAACAGCAGAAAGCCGATTACATTTATAGATTTAAGATAAAAAACAAACATGAAAAAAACTTTATTTCTATTGTTAATAGCGCTTTCCACAAGCTTAATGGCTCAAAGGGTAAAAGTGATTTCTGGAGATTATAATTTTTTAAAAGATCAAAAATTCGTTAAAGTTATTTTCAAATTTGAAGGGGTAACTTTTGCCAAAAAAAAGATTAGTGAACAACAATATATTGCCGATAGAATGGAAGATATTGAGAAAGCTGGTGGCAAAGAAGAAGCTGAAAAATGGAAAGCAGATTGGGAATATTCAAAAGATAAAACTTTTCAGGATAAATTTTTAGCTTCATGGAATAAAAATACAAAAATTGAAGCCTCTACAAAATTTGACAAAACAAAATACACCTTAATCGTCGAGCCGACTTGGATATATCAAGGCTGGTTTGGTGGAATAATGAATGATCCGGCTCAGTTGAATACTCGAATGACCTTCGTAGAAACCGATAATCCTACAAATATTTTGATGGTTGTTGAAGGAATAAAAGCAATCGGAGACAATGTGATAGGAATTCCAAACAACAACGACCGAATTGCAGAATGTTATGCAAAAACATCTAAAATGCTCGCTTTAAAAGTTGAACATTACACTAAAAAATAACAATAAGTTATTAAGTGAAATTCTATAATTGCAAACTTTAAATTAAAAATTATAAACTATGAAAAAATTATTTCTAATGCTCATTATGAGTGTTACTATGATTGTTAATGCTCAGGATCAGAAGCTTAGAATTACTGCCGGGAATTTTGTTACTTTAAAAGATCAAACAGAAGTAAATGTAGAATTGAAATTTGACAATGTAACATTAATGAAAGAAAATTATACAGAAACTCAATATCTTGAAAACAGAAAAAGAGATCTTTTGGCCAATCCTAAAAGAGGAGAAGATGGATGGCAAAAATGGAATGGTGAATGGCAAAAATATAAAGATGAATATTATGTAGACTATTTTGCAAAAGGATTAAATAAAGGATATAAAAATATTGTTTTTAAAAAAGGAAGTTCTGCAAAATATACTTTATTACTAGATGCAAAATGGATTTATCCAGGCTGGCATGGAGGAATGGTTGGAATGACGGCTGAAATTACAGGAACAGTAAAACTTATAGAAACAGATAATCCATCAAAAGTTTTGGCTGTAATTGAACTTAATAAATTTGATAAATACGTAAATAATAAAGAATTTGTTATGGAATACGGAAGGATTGCTGCGGCGTATGAAGCAATTGGAAAATATATTGGAAAATATATCAAAAAAGCTTTAAAATAAAAAAAGCGGTCTGAAAATTTTCAGACCGCTTTTTTATGATTGTTCTTGTTGCTTCTCCATTTTGATGAGGTTCGCAAGATTTTTTATTACTGTATCGTGTTTCTTCACGAAAGGATTTTCTTTATTCCAGACATATCCTGCCAAAACCGCGCAAATTTTCTTCTTAACATCAGGGTTCTCCGGTTGATGGAAGAATAATTCCTGAAGATTTCCGGTGTACCATTCTTTCACATAAGTCGTGAAGACATCAACGCCATATAAAATATAATCTGCGAATTCTGTTTGCCAGTCAACTTTTTCGCCATTCAGCTGTCTTAATGCCAGTTTTGCGGCAGTCATTCCCCCTTCCGTTGCAAAAGCCATTCCTGATGAGAAAACAGGGTCAAGGAATTCTGAAGCATTTCCTGTCAACGCAAATCCGTCTCCGAATAATTTTTTCACCGAACAAGAATAGTCTTTCAAATGTCTTGGTTCAAAAAGAAAATCTACATTTCCGAAACGTTTTACATAATAATCCGAAAGAGAAATTGCTTTTCTTAATGCTTCTGCAGCGTCTCCGTTTTCGGATAATTTGTCAATATATTCAGTTGGACCAACAATTCCTACACTCGTATTTCCATTCGAAAAAGGAATTACCCAAAGCCAGACTTCGGTTTCTATAATATCAAATGAAATTAATGTTCCTTCAACGCCTTCCTCTCTGTTAATATCTTCAACATGAGCAAAAATCGCTGAGTGCGGAGACAATTTTGAAGGTTTTTCTAAATCTAAAAGTCTAGGTAAAACTCTTCCGTAACCGCTGGAGTCGATTACAAATTTTGCATGAATTTCCTTCGTTTCTCCGTCTTTATTTTTTACGGTTGTGATAGAATCTGTTCCGTTAAATTCAATGCCCACAACTTCCGTTTCAAATTCAAGGTCGATTCCTTTATTGATGACTTCTTGGGCTAAAGTATTATCAAAATCCGCTCTTGGAACCTGCCAAGTCCAGTCCCAGCCCTCTCCGAATTTATCACTGAAATCAAAGATGCAAACTTCGTCACCTCTCAAAAAACGCGCTCCCAATTTTTTCTCGAAGCCCATTTTATCTAAGGCAGGAAAAAGTCCCGCTTCATCAAAATGATCCATCACTCTCGGAATTAAGCTTTCGCCAACAACCAATCTCGGAAATTTTGTTTTTTCGACAACTTTTACGTTGATATTGTTCTTCTTTAAGTATGAAGAAGATACGCATCCGGATGGTCCAGCACCGATTACGAGAACATCAACAAATTCTTTGCTCATCTTTGATTTTTTATTTTAATAATAACTTATATCTTTGCCGCAAAATTAGTGACAATTAATTAATATTTTATAAAATTATCTATTATTACTTTTAATTGATGAAAATAAATAACTTTTTAGAACTGAAAGATTTTCAGAATATCGTCGTAAATAATGAAAAAATAGAACTGGATGATACACTTTTAGCCAGAGTGGATGCGAGTTTTCAGTTTTTGAAAGAATTTTCTAGGAATAAAGTGATATACGGTGTCAATACTGGTTTTGGGCCAATGGCTCAATTTAAAATCAGTGATGAAGATACCCACCAGCTACAATATAATTTAATCAGAAGCCACTCTTCAGGTATTGGAAATGCTCTTCCGCCACAGGAAGTGAAAGCCTGCATGTTGGCAAGATTAAATACTTTGTCACTTGGAAATTCTGGTGTTCATCATTCGGTAGTCAATTTACTTAAAGAATTAATTAACAGAGATGTTACACCGTTGATTTTCGAACACGGCGGAGTAGGCGCAAGTGGCGATTTAGTCCAATTAGCGCACTTGGCTTTGGTTTTAATCGGTGAAGGCGAAGTTTTCTATAAAGGTGAAAGAAAATCCACAAAAGAAGTTTTTGAAATTGAAGGATTGGAGCCAATAAAAGTGGAGATCCGTGAAGGTCTTGCTTTAATGAACGGAACTTCCGTGATGTCGGGAATCGGCATTGTGAATGCATACAAAGCCAATCAATTAACTGAAATTTCTATTAAATTATCTTGTGCAATCAATGAAATCGTTCAGGCTTACGATGATCATTTATCGGAAGCTTTAAACGGAACAAAACTTCACGCAGGTCAGCAAAAAATTGCAGAAAGAATGCGTGCGCATTTATCTGACAGTAAATTAATTAGAAAAAGAGAAGATCACTTATATACTCATTTCGAAGAGCAGGAAAAGGTTTTCAAGGAAAAGGTTCAGGAATATTATTCTTTAAGATGTGTTCCGCAGATTTTAGGACCTGTTTTAGATACATTAGAATACACGGAGAAAGTTCTTGAAAATGAGATCAATTCAGCAAATGATAATCCAATTATAGACGTTGAAGGTCAGCATGTTTATCACGGTGGAAATTTCCACGGAGATTATATTTCTCTGGAAATGGATAAACTTAAAATTGTGGTAACAAAACTAACAATGTTGGCAGAAAGACAATTAAATTATCTTTTAAACTCAAAAATCAACGAAATTTTGCCTCCTTTTGTAAATTTAGGTAAATTAGGGTTTAATTTCGGAATGCAGGGCGTTCAGTTCACAGCGACTTCTACAACAGCTGAAAGTCAGATGTTATCGAATTCTATGTACGTTCACAGTATTCCTAATAACAATGATAATCAGGATATTGTGAGCATGGGAACCAACGCTGCGGTGATTTGCAGAAAGGTAATTGAAAATGCTTTCGAAGTATTGGCGATTGAAGCAATCACAATTGTTCAGGCAATTGAATATCTTGATTTTAAAGATAAAGTTTCATCATCAACAAAAGAGTTATACGATGAAATAAGAAAGATCATTCCAGCGTTCTCAGATGATATGGTAATGTATCCATATTTGGAGAAAGTGAAACAATATTTAAAAAAATAAGCAGTTTGAGGAGAACCCGAAGGGTTCAACAATAATAGCCGTAGGTGTAACCTATGGAAAATATAAAAGTGATGATTCCAGCGTTCTCAGATGATATGGTTATGTATCCATATTTAGAGGAAGTGAAGCAATATTTAAAAAAATAAACAGTTTAAGGAAAACCCGAAGGGTTCAACAATAACAGCCGTAGGTAAAACCTATGGAAATATAAAACCATAATCTGGTAAAAAACAACAACCCATGAAATGTGCAATTGTAACAGGAGGCTCTAGAGGAATAGGAAGAGCAATCTGTATAAAACTGGCAGAAGAAAAAAACTATCATATCTTAATCAACTACACTTCAAACGAAGCTGCAGCAAAGGAAACTTTAGCTAAAGTAGAAGAACTGGGATCTACAGGAGAAATTCTGAAATTCGATGTAGGAAATGCGGAAGAAACGCTGAGCATTCTTGGTGAGTGGCAGGAAAAAAATGCCGATTCAATAGTTGAGGTAATTGTCAATAACGCCGGAATCACAAGAGATGGGTTATTCATGTGGATGCAGAGTGAAGACTGGAACTCAGTGATTAACACGAGTTTAAATGGATTCTTCAACGTCACAAATTTCTTTATTCAAAAATTGTTGCGTAATAAATACGGCAGGATTATCAATATGGTTTCTGTTTCCGGAGTAAAAGGAACGGCTGGGCAGACGAATTATTCTGCAGCAAAAGGAGCTGTTGTCGGAGCTACAAAAGCTCTTGCACAAGAAGTTGCAAAAAGAAATATCACCGTAAATGCAGTCGCACCGGGATTCATCCGAACAGATATGACACAGGATTTTAATGAAAATGAATTGAAAGCAATGATTCCAGCCAACCGATTTGGTGAAGCTGAGGAAGTTGCAGATCTTGTTGCATTCTTAGCTTCGAGAAAATCTTCGTACATTACAGGAGAGGTGATCAATATTAATGGTGGAATTTATTCATAAATAATAAAATAATGTAGCAATATGACAATTTACCAGTGTACCAATTATTGTTACATTGCTAAACTGATACATTGTTAAATTTATAAAGATGGAAAATAGGGTTGTAATTACCGGAATGGGAATTTATTCTTGCATCGGAACTTCTCTGGAAGAAGTGAAAGATTCCCTGTATCAAGGAAAATCCGGTATTGTTTTAGTGGACGAAAGAAAAGAATTTGGTTTCAGATCAGGCCTTACGGGCGTGGTTCCAAAACCGGATTTGAAAAGTCTTTTAAACAGACGTCAGCGTATAAGCATGGGCGAAGAAAGTGAGTACGCTTATGTAGCCACACTTAATGCGTTACAGCAGGCAGGCATAGATCAGGACTTCTTAGATAATAACGAAGTTGGAATTTTGTACGGGAATGATAGTGTTTCTCAGGCAGTTGTGGAATCAATCGACATTGCAAGAGAGAAAAAAGATACGACTTTAATGGGTTCAGGAGCGATATTCAAATCAATGAATTCTACGGTTACCATGAACCTTTCTACAATATTTAAATTAAGAGGAATTAATTTGACCATTAGTGCAGCTTGTGCCAGCGGATCTCATTCATTAGGATTAGCTTATATGATGATTAGGAGCGGAATGCAGGATATGATCGTTTGTGGAGGTGCTCAGGAAACCAATAAATATTCAATGGCGAGTTTTGATGGGTTGGGTGTTTTTTCGGTAAGAGAAGATGAACCAACAAAAGCATCAAGACCTTTTGATAAAGATAGAGACGGCTTAATTCCAAGTGGTGGGGCAGCTTCTTTAATTGTTGAAAGCTTAGAATCTGCACAGAAAAGAGGGGCAAATATTCTGGCTGAAATCGTTGGATATGGCTTTTCTTCAAATGGCGGACATATCTCGACTCCAAATGTTGACGGCCCGGCTTTAGCAATGAATAGAGCTTTGCAACAATCTGGTTTACAGGTAAAAGATATTGATTATATTAATGCTCACGCGACTTCTACACCAATCGGAGACGCGAATGAAGCAAAAGCGATCTATGAAATTTTCGGAAGTGAAGTTCCTGTAAGTTCTACAAAATCCATGACGGGACATGAATGTTGGATGGCAGGTGCAAGTGAAGTTATTTACTCAATTCTGATGATGCAAAATGATTTCGTAGCACCAAATATCAACTTGGAAAACCCTGATGATGAGGCAAAAAAGATAAATTTGATCGCCGAAACAAAAAGTCAAAAAATTGACGTATTTTTGTCGAATTCTTTTGGATTTGGGGGAACAAATTCGGCACTAATTGTTAAAAAATTTGAATAAAAACATGGAAAGGGAAAAAATTGTTGCGATTGTCAACGACTTTTTGGTTAATGAATTCGAGGTAGACGGCGATGAAATCAGCAATGAAGCAAACTTAAAAACAACTTTAGGCTTAGACAGCTTAGATTATATCGATATGGTTGTAGTGATTGAATCTAATTTCGGAGTGAAATTAGGGGAAGCAGACTTCAAGAAAATGGTCACTTTTGACGATTTTTATTCGACTATTCAAAACAAAATCACTGAAAAAAACGCTTAATTATCGATTAAACTTTATTTTCTATTAAATTTTAACGGAATATATTGTCTTTGCTGAGTGAAACGCCCTTGCGAACTTAAAAACAGCATTATATTAAAAAATCTTTGCGACTTTGCGTTAAGAACAAGAATAAATTATGAACAAATGGAAAGGTAAATCTAAAGGCACAATTCTGGGCTACAGAATTTTCGTCTGGTGTATTAGAAATATCGGGATCAGAAGTTCATATTTTGTACTTTATTTTGTTGCTTTATACTACTTTTTGTTCGAAAAAAACAGCAACAAATACTTCACTTATTACTTTCAAAAAAGATTGAATTACGGATTTTGGAAAACTAAAATTTCATTATTTAAAAGTTATTTCACTTTCGGAACAGTTTTGATTGATAAAACAGCTATTTCAGCAGGATTAAGAGAAAAATACACTTACGAATTTGACGGTGTTGAAAACCTCAAAAACCTTTTAGCAGAAAAAAAAGGTGGAGTTCTCATCAGCGCTCACATCGGAAATTTTGAAATTGCAGAACACTTTTTCGCTGATATTGATTTTGATTGTCAGATTAATTTAGTCACAACAGATCAGGAAGTTACAGTGATAAAAGAATATCTTGAAAGCGTTACTGTTAAAAAAAGCAATATCAAATTCATTTATGTAAAAGAAGATATGTCGCATATTTTCGACATCAATGAAGCCTTGTCTAAAAATGAGTTGATCTGTTTTACAGGCGACCGTTATTTCGAAGGTTCAAAATTCCTTGAGGGAGATCTTCTTGGAAAAAGCGCGAAATTTCCGGCAGGTCCTTTCCTTATTGCTTCTCGATTGGGAGTTCCGGTTGTATACGTGTATGTTATGAAGGAAAAAAATCTTCATTATCATTTGTATGCAAGGGTCGCTCAGCAAGTTAAAAAACGAGATGCGCAGGGACTTTTAAACTCTTATACTCAAAATTTAGAGTCCATGATCAAAAAATATCCTCTTCAATGGTTCAATTACTTTGATTTTTGGGATGATATTGATTAATTTTCAATATTTTTAGGGCAGCTTTTCCGCCTTCCGCTCCCAATCTTTTTTTGCTTTCGCAAAAAAAGGATTTCCGCTCAAGTCGGGCTGCAAACAATTCAACGTTAAAAAAGCCTTGTCAAGGTTCAAAACCTTGACAAGGCTGATGAAAAATTAATCTCCTTGAAAAAAACATACGACATATTGATTATCGGTAGCGGATTGGGAGGCCTTGTTTCGGCTCTAATTCTGGCGAAAGAAGGTCTGAAAGTCTGTATCTTGGAGAAAAATAACCAATATGGCGGAAATCTACAGACATTTTCACGCGACAAACTGATTTTCGACACCGGAGTTCATTATTTGGGCGGACTATCAAAAGGGCAAAATCTTCATCAATTCTTTTCTTATTTAGGAATTATGGATGATCTAGATCTTCAGAAAATGGATGAAGACGGGTATGATAAAATAACTTTCGGTGATGACGAAATCGAATATCCTCATGCTCAAGGTTATGAAAATTTTGTTGAACAATTATCTCAATATTTTCCGGATGAAAAAGAAAATCTTGAAAATTATTGTGAAGAAATACAGAGAGTTTGCAATCAATTTCCGAGATATAATGTTGTGGGAAGCAACAATTATAATGAAGAAATTCTCCATTTAAATACAAAAAGATTCATTGAATCGATTACTTCAGATAAAAAATTACAGTCAGTTTTATTGGGTTCAAATTTTCTCTACGCAGGAGATTCGGAGAACGTTCCGTTTTACGTTCATGCTTTAACGGTGAATTCTTACATTCAAAGTGCTTACAAATGCGTAAAAGGAGGAAGCCAGATCTCAAAATTATTAATTAAAAAATTAAGAGAAAGCGGAGCCGAAATTCACAAACATTCCGAAGTTTCTACAGTGACTTTCAATGAAAATGGAGTTTTAAATGGTGTAAAAACCAAAGAAGGAAAAGAATATTTTGCGAAACAAATTATTTCAAATATTGAAATTCGTTCAACTATTAAACTCATTGGTGAAGAAAGGTTGAAAAAATCCTTTTTAAACAGGGTTTTGAGTTGGGAGCCTGTTTCTTCATGTTTTAGTGTTTATTTGGTCTTAAAACCACATTCAATCTCAAATTTCAACTATAATTTGTACCATTATTCTTCGGAAGATCTGGTTTGGAATGCCTATCAATATAAAAAAGAAAACTGGCCGGAAACATATATGCTTTCTTCAACGGAATCAAAACATTATCCTGAGTTTGCTGAAAGTTTAACGGCAATTTCTTACATGGATTTTGATGAAGTTAAAAATTGGCAAAATACGTTTAATACGGTTGCTGATGAAGAGGAGAGAGGACAACAATATGAAAAATTCAAGCTTGAAAAAGCGGAGAAAATGATTGATGCATTGGAAAAGAAAATTCCAGATTTGCGACAATCCATAAAAAAAGTGTACACATCTTCTCCGTTATCTTACCGTGACTACATCGGAAGTTTCGAGGGAAATATGTACGGATATATAAAAAGCTCGGAAAATCCTTTAAAAACAATGGTTTCGCCAAGGACAAAAATCAATAATCTCTTTCTCACAGGGCAATCTGTTAACATGCACGGAATTTTGGGCTGTACAATTGGAGCTTTCAATACATGTGCTGAAATCTTAGGAAAAGAGCTTATTGATGAGCGTTTGACACAAATGATTAATAAGAATAAAAGTGAATAAAAATAGAATATGGCGTACTGTCATTCAGAACGGAACGAAGTGGAGTGAAGAATCTAAACAATTTGGAATAGATTTCTCCTTCCGTCGAAATGACAGAGTTTTAATCTTATTGTTTTTCAGCTTCAGCCTTATCCTCAATCTCACATCTTGCGGTGTCAGAAAATCAATAAAACACGTTCCCGACGTAAAACAATATTCATTAGAAATTCCGAAAGTCAATAAAATTAACGACTCAACTTTTAATTTTAATCAAAATTATTTAACCAAAAATAAACAACAGCTTTGGGAATTATATATTAAAGGAAACCCTTTACAGTTAGGCTATAACAATGGAGCATTGACTCAAAATTTAATGCAAAAACAGGAAGAAATTTTCTTTTCAAAGGTAGAAGGTTTTGTTCCATCGAAGTTTAAGCAAAAATTATTGAGAGGCTTTTTAAAATGGTACAACCGAAAAATGTACTTGAATGTAAGAGAGGATTATCAGGCAGAATTATTTGGATTATCTCAATATGCATCAGATAAATACAACTTTATTGCACCTAAATATCTGAGAAGTTTATACTTGCACGGTGCTCACGATATTGGTCACGCGATGCAGGATTTGATGGTGGTTGGCTGTACTTCTCTCGCGGTTTGGAACGAAAATACGGAAGATGGAGATTTATTGATCGGCCGAAATTTTGATTTTTATGTTGGAGACGATTTTGCTAAAAATAAATTGATAGAATTCGTAGAGCCTGAGCAAGGAATTTCTTACATGTCAGTAAGTTGGCCGGGAATGGTTGGCGTGGTTTCGGGGATGAATAAAGAAGGGATTACGGTGACAATCAATGCTGGAAAATCTAAAATTCCTTTGACTGCAAAAACTCCTATTTCTTTAGTAACACGAGAAATTTTACAATATGCAACAAACATCGATGAAGCTATTGCCATTGCAAAAAAGAGGAAGGTTTTTGTTTCCGAATCTATTTTGGTTGGAAGCGCAAACGATAAAAATGCAGTCATTATTGAGGTTTCACCGGATAATTTCGGAGTTTATAAAGTAGAAAATACAAGTCGAGTTTTTTGTACAAATCATTTTCAATCTGATGCTTATAAAGATGATAAAAGAAACCAGAAACATATTATAGAAAGCCATTCTGAATATCGTTACGAAAAACTTCAGGAACTTTTAGAGAAAAATAAAAAGTTGAATCCTGAGAAAATGGCTTCTATTTTAAGAGATAAATCGGGCTTAAAAGGGGAGAAGATAGGTTATGGAAATGAAAAGGCAATCAATCAGTTACTGGCGCATCATGCCGTGATTTTTTCGCCTCAGAAAAAATTGGTTTGGGTTTCTGCGAATCCTTATCAGTTGGGAGAATTTGTATGTTATGATTTAAATGAAATTTTTTCAGATAAAAGATTAAAAAGCGGTGAATTTGCAAAGTCAAATTTAAATATTGCTAAAGATCCTTTTATTGATTCTCAAGAGTACAAAAATTACGAAGAATATAAAAAAATAAGTTCTCAGATTGAAGATGCGATTGATGATAAAACGAAAAATCTTTCTGATGAATTTATCAATAATTATCAATCTTTAAACCCTGATTTTTGGTTCTTATATTATCAGGCAGGAAAGTATTATTTCAATAAAAAAGAATATTCTAAAGCAAAAATTCAATTTGAAAAAGCGCTGAAAAAGGAAATTACAACCGTTCCGGATAAAGAAAATGTTGAGGAATATTTGAAGAAAACACTAAAAAAATTAAAATGATTCCCAAAAGTATACGGTATTTATTTTCCATCCCTTTTATTATAATTGTTTGTTATTCTGTGTATTTGGGGAGCAAATACAGTTCAATTCCGGAAATTATTCCTATTCAAGGTTACGGAAAAACGACAGGCGGATCTGGAAGCAAATTATTCCTTTTTTCTCCAATTATATTAAATCTTATCATTTTATTGTTTATTTGGCGAATCATCAAAGATCCGGGTAAGATCAATTTTACTTTTGAGAATAAAGATGAAAATCACAAGAAAGAAACTTTTACAGTACAGTTGGTTTTGGTGATTATTTCAATATTTATTACTGTTTTTACAACACTTTTGTTGTTCTCAGATGTTGTTTATAAATAATTTTAATTGCTAAAATTTTAATAAAATATTTATTAGTAATAATAGAAAATAGCCTTATGTCTTTTGTTTAATTTTTATTTATTATTTAGTGAATGGTATTTGTGTTTTTGTAAGTGTTTATGGCGTTTTTATTGAATAATTAATCTTTAATTGTTTATTTTGTTTTATTATTTTAATTGATTTTACTTTTTTAATGTAAAAACATTTGGTGTGTAGTTAGTTTATTATTTATATTCGTTTCCTTAAAACCATGAAACGAATGAGAAAAAACTATTTTTTATCTCTTATATTTTTATTAATGCTGTTTTCCTGTAAAGACGAGAAGATGGAAGGTGTAGAGGTAGAGAGTTCTTTTGTTAATTTTGAAATCAATGCGGTTCCATACGCTAAATTATCAACCTATGCTTTTTTTACTGGTGAATTAAAAAATATGACGCCGTCAAGCAAGGTAATTCCTTATGAACCTGCAAGTTCACTGTTTACCGATTATGCTCTTAAAAAGAGATTTATCTGGATGCCACAAGGCGTAAAAGCAACTTTTGATGCAGATGATAAAACACTAAATTTCCCTGTAGGAACTGTTTTAATAAAAAGCTTTTATTACAATACAGTACAGCCTAACAATACCACCAAAATACTGGAAACGCGATTAATGATTAGAAAATCAACGGGTTGGATTTTTGCGGAATACATGTGGAATGACGAACAGACAGAAGCCAATCTGGTTACCGGAACAGATTTTACAAGTGGAAGTTCTAAAAACTTAACTTTCAAAAAAGAGAATAATGAAGTCATGAATATTGATTACAGAATTCCCTCAGAATCAGAATGCTATGCCTGTCATAAATTAGACAACAAGCCGGTTCCCATCGGTGTAAAACCTCAAAATCTTAATACAGCATACAGCTACGAAGGAGGAGTGAAAAATCAATTGCAAAAATTGGTGGATGAAGGTTATCTTTTAAGCTACCCTTCAAATATTGTTTCTACAGTTAATTATAAAGATGCCAGCAAGCCTGTAGATATACGATTGCGGTCTTATTTAGACATCAACTGTGCACATTGCCATCAACAGAATGCACGTTGTGATTATCGTGCTATACGATTGAGTTTTAGCCAAACAACAAATCTAACCAATATGGGAGTTTGTGTGTTGGCAGATGAACCGCAAGGTCCTTCATTAGAGAAGATTATAACACCGGGAAATCATAATAAATCGGTGATGAGCTTTAGACTTAATTCTGTAGATGAGAGCAACAGAATGCCTTTGTTGGGAAGAACGATCGTACATGATGAAGGAGTGGAACTCTTAAAGCAATGGATTAATTCTCTTAACCAAAACTGTCCTTAAAAACGAATAACCAAACTGAAAGAATATGAGAAAAAAATTATCCTTTTTTGTTTTATTATCTAATATAACATGGGGAATAGCACAACTTACTTGTGCTTCTGCAGTAAATCTTACGGTAGGAACATATACAGCACCTGCAGTTACAGGAACGCCACCATCCACAGTTTGTAATTTGGGAACTCTCGGATCAGCAGCGGTATGGTACAAATACACAGCTACTGCCAATAAGACTGTTACTGTTTCTTCGGTAGTAGCAGGGCAAAATGTAGATACAAGAGTGATGGTATATTCAGGAAGTTGTGGAGCATTAGCGTGCGTGGCAGCAAATGATGACTCTTCCGGGACTTCTTCACAGGTTAGCTTTGGAGCAGTTGCAGGAAATACTTATTATGTGGTGTTCGACAACAGGTGGTCTAGTTTAGGGTTTAATTTTAATGTAATTGAATCAGCTCCGGTTATCAATCGACTTTCATTTACTTCTCAGCCAGTTACGGTAGCCGGTAGCTACAATAACTGTGTGGTAGATATGAACGGAGATTATTTAGATGATATCGTTTCTGTTGTAAATAATACTCAAATCGTTATCTCGTATCAAAAACAGGGAGGTGGATTCAATGATGTTACGTATACAATTCCTAGCTCCATTATATTGCCTTCATGGAGCATTGCAGCCGGAGATTATGACAATAACGGTTTTAATGATCTGGTGTATGGATCGGGAAGCGGGATTGCTTTTGTAAAAGCTAATGGTGACGGAACAGCTTTTACTACCGATAGAAAACCGCAATCTTTTTTAGTTCAAAGAACTAATTTTATAGATATCAATAATGATGGAAAATTGGATGCTTTCATTTGTGATGATAACGCTCCGAACAGGTATTACATGAATGATGGAACAAATATGAACCACAATCAGGGAGGAATGGGAGATTTCCCTTCCGGAGGAAACTATGGTTCTATCTGGATTGATTATGATAACGATGGTGACATGGACTTATACATCGCAAAATGTAGCGGAGGCGGTTCCGGCCCCGGAGGAAATATAGATGAACTTCACAGAAATAACGGAAATGGAACTTTCACCAACGTGGCTCTTGCGGCGAATATGGCGAATCCTACCCAGACATGGTCTGCAGCTTGGGGAGATTTTAATAATGACGGTTGGATGGATGCTTTGATAGGAATCAATTCAACAACTAATGGTCTGAGTAAAGTGATGAAGAATAATGGAGACGGCACATTTACTGATAAATCCACAGGTTCCGGTTATGACATCGTAAATACTTTAAGCAGAGAATATATTTCATATGATTTTGATAATGATGGATTTCTGGATGTCTTAGGCGCAGGAAATACAATCATGTTTGGAAATGGTGATTTTACTTTTACCCCGAACGCCAGTACTTATAATGTAAATGCAACGAAACGCCCTATTGGAGACCTAAATAATGATGGATTTCTTGATATTCAGAATGGAAATACCATCCTGATGAATGCAGGAAATACCAATAAATGGCTAAAAGTGACATTAAAAGGAACTCAAAGTAACAGAAACGGAATCGGAGCAAGAGTTGAAATTTATGGAGCTTGGGGAAAACAAATCCGAGATGTACAGAGCGGAACAGGATTCGGAAATATGAGTACACTGAATGCTCATTTCGGAATCGGTCAGGCAACGGCAATTACAAAAGTGATCATAAAATGGCCTTCAGGTATTGTTGATACGATTTATAATGTAACACCAAACACGACATTAAATGTTGTGGAAGGATCATTCTTGAATACTAGAGAAGTTCAGACTACTCAGGAAATATTCACCATTTATCCAAATCCGAGTGATGATATCATCAATTTTAAATCTAAAAATGATTTTACTCCAACGGAAGCAAAAGTATATGAAATGACAGGTAGAATGATTCTACAAACAAAGGTTGAAAGAAACTCAATATCTATCAAACAATTAAATTCAGGGATTTATATGCTTGTTTTGACAGATAAAAATGGAAAAACATATTCTCAGAAACTAACAAAAAAATAAAACATAATTTATTTTATTCTTCATAACTCACTGCAAGGTCGAAAGGCTTTGCAGTTTTTATTTAAAAAAGATTAGAATTAATTATTCTCAGGACTCACTTTATTCAAAAAGAGGAAAGTACCTATCCCTAAAATAATAGACATTGTAGTGGCCAAAATGGTGCTTCCGATTACGTATTGAAGAAGATTATTTTTAATCAATTCAAAATTAAGTTCACTGCTTAAAATATTACTGTCGCCATGTACAAAAGGAGATCCTAAAAATAAGGAAGCGGCAATAATAAAAGGAATAAACGGCGGCAAACTCACGTTGGAAGCTACAAAAGCCAAGACTTTGTTCAGTTTAAAAAGAACGGCCAAGGAAATGGTTAATAAAGTATGAAATCCCCACAACGGAGAAAATCCTATAAAAACCCCAAGAGCAATGGAAAAGGCCTTTGTACGGTTGCTTCCGTCACTTTCTAAAACATCTTCTTTAATGAATCTTTTAAAGCTTTTCTTTCTAAAATTATTAATAAAGTTTCTCGGAATAATATAAAGTAAAGTAATCGTTACCAAAATAGTATTTAAAATACTGATTCTCGTAAAATCTTTGAACGGTCTGAAATGAGAAACCCTTTCCGCAGGATCATACAACACTTTTATAGGAACATTTTTTACAGGAACGTGTCTCCAGGCTGTTCTTACAATAATTTCAATTTCGAACTCAAATTTTGGAGTAAAATATTTTTTTGGAATTTTATGTAAAGGGTATAAACGATAACCAGATTGGGTATCCTCAAGCTTAATTCCGGTTTCAAACCAAAACCAGAAATTAGAAAAACGATTTCCGAAACTGCTTTTCTTTGGAATTCCGTCTTGCGACATATTTCGGTTTCCAATCAGTAAAATGTCTTGATCTTCATTCAATAAAGCTTCCACAAAAACCGGAATGTCATCGGGATAATGCTGTCCGTCAGAATCAATCGTTATTGCGTAATCAAAATTAAGCTCTTTTGCCTTTCTGAAACCTATTTTAAGTCCATTTCCTTTCCCTTTATTCTCAGGCAGAGAGACGGTTGTAATTTGAGGATATTGACCGAGAATGTGAGGTGTGGAGTCCGTAGAACCATCATTAATCACAATGATACTTTCGGTATAATCTAAAACACCATCAATCACCCTTTTCAGAGTTTTCTCGTTGTTGTAAGTAGGTATTAAAATGCAGATCTTCTTTTCAAAAATTGCATTTTGTACTTCAGGAAGGGTCATTGTTTTATTTTAATGATGCTTTTTCAGTATCAGACATGGTTTTGGACTGTAACGCAAACTTTTTAATATAATTTTTCATAGCTGCATTTTGCTTGCTGTAGTTACTTAAAATGAATGCTTTATCATCTTTCAGACCTCCTCTGTACCCTACAATTTTGGGAATATTTTCCTGAACGCTTAATCTTATCAGTCTTAATTCAATATTGTTAGGATTGGATTTAATAATGCTTTCAAGACTTACTGCTCCGGTCTTTACGAGAGATTTTCTGTTTTGCTTAGCAATTTTCGCTTCCATGATCTTCGCTGCAGCTTTATATCCGCTGGTTACAGCATCCGAACCCGTCTGTTTTTCAGCAGTATTAATAAATGCCTGTGTATTTTCGTTGGATTGATTGGCTTTTGCATAGCTATTTCGTAATGCTTCCAAATCTGTTTGAAAGAATAAAATAAAAGCGGTAATGAATGAGAAAATCAATTTCATGATGTCAATTTTTTATAGTTTACTGACATTTTTAATGCAATAGTCTCGCCAAAAGAAGTGGTATTCTTTACTTTAACTTCATCTTCGGTTTCAGTAATATCTAATTGTAGAGTTAGATCTGGTGTTTCAAATGGATTGATGATCGCCATGAATTTTACATTCGAAGCAGATTTTAAAAATAATTGTGTTCCTGTAAATTCTTCAGTCAGTTCCTTTACGATTTGCATCATGCAAACTCCCGGAGTTACAGGATTTCCCGGAAAATGTCCGTTAAAAATATCATGATCTTTATTTAAATTGATATTCGCAATGAAACGTCCGTTTTCTTCTTTTTCGGATGATTGTAAAGTGTAAAAGTCTGTAAGAATAGTCTGCATAAAATTATTTTTTCATGTTAAATGTATAGTAAACGCCCGCCTGGAAAAGTAGATTTGTATGATCTTCACTTGTTGTTTTTATCTGGGAAATCATTCCTTTTTTAAATCTTGCTTCGATACCGAAATTCTTAGTAATATCGTAACCTGCTCCAACTAAAATTCCAAGGTCGGTAGTTTTTTTATTGTAAGGATCAAAATTTTTGTCGCTAATTAAAAGATCGATACTTAGTCCGGCATGTAAGTTAAATTTCTTCAAATAAAATTTATTTACTGCCTGAAGCGAAATATAAGAAAGCTCAGATTTTACTTCCTGAGTGCTTGTCTTCATTATTGTTCCCTGTCTGGAATAATTGATCTCCGGCTGCAAAGCATAGAGTTTAGAAAATCTTATAGTACCGAATACGCCTACATAAAAATCTGTAATGTACTGAGTTTGTACTTTTTCTTCACCTGCCCAATAATCATCACTTGCTTCAAACCAATTGTAAATGCCACCGTCAGTTTCTGTGAATTTTGCAAAATTTGCCCCACCTCTTATTCCTGGCGTAAATGTAACCTGTGCAAAAGACAAGCTTGATATGAGGAAAATAAACAGAAAAGGTAATTTTTTCATGTTAAAAGTTATTCAGTTTCGGTTATTTGAAATAGTTTTATATTGATCTTGAAATCTTTATGTTGAAGATTCAAACTATCCGCGAAGATATGTTTTTTTGCCTCAAAAGTGAAATCGATTTTTTCCTTATTATTTTTAGCATAAATGATCTGATTCAATAATCCATTTTCTTTATTGAAGAACAAATAATATTGTTTCTTATCCAATTTTGAGAGGTAAATTTTCGATTTTTCATTCTCAAAACTTTCACTAACAGGATATTTCTGTTTTAACAATTGCTGAAAATCATTCTTTAAAAAATTAATGACAATCTTTTTATCTAAGTCTGCTAAAACATAATTAAGCTTAAAATTTTCTCCTGAAATCTCAAAATCAATTAATTTATTTCCAAAATCAGAGGTTAATACGACACGGTGTGTCGCGTCATTCAATTTTTTAATAATTAAAATTCCGCTTACATGGTTTTTATAAATATCCATCTGACATTTATAAACATAATCTTCATTCGAAGAAAAGTATAAATTTTCAACTGTTTTCTCTGAATTTGAAACGGATTTTACGTCTGTCAGTCTGTATGTTTTACACGAAACAAACAGCAGAAAAATCAGGCTATAAAGAAAATTCTGAAGCAGAAATCGGCGCATTGATCTTTGTATTTTTAAAAACAATATTCGTAGTATCTCCCGAAGCTTCTGTCATATTCACTTGAGAAACTGTTGATTGACCTTTAGGAAAACTCAATTCAATTTGCTTAATGTATTTCAATAGTTGAGCAGATTTCGGAGTAAATTTTGCGATGTTGTAATTTGCATTTTTCAAATAGGCTACGGAAAATTCAGGATCATTAAACATTTGTCCGTTTGAACTTCCTACAATCAGTTTATTTATCTTTTCAAAGGTTTTACTCTTTGCATCGACAGAAGATTTTTTGCCCTGATCATTAATGAAAATTTTATTGTCCTTAAAGATAATGCTGTATTGATAAGGTTTTGTATATTTCCAGCTTAAAATGTTGGGTGTTTTTAAAGACATTCTTCCGTAGGTCACAATGTTTTTATCCAAAAAATCCATCTTTTTGGTTTGGGTAAAATCACTTTGTAATGTTTTGATCTCTTTTGTTTCAGATGAAACTTTGGTCACAAAAGCTTTTGCTTCAGCTCCTGTCATTGCTGTATTTTGAGCAAAAAAGAAACTTGAAACTAATAAAAATGCTCCGAAAGCAATATTTTTAATCATTTTTTTGATTTTTAATAACAGTATCAACCGTAAAAGTTGAATATTTTTTATCCTTCAAAAATAGCAATAAATCTTTCAACACATTATACGTCTTTTCTGAAGTGTCGTGAAGAAGAATAATGCTTCCTTTCTTTAGGTTTTTTGTAACTCGTTTATAAATTGTTTTTTCGTTGTCTGTGATTGTATCTAAAGAACGGACATTCCAGCCAATGCTTTTTTTGTGAGTTTGTTTGATCGCTTTAGCAATATTTGGATTGGTAACGCCAAAAGGAGGACGGTATAAATTGGTTTTAATACTTCCAATTTTAGAAATAATTTCATCACACTTTTCAATTTCCTCAATCATTTTTGAGGTAGACAGAAATCCTGTGTTATTGGAGTGAGATAAGGTGTGATTTCCAATCGTGTGACCTTCTGCAATAATTCGTTGGAAAGTTTCGGGATATTTTTCAATCTGTTTTCCGATGCAGAAAAAGGTTGCCTTTATCTGATTTTCTTTTAATAGATCTAAAAATTTCGGGGTAAACTCAGTCGGACCATCATCAAAAGTCAAAGCAACTTCCTTGATTTTCGTTCTTTTATGCGTCAAACTATTGACAAAATACCTTAATTCAATATCAAAAGATCCCCAAACAACCACCGCCGAAAAAAGTAAAAAACAAAACAGATACACCCAAAATGACCCGTGAAATGCATAAATAAATACATTGCAGAAAAGATAAAATAGGATAAATAGGTAGTGTTTCATCTTTTTATTATTTTGAGTTTTTGGTTTAAAATTTTCTTGGTGTCATTGCGAGGAATGAAATGACGAAGCAATCCCAAATGCGTAATAGATTCCACGCTCCACTTCGTTTCGCTCTGAATGACAAACAGATTGTCTTAATTCTATACGGTAAAACTAAGCTCTTTCCAACAAAACCAAACTATGATCACTTCCTCCCAAATGATTATATAAAAGAACAGTTTTAATGCCATCTTTTTTCACATCATTAATCATCATCACTTCCGGAATCTGCTGGTTTTTCAGAATATGACAAGCCATAAATGTTGAGAAACCACTTGCTGTATTGAATTCTCCACTTAAATGCTTGTAATATAACAACGCTGAATTTGGAAATAAATCCATTGCTTTAGTATAATAAACATCCGATTTAGAATCTCCACTGAAACCTAAAATTACGGCATCAATTTCTTCAAAGATAAGATTATTCTTAGTTAAAAAGTCTTCGATAAAGTTTTGAATTTCATCTTGTTCTAATCTATTGTTGATTTTAATGTCTTTTAATTGAGCGTAAGAACTTTTAGTTTTCTCTTTTCCTAAAACAAAAAAACTTGAACCTTCCCCCCAGATAACTCCTTCTGTTGTTGAGTTTAAATAATCAACGGGAAGATTTTCTTCTTTTTTAATGGTTTTGTTTAATTTATACAATTCCATTGTTCTGTCGGTTTGTTCGTCTGTTGAACCCACCAAAACATTATCAGCTTCACCATCATTGATTTGAAGTTTAGCATCTAACATGGAGAATTCTAAAGACGAAGAAGTATTCACATACGTGAAATTGTAAGCGTGGCATTGTAATGCTAAAGCAATTTGCCCTGCAACGGTATTGTGAGTGGATTGAATAAAATAAGTAGGAGTTAGAAACTCTTCATTATTATCAATCACATTTTTTAAAAACTTTTCAGAATCCTGGGAACATCCCATTCCTGTTCCGACAATAATCGCATCAGGGTTTTCAATTCCGGCTTCTTTTAAAGCGTATTTTGAAGCAACTGAACTCATTTTTACCGTTTTAGACATTCTTCTGCTCATTGCGGGCGGAATGAATTCTTTGTAATTAGGTTCAATAGCTTTTACAATCTGTACTGAATTTTCAGGCGTAAGATTTTGGATGAAATTTTCATTTAAAGTGTCCTGAACCGAGATGCAGGCTGCACTGTTGATATAAACTGCACTCATAATTTTGAGAAAATTAGGGTTGAACAATTTCCTCCAAACCCAAATGAGTTAGAAAGTACATGATCGATATTCTTCTCTTTCAATTCGGTAACGGGAGTTAAATCAAATTCTTCCATCTTCGTTTTAAAATTAAGAGTTGGAAAAATGATATTATTTTGAATTGCCAACAATGAATAGATGGCTTCAATTCCCGCCGCCGCTGCCAAAGTATGACCTGTAAACGCTTTTGTAGAACTGAATTCCGGAACTTGATTTTCACCAAAGAGTCTGATCATCGCAATTCCTTCCGATAAATCATTATTGGGAGTTGCTGTTCCGTGAGCGTTGATATAATCGATGTTTTCTTTCTGTAAACCTGAAAACTTTAATGCTTTTTCCATGGCTAAATAAGCGCCTTGTCCATTTTCCGAAGAAGCGGTTTGGTGGTGGGCATCGTTGGCATTTCCATAGCCGGAAAGATATCCGAGTACTTTTTTATTTTCTTTTTTAACAACTTCATCAGATTCCAATACCAGAAAAGCGGCTGCTTCTCCAAGGTTTAATCCTTTTCTGTCATTGTCGAAAGGCGTATTATAAGAATCGGTAAGAATCATTAGGGTACTAAATCCATTCAATGTAAATTTTGAAAGAGAATCTGTTCCACCAACAATCACGCGGTCTAAAACTCCATTTTTAATAAGCTTTGCGCCCATCATAATCGCGTTGGCAGCAGACGAACAAGCTGTACTGATGGTAGAAACCATACCTTTCAGACCTAAATAATCCGCAATAGCTAATGATGAATTTCCCGCATCATGAGAGTCGATATATTTTTGCTTTTCAGGAAAGTCTTCGTAAGTGTAGAAATATTTTTCGGTGATATCCATTCCACCAACGCTTGTTGAAGAAATCAAACCAGTTTTATAGCCGTTAATATCTGATATTCCGGCACTTTCTACCGCTTCTTTTGCAGCAACCATGCCTAATAAAGCGGTTCTTGTTACATTATTATCTTCATTAAGCTGAAGTTTTTGTACCAATTCTTCATTAGATAATTTTATCTCGCCAGTTTTAATATTTCCAGTGTGGCGGGTTTCAAACAATTGTATGTCTGAAATTCCGTGTTTTCCGGTTTTTAACGAAATAAAATTTTCTTCCACATTGTTACCGATGGAAGAAATGATGCCCATTCCTGTTATGGCAATTTTTTGACTCATTTTATCTTATAATGTAACAGTGTATCAATTTAACCGTTTATCAATATTGTTACATTGTTAAACTGATACATTGCTAGATTCAATAATTTATTTTGTTCTGTTTTCTTCGATGAATTTTGCCATCGTATCGATAGATTGGAAAATTTCCTTTCCTTTTTTAGGATCGGCTAATTTTATTCCATAATCTTTGTCAAGAAGAACGATCAACTCTAAAGCGTCAATAGAATCTAATCCTAAACCTCCTCCGAATAACGGATCAGTATCTTTGATTTCTTCTACAGAAACGTCTTCAAGGTTAAGTACTTCGATAATTTTGTGCTTCAATTCAGTTTGTAAGTTTTCCATAAAAATTATTTTAATGTATCAATTGAGCAGTGTACCAATGGATGGCTGCAAATTATTGCTACATTGTTATATTGTTTAAATTATTATATTAGTTCGTTAGCAAATATACAAAAGCTTTGTAATTTTCCTGATATAGTTCTACCCAACCACAGAGTACCTTTTCAGCCTTTCCAGACTGTAAGATCTGTTCTGAGTAATCATTTAAAAATTTTTCATCAAATTCATCCAAAACAAAAAAAGCATTCTCTGTCTGCATTTTATGTTTGATGCTAATTTCACCCACACAAATATTGGGCAATGTGTACACAAAAACAGCCGGGCTCGGGAAGAAATTGTCCTGAGAGTTGATGCTTTCCTGATACTTAAAATCAGTATCTAAACTTGATGATTTGTTGGCCAAAACAATTGCTGTTTTGCTATGATCTCCGTCTTTTAAAATCATTTCGGAGGCCAGAAAAGCAAGTTTGCTTAAGTTATCCATTTTATGAAATTTAGGATAATTCAATTCTAAACTTTTATAAGCTTCTTTGGCAAATTCTGAGAATACTTCAGATTGACTTTCGAAAATAACTTGTTCGTTGACGGTTATTTTTGAGTTTTCTATGGTGCAAATGTCTGTTTTCTTCATCGTGTTAACATTTTTCTAAAACAATTGCTGCATTACACCCTCCAAAACCTGAAGCCGTTTTCAAAATATATTTGATTTCCGCAGGTTGGTTTTCTTTAATAATATGTAAAGGTTGGGAAACCCCCATTTCTTCAAAGTTTTTAGTTGAAATTAAGGTATTGTGAAGGGCACTTTCCATAGAAATAATACTTTCCAATAAACCTGATGCTCCTAAACAGTGTCCGTAAAAACCTTTCATGCTGTTGAGAGGAACATTTTGTAATTCCATTCTGTTGAAAGCGATGGCCTCCATTTCGTCGTTGTATATTGTTGCTGTTCCGTGAGCAGAAATAAAATTGATTTGTTCTGCTGAAACATTCGCTTCTGTCATTGCATTTTTGATGCTTGCATACAATCCGTCTCCTGTTCTTGAAGGACCGGAAATGTGATTCGCATCGTTGATGGCTGAGTCTCCTGAAATTTTAAAACTAAATTTTTCGTTTGAGATTGCTTCGTCACTTCGTTCCTCGCAATGACTTGTAATAAAAGCTGCTGCTGTAGCTTCACCAATATTGATTCCGCTGCGGTTTTTATCGTAAGGTTGGCAAGGTTCGCTTCCGATAGCCTGAAAAGAATTAAATCCTGAAATCACAAATTCTGAGATCTCATCTCCAGCCACGACAAACGCATCTTTATATCTTCCTGCCTGAATCATATTTTTAGCAACAGCAATCGCCATTGCCCCTGAAACGCAGGCATTGGAAACAACAATGGGTTTTGTTTTAAATCCGAAAAAGTTAGCGATTTTTTGTGCTAAACTTGAAAGATATGCACCTTCCGGTATAGTCACTTGATTTTTTAATAAACTGATATTTCCTTTTGTGGTTGATAAAATAAAAGCCGTTTCTTCTGTAATGTTATGTCTTTCCACCAAAGGTTTTAAGCTTAACAAAAACATTTTTTCAAGTCTTGTGAAATTCGTGTTGTCATTCTGAGCGGAGTCGAAGAACTTATTAAATTCTTCTTCCAACTTTTCAGAATCAATAATAGAAGCATAAAAAGCTTCCTGATTTTCAATCACTTTATGTTTGGCGACTCCTGATTTTCCTTGTAGTAAAGCATTCCAATTGGATGCCACATCAAATCCTAAAGGAGTGACGCAGTTGTAATCTGTGATGTAAACTTCTTTTTTCATAATCCCATTTTATCTTTCCAAGCTTGAAAAAACTCGGGATTATACAAACATAAATTATTGTCAGAATCCAAGAAAACCTGAATGGTTTCTCCGCTGCAGACCAATTTATTGTCTTGATTAAAAAGTTCGTATTTATAAATCAATTTTGCAGCAGTAGTGTTGACAAAAGTTGTTACGATATTGAACGTCTCACCATATTTTAAGGGAAGAAAATGTTCACAAGTGCTTTTTACGATAGGAGTAACAAATCCTGCTTTTTGAATATCAAGATAAGTCAAGCCATGCTGTCTGCCGAAAGCTTCTCTTCCGTCTTCGAAATACACAATGTAATGGCCATGCCAAACAATTCCTAACGGATCTGTCTCATTGAATCGTACTCGTACTTCCTCAGTACATTGGATTGGTTTTTCGTTAGACTGCATTTTGTTTCCTTTCATAAAAAATTGAAATAGTGACCATGGCAATATAAAATAAAAATAATAAAGCCAATTCTTTTGCTATACCTGCGATTCCGCTGTTTCTTAAAATAATGTCGTAATAGGCATTCAATCCCCAGTTCATGGGTGAAAATTTCGCAACGGTCTGCATAAATTCAGGCATTAAGAATACGGGAACCCATATTCCTCCGACTGCTGCCAAAACAACCACAGAAGTTGCTCCAAACGGTGCAGACTGTTCCTGAGTATCGGCCAGTGTTCCTAATAAAACACCAAATCCAATAGCTGCTAATCCTGCAAAAATGGTAACAATAATTAAATGAAACATTTTTCCTGTCACATCAAATTGCGGTAAATCCATATAAGGGAAAAGGTAAATTCCCACTGCTACCATCAATAAAAACTGAATGATACAGATGATTAAATAGGTACACGTTTTTCCTAAAATATGAATATAATAGGGCGTTGGGCTCACTCTTACTCTTACGCTTGTTCCTTGACTTTTTTCCTTAACTAAATTAATAGAAAGCGGAACTACGATAAAAAATATCGCAAAAAGCGCCCAAGCCGGAACATTATGCTGAACAGAATTCGGTATAATGTCCATTTTTCCTTTTGTAGGGGTAATTTCTTTGAAACTGATTAAGTTTTTATTTTCATCCAGATTTTCAGTGGTTCCCAATTGATCCTGGAAAGCTTTGTAAATCTTTTTGTTTTCGATCTCAAAAACCATTTTATTAACGGCATTCATTACATTGTTTTTGAAACCGATATTGGTTGCCGGATCAAAATACAAGTGAATGTCTTTGGCTTTTATGTCAACATTCTTTTTTGCAGAAGCAGCATCTGCCTCAATTCCAAATGAGCTTACAATAGTCTGAACCTTAGAATCAATATTTGCATTTAGATCTTTCGTTAAATTTTCAGGAATGACGATGGCCATCTGATAATCACCCGAAAAAACGGCGTCTTGAGCTGATTTTTCATTGTAATTGGTTACTAACTCGAATGTTTTACCATTTTCGAGTTCGTGTTTTATATTTTTTGAAATTTCGGATTCGTCGTTATCAATAAAAATAATCGGGATTTTTGAACCTTCCAGATTTTTAAATGTAGAATCCTGAATTAACGTGATCGTGATGATCAACAATAAAGGCATCACAAAAATTATAACGATTCCACCGATATCTCTTTTCAATAAAAGGATTTCCTTAACGAAACTTCTCCACAATTTATACAACAACATCTCTTAATTCTTTTCCGGTTAATGAAATGAAAACATCTTCTAGGTTTTCGGCACTGGCAACTCTGTTTACCAATTCTTCGGGAGTTCCAACAGCGTGGATTTTCCCATGATCAATGATTGCAATTTTTGTACAGAATTCCTCTGCTTCAGAAAGGTGATGAGAGGTGTAAATGATACAAGTTCCTTTTTTATTTAAATCTAAAAGATAATCAATAATTGCTTTTTTAGACTGAACATCAACGCCAACGGTTGGTTCATCAAGAAACAACACTTTAGGATTATGAAGGGTTCCTGCAATAAGGTTGCAACGACGCTTCATTCCTCCAGAAAATTGTTCTACTTTTTTATCAGCGAATTTTGACAACCCCATAAGTTCTAAAGATTCATCAATCGCGATTTTTAATTTTTTATGAGGCAAACCGTATAAACTACCGAAGAACATTAAGTTTTCTTTTGCCGTAAGTGTAGGATATAATGCATATTCCTGAGGAACGATCCCGATGATCTGTCTTAATTTAAAACCATCTTTTTGAGGAGATAGTCCGTTGATCTTAAAAGTTCCTGAAGTAGGTTTTATCAACCCCGAAAGCATGGAAATCAACGTTGTTTTTCCTGCTCCGTTGGGTCCCAGAATTCCGTAGATTTCGTTTTGATTAATATTCAACGAGATATCATTTACAGAAAATTCTTCTGCATGCTTGTATTTTTTATACAGGTTTTTTATTTCAATGATGTTCTCCACGTTAAATTGCTTTTCTCAGTTTTTTATAGAAAGCTTCTTCCAGATCAGCAATATGAAGCATCGATTTTGAAAGTTCATTATAAATATTGCTTTTTGAGTTTCTGTTTTTGTAAACTCTTGCAATATCCACGGCAAAATCTCTCCAAAGATCACCGATTGCGGTAATTTCTTTAGACAGTTCTTTCAGTTCATCATTCTTAAGAATTACGGCAGCTTCCTGTAAAAAAGCTCCATAAATAAATCTGAAACCGCCACCACCAGTTCCGATTTCCTCCTGCATTCTGATTAATTGACCCAAATAATGATTGGTTACTTTTGTGCCTTTTTTATCTGCCCATTTCGGGATGCTTTTCGCTACCCATCTCATCGCTTTTACGCCAATAAGTGGAACGGGAGCTAACATATTTTTACAAGTATCTTTAATTCCTTTTTTGATGGCTTCTTCCAGATTTACATTTTCTGGAATGTAAGTAGGGTAGTACATATGACCTTTAGGAGGAAGTGCTCCTTTGGCATATCTTACTTTTTCCAGTTCGGCTTCGGAAAGGGAAGTTGTGTAATCCATCACAGGATCACTGATCAAAAATCGTCCGTCTTCTTTTCCATAAACGACCAAATTGTGAGCGTTGAAATGGAATTTATATTCTTCAGGAAAATAAGTAAGGTTAAAAACCCCAACCTGTAAACCTGTCGGTACATTGTTTTCTAAGTTTTTTTCTAAAGCTAATTGAGCGTCTTTAGGATTTGAAAATTTTTCTCTTTTAATTTTAATTCCCAGTCTTTTTGCTGCTTTGCTGAAAATAGCTCCCGGCATTGGTCTGTAACTAAAACCAGGCGCAAAATTTACTTTTAAAAAAGGTAAATACACGAAAAATAACCCAGAACCTATTCCGAAGATCATCGGTTCACTGAGTTTTAGTCCTTTGTTTATTAGTAAATTAGAGGCAACACCGTTTTCGCAATGCGCAGTTTGATGGTGTTCAAAATTAAGTTTCATTCGTTGCTTTTGTTTTACTAAACCTTATAGGTTTTTAAAACCTATAAGGTTTCTATTTATTTACCGTTGAAATTTTTTAATTCATCCACTGAAATTCCGAATGCATCGGCATATTTTTTCAGTACGGATTCGCTTAGTGTCTTAAATACTTTCGGTTTTGCGTGTCTTTTTACCCTCCATTGCCATATTCCGGCGTAGGAAGCAAGAACCTGTAAATCCATTTTGTTCAGTTCCATGAAATAAACAATAGGACTTGCAATATTATTGACAACATCTTGTCTGGCTTCTTCTATTCTTTCATTAATCAACGCTAAAGATTCATCTAAAGCAGCTTTTTTAATATCCCAACCAATGCTGTTTGCCGTTGTATAATTGTTATTTTCATCAGTCACGTACAAAACCTCGGTCATGTTTGCCGATTTCAAATTGCTTTCGTCTTGAGGAAGGTCTTGTTTTTTCATCTAAATATTTTTAAGTTTTAGATTACAGATGAAAAAAATTCACCTGTTTTGTGATTAACTTTATCAATCGGCTAAAATAGTGAAAATAGATTATATGTAAATCATATTATTCTGTGATGATGTAATGTGAGTTTTAATAAGAAAAGCATTGCAAAATAATCATATTTGAAGATGAATGATATGTAACAAGTATAGGATAAATTCAGACTAATATATTTTAGAAAGAAATTTGATTAAATAAATAATACTATGAAGAAATTTTTTATTTCGGTCTCGCTCTTTTGTATGTTGAGTGCGATGGCTCAGAAATTTGACACTCAAAAAATAACTGATAGCCAAGGCTACACGTATGAAACTGTGAAAAACGATCTGTCGGGTGTAAGAGTTTATACGTTAAAGAACGGATTGAAAGTGTATCTGGCAAAAAATGAAGATGCACCAAGAATTCAAACCTATATTCCTGTAAGAACGGGATCAAACAACGATCCGAGTGATAATACGGGATTGGCTCACTATCTTGAGCACATGGTTTTCAAAGGAACTTCACATTTGGGAACTCAGGATTGGGCGAAAGAAAAAGTGTTGCTTCAACAAATCTCAGATCTTTACGAACAACATAAAGCAGAAAAAGATCCTGAAAAGAAAAAAGCACTTTATAAAAAAATTGATGAGGTTTCTCAGGAAGCGTCTAAATATGCAATTGCTAATGAATATGACAAAGCAATTTCATCTTTGGGAGCGACAGGAACCAACGCTCACACCTGGTTGGATGAAACGGTTTATAAAAATAATATTCCTGCCAACGAGCTTGAAAAATGGCTTAAAGTAGAAAAAGAGCGTTTTTCTGAATTGGTTTTAAGACTTTTCCATACAGAATTGGAGGCGGTTTACGAAGAATACAACAGGGCTCAGGATAACGACGGTCGTTTGGTAAATTATGCTTTGATGGAAGCCCTTTTCCCAAAACATCCAAACGGGCAGCAAACTACGATCGGAACTTCAGAACACTTGAAAAGCCCGTCAATGGTAGCGATTCATAAGTATTTTGACACGTATTATGTTCCTAATAATATGGCGGTTGTTTTGGTTGGAGATCTGGATTATGATAAAACGATAAAATTAGTTGATCAGTATTTTGGTTCTTTCAAATACAAAGAATTACCAATGAAAAAAATGGTAACGGAAGCTCCAATGACTTCAATCGTTACCAGAACAGTAAAAAGTCCGTCAACGCCTAGAATGACAATGGCTTGGAGAACCGATTCTTACGGAACTCAGGAAGCGAGATTAGCAGACGTTGTGGCTGAAATTTTAAGCAACAGAGGGGACGCAGGTTTGATCGATCTTAATATTAATCAAAAACAAAAAACATTAGGCGCAGGAGCTTACGAATCTCCATTTAAAATGTATGGTTCTTTTGCGTTGACAGTAACTCCGAAAGACGGACAAAGTTTTGATGAAGCTAAAAAATTATTATTAGATCAATTAGATTTAGTTAAAAAAGGTCAATTCCCTGATTGGATGCTGAAAGCGATCGTGAACGACAAGAAAGTTCAGAGAATGAAGACTTGGGAAACTGCAGACGGTTTAGCGACCAATCTTTATGATGTTTATATCAACGGAAGAACCTGGCAGCAGGAATTGGATGAGATTAATGAATATGAAAAGATTTCAAAATCTGATGTTGTAAAATTTGCGAATGAATTTTTCAAGGATAATTATGTGGTTGTTTACAAGGAAAAAGGAGTTAATGATAAATTGGTTCGTGTACAAAACCCGGGAATCACTCCGATTAAACTGAACAGAGATGCGCAATCGCCTTTCTTAAAAGAAGTTTTAGCAATAAAACCGAGTGAAATTAAGCCTGAATTTATCGATTATAAAACAGCAATTCAAACGTCTCAGATTAAAGATAAGAAAGTAAGTTTCGTTAAAAATAAATACAACGAAATTGCTCAGGTGAATTATATTTTCCCTTTCGGAACCGATAATGACAAAGAATTGTCTCTTGCGATCACAGCTTTGGAATATTTGGGAACAGATAAATATTCACCTGAACAGCTGAAAGAGGAATTCTACAAACTTGGAATTTCAAACAGTTTCAGAACTTCAAATGACCAAACGGTAATCACATTGAGCGGACTTGAAAGCAATATGCAAAAAGGAGTTGAACTGATGAATCACTGGCTGACCAGCGTAAAAGCGGACAAAGCAATCTATGACCAAACAGTGAAAACAATGTTGGAAACTAGAGACGTTGCGAAGAAAGATAAAACAAGAATCATGAACGCATTGAGCAATTACGCGAAGTATGGCAAAGATTCAAGAATAGCGGATGTTGTTTCTAAAGAGCGTATGCAGAGCATTAATGTTGATGATTTAATGAAAAAAATCAAGACGATCAATCAATATCCTTACGAAGTTTTCCTTTACGGAGAAGATCAGAAAGGGTTGGAAAAAGCGGTTAAACCTTACATCGCCAACACAACTTTACAGCCTGCAAAAGCAAAGGTTTATGCTGAACCTGCGACTGAAGGAAAAGTATATTTTACCAACTACGACATGGTACAAATGGAAATGTCTAAAATAGCAAAAGGCAGCAACGTAAATCTTGGAAACTTCGGAAAAGCGAATGTTTTCAACGAATATTTCGGTCGTGGATTGTCCTCTATCGTTTTCCAGGAGATCAGAGAAAGTAAGTCGTTGGCTTATTCTGCGTATGTTTCTTATGCAAACGCAACTGAAAGCAATCATCCAAACTACGTTACAAACTACATCGGAACTCAGGCAAATAAATTACCTTTAGCAGTAAATGCAATGAACGATTTGATGGCTCAATTGCCACAAATTCCGGCTCAGTTTGAAAATTCTAAAGGTTCTGCATTGAAACAGATTGCATCCAACAGAATCAACAGGACAAGCATTTTCTTTAATCAGTTAGCTTTGAAAAAATTAGGCGTTGATTATGATATCAGAAAAGATGTTTATGCTGAAATTCAAGGATTGAGCTTACCTCAGTTGACTAATTTCTATGATACAGATATTAAGCCATTGAAATACAATACAGCCATCATCGGGAAAAAAGAAAACCTGAATATGGAATCTATTAATAAAATGGGAGAATTTAAAGAGGTAACTCTTGAAGAGATTTTCGGATACTAATTTTTCAGATTAAATGATATTGAAAGTGGGGTAGAAATGCCTCACTTTTTTTGTTTCTTTCATTTCATATTAACCACAGATTTACACAAATTTTCACAGATGTTTGTATTTTATTTTTGAGTTTAAATATTTATACATCTTTATTATTCTCAATCATCTGTGAAAATTTGTGTAAATCTGTGGTTCAAACAAAAAACAAAAAAGCCGCACAAAACGTACAGCTTTTATATATTTAAAGTAAATTTTTCTATGATTTTACTTCCTGAATAAACAAATTGATTTCAGCTCTGATCAGCAATTCATCATTATTAAAAGTCTCACAAAAGATATTGCAGATATTTTCGTATTGAGAAATTAACGATGCTTTTGAAATAATTTTGTCACCAACTTTAGGCAACGCAAAAACCTCAATTTTCTTGATATTAGTAATAAAACCGATCACTTTTGTATCAGCTTCAGGATTTTCGAAGAAACTTTGTCCGAGGATTGATGAACAGGTTTGTGCTAGATTTTCAATTAAACCGGCTTCAACAAATTCATTATTATGAACAAAAATATTGTCTTCCAGAATTTCAAACGAAGTCACCACTTTTTCTTTGGTCAATTCCAAAATATAATCCGCCATCAGCATTGGATCGCGATGAGGTAAGAATTGATGAATATTGATGATGTCGTTTTCCTTGATTTCCATTAAAATTATTTTACAACAGTTTTCATTTGAGAGTTGGCGATCACAACATCATTAAGTTTCGTAATAATATTTACGAGCGTAACTCCCATTACTTCATTAAGAATGGTAACTTCCGATTTCAAATGATCTCCGACTTTAGGTAATGCTTCAGCTTCAAAAGACTTGATGGCACCAATATATCCTGTTGGAGCATCTTTTCCTAGCAGATAATATTTGTAGCCGGTGTGTAAAGCAACGCTTTGAGCCTGATGTTCAATTATTCCTGATGCTTGGAAAGTTCCGTTCTGAACAAAAATATTTTCCTCCTTTATTTCAAATCCTGAAATAAGGTGATTTTCAGAATATTCGGAAAGTTCATTCACCATTACAAAAGGAGATCGTTGCGGAATTAAGCTTTCCACGAAATTTTGATCAGATGTTGGTAATTTGTTTTCCATTAGCAAACGGTTAACAAGGCACAAGAATATGCGAATCTTCCACTTTCAGGAACGCAAAGAAGTATTTTTTCTCCTTTTTTCAATTTCCCTGAATTCATAAGTTGTTCTAAAGCAACGAAGATAGAACCTGCACCGATATTTCCTATTTCAGAAAGGTTGTAGTACCATTTTTCCCACGGGAAATCCAATCCTACTTTAGCAAACTCATCTTTAAGTCCTTCTTTAAAGTAACCTGAAGAAATATGAGCTAAAACATGATCGATAGAATCTGGGTCTAAAGTATGTTTGTCGAAAGATGATCTTAAACTTTCGGCACCTTTCACCAAAATATATTTATCTAAAATTTTAGTATCTTGTTTTAATGCAAAAATAGATTGCTTCAACCATTCGTCAGATGGATAATCTGCCCAAGATTTCAGGGTTCCGTCTTCCTGTTTTTCGCAACCTGCATACATACAGGCTTCGATTTCGTGAGCATAAGAATAGAAATCAATCCATTCTACTTTCAAATTGGTTTCATTTTCTCTTGGCTTGTTTTCCAATAAAAATGCACCTGCTCCGTCAGAAAGCATCCATCGAAGGAATTCTCTTTTGAAAGCGATGATGGGTCTTTCTTCTAATAAGACTAAATTTTCTGCTTCATGGTTGAATTTATCGGCCGTCATCCAAGCTGACATTCTCTCGGAACCTGCACAAACTGCAGCTTCCTGAACGCCTGCTTTTACAGAAAGAAAACCGTAGTTCAGCGCATTCATTCCTGAGTTGCAAAGACCTGTTGCTGTATTTATTTCGATAGATTTTCCAATGTTTAATTCACCATGAACCATAGAAGCGTGTGACGGCTGAATCTGGTCTGGTGAAGTTGTTCCTACAGACAGTAATTTCATGTCTTCTTTTTTGAAATTTTCATCAAAAAGACCTTCAATTGCTTTTGCTGTGATCTGAGCATTGGTATGTGTAGGATTTCCTTCTTTATCTAAAGCGTAATATCTTGTTGTGATTTTATTGTTTCTTAAAATCAATGACTTAGCTTTTGATTTGGCGTCATTTATATACCCTAGATACGTTTCCATTTCATCATTAGAAACCGGCTCATTCGGTAAATATGTTGAGGCTTTTGTTATAAATACGTCGTACATTCTATTTTAAATTAATTCCTTGTAAATATTTTTTTTGTTTCTGTCTTTTAACCCAAAATATAGGGGTCGTCAACAGGTGTAAAACTAAAACTACGGGTGAAATTACCCAGATTGCTGCCATCAAATATACCTTAAAGAATTTTATCAGCAATGGTCGTTTTTCTTTTTTCTTGATAATCAGGTTAGACCAAACGGTGAAGATCTTGTTTCCTACCTTTTCTACTCTTACCAAAAAAGGACGGATTTCTACGGCTCCGTTATTGATCAAATCAGGTTGAAGATTGTTCAGATCATTGTTTTTTAAATGTCTTTCAATTACCTCGCCATATTTTACAGAACCTTTAATTTCTTCGTCTGAAACTCCGGCTGCGGGAAGCAATCCTGATTTTTCTTTTTGTCCGGTTGTCAGCCAGCGTAAAATGGTTAATACACTTGTATAATTATCGTGTCTGTCTACCAAAGCAATATTTCCTACAAGCTGGGCTTTCATGTCTTTTAAATAAACCTTCAGTTTTTCCTGAGAAAGCATCCACATATTTCTTGTTGCAGAAATGGTAACAACAGGCGTGTTTTTCAATATATTTTCTGCGTAACCACTTTTCAGGAAAGAAATAATAGGAATGGACGGCGTTAAATACCAAACCTGATATCCAAAAATAATGAGATCATATTTTTTATTCAGAATATTTTCCGAAGGCGGATGTATCTCGCTCGGAATCTGTAAATAAGACTCCGGAAATGTATTGAAAAATACATCACTCGACCAAGGAAAAGCAAAATCTTCCTTTAACTGAATATTATAATACGTAACATTATATTCTTCTTTATTATTTTCAAACGGTTGGGCGACATTCTTTACAATATCCTCCAATTGTCCGGTTTGTGAATAATAGATTACAAGTATATTTTTTTGCATTAGTTTTTTTATCGGTTACAAAAATATGCTTTTCATATTTATTATTTATGTCTAAATACTTTTATTGATTCAGAACTGAATTCAAGCTCGTAATTATCATTTTCAAATGAAGAGTTTTTAATATTCATTAAAATAATAGTTTCCGGAAGCTCGGGAATATCTTTTAGATTAAAATTTTCGTCAGAAATTAAAAGTACGTTTGTTTTTTTATTCATTTCTGAAATATTGTTGATATAATTAATCTTTCTTCTCTTTACAATGTAATTCTGTTTTGCAATCTCACGTTTTTCATGATCATTAATTAAACTGAATATTTTTCTGCTTGCTTGTTGCAGAGTCAATAAAACATCTTTTTGCCCGAAATCATCTGCTATATGTAGAATTACTGCATCTTTTGGAATGTGTTTATTCAATTCAAAATAAACAGATTTATTGGTTTTGAAATCTTTTTTCAGTTCATCTACAACTTCTGTTTCTTTGTATAAAAAGCTTAAAAATAATTTCTTTTTGAAATAATTTTCATCTTCAATTTCATTTCTCAGTTTTGCAAATTCATCTCTGAAATAGGCATTTATTTTTTTCGTTCTTTCCGAATAATTTTTACCAAAACTAAGATCGTCATTATGAATTCTGTCACCAACTTTTACGGTAATGCTTCCGTCGTAAATAATGAAGTCGCCTTTTGGCAAAACTTCAGAATTTCCATGGATATAAACAGGAACGACATCCAAACCAAATTCTTCAGCAATATAAAATGCTCCTTTATGAAATCTTTTTACATCATTCGTATAAGAACGTTCGGCTTCCGGAAACACCATTAAAGAATAGCCCTCATTTATTTTTTCTCGAAGTTGCTCCATTCCGTTTTCGATACCTTGAGAAACGGGGAAGAAACCTAGAGCTTTTACTAATTTTCCAAAAACGGGAGATTCATACACCCAATCATTCACTAAATAAACGATTTTGTGCGTCGCCATTGCAAGCGCCAAAGTATCTAAGAATGAAGTATGATTCGCAATAATAACAGAAGGTTTGCTGAAATCTTCAAGCGGATTTTTAATTACCGTTTTCTTTACAAACGGACTAAGATGTAAAACCGATTTTAAAAATAAAGCAATAGATTTTTTAATGGTACTCAACGTTTTTCCTTTTGCTTTTCTCACGAAGAAATGTCCGAAGAAAGAAAAGAACAGTCCGCCTAAACCGTAATAAAAGAACGAGATCACAGAACGTAAAAACAATCTGAAAGTAATGGGAGAAAGTCCTTTTTTTTGTCTGTTTGTGATTAATAATCTAAACCAGAACGGATATAACGTTGAGGTGATGATGATTACGGAGAACATTCCGATCAGCGCAACCAAGGCTAAAGAATGTAAAGCCGGATGTTTTGCGAAAATCAAAGATCCAATGGATAAAATTGTTGTGAAAACAGCCAAAATAATTGAAATTCTGTACGTTGGAAGTTCATTTTTTCCTGTCGTATGCTCTTTTTGCATGGCTTTCGTAAGGAAAATACTGAAATCGTCTCCAACTCCGAAAACTAAGGTACAAACAACGGTGCTGAAAATATTTAATTCTAATCCTAAGAAATAGAGAATTCCTGCGGTCACAACTCCTGTTAAAACAATTGGGAACATTGTGAGAACCGTTAATTCAAAGTTTCTGAAGAAAACAATGATTGTTAAGACGATGGCTAATAATGAATAATTAATCAACGTGTTGAAATCTCTTTTCAGTAAACCTAAAAAGTTCTCATTCATCTGCTGACGGTCAATTGCTAAAGCTTCGTGACTTTTTTCAACATCTTTAATGAAGGCGTCTCTTTTGGTTTCATCTACTTTCACTACATTAGAAACAGTGTAGAAGCCATTTTCATTACTTAAAAACTCAGAAATTTGTAATGCCTTTATCTTTTCGTAGTCTTTTAAGCTTAAAGTAGAGTAGTTTTTATTCAAATTATCATTGAACTGATCAAATGCAGAGCTGTTGAAACCAAATTTGTTTCCATTATTAATTAATTCAGAAATAGTTTGATCTTTTTTATGGTTGTCCCAGAATTTTTTCCAGATTTCAATTTTCTTTTGTTGATCTTTTTCGGATAAAACAACATTTCCAATGGAGTTATAGCTTAAAATTTTTCCGTCTTTCTTCTCTTTTTCAAGGAATTGAGAAAGTTGAGAATTTCTTGACAAGGCTTCATTCTCAGAATTTCCATAAGAAATTGTGTAAATAGATTTTGAAGTAATGTCTGAAAGTTTCTCCAACTTCGCTTCACTTATTTTTAAATCTTTTGGAATGTAATTCAGGTCGCCAATATCTTCATTAAAACCAACATGTCTGAACCCAAATATACAGGCAATAATAATGATGGAACAGCCAATAATTAAAGGCTTATTCTTCTCATACGGATACGAACCGATTCTATCAATAAAATTGGTGCTGACTTTTTCATCCTTTTCTTTAGGTTTATAAAGTTGAGGAACGATAATTAATGCTGTAATTGAAGACAAAATAACGGTAATCGCAGCGAAAAGTCCGAGATCTTTCAACGCTTCAGAACGTACAAAAACCAAACATAGAAACGAAACGGCAGTTGTTGCGCTACTTAATATAATCGGTTGTGTGATTTCTTTGTAAAGCTCTTCAATATTATTGTTATGCTTGTAATGAGTGAGAATATGAAGCGCGTAATCTATCGTAATTCCAATCAAAATGGCACCGACACTTAATGAAATTGCTGAAATTTTGTCTTTAGTAAAATATAAAATCAACAAAGCCAATAAAACAGAAAATACAGTCGGAAGAAAAACAATAATTGGTGTAAAGAAATTCCTGAAATAGTAAATCAACAAAATCAAAAGCACCGTCATAGAGATCATGACCGTATTTTGAATGTCTTTTTTGATCTGTTGAGCATTGGCAACAGCAATTACTGGCGAACCAAAATAACTAAGCTCAGTTTTTCCTTTGAACTGTTTGTTGAGGTTGTCTTTTATTTCATTTAATTGATTGACAAATGTTTCGTTATTTTTAGTATCGTTACTTTTATTTTTAGGTTCAATAAAAAGCAAAAGGTTTTTTCCGTCTTTGGTGACGATGTAATTATCTTCAAGTTTGAAATCTTTGCTGATATTTAAAGCGTTCAGTTTTTTGATTCCTAAAAATGTGATGCCAAGCGGATCTTTTTTAATAAAATCTTTAGTCACCAAACTTGTCGGGGACACCAGTGACACATAATTATTTTCTACCTGTTTTGCGATACTGTCCTTTTGAAGTTTTCTTTCAATTTCCTTGTAATCGTTTTCATTTAAAAATAAAGGAAGGTTTTGATTGACGAAATCAAACGTTTCAGAAATTTCATTATCGTTTACTTTTCCCTGAACAGAGCCAATGTATTTTTGTAAAGGTTCAATTTTAGTTAAAAAAGTATCGGCAGTCTCGGAGAGCTGGAAATTATCTTCTTTAGACGTATTTTCAATGATGACAATGATTTTGTCTGAAAAATTAAGTTGTTTAAGAACTTTTGCGGTAAGATCAGATTTTTCGTTTTTCGGGATTATCTGATTGATATCTTCCTCGAAATTAATTTTTGAGGCGAAAAATCCACATATCACGGCAATGCTTAGAGCAATAAATACTGAAAGCGCTTTGTTCCTGGAAATGAGATAATATAAAAATATAAAAAAACGATGCATTGCATTATGAAATCAAGTTTGCAAATTTAATTTTTTAAGTATAAGTTCAAAAGATTTAATATATAAAGTTTTAGCTTACAATGAATAAATATTCTTGACGAAATAAAAAAAAAATCTACTTTTGCAGAAGTTCCCAATTGATGAAAAAAAATATAATAAAAACTTTTCAAGTAAAAACTTGGTTTTTTATATGTTTTAACACACACATAGATTAAAATAATGAGTTTATTACACCCGTATTTTCTAATAGCACTTTTCTTTCTGATTATTTTCAGTTACCAAGAGGTATTTCGTGGTAAAGTTGAAAGTAAATACCTATATATTTTATGTGGTTATTTGATAATTATTGCAGGTTTAAGAGATGCCGGTGCAGATTATGGAAGTTATAGGGCTATTTATGTATATACGGATACCCTTAGTTATGAAAGTATTTTCCTGAAAGGACTCCACCTAGATCCGCCACAGCAGGTAGCTGTAGAGTGGTTATACTCATTGGTTAATAAGATTTTGCTTAATATTTTCAATGCACCATTTTATATACTTACGCTTGTTATTGCAATTTTTGCAATATTTTTCAAGGCAAGATATGTAGAAGATAATACATTTTACCCATTTACATTTATCCTTTTTACGTTTATTCCCGGATTTTTTATTGGGGAATGTGGACAGATGCGACAAAATTTAGGGGTATTTATGGTATATTTTGCTATACGATTTATAAAAGAAAAAAAACTTTTCTATTACCTTTTGTGTATTTATCTTGCCGGAGGGGTTCATAATGTCTGTTATGCATTTTTACCTATGTACTGGGTTGCCCGTATTCCTGTGAATAAGGGAATTATGCTTGGTGCAATACTGGTATCTATAGTGATGTCTCCATTTGAAGTGTATCGTGTTTTGGGTAGTTTTATGGATAGTATTGCGTCTGACAGTGTAGTGATTGGTGGTTTTAATGCTTATATGGAAGAAACTGCAGAAAGACTTAATGGAGGTATTGGTATCCCCGAAGTAATGACTGCCATTCTTACATTCTTCTTATTTTTCTTTGACACTAAAATGGTTGAAAAGTACCCATATTATGAGTATCATAGGAATTATGCTCTTGTTGGAATATGCTTTTATTTTATATTTAGAAATAACCCTGTTTTTTCTTCCAGATTGGTTGGAGCATTTACAGGTTTTGGTTTTGTGATCATTCCCAATTCTATGTATGTGGTTTCCAAAAGTACAAGATCAACGATATATGTCTTTATCATGTCATTGGTTATTTTTAACTTTTTAGTCTTTTCTAGCTTTAGAAATATTGTTGCGGGTAGATTTACGGCGGAGCTTTACAGAAACTTCCTGCTTCCTTAAAGTCTTTTGTGATCTTTAAACGCTTATTTAGGATAAAATTTTTTCTAAAAAATTACAATATGATAAAAAATTACAAGGAAATAATCTGAATATGTGATTTTTTTATATTTACTTCTGCCTATTGTGAGTTTTTGGAAAAATGCACATATTTGCATTTGAAATCTTGTTTTGTAAGATTTCAAATTAAAAACACAATAAATTTTAAAGCACAAATTATGAAAAATCAACACATGCTTCCAAGCATTAAGCAATTATCGATATTGCAACATTCTAGTATTTTCATTTCAAATGAAAATTATTCAAAGTTCTAATATTTGATTTAAGAAATTTCAAATAACTATTTTTCGGATAATTCTTTTTTTCCATTAGTGGGATTAATTCATGTTGTGAATATAACATGTCTGTAAAATGCTATATGTCTTCTTAGGCGGATTAAATATTATTCTAGTTTCAAAAAAAAACACTTTTAATTCAATACGTATGAAAAAAAAATCGACATTAAAGATTTTTGCTGCAGTCTTTTGTATTGCATCGTCTCATGCTTTTTCACGGACAATTGTCGTTCCAGAGCTTAATGAGAAAACTATTGGATCCAAATATAAAACTCCACCGAGTTCTTATGATTTAGATCCTCTTATTGTTGTTTCACAGAATGTGAACCAGAAGGGATTGGTTATTATTGAAGGTAAACTCACAAAGCCATTCATGAGTGACCATGTGAAATTATCTATCAAAAGTATCAGGACTCTCAAGGAAACTGGGTGATAGGGTGGAGTAAAATGCTTTATTCTTACAATCAGTACAACGAGAGCCTGAAAGCGACTTTGGAGTTACCTGCATCAGCAGTAAGTTCTTACAATCTAAAAATTGAATTAACTTCTGATACCAATCTTAGCAACTTCAACAGTGTTGTGTGGGATAAAACCGTCAGTCACTATAAACAAGGGGATTATGCTCCTGCCAATTGTGATCTTGATGAAAATGAATACACTATTCTTTTAACACCCAAAAAAGATGGTACAGTAATTACCGATGCCAACGGAAAGGTTACAGGGGTAAAAGACAGGGTAACTTCTGCAAATTCTTGGAATAAACTTAGTGCTATTCTACCAATGGACAATAAGAAGAATGATGTTGTATTCTCTCTTAAAAATCCTTCAACATTAATTAGTGATCCAAACGGTGTAAAAGCAATAAAATTATTAAATCAAGGAGTTGTAAATGATACTTTAGGTAGCACTCCGGAATTTATTTATAATAATAATGCAGGGCATCCAAGCCCATATTTATACAGTTATACAGATCCGGTATATATGTTTGCAGGAAAGTTTTCAGCAAACGGGTTTCTTCTAAAATTTAGCCAGTGGCCTGATGAACCAAATGGACCAGGTTTCCATGATTTTAGGAATCCTGATAGTCCACAAAGTAGATATTTTACCCTAATTAATACTATTCATGATAAGTTGTCTGAATTCATTCCTGACCAGACTCCTGTTGTAATTGTATCTAGTATGAAAACCGGGCTTAGAATTTACAAAAGCGACGGAAGCTTCTACAGCGTACCAGCGCACAGTAATTATGGACCAGCATATTTTGGATATGGGAATGATCAGGGGCATGGTCGTAGAGGACCTGGTTCTGAAAACTTAATTGTTAAGAATACTTCTGAAATGACATTGTATGGAATGGGAGCATTACGAAACAGTTTCGTAGAGAGCTTTCAGAATACATATGAAACGGTTAGATCGATGGAAGATGTTGAGAAAGAGATTTCAAAATTCATTAAATATACAGGTGTTTTTGGAGATGCTCCTAATTATAATGACACTTCCGAAGGTGCTCCACATTGTTTTACAATAAATAATGGAGCTGCATCTGATTATAGTGTGGTAGACTGGACTAAGGCTCCAAATACATATATTTTCACTGGAAAAGATGAGAAACGTAATAATGTTGATGTTGATGGTCTCTATATACCTGTGAAAAAAGCTTATGAAATGTGGGCAAAAGGAGGTGAGTTTATGAAGGATGAGCAAGGTAATTATACTAAGATTCCAGATAATGGAATAGCTAAAGCCGGACTTTATTGGGAAGATCAGCCAGGTTTAATAAAATCTGTTGCATTAGAAGGAGTTGGTGAAAATGCTAGAATTAAAATTTTAGTTAATAAACTTAAAGAAGGAAATGCAGTAGTTTCATATAGAGTTAATGATAAAGTTTACTGGACATGGCACGTCTGGGTAACAGATGATCCTAGAATTAGTGGAAGTACTTATCATCATGATTTTGAAAAAGATAAAAATGGAAATCTGGTAACAGATTGGAAATGGATGGATAGGAATTTAGGAGCAACTAATGCAAACTTTACAGGTAATGATTGGCACAAATCTCAAGGATTGCAATATCAATGGGGAAGAAAAGATCCTTTCCCTTCTTTTACTAATAAAGATGGAAGTTCTTATGAGATTTCTGGAGAAGTAGGAAATGTAAGAGGTTCGGCAGCTGTTTATTTAACGGGTTCTACGTCCATATTGCCTGTTAAATATAGAGGAAACGTATATTCTCAAAATAATACAGGATTTGACACTCCTAATGGTAATATTCGATATTCTGTTCAGAATCCTATTCACATGATTATTCCTCCTTTATATATCAGAAAACTAGGGGAGTATGTAGACAGTAATGGTGAGAATATGTTGGTTCAAACGGGACCTTTTTCATGGTATCCTCAAAATCGTACAACATGGTTCTCAAAGCAAAAATATAGAAACGAGTATAATACTGATGATACTAAACTGAATGTTGCGTGGGATCTTTGGGGTGATACTCGAGGAGGAAAGTATAGTAACTGGAATGATAATTCAGTGGGAGAAGAAAGTGTACGTTATGCAATGAAGTCTCCTTATGACCCTTGTCCTTGTAATTGGAGAGTTCCATCATTTTATGATAATATAGGTAGTCCTACCAATTATAATAAATCGTCACCTTGGGGTCGTAACGTGGGAGCTAATGATAATGATACTTTCACTTCTAGCTCATCAACTTCAAGTGATAAATTTCCAGGGATAAAAATATATCCCGGATTAGGATACGATTTTACAGGCTCTACTCGTAATTTAGGATTAATTCCGATTAATGGAAATTATGAATATTATCCTAATCAAGCTAGTCTAAAGGATGGTAGTGGTGTAGTATCAGGATTAATGTTAACACCTGAAATAAAGTATCAGGATGGCTCATCAGACGGTTCGTTAAGTTCGTCCACTTTCTCACTTGGAGCACCTGCTGCTGGAGGGGGACCTTGGTATAGTGCTAGAGCTTTAACGTACCTTTCAGATCCTGGGAACGCTCAAAGGCCAACAAATTTTGGAGCATATAGCCTAAATACTATTTCACATTATGGAAGTGCATATGAGACTAGCGGTGTAAGATGTATCAAAGATCCTAATAATGCTTACATGCCTGAAATTTTTGAGACAACTTTTTTTACGGACAATCAAAATGGAGAATACTCATTAGAAACATTAAAAAAATGGACAAAAGAGCCTAATAGTTATATAGAATATACAAATAGTTCCTTGCCTGTAAAAGCTTCAGAAAAAGATCGTGTTATCGATATCCCTTTGAGTAAAGCATATGCAATGCAAAAATTGCATATTAGAAAAGATGGGACATTTCCTACAGGAAACCGTATGTCGGCCTCTGTAGTATGGACTAACAGTACTGATTTAATAGAAAACGTGCAAATAGTTGAAGGTACGAAAGAGTCGTCTAAACTTAGAGTTACTTTAAGAGATATGAGATATGGTAATGCAGTTGTAGCTTTCCATCTAGGAGATTCTCCAACCCAATGGGTAGGCGGAAAACATCAGGATCCTATAGTTTGGAGTTGGCATATTTGGGCGCCTGAAACAGTAATCGATACGTTGAACTATAAGACAGAAACACTTGGAAACGGAGGGGTTTTATCTGTAAATGATGCATTTGTAAAACCTGTAATGAGTATTGGTGTACCCTTGGAAACTACGTTTATGGATAGGGATTTAGGAGCGTTAAAAATGTTCCCATCTAATACTATGGGTGGCTCGGGAAGCTATAGTAGCGTTGTTAATATTGCTAATACAGGAGGGTTACATTATCAGTGGGGAAGAAAAGACCCTATTCCGGTTATGTTTAACCCAGGCGCGAACTATAATTTTGGAGCTGGACTTAATCAAAATAGTGGTTTAAGCAGATATCCAATCAGTACGCAAAATGGTCCCATAACCATGGATTCTAATGGGAATGCTGTTATACCTTATACAACAGGAATAAACAATATTAACTATACAGCCAATTACACAAAAGAATATGCAGAATATTCTTCGGGTATTTTAGCAGGAGATTCAAAGAAAGATAAAATTAAGAAAGTGCTTGATTATTCAGTAAAAAATCCGTTATTTTTCTTATACCGTAATGCTGGTAATGCATCCAATACATACCAAAATGTTCGGGATTGGGTATCAGATGAAAACGGGCAATTTACAGAAAGATGGGGGCATGCTACAGAAAAATCCCCTTATGACCCATGTCCAGACGGATGGAGAATACCAGATACATTTGCTGCTTCGACACACTCTGAGGAACCAGATTTAGGAACAAATTATTTTTATACTAAATGGCCTTTTTCTCACGGAAATAATCCTTGGTATTATAATGGTTACCAAAACGGTTATCAAAGCCCGGGTCAGGGAAAATATGGAATAGCTCCATCAGTGACTGTTGGATATCAAGCAGCATATTCTCAAACAACTCAGGCATATCCGGGAGTTGCAGCAATAATCTCTACATCTCCAGCTACCCGTTATGGTATGATATTTAATAACAGCCGTTATAATATTGGAAATTTCCCTAATAACGGAATACGTGGTTTAGAGGGAGGGAAAGATCTTTATTTAATGGATAAACAATTACCTCCACAATTTAAAGTGGATGATGGAAACGTACAATTGAGATTTGCTTATTCTGGAATTTGGACTTCATCTCCTACAGATGTCTACTCAGGACAGGCTATTGGTATGCTATTTAATTACAGAGATGTTAATTTAACAGTAGGAAATGCATTTAATCCGCAAGCAGCCATGTCTTGCCGTTGCGCAAAAGTAAGAAATAGTGCAAATGGTGAAATAGGAAGATATGAACCAGGTGTTTTGGAAGTTTCTGAAAAAACAACCGGTAAGGCTGTAAATACTTTTGCTAAAAAGCAGATAGAAGAAATACAGAAAGACAACAACAAACTTACTGTTTTCCCTAATCCTGTGAAGAGCATCTTGTATATTAATGCTAATGATAAGGAATATTATTATCAGATTTATAATGCTTCTGGACAACTTGTAAAGCAAGGTCAATTTGTAAATAAACAAACAGATTTGTCTTCTTTAACGCAGGGAGTTTATTTAATAAGAATTAATAATGCCGAAACTGTAGTAAAGATTATTAAAGAATAATAATTTAATACTGTAAAATATGAACTGCCTCAATAATATGAGGCAGTTTTATTTATATTAATTTAAATAACTTTCGATAGTTTTTTATTATTTTTACCAAAAATTTATTAAATATAATGATGATGAAAAAAAATATCTTTGGCGGAATAAAGCATGGATCCGTGAAAATCCCTCAACAAAAAACATTATTTTGCTAATGGAGTCTCCTAAAATAGCCGTACTCGTTCCCTGTTATAATGAGGCTTTAACCATTGGGAAAGTTGTAAGTGACTTCAAAACCTTTCTTCCAAATGCTGAAATTTATGTCTATGATAATAATTCAAAGGATGGAACAGCAGCAATCGCAAAGGAAGCCGGAGCAATTGTACAATACGAAAAGAAACAAGGGAAGGCAAATGTTGTCTTCAAAATGTTTAGAGAAATAGAGGCCGATATTTATATCATGATTGATGGTGATGATACTTATCCTGTAGATTGTGTGCAGGAAATGCTAAATCAATTTACTGAAAATAACTGCGATATGTTGGTTGGAGACAGGCTCTCTAACAATAGTTATAAGAATCAAAACAAAAGAGCATTTCATAATTTTGGAAACAACTTGGTAAGAGGCCTTATCAATGTGTTTTTTGGTTCGCAGTTAAAAGATATATTATCAGGTTATAGAATTTTTTCGAAAAAATTTGTAAAAAATTACGCCAGTACTATAAAAGGATTCGAACTGGAAACCGATCTTTCTATCTATTCTCTTAATTATGAGTTGGCGATAGAAGAATATTCGATAGACTACAGAGACCGTCCGGAAGGAAGTGTATCAAAACTGAATACTTTTACCGATGGGTTTAAGGTGATAAAATTATTTTTTAATCTGGTAAGACTCTACAAGCCGCTTCTTTTTTTCGGGGCAGTATCTGCTATTTTATTTGTTATTGGTCTATTATTTATGGTTGTGCCTATAAAAGAATATTTTGAATATAAATATGTTTACAAGGTTCCAACTCTTATATTCTCTATAATGTTGATCATTGTTTCATTGCTTTCTTTTATGACGGGTCTTATTCTGGATAATATTAGTATAATTGATAAAAAGAACTTTAAAGTAAGATTTAATAGCACAAAATGACATGAAAAATAAATTTATTTATCTTCTTTTCATTTTTTTATTTTTCTGTAATATTCAATTCAACTTATTCCATCTTATTCCAAAAGAGAGATTTGAATATAGTAAAGCTGAGGTCTCTGAAATGTTGATCATCGGGAAACTTTTGAATTCCCAGCAAGGAGGAATTTTTGAAGATGGAGGTTTTACTGGGATTTTTTACACGGATCATGACTTTTCTTCAAGAAATCTGGCTGGTAAGAAATCTTACGCCAAATTTGTGAATAATGAGCACCCTAAAAAGTATTATTATTGGGCTTACAAGTCTCAAATTGGAGGACAGGCAATACTATATAGCGTTTTTGATAAAATTTTTGGCTTAGATAATAATGTCGAGATTTTAATCTTCAGAATGCTGAATTCTTTATCATTAAGTGTATTGTTAACCTTAATTTTGGTTTGGGTAAAAAGGAAATTTGGATTAGCAACATGTGTTATAAGCTTCCTGCTAATACTTCCAAATTACTGGATATTTTTATACGGTAAAAGTACCTGGTGGTGTAATTGGGTATATTTCCTGCCTTTTGTTTACTCCCTTTTCTATTTTGAGAAAAATAAAGGTGATTATAGCATCAAAAAATATATAAGTATATTTTCACTATTGTTTTTTGTGAAATTTTGGTTCACGGGATTCGAATTTATTACGGTTTTCCTGATATCATCAGCTATTCCGTATATTTATTATTTGTTTGAAAATAAGCTTTCTTTTTATTTTAAGTTTATATGGTCGCATATATTAATAGTCGTTACTCCATTAATATTGACCGTTTTATTTCAGTTATACCAGTTTAAACTTTTAACGGGTAATTTTGGAGACGGAATTGCACATCTTGTAGACGCTTACTCAAGAAGGGCAAACGGAGAGTATATGTACAAAGGAGAATATGCTTATTTAAATACTTTAAAACAATATCATTTAGATATAATCTTGCGATATGTTGGCGGATCTTTTATTAATGAAGATTTTATTAAGCTGCCATTCATTGTAATTATTATCTTGGGAATTATATCTTCCGTTTTCTTATATGTTAAAAATATCGATAGAAAGCTGGTTGCTACAACGTGGTTTTCCATAGCAGCGCCACTGAGCTGGCTTATCTTATTTAAAGAGCATGCGCACATACATCCGCATATTGATTTTTTTATTTGGTACTGTCCGTTTCTGATATTATTAATTATTGTGATATCTCTCGCCCTTTCATTCTTTTTTAAAAATATGAAAGTTATTAAATAATTGAGAAATAGATTCACAATAGATCTCTATCGAAATTTTCTTCTACCTTAAAATTCTAATCAAATTATCATAAAAAAGAGAGACAATATGTAAAAATATTGTCTCTCTTTTTATTTCCCAAACTGTAAATTAAATATTAATAATCAATTTAATGTTATTAATATTTGTTCAAAATTGATTATTTATTAAATATTTCAATTAAAATTATCATATTTTTGCATTGCTCAAGTTGAGAATGCTATATTTTCATTCATAATTCAGTAATATTATCTTATTTATGATTCAAATCATAAAATTGTTTTATTATTTATAAAATAAATGAATTATGATTGAGAAAGGCTTAAAAGTTGTACTTTTGTTGCGACACAAAAGTTAAGAATATGAAAAAGTCAATTAAGAATGTAACGACAATATTTTGTTTATTGTCAATGAGCACCTATTCTGCAAGTAATATAGGTGTAAAAGATGATTTGTTCTCTCAGAACTCAAAAGACTTGTATCAGGCAAAAACGGATACAATAATTAAGGTTGCAGAGCATCAAACAAATAAAGAAGGAAATGGTATTAATAGAAAACCTATTAATTCAAATACAAGTAATGGAAGCGCGTCTCGTGTGAAATCTGTTGTTGTTCCACTGGACTGGACAAAAGCTCCAAACAGTTATATTTTTGATCCCAGTCAAAGTAGTGCTGGTTTATATGTGCCTGTAAAAAAGGCTTATGTAATGTGGGAAAAAGATAAATATATTGGGGGAGGCAGTATTCCCGCAGGAGCAGTTACCGCTGATGTGTTATGGGAGGATGTTCACGGCTTGATAAAAACAGGAGCAGGATATTCTCTTGAAATTCAGGATTCGGGACCGAGTGCAAAAATTAAAGTTCCCATTAATAAATCTAAAAAAGGAAATGCGGTGATCGCTTTTAGAATTAATGGCGAGATTTTCTGGTCTTGGCATATTTGGGTTACTGATGATCCTACGAATGGGCCTGCTTATAAGAGTTTTGGTAATATCAGACGTGAACGAAGTGATGGCACAGTAGAGTCAATTCCGGATTCCGACTGGAAATGGATGGATCGAAATTTAGGAGCTGTCAGTAATTCAATGACAAATAAGGATTGGAGTAGAAGTGGCGGATTGCTTTATCAGTGGGGAAGAAAAGATCCGATACCGCCACTGGTAACTAAAGTAGACGATTTTTATGAAGCAAGCGGTTCTATTGGAAGAGTAAGACATAGAGGGGCAAAAAATTTCACCAATGCTGTTAAAATCGATGATCTTACTAAATATGTTTTATTGTCCGGAGCTGAGGTAAGTAATAACATCAAGCTTTCAATAAAAAATCCTTTAAGTCTTATCTATATTAATAAAGATGACAATTCAGGGCCTGCATATTACAATAACAATACAAATCTGCCGATCAACTGGTTTGGAAAAACGGCAAGCTTAACAGACAGCCAGCTTGGAGAGCTTAATTTATGGTCAGACAATGCTCAGGGTAAAATTGATGCTGTTTACAATAGTGATGACAGTGCTAAACCTTACAGAGATAAATCATCCTTTGATCCCTGCCCAAACGGCTGGCGAGTTCCGTCTGCTTTAGTTGCGAATTTGGGTTCTGCAACATATGCTGATGATATCAGAATTGATTTTTCTCCTTTTGGAGTAAAAACCAATATGGGAAAAGATCTTTTTGAAACCAATAAATACAATATTATAAAACCTACAGACAATGGTGTTCCAGGTTTTATGACGGGTTTTAAAGTATATTCTAATTATGGATATGATTTATCAAATGTAGCAGGCAATAATATGGGAGTCTTTCCTGGAGGTGGACAAATAATTCAGCTGGCTCACCAAGGCCAGTACAGTGATGAGCATCATACGGGTTTATGGACAGCAACCATGCCGAGACATTTTGATGCTTCTCCCGCTGTCAGCGCCAGAATGTTATTTATGGTTCCGGATAAAGATCAGCCTGATATCCCTGATGCCGGACTTCCCAATGTGAAAGGAAGATATTTTTATATGCCTTTAATGGCGGGTAAAACATCCGATGCCAACGGTTGTAGATGTGTAAAAGATCCACTATATCTTGTAAACAGCTACGATTTTCCTACGGAATATATAACCCAGCAACAAGAATATAGAGAAGGTCTGAATAATCCTAATACTTATCAAATTGTTAAAAATACAGCAATTTCTACGATTGAAATTCCTGTGAGTAAAGCTTTTTCGGTTCAAAGTCAGCTTTTAAATAATCCGGATATTCTTAATTCGTCTAATTTTAATAATTTAAAAGCTAATCTTCTTTGGACTACCAATTCAGGTTTGGTGAATAAAATTACGGTTGTTAATCCTTCTCCGGGTAGTGTTTCGTCTATTTCGCTGTCTAAGATTTTGGTTGATATTAATCCTAATCAAAGCGGAAATGCCGTGGTAACTTTGCATAACGGAAGTATTACCAATCCTGTGTATTGGAGTTGGCATATTTGGGTGACTGATACGCCAATTCAATCTAATAATTATACAACAGAACTTCCGATGAATAATGTTACAAATTATGTAAATTATGTTCTTAAGGCCAGATCTGTTCTCGAAACAGAGTTTATGGATAGAAATTTAGGGGCTACAGACGCATTTCCGGTTATAGCGAATCCTCTTACTCCGACAGCAGCGGAGCTTGCGGTAATAAAAGCGTCTACAGGCTTGCATTATCAGTGGGGAAGAAAAGATCCGCTTCCTGTTTTTCAACATGCTGATAACAGAGCTTCTTATGGAGTATTTTTGGGAACCGTTACCGCGAGCGGGACATTAACTTATACATCTCTGCCTTATGCCACATACAATAATTTGTCAGGAGCGTATATTATTCCATTTAATACCTATTCTAATGCTGCGAATGCCAATGTTTTAGCAACCGATAAGGTTTCGGATAAGGTCTCTAAAGTTTTATCATATTCTGTTAAAAATCCTTTGGTTTATATGATTCCGAGTTCTTTTGCTCCTTTTAATAGTGCAAATCCTCTTTACACCAATGGTACAGACTGGTTATCAACAGAGCCGAACTTAGCTGCCGACAGATGGGGTAGAGGTGGCAAAAAATCCCCTTTTGATCCTTGTCCTGAAGGTTGGAGGATTCCGGATATCATGAATAGTGCATTTAGCTCCAATCAGGATTTTGGAATCACGCCTTGGTATAAAAAAGATAAAAATGTAGGAACAGCGTACAGTGTGCTTACAGATTATTCAGGGGTAAGAGTTAGGAATAGTACATCAACTACGATAGGATATACCTTTAATGATCCTACTTATAAAATTGGAAATTATCCGAACTCTGGTTCCAGAGGTTTTAGAAGTGTAATAGCTAATCAAACATCAACAGGAACTTTTAATATGGTTAATTTTCAATATCCTGGAGTATGGACAGCCGCGTTAAACTCAAATTATATTGGAAGACCAATTAATATCTTGTTTGATGCTGCATCTACAGCCAATCGTTTGACGGTTTTTCATGATAATAATGATCCTTATTTTGCAATGAGCTGTCGTTGTGTTAAAATAAAATACGATGCCAATGGAAATGAGCAAGCCGCTCTTCCGAAACTTCAAATCACTTCATTACCGGCTGCAAAGGCTTCTCTTCCTTTAGCAAAAAGTGAAGTTGTTGAAAAAGTTAGGAAAAATAAGATCACCTTATTTCCAAATCCGGTTAAAGATGTTCTTTATATTGATGCAACTGAGAACGGAAAATATTTCTACCAGATTTATAATATGTCTGGTCAGCTAGTACAATCCGGACAGTTTATAAATGATGAAGCCTATGTTTCTTCATTGCCGTCAGGAGTTTATCTGGTAAGAATCAATAATTCTGAAATTGTGGTTAAAATTATTAAAGAGTAATATCTAAATCAATAATAGTAAAGGGAGCGAAGAAATATTTTCGTTCCCTTTTTATTTAGTAAAAACAGCCATATTTTCTATGTCTATTACGGTTGATGAAAAATTCTATATCATTTTATTTTAAATAAGATTATTCTTTATTATTTAAGGGTAAACTACCTTGAATAAAGGAATGAATTGCTTAAAATTCTTTTTACTAAGTCTTAATTAAATTCTGTTAGTTGCCAAATTAAAATTGGATAACAAAAAGTATATAATAAAAAAGCTTTACTTTTGCAAAAATTTTAGAATGTCGAAAAATTTAGTAATTGTAGAGTCTCCGGCGAAAGCAAAAACTATTCAGAAATATTTAGGGAAAGATTTCGAAGTAAAATCCAGCTTTGGACACATTAGGGATTTACCTAAAAAAGGGATGGGTATCGACCTTGAGACCTTCAATCCGGATTATGAAGTTTCGGCAGATAAAAAGAAACTGGTAACAGAATTAAAATCCGCAGTAAAGAAAGCAGAAATGGTTTGGCTGGCTTCCGATGAGGACCGCGAGGGTGAGGCTATTGCATGGCATTTAGCAGATGAATTGAAACTGAAGCCGGAAAACAGAAAAAGAATCGTTTTTCACGAGATTACTAAAAACGCTATTCTAAAAGCAATTGAAAACCCAAGAGATATAGACCAGAATTTGGTAAATGCTCAGCAGGCAAGAAGAATTTTAGACAGAATCGTAGGTTTTGAAATGTCTCCGGTACTTTGGAAAAAAGTAAAACCGGGATTGTCAGCAGGAAGGGTTCAGTCTGTTGCTGTAAGATTAATCGTTGAAAGAGAAAAAGAAATCCGTCTGTTTAAGCCAAAAGCTAGTTTCAAACTGGATGGGGTTTTCATAAATAATACACAGCAGGATATCGCTGCTAAACTTAAAAAAGACTTCGAAAAAGAAGAAGACGCTGAAAAATTCCTTGAGCAGGCAAGAACAACAGAATTTAAAGTTCTGAATGTTGAAACCAAACCGGGAATGCGTTCTGCATCTGCACCTTTTACAACGTCTACATTGCAGCAGGAAGCTTCTTCAAGATTAGGATATAACGTAACCAACACGATGCGTATCGCACAAAGACTGTACGAGGAAGGTTACATTACTTATATGAGAACGGATTCAGTAAACCTTTCTCAGGAAGCTATTGAAGGCGCCAAAAAACAAATCACATCAGAATACGGATCAGAATATTCTTCTCCAAGAAATTATACGACAAAATCTGCTTCTGCACAGGAAGCTCACGAGGCAATTCGCCCAACCGACTTCTCAGTACAAAGTATTGGTGATGCTCAATTAAGCAAATTATATCAATTAATTTATAGAAGAACATTGGCTTCTCAGATGGCAAATGCCAAAATTGAGAAGACTGTTATCGAGATCGGAAATGCAAAACTTCCACAACATTTTGAAGCTCAGGGAGAGGTTATCATTTTTGATGGTTTCTTAAAAGCTTACGGAATCGTTAAGGCTGAAGATGATGATGATGAAAGCAATGATAAATTACTTCCGAAAGTTACTGTTGGTGAAGTTTTGGAATACAAAACCATCACTGCTACAGAAAAGTATACAAGACCAAGTGCAAGATATACGGAAGCAGGATTAATCAAGAAACTGGAAGAATTGGGAATTGGTCGTCCGTCAACATATGCGCCGACAATTCAAACGATCCAGAATCGTGAGTATGTAGATAAGAGAGAAATCGAGCCACAAATGAGAGAAGTGGTAAAGATTTCTTTAGCAAAAGATAAAATTAAAAAAGTAATCCTTGATGAGAAATTCGGAGGGGATAAAAATAAATTCGTTCCTACAGATATCGGGGAAGTTGTAAGTGATTTCCTTACAGATAACTTTAAGGAGATCTTAGATTACGGTTTCACGGCAAGAGTAGAAGAAAGTTTTGACGAAATTGCAAACGGTGGACAAAAATGGAAAGAAATGATGACCGATTTCTATTCTAAATTCCACCCTAGAATTGCAGATGTTGAAGAAAATGCAGATCGTGCGAACGGAGACAGGCTTTTAGGAGTAGATCCGAAAACGGGTAAAAACGTTCACGCAAGAATTGGAAGATTTGGAGCAATGATCCAGATCGGAGAAACGGAAGATGAAGAAAAACCGACTTTCGCATCATTAATGACAGGTCAGAACATCGCAACCATTACTTTTGAAGAAGCGATGGAATTATTCAAATTACCTTTTGAATTAAATAGTTTTGAAGATCAGCCGGTTTCAGTGGGAGTTGGAAGATTCGGTCCTTATGTAAAATGGGGCGAAACGTACATCAGTATCCCGAAAGGTGAAGATCCATTGTCTGTAAATCAGGAAAGAGCAGAAGAAATCATCCACGAAAAGAAAATAGCAGATGCTCCAATCGCAACATATAAAGGCGAAGGTGTAACAAAAGGAACGGGAAGATTCGGACCTTTCATCAAATATAAAAGCATTTTCGTAAACGTTCCTAAGAAGTATGATTTCGATAATCTTTCTCAAAGCGACATCAATGAATTAATTGATGCTAAGCTTGAAAAAGAAGCCAACAGATACATTCAACAGTGGGAAAAAGAGAAAATTTCAGTTGAAAATGGAAGATGGGGACCATTCGTAAAATTCGGGAAAGCAATGTTCAAAATTCCGAAGAAAAGCGATGATACCAAATATGAAGCAGACGAACTGAAAGATATTTCGTTAGATGAGGTTAAAAAATGGATCACAGATCAGGATCCTAAAGCTTTTGCCGAGAAAAAGAAACCTGCTGCTAAGAAAGCTACTACAAAAACTGCAGCTGCGAAGAAGACGACAACAGCGAAAAAAGCTCCGGCTAAAAAACCTGCCGCTAAGAAATAAGTAATCTTTAATAAAATAGAAAGCACAGATTTTTGGTCTGTGCTTTTTTATTAGTCGAATATTGCAAATCTGCAACATCAAATTATTTAATCTATTTCATCGGGTGAGTTTAATTTTTCTTTTCCTCCCATACTTAAAAGATATTCAACGATATCGTCATTTTCTCCATATTTCGCAGCATCTAATGGCGACATTCCATTGTAACCAATTCCGTTGAGGTCAATACCTTCTTCCAATAATCGTTTAACTTGATCAATATGACCATAATAGCACATTTCAAGTAGCTCCCATATTTTATCTGCGTTTTCCAACTTCAATTTTATATTAATATTTTTTTTGTCAGTGTTTTTGAGATGTCGATGTCTTTATATTTTTCATCCATTTGATAGCATCTTTCATAGGCTCTTCAGATTGTGAAAAAGCCGTATTATGTCCTAATGTTGGAAATAATTTATATTCATAGCGTTTACCTTTAGACTTTAATGTATTTAGATGTTCAATCGATAGATTAACGGGTACCTGAATATCTTTACCTCCAAAAATCCATATTCCCGGAATTGATAATTTGGAAAGAACATTAAGTGGATCTGTGTCTATAAATTCATATTTATCAGGATCAGTCATGGTGTGTTTACGGGCATCTTCTTCTGTATGTGTATCCCAAAAATTTGAATTTCCGTTTGTGTAAAACTGAAACCTAAGTTGCTCTTTTACCGTTATCAACGCTCCACTAAATATAGTCATAAATTTGACTTTCTTGTTTTTCTCTGCAGCCAAAGGAATGATCCATCCAGCTTGGCTTCCACCAATTAAACCTAGTGGTATCTGATTATTTGATAAATATGTAGACAATATATTCACAGCAGCACTTGCATCAAGAGATAAAAGATTAAGGTTTGAGGCGTCTACATTATTTGTTCCTACTTCAGGTCCGGCATATATACCGGCAGATTCTCCTACACCACGTTTGTCATAAGTCAAAACAGCAATACCATTTTTAGCTAATAATGTTGCAAATTCTGTCATCCTTTTTTCCTGTCCGGATCCATGAACAATTACAACAGCCGCAGAAATATGATCAGGCTTAAAAATTGTTCCCGCAAGCGAATCTCCCTCGCTCAGGAATTTTATATTTTTAGTTGTAAAGCTTTGAGGAATAGCTGACAGGTGATTAATAGTAGTAAAAAGAAATAATATCAGAAGAAAATTCCTGCAAAATTGTTTTGTACTTAGAGTGTTTTTTAAAACAGTCAATTTATTTATAGTTTTCATTTTAGTTTATTAGTCCTTTATTATTGTAGTAAAGTCTCACGCTCGTGGTTATTACATTGCAGGCAACTTGTTTATAAGAGAAACTTAATCAACCAAATGTAATCATTTTTCCAATCTTTACAAATTGCTGATTAATCATTAAATCAACCCCCAAACCACAGGACACTTCATTACAATGATTCTTCTAAATTAGCTGAAAATCATATGATATGAGCACTCCCAAAAACTTTACCCGAAAAGATTTTTTACAAACTTCAGCTTTAGGAATCGCAGCGGTAGTTTTTGGTTCATCTTTTACAAGTATGTTATCTTCAGAAGAAAAGCCATACTTTAATTTAAAACCAATCGGACGGCAATTTTCGTTAGAAGGTTACTACATCTGGTGCAGTTCTCCGATTTGGGGTGAAGACGGAAAATTTCATCTCTTCTATTCTCGATGGAAAAAAGAAAAGGGAATGGGCGGCTGGCTCAATGGTTCTGAGATTTGTAGAGCAGAAGCGGATTCTCCTTTTGATGAATTTCAGCATAAACAAGTTATTCTCACTCCCAGAGGTGGCGAATTTTGGGATGCAACAACCTGTCATAATCCTTTAATCAAAAAAGTAGACGATCAATATTATTTATTTTTCATGGGAAATTCCAACGGAAAAACAAATACTAAAAGAATCGGATTGGCGACTTCAAAAAGCCTTGATGGAGATTGGATAAGACCAGAACAACCTTTACTTCTTCCCGGAAAAGAAGGTTCTTGGGACGATCATTGCACCACAAATCCGGCTTTTGTAAAAGGAAACGACGGAAAATACTGGCTGTTTTATAAATCCTGGAACACCCATGAGTATGAAACCCAAAAAGGTCCCATCCGAGGAAACCGAAAATATGGACTCGCAAAAGCTGATTCTCCAATGGGACCTTACAAAAAAGTATCCGAAAATCCGGTCATTGATTTTTCATCGTTACCCAACAATGCCCAATTGGAAGATGCTTTTGTATGGAAGCAAAACGGAAAATTTCACATGATAGCCCGTGATATGGGATTTTTTAATCACGAATATGGCCTACATTTAACCACAAAAGATGGTCTTCACTGGACGAAACCGGAAATCGCTTATCTTAATATGAAACATTACATTCAGGAACCGACTCCTCCGAAAAATTTAAACCGATTCGGAAGATTGGAACGCCCAATGATTTTGTTCGATAAAGACGGAAAAACACCTAAATTTTTAGTCGGCGCAACACAAGGTGGGAAATTTGAAACTTCTACGACTTTTATTTTTGAGATTTTAAAATCCTAAAGTTTAAAAGAGAGAGAGTTGAGCATTCAAAAACCTTGTCAAAGTTCTAAACTTTGACAAGGTTGATAATTTTAATCTGAAAAAATACGCCCAATAAAAAAGTCAATATTAAAAAACTACTACACCAATACTACATAGCCATTAACATTAGACGTTAACGGCTTTTTTTATGCACAAAAAGCGTCATGCAATACCAAATTGATGAGGTTTTTTGTATGTTTGTGAAAATAATTTAGATTAATTATATAAATGAATTTTGAAGATTTTATCATTTCACCAAGAAATTTCAAAACTGAAAGCTGGCAGATCGGAAATCAGATCACGAAAAATATAAAGGAAGACAGTATTGTTCTTTTATTCGTTTCGGATTACAGAGGTTCGAATGGTGATGCAGAAGTACAGGATTTTACAGCAATAAGAAAGGAGTTTTATAAGCTTTCACAACTTGATTTTGAAATCCCGTTGGTAGATTTGGGTGATTTGGTTTCAGGGAAATCTGTTCAGGATTCTCATTATATTTTGCAGGAGGTTTTATCTGCATGTCACTATAAAAGGGCGATTCCGATCATTATTGGAGGGTCAAATGATTTTGCTTTTTCGCTTTTTTCAGCTTTAAATTTTCATAAGAAAAATATTAATTATACTCAGATAAGCAATGTTATTTCCCTAAAACAAGGTGAAAATATTAACGAACATACTTTTTTAAGTAAAATGTTCGGAACTAAGGATTTTTCAATTAAAAATTACCATCATTTAGGATATCAAAAACATTTAAATGAAGTTGATTCTGTAAGATTGATCAAAGAAGTGGAGTTTGACATTATCCGTTTAGCGGAAATGATGAATTCTACCGAAAAAACAGAACCTTTTTTCAGAAAAGCAGATCTTGTGACGGTAAATTGTGATGCGATTGAAAGTTTTGGAGAACCTTTTTCGATGAATCCACAGGTGAATGGATTGAACCGGAGAGAAATTTGCGCTTACATGAAAGAAATCGGTTTGAGCGAAAACCTGAAATCTGTAGGGATTTTTAATTATAATATTTACTCCGATAATCAATTAAATCACCAGCTTTTAGCACAAATGATCTGGTATTTGATTGAAGGAATTAATATACAACATTCACATCCAAAGGAAAGGCATTACGAAATTTTCTATGTTTTGATTGATGACAGGCAATATGCTTTCAAGCGCGATACTTTCAGTAATTTGTGGTATTTTGGTGATGATGAAAATATAGAAAACTGCATTCCGTGTTCAAGGAAGGATTTTGATGAAGCCAAAAAAGGCTGGCTGAATGCAAGACTGACGAAAATATAAGGTATGATAAAACTTGTTCCCCAAAAAGTTTCCATAATTGTTCCCGTTTATAATGTCGAAAATTACTTGGCAAAATGCCTTGATTCTTTAATTAACCAAACGCTTCAAAATATTGAGATTTTGGTTGTAAATGATGGAAGTAAGGACAATTCTGAGAAAATTATTAAACAATACGCTGAAAAATATCCCGAAAAAATAAAACCTTTCTCCAAAGAAAATGGAGGTCTTAGTGACGCTCGAAATTTCGGACTTGAAAGAGTTACAGGTGATTTTATCGGTTTCGTAGACAGTGATGATTACGTTACGGAGACGATGTTCGAAGAAATGCTGAATCTAGCTGAAAAGCATCAGTCAAAAATGGTGATCTGCAATATTCAAAAAGTAGATCAACACGGAAACGTGACTCAAAAATTGACGCAAATTCCCAATATGCCGGAAAATATTGATCTTGAAAACAATTTTTCAGTTTTCTCCGATTTAAGTTATTTTGCGTGTAATAAAATATTCAAAAAAGAACTTTTTAATGATAAAAGATTTAAAAAGGGAGTTCATTTTGAAGATATTCAGCTTATTCCGCAGCTTTTGTTAGAGTGTGAAAACATAGCGCAGACTCAAAAATTTCATTACCAATATTTGGAAAGAACGGATTCTATCACTAAAACTCACACCGAAAAAGGACTTGATATTTTAAAAGCCGTGGAAGATGTTGAGGCTGTTTTTAAACAATCTCAATACGCTCAAAAGAAGCTGGAATTAAAAAACTTTCAGATTTTTGAGGGAGTTTATTCGTTTTTGGCGTATCTCGCTTTTGTGAAAAATGATAACGTTTTTTACGATATGGCCAATAAATTAGAGCTTTTCATGAAAGAAAGAGATATAAAAATAAAAGATATATTAAACTATAGTCGTTTTGATAAAAATTATCTTTTATCTTTGCCACTGAAAAAAAAGATTTTTTATCTCTTATTTTTTGCTGGACAGAAGAAATTGATAAGAAAATTAATGTAAACACAAATGTTAGTACGATTGTTTCGATTAGTAGAAACTTTTTATAAATCCCAATATAAAAGCTTCTCTAAAAGTTATAAGGAAACACATGTACTTGATTAGAAAAAAAAATGAAGAATTTTGAATTGTTCTTAACCGAAACCGGAATTTCTATTTTCTACGTGAAGATAGGGTTAGGTTTTTTGTTCTCTTTTTTAATCACCTATTTTTCAGTACCTACCATTATCAAGATCTCCAGAAGGAAGAACTTGATGGATGAACCGGGCGTTAGAAGTTCTCACATGAGAAAGATCCCAAATTTAGGAGGAATCGCTATTTTCTATTCAATAGGAATATGCACTTCTATTTTTGCGTATGAGCTTTTTGACCTCTACAAATTTCTATTTGCATCGCTGGTCATTCTTTTATATATCGGGGTAATGGATGATATTGTGGTGATGAGAGCGTATAAAAAACTGGTTGCTCAGATCGTTGTTTCGGCATTGATTGTTATAGGTTCTGATATCCGAATAAGAAGTTTATTCGGGATATGTGGTGTTTATGAGCTTAGTTATTTCGTAAGCATTGTATTTAGTATTATTACTTTCATTATCCTTATTAATGCTTTTAATTTGATAGATGGTATAGATGGTTTAGCTGGAAGTTATTCGTTGATATGCTGTGCTCTTTTTGGTGTAAGTTATTATAGATTAGGAGAGTATAATTATCCGTTGGTGGTTCTTTCTGGTGTAATCATCGGAGCAGTTTTGGCATTTTTATATTATAATTTGTCAAATTACCGAACCAATAAAATCTTTATGGGAGACACAGGTTCCATGTTATTGGGATTCTTACTTGCATTCACTGCTATTTGTTTTATAGATATTTTTATAGATAAAGATCTTCCGAATGTGCCAAAGTATCATTTGCAGTCTGCACCCGTAATTGCAGTTGCGATATTGATCCTTCCTATTGTAGATACATTAAATGTTATTGTGATAAGGCTTTGTAATAAAAAATCGCCTTTTGATGCAGATAAAAACCATATACACCATAAATTATTAAAGCTTAATCTTACGCACAGAAGATCTACTTTTTATATCATTGTGTATTATCTTTTTATTGTAACAGTTGCTTATTGTTTTAGACACACAAATATAAATTTATTACTATTAATCATATTGGCTTTAGGCTTTTTGGGAGCTTATTTGCCTGATTTTATATATGTTTTAAGAAATAATAAAAAGTAACAATTAAATCTTTATTTTTGCAAACAACTTGAAAATATGATGAAGACTTATAAATATTTATTCCTTTTGGTATTGCCCTTTTTCTTTACGTCATGTATTACTACAAAAGATGTAAGATATATGCAACCTAATGAAAGCCTCGTAATAAATGAGGAGGGGCTGATTCCTTATAATGTTCCCGTTTACAGAATTACTAAAAACGACCTCTTAAATCTTAATATTGTGACCACTCCTAAAGGGGATGCTGCACAATTTTACTCTTCTTTAAATACATCCGGATCTAATGTTTCTGCTGGTGCGAGTGGTGCAGGAGGAGCTGGGGGAGGAGTCGTTGGCGGAGGTAGTAGCCAGGGAGGTAATATGAGTTTCTATTTTAGCGGATTAAAGGTTGATTCCAATGGTGACATTAATATCTTTGGAATTGGCTATATTAAAGCAGAAGGAAGAACTATTGAAGATCTTACCAAAGAGATACAGGATAAAGTAAATGAAAATTTCCAGGAAGGGAAATCTGAAGTAAGACTGAATACCAACGGAATTACGTTTTATATATTAGGCGATGTTGAAACAACAGGTCTTACAGGAGAAAAAGTAGTTCATAAAAACATACTTACGATAACTGAAGCTTTAGCGATTAATGGAGGAATGAACAGAACTATTGATAGAAGAAATGTTGTGATTCACAGAAAGTTACCGGAAGGTATTAAGGTTGCAAGAATAGACCTTACTCGTGAAGATATTATGAATTCTCCTTACTATTATGTTCAAAATGGTGATGAGATTTATCTTAATACAAGAGCGAAGAGCTTAAACGGATTTGGAAAAGATCCAATACAAACTTTAACGACGGGAGTTGGTGTATTTACTACGGCATTGTCAATTTTTCTACTTATAAAAAACCTTTAATCATGATTCCAGGAAAAGACGCTACTGTAGAGAAAAATGATTCTCAAAAGGAAAAACACGGTTCTTTCTCATTGTTCGATATTGAGCATTTTTTGAGAAAGATCCTAAAGAACTGGTATTGGTTTGTATTTATGCTGCTTATTGGCTATGTGATCTCGTGGGTCTATAGTAAATATTATGCGCAAAATGTCTATGCTTCAAATTTATCATTAAGTATTTCAAATAATACATCTAGTTATTTTACTCCAAATCAGTCTATTAATTTCATATATGGACAAGGTGGAAATCAGGATGGGATTTATTTGAAAAAAATGCTTTTATCAAGATCTCATAATGAATTTCTTGTAAAAGGATTGGATCTTTTTGTGGATTATTCTACAAAAGGATCTATAAAGTCTACTTATTTAGACAAAGATGACTCCCCTGTTTTTTTGCAAATAGATAAAAAACATGCACAGCAAATTAATTATCCCATTACTTTGATGCCAAAAAGTAATGATACATATGAAGTTGTTTTGCCTGAGGAAGGTCAATCCACAAATTTATATAGCTATGAAATTGAAGGTTTTCAAAGTATTAATGCTTATGAAAGACCTGCTAATAAAGTCATTAAAGTAGGAGAGTGGTATACATCACCAAATTTGAGATTTAGATTAATCCAGAATCCTATAAAGTCTAAAATTGTTTTAGATAAGATTATTGTTAATCTTAATTCTGTTAATCAGTCTGTTAATGACATTGTTTCTACAATAGGGGTAGAATTTGATAAAGAAATTAACAGTATTATGATTATTACTAAAACAGGCTATAATCTAAATAGTACAGTTAGTTTTCTAAATAAATCTGTAGCCGAATTACAGAAAAAAAGATTTGCAGATAAAAATACAGTAGATAAAAATACAGAGTCTTATTTGCAGGAGAATCTTGATGGAATAAGAAAAAAGTTAGATTCTAGTGCTGCTGTTTTAAATTATTTAAAAACAACTGAAAAGCTTTATGATATCAAAGATAGAGATGAAAAGTCTCTAGGTAAAATAAAAGATCTTGAAGCTAAAAAAGCTGATTTAGAAAGTAAATTGAGTTCTCTGAATACCATAAAACGTACAATGGAAACTCAGAATTTTGATAAAATGATCAGTACTAATGCAGCTGGTTTTGAAGATGGTCTTTTTACAGCCTCTATATCTGAACTGAAGTCTCTTTATCTTAAAAGGAGAGAAATGGCTTCCATTTATAAACCAAATTCCGAGCCTATGCTTGAAATTAATAGGTTGATTAATGATGCTAAATTAAGTTCAACTAATTCATTAAGAAATTATTATACAGGATATTATGATCAAATTAATAAGATTAACGAGCAGGTTTCAAGTGCTAATTCAGACTTGCTTACTTATCCTGAAAAACAAAGAAGATATCTGGATGCTGAGAGAGGATATAACATGATCGAAGCAACTTATAACAGCTTGTTAGCTAGACAAAATGAAACTCAAATGAGAATGGCTACAAATCAGTCTGATATCACAGTTATTGACCCTGCTAAAAACCTTGGACAAGGACCAATTGGCCCTAATGTAAAAGGAACAAAGGCTGCAATTCTTGGAGGATTATTGGTTCTGCCATTATTATTTATTTTGATAGGTACCGTTCTTGACAATAGAATCAGAAATATTAAAGAGCTATTGAATGCTACCAGAATTCCATTATTAGGAGTTATCGGAAATAATAGCAATGAGAATATGCTTACCGTTCTTGAACAGCCAAAGTCTTCTGTTTCTGAGTCGTTTAGAGGGATTAGAGCGAATATGAGGTTTCTGTCAGGTGAAAATGGCAAGAGCAAAACAATATTAATTACTTCATCAATTGGAGGTGAGGGTAAAACATATGTTTCAATCAATTTAGCTTCCGTTTTAGGATTAAGTGATAAAAAAACAATCCTATTAGGAATGGATTTAAGAAAACCAAAGATTTTTGGAGATTTTAAAATCGATAATAAATACGGGATTTCTAATTATCTTACGGGTGAAGTTTCTATAGATCAGATTATTAATAAAACAAATATTCCGAATCTTGATGTTGCTACTTCAGGGCCTATTCCTCCAAATCCTTCAGAGCTTTTAATGAGTGATAAAAATATTAAGTTCATTGAAGAGCTTAAGGATATATATGATTATATCATTATTGACTCTCCTCCGGTAGGTTTGGTTGCAGATTCTTATGAATTAATGAAATATTCAGATGCTAATATTTATGTTGTTCGTCACGAATACACTGAAAAGTATATGCTGAAAATGATTACTGAGAAATATCATAATAATGAGATTGAGCATTTAGGCTTAGTTTATAACGATTATGACGCAAAACAAGGCTATGGATACGGTTATGGATACGGATATGGCTATGGATACGGATATTTCGATGAAGATAAAAATTATAAAGAGCCATTGTTAATAAGAATAAGAAACAAGGCCAGAACGATCTTTAATAAAAAATAGTGTTTTTAAACCCTCATTTAATGGGGGTTTATTATGTATTTAAGAATTTTAAATCTATTAAAAAAAGAATATTTTTGCTACTTTGTCGTTTACTTTATAACAAATTATGTTTTTTTGTTTATTTTTAACTAAACATTAAGATTATCATTAATATAAAAATGTTTTATATTTGCAAAAATTAAATTTTAAAATAACCATAAATCCATATTCTTTTATGAATAAAAAATTATTATTTAGCTTCCTTGCCGTTTTGGGAACTGTGGTAAGTATTAAAGCTCAAAGAAACGAATTGGGGGTTCGTCTAGGGATGAGTAACCTAGTTGGTGATATAGGAAGAACGAATTATATTTTACAAAAGCCGTTGGATTTAAATAAGGCGTCGGATTGGGGCATCCCATTTTATGGAGGTATTTTATACAGGTTTAATTTTAACCCACACCAAACTGTAAGATTAGATCTAGGATATAATCAGATCCAGTTCAGTGATAAGGCGGCTAAAGAAGAATATAGACAAAATAGAAATGCAGGAGGAAAAAACAATGTTTACGAGGCTAGTTTAATGTTTGAATACAATTTCTTCCCGGTGAACAATGAACAGAAAGGTATGCTGAGCCCATATATTTTTGGTGGGGTTGGAGCTTTGATGTTTGATGCACCAAAGGCAAACATGGTAAATGACTTCAGAAGAGATGCAGATGGGGTAGCGCAGGCTCCTATCAATGAATTAGATTTTACCACTACAGCTGTCTATACAACAGGGAAAAAGACAACAATGCATATTCCTTTTGGAGTAGGTTTAAAATATAAATTTAACTATAGCTGGGCAATATTTGCAGAAGCTACATTTAGATATACATTAACGGATCAGTTGGATCATAGTAAGGTTCTTGATAAAGACGTTACTAGTAGTTATAATGGTGATATTTTAAGTCCTTCTACAGGTGGGTCTTTACTTCAGACGGGTGCTTATTATGTAGTATCTAAAGAAAGAGAAGCGAAACTTATTGGTGAAAGAAATATTGGAGATTTAAAGTCTAAAGATTGGATGAATACAGTAAGCTTAGGTCTTACTTATTCTTTCGGAAGACCACCATGTTATTGTGATTAATTAATTATGTCGTTGATTAAAGATAAAATAGATTCTGAGAATTTACCAAAACACGTTGCTATCATTATGGATGGTAATGGAAGATGGGCAAAATCTCGAGGCGAAGAAAGGACCTTTGGTCATAAAAATGCCATCGATGCAGTAAGAAATGCTATTAATGCATGTAATGAGATACACATTCCATACTTAACGCTATACACGTTTTCATCGGAAAACTGGAAACGTCCTACGGATGAAGTAGATACTTTAATGAATCTGCTTGCAGAAACTTTATTGCTGGAAGCCGAAGAAATTTTCACTAAAGGGTTAAGAATGCATGTTATTGGTAATTTGGAAAAATTGCCGCCACTAGTGAAGGATCAGTTACTTCGCGTGGTAGAACTTACAAAAGAAAACACAAAAGGTAATTTGGTATTAGCGATAAGCTATGGCTCACAAAATGAGATACTGAATGCCGTTAAGAATATTAGTGCTGATGTAAAGGAAGGTAAGGTAGATGTTGAAAATATTGATGAAAAATTATTCGAAAACTATCTCTATACTAAAGATTTCCCACCTGTAGACTTATTAATAAGAACAAGTGGCGAAACTAGAATAAGTAATTTCCTCCTCTGGCAGATCGCCTATGCAGAACTGCAGTTTTTAAATGTTCTGTGGCCGGATTTTTCTAAAGATATTTTCTTTCAGTGCATTGTAGATTATCAAAGCAAAGAAAGGAGATACGGCCTAACTGGTGAACAAATAAAGATTCAGTAAAATTTAAGAAAAGAAAGACTACGATAAAATGAAGTTTAGACTATTACCCATCATTATGTTTGTTGCTTCTGCACATTTTTATGGACAGGTAACGCCACAGGACAGCACCAAAGTGAATAATCCTGTGCATGCAGACAGCCAAATTGGCTCTTACATGCTTAAAGACATCGTTGTAGATGGGGTTAAAAAATACACACCTGCACAGATCTTAAGATTTACAGGATTGTCAAAAGGAGAAAATGTAGATATCCCCGGGCAAAAAATCAGCAATGCTATCAAAAAGCTTTGGGATACTCAATCTTTTTCGGAAGTAGAGGTCTATGTACAAAGTATTGAAGGCGAAACTGTAGTTTTGAAATTCTATTTACAGGACTTAAAAGAACTTGGAGAAGTGAAATTTAAGGGTAAAGGAATCGGGAAATCTAAAAACGAAAAACTGGCAAAAGACAACAATCTGAAGCCGGGAACGAAAATTACCCAAAATCTAGTTTCAAGCCTTAAAACGAATATTCCTAAAGATTACATCAAAAAAGGATTTGCAGATGCTAAGATCACGATTGAGGATAAAGTAAATGCGAACGATCCTGCTTTGGTAGACTGGACTATTAATGTAGACAAAGGTAAGAAAGTAAAGATCAATCACATCGAATTCGAAGGAAATGAGACTGTGACAGATTCTAAACTTAGAAACAAAGCTTTCAAAGAAACTAAACAAAGAAGATTTAGTATTGGAGGTATCTTGAAGCCTTCAAAATTCATTGAAGAAAAATATCAGGAAGATAAACAAAGCCTTGTTAGTTATTATAACTCTTTAGGATATAGAGACGCAGCTATCGTTTCTGATTCTGTATGGAGAGGTAAGAACAATAACTACGAGATCAACGTAAAACTTAAAGAAGGGAAGCAATATTACATTGGTGATATTACGTTTACCGGAAATACAGTATATCCTACAGATTATTTACAAAGACTTTTAGGATATAAGAAAGGTGATATTTACGATGCAGTAGGATTCAACAAAAAAGTTGGAGAAGACGGAGGTAAAGAAGATGATTCTGATATCAAGTCTGTTTACATGAACAACGGTTACCTTTTCTCTAACGTTACACCTGTTGAAAAATCAGTTGATGGAGACAAGATTAATCTTGAGATCCGTATCAATGAAGGAGAAAAAGCAACTTGGAATAAAGTTACTTGGCAAGGGAATACAACAACGCATGACCACGTTATTCTTCGTGCTTTAAGAACAAAGCCGGGAAATCTTTTTGCTAAAAGTGATATTAAAAGAACATATTTTGATTTAGCGGGAATGTCATTCTTTGATCCACAGCAGGTAGGTCAGGACATCCAGCCAAATCAACAGGATAACACAGTAGACATCAACTGGAAATTGGTTGAAAAAGGTTCTTCACAGGTTCAGTTACAGGCAGGTTACGGTGGTAACAGCTTTATTGGAACTTTAGGATTAACGTTCAACAACTTCTCTTTGAAGAACTTCCTTAAGTTTAAAGACTTTAGACCAGTTCCTCAAGGTGATGGACAAACATTATCTATTCAGGCACAGGCAGGACAATATTTCCAAAACTACGGGGTATCTTTCACAGAACCTTGGTTATTCGGAACAAGACCAACTGCACTTTCTGTAAGCTTGAATACTTCAAGAGTAAAATATTCTGATGCTTATGGTAGTGCTCAGAAGTTAAATATATTCTCCGCTTCAGTAGGTCTAAACAGATTATTGAAATGGCCGGATGATTACTTCTCATTATACACAGGTATTCAGTATCAGAAATATGACTTTAGTAACTATCCATTTGAATTCGGTGATACTACTGAATATTATGGAACTGCAAATAACTTAAGTCTTAATGTTGGATTAAGCAGAAACTCTGCGGGTATTGACCCAATTTTCCCAACAACGGGTTCTAATATTGAACTTTCAGGAAAATTCACATTACCATATTCATTGTTTAATAACAAAGATTATTCAACAATGAGTCCTACTGAAAAGTATAAGTGGATGGAATTCTATAAAATCAAGTTTAAAGCTGACGTTTACAACGAAATTGCCGGAAAATTGGTTTTAAGATCTTCTGCTGAAATGGGATTCATGGACGGATATAACAAAGACTTAGGTGCTCCGCCATTTGAAAGATTCTATGTAGGAGGAACAGGACTTTTCGGAGGTAGATATGACGGTAGAGAACTAATTCCTTTGAGAGGTTACGAAAATGCTTCTACTTATGGTGGAACATCAGAAGATATTACTCAAAAAGGAGGAGGTACAATCTATAACAGATTTACTTTAGAACTAAGATATCCAATTTCAATGAGCCAGACTGCTAAAATTTATGCATTAACTTTTGCTGAGGGAGGTAACGTTTGGAACTCATGGGGTAGCTATAATCCATTCCAGTTAAAAAGATCAGTTGGTGTTGGGGTAAGAGTTTACATGGGTGCATTTGGATTGATCGGGTTTGATTTTGCTTACGGATTTGATAAAACAGTTACTGGAACTGAGCCTTCAGGATGGAAGACACACTTCTTGATGAACCAATCATTATAATTCGCAATATGAAAAATTTTAAATTTGCTTTCACATTTGTATTATTCTTGCTTTTCGGATTGAGCAATGCTCAGAAAGTTGGTGTAGTTGATACAGAATATATTTTGGATAAATTACCTCAATATAAAGAAGCGGAAGCCAGATTAAATTCGCAAATTGATACTTGGCAATCAGAACTTCAGACCTTACAGTCTGAGTTTGAAAAGAAAAGATCAGCTTTTGAGAACGAAAAAGTATTATTAGTTGGAGACCAATTAAAGCTTAGAGAAAAGGAGGTGATGGATTTGGATAAAAACATCAAAACTACTACTAGTTTAAGGTTTGGAGCTAATGGTGAGATCACTAAACTAAGAACAAGTTTAGTGGTACCTTTCCAGGATCAGATCTGGAATGCCATCAAAACCATGTCTGAGAAGAATGGCTTGGGCATAGTTCTTGATAAAGCCAATAACGTTAATGTTATTTTCCTTCAAAAAAGATTCGATTATACTGATAAAGTATTGGATGTTTTATTAAAAGGTTCATCTGGATCTGATAAAAAGGAAAAAACAAGTACGAAAGGTAAAAAGTAATTATCATAATTAACTTTTACCTATATTTAAAATCTAAAAACAAATTAAATTATTTATTTACCAATTATGAAAAAATTAAGTGTATTATTTGCAGCAGTAATGATGGTTGTATCTGTAGGTATGGCAAAAGCTCAAAAAATTGCTACTTTAGATGTTATGGGTGTTCTTGAAGCAATGCCTGAAAAGAAAAAAGCAGATGCTGACTTAAAAACTTTCTTAGATGCTAAACAAGCTGAAATCAAAAAGAAAGCTGACGCTGGACAAGCTAAATTAAAGCAATATACTGAAGAAGCTCCTAAGAAAACTGCTGAGGAAAACAAAGCAAGAGAAGCTGAATTATCTAAAATGAATGACGAGATCAACCAAATGCAAGATAAAGCTCAAAAAGATTTCGTTGCTAAAAGAGATGCAGCTTATGAGCCGGTTGAAAAGAAATTAAACGATGTTGTAACTAAAGTTTCTAAAGCTAACGGTTATGATTACGTAATGGATGCTAACTCTTCTGCTTTTGTTTACAAAGCAGGTGTTGATGCTACTCCAGCTGTAAAAAAAGAATTAGGTCTTTAATTGTAACAAATTAACAAAGATTTATAAAACTAACCATCTCTTTTAGAGGTGGTTTTTTTATTTTTGCCAAATGGAAAAAGAAGTATCAACTACGGTTAAAGTTAGATTTAGTGATTGTGATCCGATCGGGCATTTAAATAATGTGAAATACCTGGATTATATGTTCAATGCAAGAGAAGATCATGTAGAAACATTCTACGGTTTTACTTATGAAGAATACACTAAAAAAACAGGCTGTACTTGGATAGCGATTCAAAACGAAATAGCATATTTAAAAGAAGTAAGATACAATACGCAGGTTGTGATCAGCAGCAAAACGATCGAGATACAGGATAGAACTGCAAAAGTGGAGATTTTAATGAAAAGCTTGGACGAGAAAACAGTTCATGCCGTTTTATGGGTTACGATAATCTATTTTAATATTAAAACAAGAAAATCGGAAGTTCATCCGGAAGATATCAAAGATACATTTCATAAATTCTACGTAGATTTAGACCAGAAAGATTTCCAGTCGAGAGTTAAATTTTTAAGATCACAAAACGCGAAAAATTCATAATAAATGAAAAAAATAATAGTAATAGGAAGCAACGGTCAATTGGGGAACTGCATAAGAAAAATTGCTCCCGATTTTGAACTTGATTATGAATTTGTTTTCACAGACTCACAAACTCTGGATATTACAGACGAAACTCAGGTAAACACATTTTTTAATAATGAAAAACCGGATTTCTGTATCAATGCATCGGCTTACACGGCGGTAGATCTTGCCGAAAAAGAAAGTGAAAAAGCTTTTGCTGTAAATGCAGACGGTGTAGCACATCTTGCTCAGGCTTGTCTTGATAATAAAACAATATTAATTCATGTTTCCACGGATTACGTTTTTGATGGAGAAACAAATCTTGATTATTCTGAAGATGATTTCACAAATCCAATCGGCGTTTATGGAGAATCAAAATTAAAGGGAGAAGAATTGGCTTTAGAAATTAATCCTAAAACAATTATTCTGAGAACATCTTGGTTATATTCAGAGTTCAATAAAAACTTTGTGAAGACGATGCTGAATCTATTTTCACAAAAAGACGAATTAGGAATTGTTGCAGATCAATATGGTCAGCCTACAAACGCAAATGATTTAGCCGAAGCAATCATGAATATCATTGATACTCCAACGAAAACTTTCGGTGTCTTCCATTTTTCAAATTACCCCGAAACAACTTGGTTTGAATTTGCTAAAAAGATCGCTGAATTTTCAAAATCTTCAGTAAAATTAAATGCACTAACAACCGAACAATATCCAACTCCGGCAAAACGTCCGAAAAGAAGTACAATGTGTTTAGACAAAATTGAAGAGACGTATAAAATTGAACCAAAACATTGGGAAAATAGTCTGGAAGAATGCGTCGAAATCCTTTCACAATAATATAATAGATAAATGAAAAATTTAGGAATTATCATTTTTGTTTTTTTTGTTCAGTTTTTCAGTGCTCAGAATGTTTATTTAACCAAGGTTGAAAAAACACATGAGAACATAGATAAATTTTTATACAAAATAGACGAAGAAGCAAAACAGGCCGAATTGTTGGGCGAAGTCGAAGTTCAGGGATTCTCAAAAAATGATGCTGAAGTTTTTTCTTTAATATATAAGAAAGCAAAAGAAATTGGCGCCAACGCTTTTTCGTTAAAACCATTTGAAAATATTGATGGCTCTTCACAGGCTTTCAATCCTTCAAATTATAAACTCGCTTTATATTATATCTCAAAAGAGAAATTTTTAAACCAAAAAGGGAATATCTATTTATTTGCTTCATCGGATAAAGATCAAAAAATAAGCATAAATAAAAAAGACTATACCTTGTCTCCACGATCATATACAATGGTGAAAACCGTGCCGGGAGAAGTTTATGCAATTTCTACAAAGAAACTATTAGGTTCAACAATAAAACTACAGCCTAAAGCCGAAGAAGAAAACCAATATTTTCAGATTTCCGCCGCAAAAATAAAATCTGACCAAACAGGAGTCGGAGGATTAAATTTAAAATCCGGCGATATAATAGGCTTAGAGAAATCTTACGCAGAATTTCTAAGCACCATATATAATAAAGAAAAGCAGAGTCATTAAACTCTGCTTTTTTCTTTTCCCAAATTGTCACTGCGAGAAGCGCAGCGCCGAAGCAATCTCAAAAACAAATACTCTCATACTCTCCAATTCTCCAACCCTCATTCTCTCCAACTCAAAATTTTTCAGGAGCTTCATCCGGCTTTCCGCTCTATCTTTTTGTTGCCGGCCTTCGCTTCGCTCCGGCCGCCCCAAAAAGGATGCCGCTCCAATCCGGGCTAGGGTATCGTACATTCTTATTACTTTTTCTCGTAATAGATTTTTTCTCAGACATTAATCACTTATCAATCTACATTCTCCTACACATTTCCCTAACTCCAAAACCGATCTAGACTCATCCTCTCCAACTCTTCCACGCTCAAACCCTAGTTTAAGATCTGTGCCAATCTGCGAAAATCTGTGGGAAATAAAAAAAGCGTTCCTCAAGCATAACTTCTCACGACTCCCAACCTCATAGGTTTTCAAAACCTATGAGGTTTACTTTCTTATACCTTATATATAGTATACTTATTATATAAAAGGAAATCCTTTCAATTCATATTAAAAGCTCCAAAACCCTCCCGAACGCGCATTCCCAGATCTTTCAAAAATATAATCGAATCCTGTGGATAACTATAGCTTATGCCATAAAGTAATTTATATCAATAAATTAGAGATGAAACTTTTCCACAATAGGAGTTTTACATGAACATTATGTTAAATAGATTTGGAGTGGTAGGGTATAATGGAGTACTTTTGCCCCACTGAAAAACGAGATGTGGATCGGTA